>NZ_LBJX01000012.1:0-242 GCF_028128895.1 Bradyrhizobium sp. CCBAU 11434
AGCTGAACGACATCGTCGATCTGCGCTATGCCGTGGGCAGCGCCCCCAGGATGTCCAAGGAAGACTATCTGGTCTGGCGCAACAGTTCTCCCGTCATCACCGGGGATTCGGACACCACGGTCGAACTGACAAACGGCCGCATCGTGCGCATCCGGCATCGCCCAATGCCCGGCAACGGCTGGGTCGCGACTCATGAGGACATCACCGAGCAGCACCGCACCGAAACGGCACTTGCGCAAGCG
>NZ_LBJX01000013.1:0-389 GCF_028128895.1 Bradyrhizobium sp. CCBAU 11434
TAGCTGGCCGCCTCTGCGACTCGCCCGGTTGCGCTGGGAGCGCGAATCCGTAGTTGTCGTGTCGCCCGCAGCTCCCGTCATATGTCTGGGCAGGAGGTGCGAATGCGACGGGTGATTGGCATCGACGTCCACCGAACTTTCGGCGAGGTGGTGTCTTGGGAGGACGGCAGGCTCCGACATGCGGGCCGCATCGATATGACGCGGACTGCGCTGGAGGGATTTAGCAAGACCCTGCTGGCCAGTGATGAGGTGGTGGTCGAAGCGACTGCCAACAGCATGGCGTGTCGCGGGTTCTGGCGCCGTTCGTGGCACGGGTGATTATCGCCAATCCGCTGCAGGTGAAGGCGATCGCCCAGGCTCACGTTAAGACCGACAAGATCGATGCCGGC
>NZ_LBJX01000014.1:0-393 GCF_028128895.1 Bradyrhizobium sp. CCBAU 11434
CCCTTGGAGGCTTTCGGACGCCGGCCGCCCCAATATGCAGCGCCGTCAATCATGCGGCCGGCATCCGAAACCCTTCACAAAATGCGAAGAACTCAGATTGAGCAAATCTGGTCTGCTCTGGAGCGATGAGCGGACCTTCTGCAGACGAACCGGGACGGTAACGCACTCAGCGAGGCCCTGATTTCCTCGACAACCCCTTGAACGAACTGGCGCGCAACAGTCCCTCCGACGTGATGTCGCGGTACTCGACCTCAGCATAAAACTGCGGCTCTACCCATGTCGCTTTCGGCTTCTTGATGGGTTTGGTCAGCTTAGTTTTCGGACTGACAACGGTCTCAAGCTGCTTCCTGATTTGACTGGAGACCGTGCGGGACCAGCCGGTGCCGACCTTGC
>NZ_LBJX01000015.1:0-421 GCF_028128895.1 Bradyrhizobium sp. CCBAU 11434
CCAGACCGAGCTCGCGAGGTTGAACATACATATTCCGATCATTTTCATTACCGGCCATGGCGACATTCCAATGACTGTCAGGGCCATGAAGGAAGGAGCGGTCGATTTTCTCAGCAAACCGTTTCGCGATCAGGAACTGCTTGATGCCGTGGTTGCGGCGACCGAACGCGATCGCAAAAGACGGGAGGCTCAGCAGACGGTCGCGAACTTGCAGTCTTTATTTGAGACCTTAAGCCCGCGCGAGCAGGCGGTGATGAAACTGGTCGCTGCCGGCCTGATGAACAAGCAGGTCGCCGCCGAGCTTGGGCTCGCCGAGATTACGGTCAAGATCTACCGGGGACACGTAATGAAAAAGATGCGTGCACGCTCGCTGGCCGACTTGATCAGAATGACTGAGACGCTGGGAGTTCGCACTAATCGT
>NZ_LBJX01000016.1:0-483 GCF_028128895.1 Bradyrhizobium sp. CCBAU 11434
TCAAACCTCCGTCCCAAGCCGGAGGCTTCTTCGCATAGATATCCAGATCCCGAAGCAAGGGTTCCGGCTGAGCGCTTACCGTCATGCAGGGACCGCGTACTGAGGGCTGATCTGGTCGGCTAGGAAGTTCTCACGGTGGTTTGTCGCGAGGTCACAATGTCAAACGATAGTCGTAAGGATAGCGATAAGGATAGGCATATGCCTATCCTCGAACACGGCGCCGACACGCTGCAGCCTGTCGAGATCATCACCGGGACGGGCCGACGTCGGCGCTGGTCGACGGATGCGAAGGCGGCGATTGTCGCGGAGAGTTTTGCGCCGGGTGCAAGCGTGTCGGCGGTGGCGCGGCGACACGACATCAGTCCAAGTCTGTTGTTTCTCTGGCGTCGTCAGGCCACGCGGGCGCACGTCGCGGAGCGCAGGGACAGAGGCATGCCACCTGGTTTTGTGCCGGTCGCGATCACCGGCTGTGGGGCCCCGAGT
>NZ_LBJX01000017.1:0-491 GCF_028128895.1 Bradyrhizobium sp. CCBAU 11434
AAGGCTGCAGCCGAGCAGGCGGAAGCGAGCGCTCGAGCCGCCCACGCCCATCTGACCAACGCGCTGGACGTCGTTCCCGAGGCGCTTGCCATCTTCGACAAGGACGATCAGCTGATCCTCTGGAATCGGCGCTACGCGGAGCTCTATTGCATCAGCGGCAGCGCCCTCACCGTCGGCACGCCGTTCGAGGCGCTCATCCGGACGGGTCTGGAGGCCGGGCAGTATCCAGAGGCGATCGGCCGGGAGGCCGAGTGGCTTACCGAACGCCTCGCCCGGCATGCGCTGCCTCGCCACTCGCATGAGCAGCGTTTGCCCGGCGATCGATGGGTTCGGATCGAAGAACGGCGCACCGCGGACGGCGGCAGCATCGGCATCCGGATCGACATCACCGACCTGAAGCGGCGGGAAGCATCCTTCCGGCTTCTCTTCGAAGAGAACCCGCTTCCGATGTGGGTCGCCGATGCGAACACCCGCCAACTGATCGCGGTGAA
>NZ_LBJX01000018.1:0-541 GCF_028128895.1 Bradyrhizobium sp. CCBAU 11434
CTGGTGTCGCCGGCAGCGATCGAGCGCGGCCGTCAGGCCGGCTTCCACGACTATGTCGCCAAGTTCGACCGTCCCGGTCTGATCGCGGCGCTGAAGGAGCAGACCGCGGGCGCCGCCGGCGCCTCCGAGCTGAGCCGCGCGGCAGCCTGAGCGGGACCTGAGGAGAGACGATATGAGCAAGAAGATGCAAGTCGGCGAAGGCGCCATGGTCGAATACGTCACCGCGATGATCGGCGGCCAGCTGTTCGGCTTGCCGATCTCCCGCGTCCAGGACGTGTTCATGCCCGAGCGCGTCACCCGCGTTCCCTTGTCCTCGCGCGAGATCTCGGGCGTCCTGAACCTGCGCGGCCGCATCGTCACCGTGGTCGACATGCGCGCCCGTCTCGGCCTGCCCAGGGACGAGGACGGCAAGACCCCGATGGCTGTCGGCGTCGACCTGCGCGGTGAATCCTATGGCCTCCTGATCGACCAGATCGGCGAGGTGCTGCGCCTGCCCGAGGACGGCAAGGAAGAGAACCCCGTCAACCTCGACCCCCGCATG
>NZ_LBJX01000019.1:0-594 GCF_028128895.1 Bradyrhizobium sp. CCBAU 11434
CTGTTCGTCAGCGCTGATGTACGAATCCCAATTAGCCGAAACTCGCACAGCCGAGGGTCGCAGTTGCTGGCGTTGCCCTCATCGTGCCACTGACCATCGTCGGCGGCTTGTGACTTGTCCAATCTCGTTGAGTAGTGCCCTCACTGAAATGCCGTTCGCATGCTGCGAACCCGACAGGTTTGACACCCGAGATTTGCTGTAGGGAAAGTCGTAGTATTTAGGTCACGGCGATGCCTGGAATCGCCGCATTACAGAAACTTAATGTTCGCCTGCGGCCTTCATCCTGCCGAGCATTTTTCTATTGGTATTTAGAGATTCCCGATTCCTGCCGAACGCCTCGGTGCTGAGCAGCCAGGCAACCAGCCGCTCTGCATGCGTACAGCAAAACCCGATCGCAATCAGCGCAGCACGACAGTACGACTGCTCCAGCAGCTCAAGACGAAGCCCGACGATGCGTTCGCCGCAGCTAAGCGCTGCGATGCACCCGCCCAAAGCGGAAACGCATCAGAGACTCTGACAGCTCAAGGGCACATCGGAAGCCCACGATGCACAGGAGAAGAGGCAGAGTTCTCGACAAAAGATTGACAGCGCAAC
>NZ_LBJX01000020.1:0-598 GCF_028128895.1 Bradyrhizobium sp. CCBAU 11434
TTTGCCGATGATTTCGAAGCTGCGGTCGGAGCCATCGTGTCCAACGTCTCGGCCTCAGCCGTGCAGCTTGAATCATCCGCGTCCACGCTGACCCGCACCGCCGAGACCACGCAGGCCCTGTCGAGCCAGGTCGCCGGCGTGTCCGAGCAGGCTTCGAGCAACATGCAGTCGGTTGCAACCGCCACGGAGGAGCTGTCGGCTTCGGTTGAGGAGATCGGCCGCCAGGTTCGCGATTCCAGCCGCATTGCCGAGGCGGCCGTGGTCCAGGCCAAGGAAACCGATGGCCGGATCGGAAAACTCTCGCACGCGGCCCAGCAGATTGGCGAGGTGGTCAAGCTGATCACTGCGATTGCCGAGCAGACCAATCTTCTGGCGCTGAATGCGACCATCGAGGCGGCGCGTGCAGGTGAAGCCGGCCGCGGCTTTGCGGTCGTCGCGAGCGAGGTGAAGTCCCTGGCGAGCCAGACGGCCAAGGCGACTGATGAAATTTCGTCGCACATCACGGGCATGCAGGGTGCGACGGCCGAGTCGGTCGCCGCGATCAAGGAGATCGGTGCGACCATCGGCAAGATCTCGTCGATCTCGACCTCGATTGCCA
>NZ_LBJX01000021.1:0-599 GCF_028128895.1 Bradyrhizobium sp. CCBAU 11434
CCGGACCCGCTTCCAGTCCATCCCATCGACCAGGGCCATCAACTGCGCAGCATTCAGCTGCACCCGATGATGCCCGATCCGCGGCCAGCAGAACCTCGCCTTCTCAAGACGCTTTAAATAGAGGCATACGCCAGAGCCATCCCACCACACGATCTTAATTCTGTCGGCTCTTTTGGCTCGGAACACATAAAGCGCCCCATCGAACGGATCTGAGCCGGCATCGCGCACCATCGCAACAAGGCCATCGATACCCTTGCGGAAGTCGACTGGATGGCTAGCCAGGAACACCTTCACGCCGGAGGGGACCATGCCGAACGGACCGCCCGGATCACCCGCCGCAACTGCGCCTCGTCGACGTCCACGCCGGCGCGCACGATCACCTCGCCAATGGCAATTTCGATCACCGCGCCTGCCGCAGACGCCACACGCCTTCGCAACTCGAGTGCCGCGCGAGGCAATGTCGGTCCGCCCGAGCATCACGGCGCCAGGCGAATAACTGGGACGGGTGAATGCCGATTCTGCGGGCGATCGCCGATACGCTCGCGCCAGGCTCCAGCGCCTCTGTCACGACTTGCGCCTTGAACTCGTCCGACCAGTGT
>NZ_LBJX01000022.1:0-632 GCF_028128895.1 Bradyrhizobium sp. CCBAU 11434
CAGAATCGGCGACCTCATGCCGTGGCGCTTCCGCAAGGCGTCAAGCCCCCATCAATAGGGTGACGGCTCAGCGCTTACGATTATTCTCGGCTACATCGCATTCGCAGGAGTTCTACTCGCCGCAATCTATTTTGCATCGGGCGGTCCAAGCTTCAGTGATGCCGATCTGTCAGTAATGGCGATGGTGCCGTGATACGATTGGCAGCGTGGACCGTTTTCAGCGCGCTTGTCTTGTCCCTCGCTATCTGGGCTCTAGTCGGCCCGCCAGAGGCGGACGCGACAAGCGTGCTTCCGGTCATTGCAAGATTGCGCTGAGCAGGGGTCGCGACGCTGTAGCGAGGTTCTTACGTACCAAAGTGCACAGTCGATCCGAAGGATTCATCTGCCGGTAGGAACGACGGCGGCGCTCGTCCTGTTGGGCGGTTGGTGCGCTAGTGTATTCGAGTTGGCGCGCTCGCGGCGCCGGCGTCCCCGTTCCTCTGCCCCTCGCGGCGCTGGGGGCCGTCGCGCTTACTTGGTGACGATATAAACGATGTCCCCCTGCGCGTTCATCACGCAAGCGCGTGTTGCCTTCTTACGCTCGGCTAGAAGGGTGTGCGCTGTCTTGCGCGCTGCGAGTGGGTTGTTGGCCC
>NZ_LBJX01000023.1:0-683 GCF_028128895.1 Bradyrhizobium sp. CCBAU 11434
CGACGAAGCTGCCGAGGCGCTCCCTCAAGACGGTCGGCGACCGCTTCGATCATATGGAAGGTTCTAGTTCCAGAACTAGACGCAGACATAGAAGTTCACATCGGCTCACAAACTCAGCAGCCGATAGCCGATCGCTCACCCACTCCGCCAGACGGGGTCTCTTTGCCGCTTACATTTCACCATGGCCATCGAGAAGCTCGAATGGTACGGGGGCAAGCTGCGGCAGTTCGCATTGCCAAAATCGCGACAATGATGGCGGGACGCAACGCCCATGCCAAGCAATTCAAGCGGCATCAGCGGCAGTTGCGCATCCTGCGCAGCCGACTGGGCCGGATCATCCGCGATATCCGCCGCAAGATCGAAGGTCAGGCTGTGCTTGAGAACACGTTCGCCCTCCCGCTCAGCCGGGCCTCGCAGATCCGCTCGCAGCAGCAGCGCCAGCGCGGCTTCAAGCCTTCCACGCCCCGGAGGTGGAGTGCATGGGCAAGGGCAAACCAGCCGCGCCTTACCAGTTAATGGTGTGGACCACGCCCGCTCTCAGCGGCAAGGTAGAGCCCCGGCAAGAGAAGGAGCGCAAACCATGTCGCATACGAACATTGTCACTATTGGTATCGATCTAGGCAATAGCACATTCAATAGTGGGGTTCGATGCCACGGGTGCAACCATCCTACGCAGGAAGCGA
>NZ_LBJX01000024.1:0-740 GCF_028128895.1 Bradyrhizobium sp. CCBAU 11434
CGCGACGTAATGGCGTCCCGCCCAAGGCGTGGCCGAGAGCTGGGCGAGACCCGATGAGCGCCATCCCGTGGCTCTACGTCGGCGGGCGCGCCGGCCAATCGGTTGGTCTGCACTCGCACCAGAAAGCGCGTGCCGAGATCCTGCGCCAGGCAAAAGAGCTCGTAGATGTCGCTCTCGCGGTCGGCCACATGCACGCAGCGTTCCGGCGTGCCCACGAGCGCCATCGACTGGCGCAGGTTCTCCAGCCAGCGATAGCTTTCCTTCGTCTCGATCGGTACCCGCGTGGGGTTCACATGCCGCTTGAGCGTCCAGGTCCCCTTGAACTTCGTGCGTGCCCAGAGCTTCGCTGCCGTCAGCCCGAGCGGCGTGCCGGCGAGGGTTACGGCCAGGCTCGAATGCATCAGCACTCCGCACAAAGTCACCACGTTGGGCTGACCCGCCTTGTAACGTCCGGCGTTGATGGTCTTGGTGAAGCCGATCTTACCCGGCTGCGCACGGCTGTAGATGAACTCGGTGGTATCCTGCAGAATGAGGATTGATCCTTCGCTCGCTGCGCAGCGCATGGCGGTCGCGGCAAAATGGCCAGCCGAGCATCCCATGCTCGGTAACGCGCGGATTATCGAAGAAGCGATAGGCCGCCTTCGTCGTCGCCCAGTCGCCGCACGCGGCCGGGACCGGTTGGCCAGGTGCCGCCGACATCTGATCAAGCAGGCGGCCAAATCGGCGCGCCAATCGCTTGT
>NZ_LBJX01000025.1:0-760 GCF_028128895.1 Bradyrhizobium sp. CCBAU 11434
ATCGTGGTCACGCAAGTCGGCAGCCAGACCTTCGGCATCGTCGTCGACGGCGTGTTCCACACCGAAGAAATCGTGGTCAAGCCGATGTCGACGAAACTGCGTCACATCGACATGTTCTCGGGCAATACCATCCTGGGCGATGGCGCCGTCATCATGATCATCGACCCCAACGGCATCGCCAAGGCGCTCGGCGCCGCCGGCTCCTCGGCCCATGACATGGCCGACGACAATGGTGCGCATCATATCGGCTCGGGCGAGCAGACCACCTCGCTCCTCGTCTTCCGCGCCGGCTCGTCCCAGCCCAAGGCGGTCCCGCTCGGGCTCGTCACCCGCCTGGAAGAGCTCCCGGCCGACAAGATCGAGTTCTCGAACGGCCGCTACATGGTGCAGTACCGCGAGCAGCTGATGCCGCTCGTCTCCATGGAGGGCGTCACCGTCGCCTCCCAGGGCGCCCAGCCGATCCTGGTGTTCGCCGATGACGGCCGCTCCATGGGCCTCGTCGTCGACGAGATCATCGACATCGTCGAGGAGCGCCTCAACATCGAGGTCGGCGGCTCGGCTTCCGGCATCCTCGGCTCGGCCGTGATCAAGGGCCAGGCCACCGAAGTGATCGACGTCGGCCACTTCCTGCCGATGGCGTTCGCCGACTGGTTCACCCGCAAGGAGATGAAGCCGTCGATGCACTCGCAGTCGGTGCTGCTGGTCGACGACAGCGCCTTCTTCCGCAACATGCTGGCACCCGTCCTCAAGGCCGCCGGCT
>NZ_LBJX01000026.1:0-763 GCF_028128895.1 Bradyrhizobium sp. CCBAU 11434
TAGGGTCTGTACCTAATTAGCGAACTTTGATTCCCTCGCACCGAATTGATTCGGTGCGGGGGAGTTGGATGCGCAAAGGACTGTTCTGGCTCAACGACGAGCAATGGGCTCTGATAAGCCCACATCTGCCAACGAACCAGACCGGCCCGGCGCGCGATGATGATCGACGTATCATCAGCGGCATCATTCACATGCTTCAGTGCGGTGCGCGCTGGCGCGATTGCCCGCCCGATTATGGCCCGTACACGACGATCTACAATCGTTTCAATCGCTGGGCTAAGCGCGGACATTGGCAGGCGATCTTTGAAGCGCTCGCCCGCTGTGGCAAGGACAGCGTGACTTTGTCCATCGACTCCACCACGATCAAAGCGCATCGCTCGGCGAGCGGCGGAAAAGGGGGGAGCATGAACAGGCGGTCGGCCGCTCGCGCGGTGGGCGGACCACGAAAATCCACGCGCTGAGCGACCCTGATTGCAGACCTTGCGCATTTCATCTCACTCCGGGGCAAGCCGCAGATATTGCCGCAGGACCGGCCCTTTTGAAGCTCGCGCCGCCCATGTCTAGCCTTATCGGGGACAAAGGCTACGACGGCGACGGCTTTCGGGCCGAAATCGTCGATCGCGGCGCGAAGCCCGTCATTCCAAACAAATCCAACAGGGTGGTCCTCCACAGCTTCAGCAAACGTGCCTACAAAGGACGCAATGTCATCGAGCGCTGTTTCTGCCGGCTCAAGGATTTCAGGCGTGTCGCTACTCGGTATGAC
>NZ_LBJX01000027.1:0-766 GCF_028128895.1 Bradyrhizobium sp. CCBAU 11434
CTCGATGCCTTCACTCCTGAGGAATGCGCCAACTACCTCAAAAATTCAGGCTATCGAACTTAATGCCATCACGCTTTAGGCGCCGCGTTCATGGGCCGAACACATGACTTTGTTAAACTAAAATGACCCTTGTTAAAGCATCGCGATCGCCGCGAACGAGATTCAGGCCGCGCATTTAGTGCCGAGAAGCTGATGTTCCTCGGCTCGTCCTGCATCTATCCCAAGCTTGCGCCGCAGCCCTTGCGCGAAGATCCGTGCTGACCGGTCCGCTGGAGCCGACCAACGAGCCTTATGCGATCGCCAAGATCGCCGGCATCAAGATGGCGGAAGCTTATCGCAGCGATGTCGGCTACGTCGTTGTTGAGGCGGTCCGCACAACGCCGGGCGTACTCGACATGTGGGGCGGCGGAGGTTCGGCCGCGCTGCTGCGCCAGGAGACACGGGACGGCGAAGGCCGCTCTGGCGTCATTGGCTCCCAGGCGAATCCGGCCGCGCGGGCGCTCGCAGGGCTACAATCCCGAAAGGCCACCCATTACTCTTCCCGGGTTGCCGTCGATAATCGAGAGTTTCGTCCTGGCATCGAGGAGGAACGACGAGGATACCCGTGTTTCTAGGAATTCTAGCCGCCGGCCTGGGCTGGTGCGGCCCGGGCCAATGCGTTCCACGACTGCGTCCTCAATAACATACAGGGCGTCACGTGCGGCATGGCCGCCGAGTGTAAATAAACGCCGGACTTGACCCCATCGGCTCACGAGGATCGAGCGCT
>NZ_LBJX01000028.1:0-855 GCF_028128895.1 Bradyrhizobium sp. CCBAU 11434
AATTCGCTGGAGAAGGAAGTCACGGCGGAGCGATGGACGCGGCTCGATCGCGAGATCCGGCTGGCAGCCGACGAAACCGGCTACATCGATTTGCGCCCCGAAAACCCTGGCATGCCCAACTCAGAGATCCGGCGCCTGATGATCGGCCGCCTTCAGCACCTGAAGAAGATGGGCCTTGCCGCACCCGCCGCGTCAGGGGAATGGATGGTCGGGCTCGAGGCCGAGCGCAGCTTGCGCGACCTCGGTATGCGCGGTGACATCATCAAGACCATGCACCGCGCCTTTACCGAGCGTGGGGAAGCGCGCGGCGTCGCTGATTTCGTCATCGAGGGCGGCCAGCCCACATCCCAGCTTGTCGGACGACTGGTCGACCGGGGACTGCATGACGAACTGACCGGCGAGGCCTATGCCCTGATCGACGGAACGGACGGACGCGCGCACCATGTGCGATTTCGAGGGCTCCAGGCTTTCGAACATGCACCGCCGGTCGGCGGCATCGTCGAGGTCCGACGCTTGGGGCAAGCCGGCGATCCGCGACCGACCGTGGTGCTAGCGACCCGTTCCGATCTCGATCTCGGTGGGCAGATCACTGCAAAAGGGGCCACCTGGCTCGACCACAGGCTGGTCGAATGCGACCCCATGCCGCTTGCCACGGGTGGGTTCGGCCGCGAGACCCGCAACGCCATGGAAGCCCGTACCGAGCATCTGATCCAGCAGGGTCTGGCGCGGCGGCAGGGCCAACGCATCATCCTGCAGCGCGATCTCCTGGACACGTTGCGCAGACGCGAACTGGACGAGGTGGCAGCAAAGGTCTCGGCTGACACCGGCCTGCCTCGCGTGAATGCCGCCTCCGGG
>NZ_LBJX01000029.1:0-877 GCF_028128895.1 Bradyrhizobium sp. CCBAU 11434
TGTCGGCCGCCAGCTTGGCTGGCAGCCGCGGGCGAACACCTCGATCACGATCATGCGGGCGCCACAGCGCGGGCATGGGCACGGCAGCACACGTGGCGTGTCCGTCGCGATATCCGGCTGCTCTTGCGGGTCGGCGGCCGGCGGGGCGACGTTGAGGAGTGCGCGGGCTGTCGCGATGCTCTGGGCGCGGTTGGCGTTGGCAAAGAGCCCGTAGTGGCGGATGCGGTGGAAGCCCTTGGGCAGCACGTGCAGCAGGAACCGCCTGATGAACTCGTGCGGGTGAAGCCGCATCGTCTTCCAGCGGTTGGCGCCGTTGAGGCGATAGTCCTTCCAGCGGAACGCAATCGCTTCGTCGTCGGCTGCAACGAGGCGGCGGTTGGAGATGGCGACACGATGGGTGTAACGGGACAGATAACGCAGCACCTGCGCGGGCCCCGCGAACGGGGCCTTGCAATAGACCACCCACTTGATGCGCCGCAGCGGGGCGATGAAGCGCTTGAACGTTGTCTTGTCGGTGAGTCCGGCATGGGTATTGAAGAACTTTAGCTCGCCGGCGTCGTGCGCATGCACGAGCATCGCCAGCATTTTGCCCTGGAACAGGCGCGCCAGCACGTTGACATGGACGAGGAAATTGGAGCGCGCGGCGATCCATCGCGTGTTATCGAGCGAGAGCCCTCCACCCGGCACGATCATATGCACGTGCGGATGATGGGTGAGCGCCGAGCCCCAGGTGTGCAGCACGGCCGTGATACCGATGCGGGCGCCGAGGCGCTTGGGATCGCTTGCGATGGCGAGCGTCGTCTCGGCCGCTGCCTTCATCAGCAGATTATAGATCACGCGCTTGTTCTGGTAGGCGATGTCACGCAACTCGCTGGGC
>NZ_LBJX01000030.1:0-940 GCF_028128895.1 Bradyrhizobium sp. CCBAU 11434
CCCAAGGAGAAGGCCGCGCCGAAGAAGTCGATGGCCGACGAGAATGCCGGCGAAGGCGCCAGCATCGCCAACCAGTCGATCCGCGTCAACGTGGACACGCTGGAGCATTTGATGACCATGGTCTCCGAGCTGGTCTTGACCCGCAACCAGCTCTTGGAGATCTCAAGGCGCAACGAGGACACCGAGTTCAAGGTGCCGCTGCAGCGCCTCTCCAACGTCACCGCCGAGCTGCAGGAAGGCGTCATGAAGACGCGCATGCAGCCGATCGGCAATGCCTGGCAGAAGCTGCCCCGCATTGTCCGCGACCTGTCGAGCGAACTCGGCAAGCAGATCGAGCTGGAGATGCACGGCGCCGACACCGAGCTCGACCGCCAGGTGCTCGACCTGATCAAGGACCCGCTCACCCATATGGTGCGCAACTCCGCCGATCATGGCCTGGAGACCCCCGCCGAGCGTCTTGCGAGCGGCAAGGGCGAGCAGGGCACCATCCGCCTGTCCGCCTATCACGAGGGCGGCCACATCATCATCTGCATCGCCGACAACGGCCGCGGCCTCAACACCGAGAAGATCAAGGCCAAGGCGCTCTCCTCAGGTCTCGTCAGCGAGGCTGAGCTGGAGAAGATGAGCGAAGCCCAGATCCACAAGTTCATCTTCGCGCCGGGCTTCTCCACCGCGGCCGCCATCACCTCGGTCTCGGGCCGCGGCGTCGGCATGGACGTGGTCCGCACCAATATCGACCAGATCGGCGGCACCATCGACATCAAGAGCGTCGCCGGTGAAGGCTCTTCCGTCACCATCAAGATCCCGCTGACGCTTGCGATCGTCTCGGCGCTGATCGTCGAAGCCGCCGGCGACCGCTTTGCGATCCCGCAGCTCTCGGTGGTCGAGCTGGTCCGCGCCCGCGCCAACTCGGAGCACCGCATCGAGCGTATCAAGGACA
>NZ_LBJX01000031.1:0-969 GCF_028128895.1 Bradyrhizobium sp. CCBAU 11434
TAAAGCGGGATGGGGTTAGGTTGAATCGATTTGGGATTCCCAAATCAGTGGGTTTCTGATTCACCATGCTGGCTGGAAGGAGGCCAGCATGGATGGGCAAGCCTTATTCTCTGGATCTTCGCAAGCGTGTCGTAGCCGCGATCAAGGGCGGGATGTCCCGCAACCAGGCGGCCAAGCAGTTTGGGGTCGCGATCAGCACAGCGATCGGCTGGATGCAGCGGGTCGAGGAGACTGGTAGCGTCGAGCCTGGCCAGATGGGCGGTCACAAGCCGAAGGCGGTTTCGGGAGACCACGCGGATTGGCTGTCGCAACGGATCAAGGATGGCGATTTCACCATACGGGGCCTCGTTGCCGAGCTTGCGGGACGTGGCCTGAAGGTCGACTACCATTCAGTGTGGGATTTCGTGCACGCCGAGAAGCTCAGCTTCAAAAAAAAGCGTGGCGGCTGGCGAACGCGATCGACCCGAGGTCGCGCGGCGGCGAGCCCAGTGGACAAAATATCAAGGCCGCGTCGAAGCTGAGCGGCTGGTCTTCATCGACGAGACCTGGACGAGGACCGATATGGCGCCCTTGCGGGGATGGGCGCCGCGCGGGAGCAGACTTCACGCCAAGGTTCCCCACGGCCGCTGGAAGACCATGACCTTCTTGGCGGCCCTGCGCCATGACCGGATTGATGCGCCATGGTTCATCGAGGGGCCGATCGATGGCATGAGCTTTCGCACCTATGTCGAGAAAGTCCTTCTGCCCGTCCTTCGACCTGGCGATATCGTCGTCTTGGATAATCTCGGCAGCCACAGGAGCAAAGCAGTTCGCCAGCTCATCCGCTCCGTCGGCGCCAAGCTCTTCTTCCTGCCAAAATACTCGCCCGACCTCAACCCGATCGAACAAGTCTTTGCCAAGCTCAAGCACCTGCTCCGCAAAGCCGCGGCGCGAACCGTCGACGCGGTCTGCGCCGCAATCGGCCATGCA
>NZ_LBJX01000032.1:0-973 GCF_028128895.1 Bradyrhizobium sp. CCBAU 11434
CTAGAGCGTTTCACATTTTGATTGAACCATAGCCGGCGCTGGCGAAGTAGTTGGCGCATTCGCGAGGTTGGATGTCTTGGACGAGGTGGCCGATGTGTCGCCAAGTGTCCTCGATGGTGCGCTTCTGAGCTTGCCGCATCCAGTGTTTGATCTTTGAGAAGGCCTGTTCGATCGGGTTGAGGTCGGGCGAGTAAGGCGGCAGGTACCAGAGCCTGGCGCCAGCAGCCTGGATCATCTGCCTGACAGCTTTCGACTTGTGGCTTCCGAGATTGTCGAGCATGACGATGTCGCCTTCGCGCAGGGTTGGCAGGAGAAGGTGCTTCACATAAGCGCGGAAGCATTCGCCGTTGATCGGACCGTCGAAGACGCAGGGTGCCGTGAGCTGGTCATGGCGGAGTGCGCCGAGGAATGTGAGGGTACGCCAGTGGCCGTGCGGGGCGAAGCCGCGCAGGCGTGCGCCTTTGGGGCCCCAGCCCCGCAAAGGGGCCATGTTGGTCTTGATCCAGGTTTCATCGATGAAGACGAGCCGACCCGGATCGAGCCCAGCCTGCCAGGATCGCCAACGCTGGCGCCTACGAGAGACGTCGGCGCGAGCCTGTTCGAGGGCGAACAGTGTTTTTTTTGAACCGTAGCCCTTCCCGGCGCAGGAACAGCCAGACCGCGTTGTGTGAGACCTTGACCCCACGGGCTGCCAGTTCCGCCTTCAGACCATGCAGCGTCAGGTGTGGCGTCTGAGTGATCCGCTCGACGATGAAGGCGCGGTGCGGATCAAGCACAGGCTTGCGGTGACCGCCCATCTTGCCAGGCGCTACCGAGCCGGTCGTTCTATAACGCTGTGACCACTTCACAACTGACGAGACCGCAACACCAAACCGTTCCGCCACAGATCGGCAGCTCTCACCTTTGGCAACAGCGGATACCGCGCGCTTACGCAAATCGTTGGAAATTGGTCGGACCATCAGATGCTGGCCTC
>NZ_LBJX01000033.1:0-1147 GCF_028128895.1 Bradyrhizobium sp. CCBAU 11434
TGAGCTGCTGCCGGTTTGATGGGCACCAAGATTAGGTGTTTCATGAAGCCGGAGGTGGGCGATGAAGAGACGGAAGTTCAGTCGCGAGTTCAAGATCGAGGCGGTCAAGCTTGTTAGGGAGCGTGGAGTGTCGGTGGCGCAGGCCGGGCGCGATCTGGATGTTCATGAGAACGTTCTGCGCAAATGGGTGAAGGAGTTCGGCTCCGATCCTGTGCAGGCCTTTCCCGGCCACGGGCAGATGAAGCCGGAGCAGCAGGAGATCGAGCGGTTGCGCCGTGAGGTCGCCAAGTTGAAGGCCGAGCGGGGTATCCTAAAAAAGGCCGCAGCCTTCTTCGCGAAGGAAGCGACATGAAGTTCGTCTTCATCGCGAAGCACCGGGCGATCTGGCCGGTGGCATGGCTATGCGATGCGCTGGGGGTGTCGCGGTCGGGCTTCCATGCCTGGCTGAATCGCTCGCCGAGCGCTAGATCCCGCAGTGACGAAGAGCTCGGCGGCAAGGTGAAGGCCAGCTTCATGGCGAGCGACCGCACCTATGGTGCGCGCCGGGTGTGGCGTGATCTGCTCGCCGATGGGGCGGACTGTGGTCTGCACCAAATCGAACGGCTGATGCGCCTGCAAGGCTTGCGGGCGCGGCCGCGACGCCGGCGCTTGCCGAAGGACAACGGCGATCGGCAGCTCGAGACCGTGCCGGCGAACCTCCTTGACCGGCAGTTCGCCGCCGAGCGGCCGAACCAGAAGTGGATCGCCGACTTTACATATCTCTGGACAGCCGAGGGCTGGCTCTACGTCGCAGCAGTAATCGACCTGTTCTCACGCCGGGTGGTGGGTTGGTCGATGAGCGCCGCCAGGACAGCTCAGTTGGTAACCGATGCCCTGCTGATGGCCGTTTGGCGACGCGGCAAGCCGGACGCCCTGTTGCACCACTCCGACCAGGGCAGTCAGCACACTAGCGAGCAGTTCCAGCGTTTGATGGCCGACCACGGCATTCTCTGCAGCATGAGCCGTTCCGGCAACGTCTGGGACAACGCGGCGATGGAGAGCTTCTTCTCGTCGCTCAAGACCGAACGGACCGCCAACAAGATCTACCGAACCAGAGACGAGGCACGAGCCGATGTGTTCGACTATATCGAAAGATTTTACAACACGA
>NZ_LBJX01000034.1:0-1171 GCF_028128895.1 Bradyrhizobium sp. CCBAU 11434
CGGCGCCATGTGCCGTCACTACGGTTACCCCCGCGAAGCTCTCCTTACCATGATCGAGGGGCAACTTCAGTGCGGGGAATCGGATAGCGCGGAAAGTGACTTCGAACTGCACAGAACGGCCGACGGCGAGGCCATCCAGGTCGTCATCGAATCCCGGCCTCTCGTCTATGGTGAACGGGCAGCGCACGTTTCCGTTGCCTTCGACGTGACGGACAGGAACCGGGCCCAGGAGAAGATCAGCTATCTGGCGCGACACGATGCCCTGACGGAGTTGCCCAACAGAACGGCCCTGGATGAACACCTTGGATCCGCAATCGAACGAGCGCGGATCACCGACAGCCCCTTCGCCGTGCTCTGCATCGATCTCGATCATTTCAAGGAGATCAACGACCTTTTCGGCCACGCCGTCGGCGACGCCGTGCTGCGGGAGACCTCGAGACGCCTGCAGGAGGTGGCGGAAGGCGCCTACGTCGCGCGCGTCGGCGGCGACGAGTTCATCGGCATCGTCGATCGGCCTCCTTTACCCGGAGCCGCAGAACTGCTGGCCACGCGCATGCGCACCCAGTTCGAGCGGCCGATCGAGATCGACGGTCACGCGCTGAAGATCGATCTCTGCGTCGGAATAGCCCTCTATCCACGGGATGCCAACGACGCGGTCTCGCTGCTGGCGAACGCCGATGCCGCCCTCTACCGCGCGAAGCATGAAGGGCGGGGTGCCATCCGCCTGTTCACCAGCGCCATGGACAAGCAATTGCGGGAGCGGCGGGCGCTGGACCACGATCTGCGGGCGGCCGTCGAGCGAGGAGAGCTCTTTCTGGAATATCAGCCGCAGCAGCACCGGGACGGCACGCTGAAGGCCTATGAGGCGCTGGTCCGCTGGCGTCATCCTCTTCGCGGCATCATTCCGCCCGGGGAGTTCATTCCGGTCGCCGAGCAGAGCGGCTCGATCGCGCAGATCGACGACTGGGTCTTGATGGAGGCGTGCAGGGAGGCGGCGTCCTGGACCGAACCTCTCAGGATCGCCGTCAACGTCTCGGCGGCGCAATTCCGTCGGGAGAATCTCGATGCGCATGTCCGCAAGGCGCTGCGCGAGAGCGGCCTGGCGGCATCGCGGCTCGAGCTTGAGATCACCGAAGGCGTGCTGATCGAGGACATCGCGCGCGCCAAGAAG
>NZ_LBJX01000035.1:0-1180 GCF_028128895.1 Bradyrhizobium sp. CCBAU 11434
TTGAGACGATAGTGGTAGCACTGGAGAGCCCCGTCCTGAGAATCGAGGTGTTGCAACCCTCACTCAGGAAGGAGCTCTCCATGAGCGATACCAACACAGTCAGTCCGCTGCGTCAGCGTATGATCGAAGACATGGCTGGGCGCAAGCTCAACCCGCACACTCAGCGTGGCCACATTTACAGTTGCAAGCGGTTCGCCGCCTGGCTCAAACGCTCGCCCGATACGGCGACGGCCGACGAGGTGCGCCGATTTCAGCTGCACCTGATCGAGAGCGGGAGGAGCATCTGCAACCGCAATCGGATCATGACCGGGGTGCGGTTCTTGTTCCGCGTCACGCTACGTCGTCACGATCTGGCGGCCGAGGTCTGGCACATCAAGGAGCCCGAGAAGCTGCCGCCGGTGCTGAGCCCCGAGGAGGTCAAGCGTGTCCTGACCATGGCGACGAGCCTGAAGGCGCGGGCGATGCTGACCCTGGCCTATGGTTGCGGATTGCGCGCCAGCGAGGTGGTGCGGCTGCGGGCGGGCGACATCGACAGCGAGCAAAAGATCATCCGCATTGTGCAGTCGAAGGGCCGCAAGGACCGGCACGTGATGCTGCCGCCAGAGGTCCTGAAGCTGTTGCGGCAATGGTGGAAGGCGGGGCCGAGCGCGTCCAACAACGGCGTCGCGCCCGAACAGCGCTGGCTGTTTCCCGGTCGCAGTCAACGTCAGCCACTGACCACGCGTCAGTTCAGCCGGTTGTTCAAGGAGGCCGCCAAAGCCGCGGGGCTGCGCAAGACGGTCTCGCTGCATTCGCTTCGCCACAGCTTCGCGACCCACCTGCTCGAGCGCGGCAGGGACATTCGCGTGATCCAGGCGTTGCTCGGACATTCCAAGCTTGAGACGACAGCCCGCTACAGTCGCGTGGCGATCGGACTGATTGCCAAGATCGAGAGCCCGCTCGAGGGCCTAAGCGCGCCGCGCCGCCGCCGGCGACAGCGAGACAGTGAGGAGCCGCCAGCGCCGTAGCGCCGCCGGCCGTGGCTCGGCCAGTTCTGGAGGTCGCGGACATCCTCCGCGATCACGGCTCTGCTTGGCGTGACGCCAATCAGGGGCATGTGAGCCTCGGGCAATTGAAGGTGATGAATGCGATCGAGCGCTGTCGCACGGCGGCGCTCGGCGGCCATGTCGCACGCTGCGAG
>NZ_LBJX01000036.1:0-1283 GCF_028128895.1 Bradyrhizobium sp. CCBAU 11434
TGCGGATTCCGATGATCTCGCCCGGGTGTACCGATTTGATCTCGCCCAGGATTCCGAGATGATCTCGCCCACCCTTCCGATTTGATGTCGCCCGGGGCACGAGGCGTTCTGGCTATCTGGTTTCTGGCATCGGCGAAGCCGCGTGGTCAATCTTGAATCGCGGCTCGAAGAACTTGTTTTTTGCTGCTTCTGCTGTGGGCATGTGGGCAACGCCCTTCGCGTTGTCCAAGCGCAGCGGCATGTCCACAGGGCCACGGGCTCAGGCCTTTCGGCCGGGCTTACGGGTTCGCCGCAGGCTCTCGCCGTTGAGATCGATCCGGTGAGCGTTATGGACCAGGCGGTCGAGAACGGCGTCGGCGTAGGTGGGGTCGCCGATCAGCGCGTGCCATTGATCGACGGGAAGCTGGCTGGTGACGATGGTGGAGCGGTGGCCGTAGCGGTCCTCTAGGATCTCCAGGAGGTCGTGGCGGGCCGCGGCGTCGAGCGGCTCGAGGCCCCAGTCGTCGAGGATGAGGAGATCGACGCGGCCGAGCGCGCGCAGCAGGCGGGGGTGGCGGCCGTCACCGCGCGCCAAGGCCAGATCGCTGAACAGTCGCGGGACGCGCTGATAGAGCACGGAGCGATTGTCGCGGCAGGCTTTGTTGCCGAGCGCCGAGGCGAGCCAGCTCTTGCCGACGCCGGACGGGCCACAGATCAAAAGATTGGCGTGGTCGTCGATCCATTGGCCTTCGACCAGCATCGTCAAGAGGCTGCGGTCGAGGCCGCGCGGGGTGCGATAGTCGATGTCCTCGACGCAGGCCTGCTGGCGCAGCTTGGCATATTGAAGCCGCTTCGACAGTCGCTTGTTGCGTCGCAGCGACGCTTCACGTTCGAGCAGGAGCGCAAGCCATTCGGCGTGGCCGAGGCTGGCGGCCTCGCCGCCGGCTTCGATGTCGGCGAAGGCCTTGGCCATGCCGTGAAGGCCGAGCTGATAGAGCTGATCGAGGGTCGGATGGGTGAGCAAGGCGTGATCTCCTAATTGTAGTAGCGCGGCCCGCGGATGTTGGAATGGAGGATCGGCGCGTCGTCCGCGGGACGCTTGGGTGAAGGACGCCGATCGAGATTGTTGGCGAGGATCGATTTGACCGAGCCGTAGGTGCGCGCGCCGATGTCGATCGCCCGCATGGCGGCAGCATCAAGCCGCTCTTGCCCGTAGGAGCGGGCCAGCCGGATGATGCCGAGGCAGGCGCGGAAGCCCTGCTCGGGGTGTGTGCGTTCATCCAGGATCAGATCGCACAGCGCCG
>NZ_LBJX01000037.1:0-1299 GCF_028128895.1 Bradyrhizobium sp. CCBAU 11434
CTGCTGATTCCGCTCGATGTCGCCCACCATTCCGGAATGATCTCGCCCACCGTTCCGATTTGATGTCGCCCACCATTCCGGGATGATGTCGCCCGGGGTGACGAGGCCTCTTCTGGCTCCGCTACGGTCCCGTCTTTCGGCTTTGCGAAGGGGGACCTTGATGCCGACGGAGAGGTTTGCGATGCGCCATGTGCGCGATGTGATCAGATTGAAGTCGGCCGGGATGCCGACCCGCGAGGTTGCGCGGCGGGTCGGCACGGCCCCTTCGACGGTGCGGTTGACGATCCGCCGGTTCGAGGCGGCGGGGCTGACCTGGCCGTTGCCAGACGACGTCACCGACACGGTGCTGGAGGCCCGACTGTTTGCCAGCGCCGGAGCCGGTGCGGGCACCCGGCGGGGCCATCGGCGGCAGGCCGAGCCGGACTGGGCGGCGGTGCATCGCGAGCTCAAGCGCAAGCACGTGACGCTGTCGATTGTGTGGGAGGAGTACATCGCGGGCGAACCCGGCGGGTATCGCTATTCGCGGTTCTGCGAGCTCTACCGGGCCTGGGAAGGCCGGCTGTCGGTGACGATGCGCCAGTCGCATGCGGCCGGCGACAAGCTGTTCGTCGACTATGCCGGCGACGGCGTCCCGGTGGTGATCGACCGGTTCACCGGCGAACGGCGCACCGCGCAGATCTTCGTCGCGGTGCTGGGCGCATCGAGCTTCACCTACGCGCAGGCGACCTGGACGCAGGGCCTCGCCGACTGGATCAGCGGCCACGTCGGCGCCTTCGAGGCAATCGGCGGCGTGCCGGCACTGCTGGTGCCGGACAACACCAAGGTCGCGGTGATCAAGGCCTGCCTCTACGATCCGCAGATCAACCGCAGCTACGCCGATATGGTGGCGCATTACGGCACCGCCATTCTGCCGGCCAGGCCACGACGGCCACGGGACAAGGCCAAGGTCGAGCAGGCGGTCCTCATGGTCGAACGCTGGCTGCTCGGACGGCTGCGCCACCGGATCTTCCACAGCCTCGCTGAGGTCAACGCGGCGATCGCCGAGTTAATGACCCGGCTCAACGAGGAGCGGCCGATCCGGCGGCTCGGCGTCACCCGCCGCAAGCTATTGGAGGAGATCGACCGGCCGGCGCTGAAGGTCTTGCCGGAGAGCCCTTACGTGTTCGCCGAGTGGCGGATCTGCCGGGTCAGCATCGACTATCACGTCGAGGTCGAGGCGCATTACTACAGCGTCCCGCATCGCTTCGTCCGCGCCGAGGTCGAGGTGCGCTTCACCGCCCGCACCGTGGAGATTTTCCA
>NZ_LBJX01000038.1:0-1343 GCF_028128895.1 Bradyrhizobium sp. CCBAU 11434
GATCGGGCATCATCGGGTGCAGCTGAATGCTGCGCAGTTGATGGCCCTGGTCGATGGGATGGACTGGAAGCGGGTCCGGACCGCGGCGGTCAAACCGCCGGAGATTGTTGGGTAAAAGCACTGCGGCGAAGTGAATCAGTGAGCTGAAAGGGCAAGAGAACCGGGGCAAAATGTGCTCTGGTCGGGTCAATGACACCGCCCGATCTCAGCCTCCCGAATGACGTAGAGACGCTGAAGGCCATGGTTCTCGCCATGGCCGAGAAAGCGGCCCGGGCCGATGCCCTGGAGAGCGAAGTCGCTGATCTCAAGGCCCGTAACGCCGATGCCGATGCGCGCATCGCGCGGCTGTCGCAGATCCTGAAGGCCTTCGACCGCGCCCGGTTCGGCGCGACGATCGGAAAAGCTCGGCTCGGCGAACGATGAACAGCAGGCCTTTGTCTTCGAGGAGATCGAGACCGGCATCGCCGCGATCAAGGCCCAGGTCAGCAAGGGTCTGGCGCGGGTCGATCGTGTGCTCGACCTGTCTTGGCTAAAGGAAGAGGTCCGACTGCTAGCGCGCGAACGACGATCGGCCAGCCATCGATCGGCAAGCCGCGGTACGGCCGATGCTCGCGGGTCTGCTCACCGGCATCGTCCACGATCACAAGCTGATCTGTTAGGCTCAGGTCAACAGGGCCATTAGCTGGTCTGCTGGTTATGCCTGCACGAGCAGCTACCGCACCATTCCAGCCTGACGCGCATCCGGCAGCGCCGGGGCGAAGAGCGATTCGCTATGATCTTCTAACGCACGTCGAGGCCTGCCTGAAGGAGGCCGCAACAGCCGAATTGGTTCACATCGATGCGTCGCTCATTCGCGCCAACGTGAATTGGGACAGTCTCACCGAGCAGCATGTGGTGGATGTGCTGAGCGAGAGTCAAAACGAGGACGAAAGCTCCAGAGAAAGGGCCGGCAGAGCGGCAAGTACAAGAAGATTTGCACCACCGATCCGGATGCGACAATGGCCACCAACGCCCGAAACCGGCGGCTGGAGCCCGCTTACAGGCAGCACACGGCCGTCGATGACAAGGTCGGCGTCATTCTGGACGTCGCTTGTTACGACCGGACAAACGAACGAAGGGGAGATGATCGAGCCACAAGTCGATCACGTTGAAGCTATGACAAAGCATCGACATCAAGACGGTCACCGCCGATGCCGGGCTATGCCTACGCTAAAGTCTACGGCGCGCTCGAGCGGCGCGGCATTGATGCCCTGATCCCAGCTAAAGCCGAACCAATCAAGAGTCGCGTACCGCTCAGACCGACGCCAAGAACGACATCTTGAAGTGCCCGCGAGGACGTATCT
>NZ_LBJX01000039.1:0-1503 GCF_028128895.1 Bradyrhizobium sp. CCBAU 11434
GCTTCACCAGTTTGAGCTTTGTGATTTGACCTTCGGTCTGACCGTTCGACCATGGTTGGATGATTGCGGCTCGAACGGCGTCGCGATCCGCGATGATGCCCTTGGCGAACGAGCTTAGTGGACTGGCGATCGCGGCGGCGATCCATGGATTGAGGTCGGCGGCTGTTTGCTGGCGCATGATTTCGTGGAAGCGATCGACCAAGTCGCGGGCCTCGAGCAACGGTGGGACATCGTGCGCGATCTTTGCCATCAGCGATGCCTGATCCCTCGGTACTTGATCGCGTTCGATTGTCATAAGCCGCGCAATCTTGCGTGCCGACGGGGTCTTCCTCATCCGCCCGGCCGGATTCGATGACTCGTCGAGGCGGCGGCGGGTGACCCATTCGGCGACGACCCGAAGGGATCCTTGGAATCCCTTTGTCCGCAGCCGGCGCCAGAGTTCGGCGCCATTCCGGCAGCCGCCCGTCCAGAGCGCGTCGAGCGTCTCGGCGTACGGCTCGAGGATGCTCACGCGGCTGCGGAAGACCTCCAGTCCGCCGCCTCGGGCAATACGTCGAACGGTCTGGCGTGCAAGGCTAAGCCGACGGGTAATCTGTTTGAGTGGAGTTCCCTGTTCGAGCAGCCGCAACACCGCGTCGACCGTCTTCTTGCGGTGTTGGAAATTCTCCCACCGCTTGCGTTCGGCACAACTGAGTAATGCGGGGTCGATGTCGCCAGTGGCCGACGATTTGCGGATGGCGTGCATGTTCTGGCGCACGACATCAAGAAAGCTCGCGCTGGCGTTCTCGAAGAGGTGCCAACGATCCGCGATTTGTATGGCCTGGGGCGCACCCTTGGATGCGGCGTCGCCGTAGCTCGCGCCACGATCCCGGGCAATGAACTCGATGCTGGGGTGATCGCGCAGCCAGGCGGCACTGGTGCCACTCGCGCGATCTGGCAGGAGTGCAACGATGCGGCGGCGCTCGAGATCACAGATGACGGTACCGTACTGGCATCCTTTGCGCCAGGCCCAGTCGTCAATGCCGACCGCGCGCAAGGGGTCGCGAGGGCGTGCCGCGCGCCGGCGAACCGTTCTAAGCAAGGTATCTTTACTGACCGGGATTGCCAGGCGGCTTGCCAAGTTATGTCCGGGACGCCCACCCAGTGCGAGCCCGAGGCGATGCACGATGCCATCCATTCGCACCGTTCGCCGGGCTGAGGGCAATGCGACCGCGTCGCCGAGGCGCTGGACAAAAATGCGCCGCCGGCAGCCCGTTCTGACACATCGAAACCGGCGTGTCTCAACATTGATCTCGACGATTCGACCGTGGGCAGGCAAATCGATCAGGCGCCGCCTGTAGCGGCTATGGATCCGATCCGAAACGGCACCGCATTCAGGACAGGTCGCCATCTTCGTGCTTGGCCTTGCTAATACGATGATCTTCGCGGCCCCAATCTCGACGCCATCGATAGCAAGGCCCGCTGGTGTCAGCGGCGCGGCATGCATTTTACGGCACATCTGCG
>NZ_LBJX01000040.1:0-1578 GCF_028128895.1 Bradyrhizobium sp. CCBAU 11434
CGGATGATTCAAGCTGCACGGCTGAGGCCGAGACGTTGGACACGATGGCTCCGACCGCAGCTTCGAAATCATCGGCAAAGCGGATCAGCTCGCCGCGGCGGCTCGCTGCCTGCTCCCTGTTCTGGGCTTCGCTGGCGGCGGCATCGCGCTCGGCCTTGGCGACGGCTTGAACCTTGAACTCCTCGACCGCCCCGGCCATCTCGCCGATCTCGTCCTTGCGCCCGAGGCCGGGCAGCACGACGTCGAAATTGCCCGAGGCAAGCTCACGCATCGCCTTGCACATCGCGATCATCGGACGCGAGATGCCATTGCCGAGCATCAGCGCCAGCGCGGCACCGACGGCAAGACCACCCAACGCCAGCATCAAAATCAGCTGCTCGGTTTCCCCGATCGTCGTATTCGCACCCGCCTCGATGCGCTGCTGATCGGCCGACAGGTCCGACCGCAATTCGCCCGAGAGCTTGAGGATGGACGCGGCCGTCTTGGTCATCTCGGCGTTCGACTTGACGATGACCTTCACGTTCTCCGACAGCTTTGCGAAGGATGCGCGGTATTGCTTCAGAAGATTGCCGATCTCGGTGACACGGTCGGTGATCTTCTGGTCATTGGCGTAGATCGAGACCAGCAGCGTCTCCAGGAACTTGATGCGGGCGACGACGCCGTCGGCGGTCTTCGGATCCGGCTTGGCAACGAAGGCGCTGACCGATGTGGACACCGCAAGATATTGCGAGGTGATGTCCTTGGCCGTGGTCTGGACCGACGCGAGCCCGGCCAGCGCCGCGGTATCGGCTAGATCGTCGAACTTGAAGCGGATCTTGTTGCCGACAGCATTCAACTCATCGGCCGCGATCTTGTTGTTGGCCCGGGTCAGCGTGATGATCTCGCCGAAGACCTTTGTGAAGCGCTGGAATTCGGCTTCGAGCTTGCCGATCTCCTCACGGCGCGCCGCGCCTGACGTGGCCGACATCGACTTGGCGATCGCCGCCTTCAGATTCTCTTCGGCCGCCTTCGCCGCTGTTTCGTCATCCGCCGCCCCGGTCAGCGTGTAAGCCCGGGTCAGGCCCTGATAGCTGATCAACTCGCGGTCGATGGTCCGTGCCAGGTCTGCTTCGGCCACGCTGGTCCGGTAGGAGGCGACGGCGCCAGCGATGCGCTCGAAGCCGAAATAGGCGAACGCCATGCTGACGGCGAGGATGGCCAGCACCGCCACGAAGCCGAGGATGATCTTTGCACGAAAACGCAAGGTGAAGAGCCTCAAAGAGCTCGGCTTCGACTTGACGGACATCCCCACCCCATTCCATTCGCGGAAAACCAGGCGCAGCCCGGCAGCAGTCCGCTCCCCGACTCAACGGTAAATGGCAAAGGATAAGCCGCGGTAAATTTGCCACACCGCAACTTGCGGTGAGGTGTCGCGGGGCGGCCTGGCTCTACGCTGCCCTGATATTCGCCATGAAGCGGTCGAGCTCGGCGCGCAGACGGGTGCTTTCGGACGACAGCGTCTTTGCCGAGTTCAGCACCTCTTCCGAGGCTGAACCGGTTTCGGCGGCGCCGCGGTTGACCTGGCCGATATCGGTCGCT
>NZ_LBJX01000041.1:0-1947 GCF_028128895.1 Bradyrhizobium sp. CCBAU 11434
TCAAACCTCCGTCCCAAGCCGGAGGCTTCTTCGCATAGATATCCAGATCCCGAAGCAAGGGTTCCGGCTGAGCGCTTACAAATAGGCGATACTTTATTGCCGCATGTCCGGTTGTGTGCTTTTGCGACATGACGGCTTGAGTCAGGAATGTTCGCTCTGGAGCGAGGAACTGCCCCGCCCGCCCCACAGCCGCAAGACCGGATTGGAGGGGGGAAGAGACGTCCGATCTCCGTTGCACCGCCCAGAACCGCCCGTACTGACGGCAATCGACATCCTGACACCGCATGGAGATCGGGGAGGAAAGGATCATCGCTGGGAAGGAGGCGTGACGCGAAAATAGCGAGGCGATAGAATACCCATCCCTCGAAGATCACACCGAGGGAAATCTCCATGCTCGACCAAAACAACGACTACTCATCCGCAGGCCCGGGCTACAAGCGACGGATGCGCCGCGAACGATTGCGCAAAGAGAGCACCGTGGGCGAGACAGGCTCGACGCGGAAGAAATCCAAGCACCGACCCAAGCCCTATTCCGCAAAACCCGCAAAAGAAGAACACCTGAAAAGGAACATCACACCAAGGGGACTGAAGGAAAGAATTCGTCGCCTTGTCCTCATCTATCCCGATCAGTCTGCCCTCGACATCTGCGAGACCCTCCACAATCACGGCTGGCCGGGATCAGGTGTCCTTGTCGGAGGCGTGCGGCAGGAGATGCGCGAGATCGTCAAGATGCTCGATCAATACGAACTGATCAATCGCGATGCATTGAAGGCGTTTCGACGTGCGTACCAAGATGAGGCGAAGATCAGATGGGATCGATAGTCTGGGGATCATCTAGACCGGAAGGATGCGCTCCATCGAAATCTAGCGCACGCCGCAAATCCAACTGCCGATTATTTTAGTGCTCGTTGCCAGCGTTTTGGCAAATCAGGGGAGTGAGCGCAGAATTATTGTCCATCGAAACAATATTCCCGGGACATTCCGCCGTCGCTTCAATGACATGGCACTTTGGTGTTGACAAAATGCGGTACAGGTCGAGTGATTGCCGTCTCGAACAACGCGAAATATTCGCGTGATGATCGCATGTAGTTCGGGAAATGCACGGCACACGACGAAAGACGACCCTCCAGACGCGCACGGCGAAGTCCGCGATCACGAATGGGTCGCGCCTATTCGCAGAGCGTGTTGATCTGCGCACACCCAGAGGGAAGCGCTTCCGTGACCTCATCAATGGGTACTCGGCACCCTTCGGCACGAAGATCACGGAAGCCGACCGCGCCATCATTCGCGATCTCGCCATGCTGCAAGTGCTCTCCGAGGACATCCAACAGCAGTACATGCAGTCGGGCGAAATGAAGGAGTCGGAATACGCCCAGTACTCCCGCATCGTGAATGCCATCCGGCGCCACATGAAGACCCTCGGTCTCATTGATCTCAAGCGTGAGTCCGATCCTCACGATGACGATCACGGTCTAGACCCCCTCGCCTACATGCAGCGTGGCGGCACCCGTCGTTCACACCGCGTTCGTCTAGACGGCGATTAAAACGATGGGTCTCAAACGCATCAGACTGCACGATGCTGACGAGACCCCCACCACACCCAAGAAGACCAAGCCCGACCTCGGGCCCACACTGTTGGATGCCGTAAACGATCCTGATGTCTTCTTGTCCTCTTTGACAAACCCGGAGGATTGGGCTGCTTGGTGGGCATTTGTCGCCGCGATCTTCGCGTATGACATGACGCCCGATCAATTGGCACTCTTCCAGAAATGCACGGGTCGGAAATCGCCACCCTCGAAACAGGTCAAGGAAGCCTGGCTCGTGGTTGGGCGTCGTGGAGGCAAAAGCCGGGTGCTCGCCCTCATCGCGGTCTGGCTTGCCTGCTTCTTCAATTACAGACCCTATCTCGCCCGTGGGCAGCGTGCAGTCGTCCAGGTCATGGCCGCA
>NZ_LBJX01000042.1:0-2420 GCF_028128895.1 Bradyrhizobium sp. CCBAU 11434
GTAAGCGCTCAGCCGGAACCCTTGCTTCGGGATCTGGATATCTATGCGAAGAAGCCTCCGGCTTGGGACGGAGGTTTGAGATGGGATTGGACAGCAAAAAGGACGTCCATTTGGACGTCTCATCGGCAGGGTCGGTGAGCCGGTTGGAGATCCTTGAAGGGCCGTCAGGACGTCGAGTTCGGTCGGAAGCAGAGAGAGCCCGGATCGCTGCTGAGAGTCTGCTACCCGGTGCCCAGGTATCCGAGGTGGCGCGCAAGCACGGAGCGACGCGCTGGCAGATCTACGATTGGCGACGGCGGTTTCGACAGCGAGGGATGTTGCCGCTGTGTGAGGCGTCCCCGCCGACATTTGCGCCGCTGGTCGTGGAACGTGCGTTGGAGCGTCAGGCTGCGGCGATCAAGCTTGAGATCGCGATCGGTGATGTCGTGCTGCGGACGGATACGGCTATTGATGCCGAGCAATTGTCCCGGGTGATCCGCGCGGTGCGAGCGTCACGATGATCGCGGCCGGTGCTGATCTGAAGATTTACATCGCGACGCGGCCGATCGACTTCCGCTGTGGCCACGATGGGCTTGCAGCGAAGGTGCAGGAGATGCTTCGTCTCGACCCGTTCAGCGGCGCAGCCTTCGTGTTCCGATCGAAACGAGCGGACCGGATCAAGATTTTGGTCTGGGATCGAACGGGCCTGGTGTTGGTGCACAAGCGTCTTGAAGGTTGCAAGTTCGTTTGGCCAACGATCGCAGACGGCGTGATGCGGATATCGCCGGCGATGTTCGCGGCCCTGTTCGAGGGGCTGGATTGGAGATTGGTCCGTCCGGAAGAAGCGCGGCGTCCTCAGGCGGCTGGATAACTGCGGCAGAATGACTCGGCTGCTATTTTGAACGTGGCACGCGCGGCGGCGATGTGCTCGAAATAGCGCATGAGCATCGCGACGCTGCGCGACGAAAATGAACAACTGAAAGCGCTTTTGGCGCAAACGCAGGCGGCCTTGAGCGAGCATCAAGGGGCGCTGGCGGCGTCGGAGGAAGCCCGGCGTCGGCTGGAGGTCATCCTCGGCGAATTGCGGCGCGACAGGTTCGGCGCGAAGTCCGAGAAGCTGCGGCCAGATCAGTATCACTTGCCGTTGGAAGACGTGGAGATCGCGCAAGGGATCCTGGACGCGGCGCAGGAGAGAGCCGCGGCTGTGATCAAGGGCCGATCGCGGAGCGATCCGGATCAAGGCTCTCATCGCAACCGTGGCTGCTTGCCTGCCCATTTGCCGCGAGTGGAACGGGTCATCGAGCCTGCAAGCACGCGCTGCCCGTGCGGTTGTGGTGCCATGACGAAGATCGGCGAGGACGTCAGCCAGCGCCTTGACGTGATCCCGGCGCAATGGCGCGTGCTGGTCACGCGCCGCCCGAAATACATCTGTCGCCGGTGCTCGGGCCCCGTCGTGCAGGCGCACGCACCGGAGCACGTCGTGCCCAGCGGGCTGCCGACCGAAGCGGCTATCGCGCACGTGATCGTCTCCAAGTTCGGCGACCACACGCCGTTTTATCGTCAGGCCGAGATCTATGCGCGCCAGGGCATCCGGCTTGATCGGGCGACACTGGGCAACTGGTCTGGCCGCGCCTGCTTCCATCTTCAGCCCATCGCGGACCACATGCGCGACCACCTGGCCATGGCGGATCGCCTGTTCATGGACGAGACCACAGCGCCGGTGCTTGATCCCGGGCGAGGCCAAACGAAGAAAGGCTACTTCTGGGCGATCGCCTCAGACGACCGCGGCCATAGCGGTCCAAGTCCACCAATCGTGTTGTTCAGATATGCGCCCGGTCGCAGCGGTGCCTTCGCGCAGCAGTTCCTGGACGGCTTCGGCGGACGCTTCCTGCAATGCGATGGCTATGACGGCTATGACCGGCTGACCGAAGTCGATCGACCGCAGGGGCCGTGGACGCTCGTGCATTGCTGGAGCCATTTGCGACGGCGCTTTGTCAAATTGGCCCGCAACAACAAATCGCCGATCGCCGAGGCCGCCGTGCGGCACATCGCGCAGCTCTACGCGATCGAAGCCTTGGTACGCGGCTCATCGCCGGACACCCGGTTGGCAGCGCGCAAGGCGCACTCGCTGCCCTTGGTAGCCGCGTTGAAGTCGTGGTTCGAGAAGCAGCTGTCGATGATCTCCAGCGGTTCGACGCTCGCCGAGGATATCCGCTATGCGCTCAATCATTGGCAGGGGCTGACCCGCTTTCTCGAAGATGGGCGTCTCGAACTCGACACCAACCCGGTCGAGAACGCCATCCGGCCAGTCTGCTTGACCAGGAAAAACGCTCTCTTCGCCGGTCATGAAATCGGGGCAGAAAACTGGGCTTTGCTGGCATCGATCGTCGCCACATGCAAGCTCAACGACGTCAACCCGGCCGCCTACATCGCTGAAACGC
>NZ_LBJX01000043.1:0-2455 GCF_028128895.1 Bradyrhizobium sp. CCBAU 11434
GTAAGCATCCGGTGAGGACCGCGTAGCGGTCACTCAGGCAGCCTGATTGGCTTGCTTGTTCCGGTCACGCCAATTCCAGGGCAGAAGTTCGTCGAGCCGTTGGACCGGATGTGCAGCAATGCGTGCCAGGACGTCGGCGAGCCAGGCTTGCGGATCCACATCGTTCATTTTGGCTGTTACGATCAGGCTGTACATCATCGCGGCACGGTCGCCGCCGCGGTCGGAGCCACAGAACAGCCAGGACTTCCGCCCAAGGGCGATGCCGCGCAGGGCTCGTTCGGCGGCGTTGTTCGACAGGCAGATGCGGCCATCGTTGAGGAAGCGGGTGAACGAGCCCCAGCGCTTGAGCATATAGTCCATCGCCTTGGCAACGTCGTTGCGCCGAGATAGCTTGGCGCGTTGCTCACGCATCCAAGCTTCCAGAGCGGCGACCAGCGGCGCGCTGCGCTCCTGGCGCACGGCCCGGCGCCGCTCAGGCGTCTCGCCGTTGATGCCGCGCTCGATCTCGAACAGGGCATCGATCCGGCGGACTGCTTCCAGTGCCAGCGGCGAGATCACCGCAGGCTTTTTGCCCTGTACCTTGCGGCGCGCATTCTCCGCCAGATCAGCCATCACGAAGAACGGCCGTCTGGCATGGACCCAGCACGCGGCTTCCAGGATCGGACCTGCGTTGCGGCCCGGGTCGTAAAGCTTGCCATAGCCGCCATAGGCATCGGCCTGGAAGATGCCGCTATAGCCGGCCAGATGCGCCTGGGGATGCTCGCCGGCGCGATCGCGCGAGTAATAAAACACTGCCCCCGGTGGCGCCTGCCCGCCAAAAGGCTTGTCGTCGCGTACATAGACCCAGATGCGGCCGGTATCGGTCTTGCCTTTGGCCAGGACCGGCACCGTCGTGTCATCCCCGTGCAATCGCTCGGCCCTCAGCACATGGGCCTCGAGGCGCCGGAACAAGGGCGTCAGCGCAACTGTGCAGCCACCAACCTGGTCGGCGAGGGTCGACAGGCTGATCGGCACGCCTTCCTTGGCATAGCGTTCGGCCTGCCGGTTCAGCGGCTGGTGCTGGCCGAATTTCTCGAACAGCACCATCGCCAGCAAGCTGGGGCCGGCCCAACCACGGGCGATGACGTGGAAGGGCGCCGGGGCCTGGCTGATCTTCTCGCAATCACGGCAGCTGAACTTCTCCCGGACGTGCTGGATCACCTTCCAGGATTTCGGGATTACTTCCAGCGTCTCGGTGATGTCCTCCCCGAGCTTGGATAACCGCGCTCCGCCGCAACAAGCGCACGTCACCGGTCCCGGCACAAGCACCCGCTCGCGAGGCAGATGGTCCGGGAAGGGCTGGCGCGACGGCCGCTTGCGCGTGAACGAGGCCACCTTCGTCGTCTTGGCGGCGGCCATTTCAGCAGCAAGTTCGTCCTCAGTCGCAGAAGCCTCGAGCTCCTCCAACGTCAGTTCGAGCTGATCCAGCAGCCTTGCGGTACGCTCCGAGCGAGGGCCATGGCGATCACGGTTCAGCTTTTTGATCTGCAGCTTCAGGTGAGCGATCAGCGCCTGGTCGTCGGACTGCTGGGCGCGAACGCTGGCAAGTTCGGCCCGCGTCACCAGCAACGCCGCCTGCAGCGCCTCAATGTCTTCCGGCAGCTTCTCGGGACTGTCACCCATGCACCGATGGAATCACAAAAGCCGCGATTTGGCGCGGCCTTTTTGCAATCTCACAGGACTATTGCGCTGCTTATCCTGCGCTCTGCGGCCGCCAACTATGTTGCGGGTTGCGCCAGTCGATCGCCTCCAGCAAATAGCCCATCTGAGCTGCCGTCAGCGACACCACGCCGTCCACCGTCGCAGGCCAGATAAAGCGGCCACGGTCCAGTCGCTTGGCGTAGAGCGATAGCCCGACCCCATCGTGCCAAAGCGCCTTGATCAGTGTGCCGGCACGACCACGGAACACAAAGACGTCGCCGGCAAAAGGATCTCGCCCGAGGCCCTCCTGCACCAGCAATGCCAGACCCTGCATGCCCTTGCGCATGTCCGTGTGACCGGTTGCGATCCAGATTCTTGCCCCTGCCGCGATCGGGATCATCGCCGCTCCAGCAGATCCAACACGCGAGACAACGCGGTCATATCAACGCCGGCGTCCACGATCACGCGACAGGCCTTGCCGACGACAATCTCCATGCGTCCGCCCGCTGGCCCCGCCAAAGCTACTGGCGGCACCGCCGGTTGGTCCGGCATCACCATCGCCGGCACAAAGGCTGGCTGAAGTTGTTCGCTCGCCCGCGCTCCAAACGATCGTCGCCAAGTCAGCAGCAGCGAGCGCGAGATGCCGTATCGTCGTGCTGTCGACGAGACCGCGCGCGGTGCCTGCAAACTCTCCAGAACGATCTTGAGTTTCTCATCAGAGGTCCAGCGACGGCGACGGCCGGTCTCGACAACCTCAAACCGTTCAATCTGAGCA
>NZ_LBJX01000044.1:0-2475 GCF_028128895.1 Bradyrhizobium sp. CCBAU 11434
AGGACTAAACCGCTCGCGCGGTAGGGGCCGGCAGCCGGCAGCACGGCTGAGAGGATAGCGCAACGAGGCGTCCTGTCTTGAGATGAGGGGTTCGCAACCTTCACCCAAGACAGGAGCATCCCCATGACCGACGAGGCCACGAGCCCGTTGCGGCTTCGCATGATCGAAGACATGACGATCCGAAAGTTCGCGCCGAAGACCCAACATGACTACGTGCAGCGGGTCAAGAACTTCGCGGTGTTCCTCGGGCGATCGCCGGATACAGCCAGCTTCGAGGATGTACGTCGCTACCAACTCCATTTGGCATCGAGCGGCGTCGGCGTGCCGACCATCAACCAGACCGTCTCGACGCTGCGGTTCTTCTTCAAGGTCACGCTCAAGCGCCACGAGATCGTCGAGCACACGCATGTCGTTCACGAGCCTCGCAAGCTGCCGGTGGTGCTGAGCGTGGAGGAAGTGGCGCGGCTGCTCGATGCGGCACCCGGGCTCAAATACAAGGCGGCGCTCAGCGTGGCCTATGGCGCCGGCCTGCGTGCCGCCGAGGTGGTCTCGCTCAAGATCTCCGATATCGACAGCAAGCGCATGATCATCCGCGTCGAGCAGGGCAAAGGCGGCAAGGACCGTAACGTGATGTTGTCGCCGAGCCTGCTCGACCTGCTGCGTGCCTGGTGGAAGACGGCCCGCCCACAGGGCTGGCTCTTCCCTGGCCGCGACCCGGCGCAGCCGATGACGACGCGCCAGCTCAATCGCGCCTGTCATGCCGCCGCCCAAATGGCCGAGATCAACAAGCGCGTCTCGCTGCACACCTTGCGGCACAGCTTCGCCACCCATCTCTTGGAGCAGAACATCGACGTGCGCGTGATCCAGGTTCTGCTCGGTCACGCCAAGCTCGATACGACCGCGCTCTATACCAGGGTCGCCACCAAGACGATCAGCGAGGTCATGAGCCCGCTGGAGCACATCGCGATCAAGCTGAAGCAGGCCCGGCCGCCCGGCTGACGCGGGGCCGCCGTGTCTCGTCCGGCTCTGGAGGTTGCGGATATCTTCCGCGACCGTGGTCCGGCATGGCGTCAGGCCCATGCCGGCCATGTCAGCCTCGACCAGTTGAAGGTGATGTCGGCGATCGAGAGCTGCCGCACGGCAGCCCTCGGCGGCCATGTCGCGCGCTGCGAGGACTGCGCTTACACATCCATCGCCTACAACTCCTGCCGCAACCGGCACTGTCCGAAGTGCCAGGGCGCCGCGGCGAAGCAGTGGCTCGCCGATCGCCAAGCCGAGCTGCTGCCGGTGCCGTATTATCACGTCGTGTTCACGCTGCCGGCTCGGATCGCCGACATCGCCTATCACAACAGGGCTGCCATCTACGATCTGCTGTTCAAGGTCTCAGCCGAGACGATGCTGACGATCGCCGCCGACCCGAAGCATCTCGGCGCCAGGATCGGCATCACCTCCGTGCTGCACAGCTGGGGCTCGGCCATGACCCACCACCCGCATGTGCACATGATCGTGCCGGGCGGCGGCATCTCGCCCGACGGCCAGCGCTGGGTGTCCTGCCGGCCTGGGTTCTTCCTGCCGGTGCGGGTGCTCTCACGTCTGTTCCGGCGGCTGTTCCTGGAGCGCCTTGCCGCCCTCCATCGGGCCGGGCGCCTGAGCTTCTTCGGTAACGACGCTCATCTCGTCGGAGCACAATCGTTCGCCGCATTGCTTGCAGCGTCACGCAAGACCGAGTGGGTCGTCTATGCCAAGCGTCCGTTCGGCGGTCCCGAGGCGGTTCTTGCCTATCTGTCGCGCTATACACACCGCGTCGCCATCGCCAACAGCCGCCTGATCGCCTTCGACCAGCACGGCGTCACCTTCAGATGGAAGGATTACCGCATCGAGGGCCGCGATCGCCAAAAGCGAATGACGCTCGCCACGGACGAGTTCATCCGCCGCTTCCTCATCCACGTGATGCCAAAGGGCTTCCACCGCATCCGCCACTACGGCCTGCTCGCACGGGGGACCTGCGCCGACAACGTCGCACGTGCGCGCGAGCTGCTCGCCGTCAAGGATCGTAAGAATGAGCCGACCGAGACCGTCGGCGACACCGACAAGCCACCCTGTCCATGCTGCGGCGGCCGCATGATCGTCATCGAGGTCTTTGAGCAAGGCGCAACGCCTCGCCACCGACCGACTGCGCCAACCAGCGTCATCAGGATCGACACCTCATGACTCCACATCTGCCATTCTGCAAAGCTGCTCGTCATGCCCGCCGCTCATCGACCGGCCACGGCCGTGCGCACCCGAACGGCGCCCTGTCATCGCCGATCGGCCGACATTTGATCGCGTTCGACGCCGCCCACCGCTCATTCACCGGCCGCGCTACCGTCGCGCAGCTCGCTGCATCGGGTCGAACTCGATCTGCCAGCGCGCCTGCAGTTCCCAAATCGCCATAGAGCCTGCCGCACCAGTCCCGCCCACCATGCGCGGTTTCCT
>NZ_LBJX01000045.1:0-2515 GCF_028128895.1 Bradyrhizobium sp. CCBAU 11434
CGTACGCCTACGAGGAAGGCCGCCAGATTGACGCGGGCGCGCGGGGGCGGCGAGCTATATGATGGGTGAAGATCAGGCGGCTTGCTGATCGCCGGAGTTGCCGGCTTGGCGCAGGAGCTTCCATTCCCAGGGCAGCAGTTCGTGCAGACGCGATGCGGGAAGATCGGCGATGCGGGCGACGACGTCGGCGAGCCAGGCCTTAGGATCGACGTCGTTGAGGCGACAGGTCGTGATCATCGTCAGCATGATGGCAGCACGGTCGGCGCCACGCTGGCTGCCGGCGAAGGTCCAATTGCGCCTACCCAAGGCGATGCCTCTCAATGCACGCTCAGCACAATTGTTGGTCAAGCAGATCCTGCCATCGTCGAGGAAGCGGGCGAAGTGGTCCCAGCGCCTGAGCATGTAGTTGATCGGCTTCAGGACCTCGGAGGAGCGCGAGAGGGTCTCGCGCTCACGCAGCAACCAGACGTGCATGTCGTCGAGAAGCGGCTTGCTCTTTTCCTGGCGCACGGCGCGCCGCTCGTCGGCGTCGCGGCCGTTGATGGCGCGCTCGATCTCGAACAACGCATCGAGGCGTCTGACCGCCTCCAGTGCGATCGGGGAGACCGGCTTTCCCTTCTTGCCTTCCCGAGCATTTTTCTCAATGTCAGCCAGCTCGAAGAAGCCTCGCCGGGCATGGGCAAAGCAATACGCCGGCGTAATGGGCAGTGTCTTCTTCTGCGGGTCGAACAGCGGCTCGAAGCCGTTGTAGCAGTCGGCTTGCAGGATGCCGGCAAAGACCGCCAGGTGCTTCTGGGGATGCTCGCCTCGTCGGTCGCTTGAGGCGTAATAAACCGCCGCCGGCGGCGCGGGCCCGGCGAACGGCCGGTCATCCCGCACATAGGTCCAGATCCGCCCGGTCGTGCACTTGCCCTTCGCCAGGATGCGTATGGTGGTATCGTCGCCATGAAGGCGCTCGGCCGCAAGCACATGACGCTCGATCAAGTGGAAGAGTGGCATGACGGCAAAGGTCCCGTGGCCGATCTGGTCGGCCAGCGTCGATAGCGGCAAATCGATTCCCTCGGCTTTAAAGCGCACGCTCTGGCGGTTGAGCGGGATATGCATGCCGAACTTGTCGAACAGGATCGTCGCCAGTAGTTGCGGACCAATGAAGCCACGCGGCGTGGCATGGAACGGCGCAGGCGGCTGGCTGATCTTCTCGCAATCGCGGCAGGTGAACTTCTCGCGTACCGTCTCAATGACCTTGAACCGGCGCGGGATCTCCTCCAGCGTCTTGGTCACATCCTCACCGACCTTCGCCAGCCGCGATCCACCGCAGCAGGTGCAGGTCGTTGGAGCTTCAACGACGACGCGCTCGTGTTGGATATCGTCCGGCCACGGCTTGCGTACCGGCCGCTTACGCATGAAGGGACGGACGTTCTGCGTCTTCGCCGCGGCCGCCTGTGCGGCAAGCTCATCCTCGCTCGCCGAGGTGACGAGTTCCTCGAGCTCCAACTCCAGCTGCTCGAGCAGCCGTGCCGAGCGCTCGGATCGCTGCCCGTGCAGTTCGCGTTTGAGCTTCTCAATTCGCAGCTCAAGATGGGCGATCAGCGCTGCGTTGTCCGACAGCTCCGCCAGCGCGCTGGCAGCCATCGCCTCAGCTCGCAGCCGGGCCTCACGCTCGGCTTGCAGCGCTGCCAGGGCACTGACAAGATCCGACGGAAGGTCGTCCGGCTTCGATATCATGAAGCCATTGAATCAGATCAAGCCGCAGATTCAAACCAAAAACGGCTATCCGACACGCGTCGGACGATGAGTTTCTTGCGGATTGCGCCAATCGATTCCGGACAACAGGTAGCTCATCTGAGCCGGCGAGATCGTCACAGCTTCGCCCGCAACCGATGGCCAGACGAACCTTCCTCGCTCGAGTCTCTTAGTGAACAGGCATGCTCCCTGGCCATCGTGCCAGATCACCTTCACAAGATTGCTGCGCCGACCACGGAAGACGAACAGGTGACCGCTGAGCGGGTCCTTGCGCAGCACCTCCTGCACTTGGAGCGCCAACGAGGGAAAGCCTCGGCGCATATCCGTGTGGCCGGTCGCCAGCCACACTCGCCCGCCCGTCGGAACCGGGATCATCGGCGCACCAAAGCATCGAGAACGCGACGCAGCGCGTCTCCATCCACGTCGCCAGCGACCCGGATGCGGTGTCCGGTACCAAGATCAATCTCGATGATGCCTTGGCTCTTCCGCCGACGCCCCGATGTCGTCGCCAAGGGGGCTTCGGCTAACTCCCGCGGCGGCACAGACGGCCCAATCTCGACCGGTACGAACGGCGCTATACTCGCTTCAGCGTGCTTGCAAAGCTCTTTGCGCCACCTGAACAGCTGGCTGACATGAAGGCCTGACGCGCGAGCCACCTCGGAAACACTGGCTCCGGGCTCGAGCGATGCTGCAACAAGCCGTTCCTTCTCGTCCTGCGACCACCGGCGCCGCCGTTCGACCGATGTGATTACCTCCGCCCTCGAAATCGTCA
>NZ_LBJX01000046.1:0-2520 GCF_028128895.1 Bradyrhizobium sp. CCBAU 11434
GTACGCCTCCGTTGACGGCCGCCTTGTTTGACGGAGGCGAGCGCTGCAGGTCCTAGGGGTAATCCTAGGAGAAGCGCTATGACGATTTCGCGGGCAGAGGTGATCACATCGGTCGAGCGGCGGCGGCGGTGGTCGCGAGATGAGAAGGAACGGCTGGTTGCAGCATCGCTCGAGCCCGGAGCCACTGTTTCCGAAGTGGCTCGCATGGCCGGCCTTCATGTGAGCCAGCTGTTCAGGTGGCGCAAAGAGCTTTGCAAGCACGGTGAGACGAGTATAGCTCCGTTCGTGCCGGTCGAGATTGGGCCGTCTGTGCGGCCGCGGGATGTGGCCGAAGTGCCATTGACGACGGCGCCGGCGCGTCGACGGAAGAGCCAGGGCATCATCGAGATCGATCTTGGTAGCGGACACCGGATCCGGGTCGATGGCGAGGTCGATGGAGACGCGCTGCGTCGCGTTCTCGATGCCCTGGTGCGCCGATGATCCCGGTTCCGACAGGCGCGCGAGTGTGGCTCGCGACAGGCTACACCGATATGCGCAGAGGTTTTCCGTCGTTGGCACTCCAAGTGCAGGAGGTGCTGCACAAAGACCCGCTCAACGGTCATCTGTTCGTCTTCCGCGGTCGCCGCAGCGATCTTGTGAAGGTGATCTGGCACGATGGCCAGGGAGCATGCCTGTTTACCAAAAGGCTCGAGAGAGGCAGGTTCATCTGGCCATCGGTTGCCGGTGAATCGGTAACGATCTCGCCGGCGCAGTTGAGCTATCTGTTGTCCGGAATCGATTGGCGCAACCCACAAGAAACCCAGCGTCCGACGCGGGTCGGATAGCGTTTTATGGTTTGAATCTGCGGCTTGATCTGATTCACTGGCTTCATGATATCGAAGCCGGACGATCTTCCATCGGACCTTGCAAGTGCCCTGGCGGCGCTGCAGGCCGAGCGTGAGGCGCGACTGCAGGCCGAGGCGGTGGCTGCCAGTGCGCGGGCGGAGCTGTCGGACAACGAGGCGCTAATCGCGCATCTCGAGCTGCGGATCGAGAAGCTCAAACGCGAACTGTACGGGCCGCGCTCCGAGCGCACGGCACGGCTGCTCGAGCAGCTGGAGTTGGAGCTCGAAGAACTCGCCACCACGGCGAGCGAGGATGAGCTTGCCGCGCACGCCGCAGCGGCGAAGACGCAGAACGTCCGTTCCTTCACGCGCAAGCGGCCGGTGCGCAAGCCATGGCCGGATGACATCGAACGCGAGCGCGTCGTCATGGAGGCTCCAACGAGCTGCGCCTGCTGCGGTGGATCGCGGCTGGCGAAGATCGGCGAGGATGTGACCAGGACGCTGGAGGAGATCCCACGCCGCTTCAAGTTGATCGAGACGGTACGCGAGAAGTTCACCTGCCGTGATTGCGAGAAGATCAGCCAGCCGCCCGCACCGTTCCATACCACGCCGCGCGGCTTCATTGGCCCACAATTGCTGGCGACGATCCTGTTCGACAAGTTCGGCATGCATATCCCGCTCAACCGCCAGAGTGCGCGCTTCAAGGCCGAGGGGATCGACCTGTCGTTGTCGACCCTGGCCGACCAGGTCGGCCACGGCACCTTCGCCGTCATGCCGCTCTTCCATTTGATCGAACGCCATGTGCTCGCGGCCGAGCGCCTTCATGGCGACGACACCACCATCCGTATCCTGGCGAAGGGCAAGTGTACCACCGGACGGATCTGGACTTATGTGCGGGATGACCGGCCCTTCGCCGGGCCCGCGCCGCCGGCGGCGGTCTATTACGCCTCGAGCGACCGACGAGGTGAGCATCCCCAGGAGCATCTGGTCGCCTTCGGTGGTATCCTGCAAGCCGATTGCTACAGCGGGTTCGAACCGCTGTTCGATCCGCAGAAGAAGGCGCGGCCGATTACGCCGGCATTTTGCTTTGCCCATGCACGACGGGGCTTCTTCGAGCTGGCCGACATCGAGAAAAATGCTCGGGAAGGTAAGAAGGGCAAACCGGTCTCTCCGATCGCGCTGGAGGCGGTCAGACGCCTGGATGCATTGTTCGAGATCGAACGCGCCATCAACGGCCGCGGCGCCGAGGAGCGGCGTGCCGTGCGCCAGGAACAGAGCAAGCCGCTTCTCGAGGTCATGCACGCCTGGTTGCTGCGTGAGCGCGAAACCCTCTCGCGCTCCTCCGAGGTCCTAAAGCCTATGAATTACATGCTCAGGCGCTGGGACGACTTCGCCCGCTTCCTCGACGATGGCAGGATCTGCTTGACCAACAATTGTGCCGAGCGCGCATTGAGAGGCATCGCCTTGGGACGGCGGAACTGGACCTTCGCCGGCAGCCAGCGTGGCGCCGACCGTGCCGCCATCATGCTGACGATGATCACGACCTGTCGCCTCAACGAGGTCGATCCCAAGGCCTGGCTCGCCGACGTCCTCGCCCGTATCGCCGATCTTCCCACATCGCGTCTGCACGAACTGCTGCCCTGGGAATGGAAGCTCCTGGGCCAAGCCGGCAAGCCCGCCGGTCAGCAGGCCGCCT
>NZ_LBJX01000047.1:0-2539 GCF_028128895.1 Bradyrhizobium sp. CCBAU 11434
CGCCTGATCTTCACCCATCATATAGCTCGCCGCCCCCGCGCGCCCGCGTCAATCTGGCGGCCTTCCTCGTAGGCGTACGATATATGTGTTGGTTGTTGCTTGTACTGGCTTTCGGCCTGGAGAGGCTAACAGTCTGAAAGTGCGAGACGTTCATCCCTTCAGGGACGAAAAGGGCCGCAGCAATTATCGCTTCGTCGTGAGAGGCAAAACTGGCGAGCGGGATGCGATAGCAAGGTCGGTCGCCGTCAGGCGGATAGACAAATTTTTGACAAAGCGACGGGCCGAAGATCCGGCAGGACCTCTGTTCGCTATGCAAGACGGGTCAAAGATCACTACGCTCACTGACCAGCTCAATGCTGCGCTCAGGGAAGCAGGTATTGAGCGGAGCACCTTTGGCGAGAAGTATTCTATTTACAGCTTGCGGCACTTCTATGCCGTGAATGCGCTGCGGAATGGCGTTGGCGTCTTCGAGGTCGCCCGCAACATGGGCACCTCGGTGGAAATCATTCAGGAGTACTATGGTAAGCAGGCAACGGCTGCCGTGTTCGCGACAAGGTTGGGCGACTGATTCACGAACTCGCTGAATTCTTGAATTGCCTCTGTAGGTAAGGGCTTGTGTGCCTTTCCAACCTCAGGCTTTGCTAGGCAATGCGACTCGCTTACGTTGAAAGGACCCAATTCCAAAACTGGAGATCCGCAAGTGTGGGTACAAACTGCCTGTGATGCTCTGCAGTCGGGTCATGTCCTTCAACTTCGCTACGACGGCTACACTCGGGACGTCGAAGTCCACTCGGTTGGAATTACGAGAGAGAATCACGCCGTTATGCGTGTTTGGCAAGTCGCTGGAGGCAGCGTCAGCAATGAGCCCGTGGGTTGGAAGCTGTTACGACTGGATGAAGCAACTGGCGCTTTCGCTACGACTCAAAAATCACTCGCCCCCCGCCATGGTTACAAGCGGGCGGATAAAGCCATGACGATCATCAAATGTCAGCTTTAGAGGACCGGTTCGGATTATCACGGTATCCACCGACTTGGGCCCACCCGCAGGCCCGTTGGGATCGTAACTCTCGTGCAGTAAGCTGCGACATTTTTCTTTTGAAGGCTGTTCATGGCAACCACGGAAGCACCGAACATCATCATTACGCTGGTGCATGGGACTTGGGGCCGAAAGCGATTGCCGTTTTCTGCTCCGAATTGGTTTGAGCCCGGATCCATCTTTTTAACATGCTTTTCGCAAGAGCTGGAATCGAACGGAATCAAGGCGGTAATTCAACCGTTTTTATGGTCGGGTGCAAATTCACTTTACGCTCGGAGCGACGCATCCGTGACGCTGGCCTCTATGATTGAAAAGCAAGCGGAGAAGCACCCAGATGTTCGGCACGTGGTGATTGGGCATAGCCATGGAGGCAGCGTGGCTCTTCTTGCCATACAGAAACTTTGGACGAATGTTGATCCCATTGTCGTAACGCTTGCCACCCCGTTTATGGAAATTGTTCGCTCTCCTGTAGTTGGCGAGGAGGCAAAGATTAAACGCTATATAGCCACCGCACTTCCGTCAGTAGGGCTGCTAATTGCTCTCGGATGGCTATATAGCCTGCTCGATATCCAAACCTACAACCATGCCCTCTGGTCCGTGAACTTCTTCGTCATAGCCCTTCGAGTACTTCCCGCTTTATATGGTGTAGGCAAGGTCGATCCGCCGAACGAATTTGACTGGCTTTCGCCTTCATCGAGTAGGTCAGATATTTTTCAGGCGCTGACAAAAGGAGGAGCAACGTTCGAGCCACCTCGTCGGACACTAGTTATCCGCGGAATCGATGACGAGGCAGGAATGGTGCTCGCATTTGGATCGATCGCAAACCGGCTAATGAGCCTAGCGCCGGCTTGGACAATCACTCTCACTTATTTCGGAATATGTATTTGCTTGAGCGCTTCGGGTCTTATCCTTCTTGGCCGGCACTTCGCCAGCTTGAATGCCGGTCTTGCTCCGATTGTCTCGACAGTGCAAACCGTAGCCTCCAAGCCTTACATCGCTTACCCAGCCATTTTTTCGATCGCAGTCTTTTTCCTATTTCCCGTCATTTCCGGCGTTTTCAAATCGGTTTACGGACGAGAGTTGATTCTCGGCGGCGTGTTTTGCGATATAATGTCAGCATCTGCTCCCGATGCGGCATCCAAGCTGACCATCGCAACCTTGCCGCCAACACCCAGGCGTGGCTTGCGTCACGGGATTTATAATCATGAGATGACACCGCGAGTGATTGCGAAATTTCTCAGTGCGGCTGTCGAAGCGCCGCCACCGTCGGCTCAAACATTAGATGCAAGTTAGTGGAGTGCGGCCTTCAGGCTGGCATCGAGGATGAAATTTTGGAGAGAAGTACACCGTGTACAGCTTGCGGCACTTCTACGCCGTGAACGCTCTGCGGAATGGTGTGGGGGTGTTCGAGGTGGCCCGCAACATGGGTACCTCAGTGCAAATGATCCAAGAATATTATGGCAAACAGGCCAGGGCGGCGGTGTTTGCTACCCGATTGGGGGA
>NZ_LBJX01000048.1:0-2551 GCF_028128895.1 Bradyrhizobium sp. CCBAU 11434
CTGCGTAATCCGATGCAAGCCGGCCACTGATTCCGACGCAATCCGGCCACCGATTCCGACGGAAGTCGGCCACCCATTCCGATCGAAGCCGGCCACCCTGTTGAGACCGGCCTGACGCTCTCGAAGACGGCGACCGAATCGCGGACCAGCCCTCCTTTGCGGTCAAGCAAGGGGAGGTCTGATGCCCGCCGAGAGAGCGCCGATGCGGAAAGTTCGAGAAGTCTTGAGACTGCGGCACGCCCTTGGCGTGAGCGAACGGCAGATCGCGGTCACCGTCGGCATCAGCCGATCGACGGTTGGCGAGTATCTGCGGCGGGCTGCGGTGATCGGCATCACCTGGCCGGTGCCGGAGGGGATGGACGACGGCGAGTTCGAGCGCCGGCTGTTCACGCCGCCGACGTTCGAGGAGAAACCGGCGCGGCCGTTGCCCGACTGGACGGCGGTGCACCGGGAGCTGAAGCGGCGCGGTGTGACGCTGCTTCTGCTGTGGGAGGAATATCGCGCCGAGCACGCCGACGGCTATGGCTACAGCCGGTTCTGCGATCTCTACCGGAAATGGAGCGAGACGATCTCGCCGACCATGCGGCAGGTGCACGGGCCCGGAGAGAAGCTGTTCGTCGACTTCGCGGGCGACACCGTGCCGGTGTTCGATGCCGCGACCGGCGCGCAGCGGCTGGCCCATGTCTTCGTCGCAGTGCTGGGAGCATCCAACTACACCTTTGCCGAGGCGCGCTGGTCGGAAGGGCTGGCCGACTGGATCGGGTTACATGTCAATGCCCTGCGCATGATCGGCGGCGTGCCGAAGGCGATCGTCTGCGACAATCTCAAGGCCGGCGTCACCGCCACCTGCCGCTATGAACCGGGCATCAATCGCACCTACCAGGAACTGGCCGAGCATTACCGTACTGCGATCCTGCCCGCGCGTCCGAGGAAGCCGCGCGACAAGGCGAAGGTGGAAGTGGCGGTGCAAATCGTCCAGCGGTTTGTGCTGGCGCGGCTGCGCAACTGGCGCTTCTTCTCGCTTGACGAGCTCAACGCGGCCATCCGCGAGGCGGTTGCCGACCTCAACGCCAGGATCATGCGCAAGCTCGGTGTGAGCCGCAACGAGTTGTTCGCACAGATCGACAAGACGGCGCTCAAAGCCTTGCCGCCGCTGCCGTATCAGTACGCCGAATGGAAGAAGTGCCGCGTCGCGCCGGACTATCACGTCGAGATCGCCGGTCACTACTACTCGGTGCCTTCGCGTCTGATCCGCGAAGAGCTTGAGGCGCGCATTACCGACCGGACGATCGAGATCCTGCACAAGGGAGTCCGGGTCGCCAGCCACGCCCGCTCTGACGTGCCCCATCGCCACACCACGATCCCGGAGCACATGCCGAGCGCGCACCGGCGCTATGCCGAATGGACGCCAGCACGGATCAAACGAGAAGCCGCCAAGATCGGCCCCGCCACGATCGCTCTCCTCGAGGCGATCATGAAAGCCAAGCCACATCCCGAGCAGGGCTTCCGGGCTTGTCTCGGCATTCTGCGGCTCGCGCGCAGTTACGGCTCGGCCCGCATCGAGGCCGCCTGCCGGCGCGGTAACGACATCGGCGCGACCTCCTACGGCTCGATCAAGTCGATCCTGCAGCACGGGCTCGATCGCGCTTACGCAAACGAGAGGCCGCCGGACGACCCACCGATCCGCCACGGCAATATCCGCGGCACCGATTACTACCACTGAAGAAAGGAGAGACGATGTTGACACATCCAACCCACAACCGCCTCGTCGCACTCGGGCTTAACGGCATGGCGAAGGCCCTCGACGAACAGCAGCGACAGCCCGACATCGCCACGCTGGCCTTCGAGGAGCGCCTCGCACTGCTGGTCGACCGTGAGGCGACCGAACGCGAGAACAAGCGGCTGATCGCTCGGTTGCGGTTCGCCAGCCTCCGGCAGAACGCCGTCGTCGAGGATATCGACATGAAGGCGCCGCGCGGGCTCGACAAGCCGCTGTTCCAAAAGCTCGTCGCCGGCGAATGGATCGACCGGCATCAGAACCTGCTCATCATCGGCCCAACCGGCGTCGGCAAGAGCTGGATCGCTTGCGCCTTGGGCCACAAGGCCTGCCGGGACAACCGCTCCGTGCTCTATCAACGACTGCCGCGGCTGTTCGAGGCGCTCACCCTCGCGCGGGGCGACGGCCGCCATGCTCGCCTCCTCAGGACCCTGGCGCGCGTCGAGCTTCTGGTCCTCGACGACTGGGGACTTGCCCCGATGACTGCCGAGCAGCAACGCGACCTCTTGGAGATGATGGAGGATCGCCATGGCCGCGGCTCGACCGTGGTGACAAGCCAGCTCCCGGTCGAGCATTGGCACGAGCTCATCGGCAACCCAACCATTGCCGACGCTATCCTCGATCGCCTCGTGCACAACGCCCACAGACTCACCCTCAAGGGCGAGAGCCTACGCAAAGCCGCCGCCAAGCGTCAGACGCTTGACGACGAGCCCGCCAACTGACCTGATGACGACGTCGTCGCGAGAGCCCGCCTCGGTAGGCGGCCGGGATCAT
>NZ_LBJX01000049.1:0-2558 GCF_028128895.1 Bradyrhizobium sp. CCBAU 11434
TCAGGATGGAAGGCAGCGTCAATCAAGGTGAGAGAGTTTCGCTGGGCTCGTGACGTAGGGAGGGCGTAGCCCGACCGGAGTTACGAGCCCAGCGTCGGCGCGATCCCGAGGAGGACCGCGCCGACTGGTGATCGCGGCCGGCGGGGTTATGCAAGTGGTTCTTCCGCCAAGAGGAATCACTCGCGTGCCCGGCCGACACATCACAGATCACCAGATGAGGCTCTACATGAAGTACCGTCAGACCGATAGCCCGCCAGTGGCGGCGGCCAAGGCATCATTCAGTGCGTCGACCGCCTATCGGATCGAGAGAGACCCCCGATTTCCATCGCAAAGGAAGGCGCCCCGCGGCCGGCGACGGCCGGACCCGTTGAGCGACGTGTTCGAGACCGAGATCGTCCCGATCCTGAAGGCGGCACCTGGCTTACGCCCGGTGGCAGTGTTCGAGGAGATGCTACGGCGTCATCCGGGTCTCGGCAGCGGTATCCGTCGTACCCTGGAACGTCGGATCCGTGCATGGCGGGCGATCCACGGCGAGGAGCAGGAGGTGATCTTCCGCCAAACCCACGAGCCTGGCCAACTCGGCCTCTCCGACTTCACAGACATGGACGAATTGGGTGTTACGATTGCGGGTGCACCGCTGGATCATCGTCTCTATCACTTCCGTTTGGCCTATTGCGGGTTCGAGCACGCCCACGTCGTGCTTGGCGGCGAGAGCTTCGTTGCCCTGGCCGAAGGCCTGCAGAATGCCCTCTGGTCGCTCGGTGGGGCGCCGCGGGAGCATCGGACCGACAGTCTGTCGGCCGCATTCTGCAATCTCGATCGTGATGCACGGGACGATCTGACGCAGCGATACGAGGCCCTTTGTGCCCATTACGGCATGCGGCCTTCCCGCAACAATCGAGGTGTTGCTCACGAGAATGGTTCGATCGAAGGGCCCCACGGTCATCTCAAGCGAGCAATCGCGGACGCCTTGCTGCTGCGCGGAACTGTCGACTTCGACGATCTTGCCACCTATCGCGGCTTCATCGACGAGATCGTCAGCCGCCGCAATGCCCGCAACGCCAAGCGGATCGATAGCGAGCGCGTGGTGTTGCAGGCGCTGCCCGATCGGCGCACCTCCGACTACGAAGAGGTGATCGTCCGCGTGACATCGTCCGGCGGCTTCACCCTGCGCAAGGTGTTCTACACGGTGCCATCGCGCCTGATCGGTCACCGGTTGCGGGTGCGCCTTTACGATGATCGTCTCGACGTGTTCGTCGGCGGCACCCATCTCGTCACCCTGCCGCGTGGGCGGCCGCATCCCAATGGCAAGTACGACCAGGTCGTCGATTATCGGCACGTGATCCATTCCCTGCGGCGCAAGCCGATGGCGCTTCTCAATCTGGTCTACCGAGATCGGCTGTTCCCGCGCGATGCCTATCGGAAGACCTTCGATCGCTTGCGCGAACGCTTGCCGGACAAAAAAGCCTGCCGGATCATGGTCGATCTCCTCGCGCTCGCTCATGAACGCGGCTGCGAGACCGAACTCGCCGATCAGCTCACCGCCGACCTCGACGCCGGCCGACTGCCCGACCTCAACCGGCTACGTGCTCACTTCGCCCCCGATCCCGCCAACCTGCCGAACGTCGTGGTGCAGCTCGTGCCGCTTGCGACCTACGAATGCCTCATCGGTACCGCCGAGACCGGAGGTGCCGCATGAGCGTAACGAACACGGTTGATGCCGCGCGCCTCAATCTGTTGCTCAATGAGCTCCGTCTGCCTGCCATCAAGGTGCTGTGGGCGCAATTTGCCGAACAGTCCGACAAGGAAGGCTGGCCGGCCGGCCGCTTCCTCGCCACCATCGCCGAGCACGAGATCGCTGAACGCGGCCGCCGTCGGATCGAACGACACCTTGTCGAAGCACGTTTGCCCGCCGGAAAGACCTTCGACAGCTTCGACTTCGAAGCCGTGCCGATGATCTCAAAGGCGCAGGTGATGGCGCTCGCCGCCGGTGACAGCTGGCTGGGCAAGGGCGCCAATTTGCTGTTGTTCGGCCCGCCCGGCGGCGGAAAGAGCCACTTGGCGGCAGCGATCGGCCTGGCCCTCATCGAGAACGGATGGCGCGTCCTCTTCACCCGCACCACCGATCTCGTGCAGAAGCTCCAGCTGGCGCGACGCGAGCTCAACCTCGAGGCGGCCATCAATCGTCTCGATCGCTTCGATCTCCTGATCCTTGATGATCTCGCTTACGTCACCAAGGATCAGGCCGAGACCAGCGTGCTGTTCGAGCTCATCAGTGCACGCTACGAGCGCCGCTCGATGCTGATCACCGCCAATCAGCCATTCGGCGAATGGAACAGGGTCTTCCCGGATCCCGCCATGACCCTCGCCGCTATCGATCGCCTCGTTCACCACGCCACCATCGTCGAGATGAACGTCGAGAGCTATCGCAGACGAACCGCCCTCGAACGAAAACGCGGTCCAGGACGGCCGGCATCGCACGCGACACCCAAAACCGTCGCTGATTGACGCTGCGCGACAATCAGAGTTCAACAAAACTCTTGCGCGCGACAATCATC
>NZ_LBJX01000050.1:0-3236 GCF_028128895.1 Bradyrhizobium sp. CCBAU 11434
CTTCCAGCCAGCATGGTGAATCAGAAACCCACTGATTTGGGAATCCCAAATCGATTCAACCTAACCCCATCCCGCTTTAATTCTGTCTCGTCTTCTATTCCGAGCTAACCTGCGCGACAAACCATATTAGCCCGGCGTTAGCCCGAGCGAAGCCGGTGCAGGGTGATTTCTGGCGGACAATTGATACGAACAGGAACGACGCTTGATCCAGCACCCACAGAGGTGTAGCCAGCCATCTCGTGATACTGCCAAGCTCCTGCCCCCATCCGTCGAGGCAAGTCTGCATCAAGTATGATCGGAATAGATCCTGGCAAACAGATCTGCCCACCGTGCGTATGCCCGCTCAGCAACAGATTGAAATCGGCATGAGCCGCCTGACGATAAATCTCCGGTGTGTGTGACAATAAGATGGAGAACTCGCCATATGGGATCTGCAATGCAGCTCTTTTGATATCGTCGGCCTTGAAGCGGTGGGCGTCATCGATCCCGGCAAGATAGATTTGCTGATCGCCGCGCACAATGGCCTCACTCTCGTTGAGGAGCATACGTATTCCCATGGCTTCCAGCCCCGGAACCATTTGGATGGTATCGTGGTCACCCAGAACTCCGTAAACGGGCTCCTTTAGATGAGCTCGCACTCGTGCGACGCCCTTCAAGGTTGACTCGAACGGTCCAAAGTTCTTCCCCCGATAGTCGCCGGTTAGAACACATAGATCGTAGCGCATGTCGCCGACGAGTTCGATCAGGCGGTGCATGGCAACCTCATTCATGTCGACATGCATGTCGCTAAGGTGGAGGATGGTGAAGCCCTCGAAAAGCCGTGGCAACTCTTCGAATACAACTTCATTGTATTTGACGAGAATGCCTCCTGTATTTCGGCGTCCACGCCAGTAGAGACCCGCCAGCTTAAGTGCATTTCGAATGACAGAATGGACCGGATACCAGTTCTCAATGTGAAACGAGAGAAAGCCGTGGCCAAAGATTCGCGCCTCATGATCCGTCTCGATCGCCAATCGCTGTCTCGCATGGAGCGGTCCGAGACGCCGCTCCAATTTGCGCAGAATCTCTTCGTTCATGGAACGACTTCCTCCGCATCGGCTCAACCTTCCATAGGAGCACTAGGCTTGCCAGACTTTAAGAGTATTCCTTTCGGTCGGTTGCCTGGGAGCATCAAGTCCTGGGAGATCTTCCGGCTTTCTTATCAACCTGTTGGGCGCAGTCAAAATTCACCATCGATCTTCACCTTGTTGCCGGACTTCTGACGCTTCCTTCCACGACGTACCGAGCTCCAAGTAGCCGTCCAAACTCCCTTATATCCCTAGCCTGCCCCTTGAAGACAAAACTGGAATTGCGAGCGATGGCGAGTAGCTCCTGATTTTTGACAGCGTGGTCAGCAGGTCCTCGGCAAATCTGTCGGCAAAATACTCCTGCTCTGCATCTCCGCTCATATTGGTAAACGGAAGAACGGCGATAGAAGGCCGGTCAGGCAAGTCCAACGGCAGCGCAGACTGCCGCTTGGCAGGGGCAATTGCGTTTGGCGACGCTGTTCGTGCCGCATAGAGGTGAACGGGTTGCTCGTAGGTACTTGCTGAAAGCGCTCATCCCCAAATCCGCGACATGATCGAAAAATAAGTTCCGTTCGTACGGGGATTACAGCGCTGCGCGACAGTTGACCCGGCGGTGCGACTAATCTTCACGCTTTGCGCGGCCCCGTTGCTTATCTGCAACCGTCGATGGATAAAGACCTCGCAAGTGCAGCATTGAATCTGTTTGAGCTGACCCAATCGGCCGAATATTGTCACGTCCCTTGAGTAAAGAGTGGGGCGAGCAATGAGTGGTTTCCAAGCCAAGCTGGAGCGTTTTGAAAATCTCGCTGCGGAGTGCGAGCTGATCGCTGGTCGATCGAAAGGAGGCAATCGCGAGCTGTACCGACGAGCAAGCCAACACTATCGCGAGCTCGCCGATGACATGCGCGCCCTAATTGGGTCGTTCGATCTTGCCGCCTAGGCCATTTGTAACGCCCTTGACCAAGATAGGGCGCATGGCGTCAAGCCGACTTACGCTGTGACCTACTTGCCGGCTTCTTGGCCGCTTCTTTCCGGCGATAGGTATCAGCATTTCCTTCTGACCGACGGCAGCCTTGCGCGGCTTCTTGGTGGACTTTCCGCCCATTGCTGGGCGGCCTCCCGACTTACACTCTCTCGTAGTGCGTCGATCAGATCGACGACGTTGTCGCCTTTCATCGTTCCTTCGGACGGATCACCTTGCCGGCGCGCTTCTGATTAATGAAGTCGGCTAGCGCTGTCCCCTGGTGATCCTCGAATTTGCTTGGCTCGAAGTTGCCTGACTTCTGTTCACGTTGTGCCTGGCTAGGTCGAGCATGTCCTTTGACTTTGACGTCCTGGATGTCGTCGAAATATTCGGCTGGATCTCGCACTTCGCAGGGATACCGCAGCAGGTGCCAATCAGTCCCCGTGTGGGGCGATGATGTGCTCACGATAGGTCAGCACACGTGCCCGATCGCCCTATCGCAACCTTGTCCATCTCGCAAATGGTTTCACGGATCGCCGAAAAGATTAGGACAGTGAAACCAACTAATCGCCGTCCGTAGCTCCTGAGACGGCTGCACCCCGTCTCCGCCGCCCCTCGCAGCCGTCCGGCCCCGCTGTGCTGCTCGCGCGCCGGGGCCGTTCTTTTTAGACGGACCGGAACCGGGTTAATGTTTTCCCCGTTATTTGCCCGCGTCCGTTCCCGACACCAGATGCCCAACAAGGCCTTAGCCGCCCAACACGGCTAGGGCCTTTTTGTGCACCGGCAGTTGCGGAGGCCCAGCGGCAAAATCCAGGATGCTAAGGGCTCGGCCTCGGAAGCAAAGCAGGGCGTAAGAACTTTGGCGCCACCAAGCGGTTCACAGCGAACAGTGTCGCGGTTGAGGCATGCTCAGGAGCTATCCGCGTGGCAAGGGCGTCGGACTTCAACAAGACGTCTGCATCCCTGCCGAGCTGCGGGCGATGCCGGGGCAGCAGCGACTTGACTGTTAGCGAACTGATGAACGCTCGCATCGATGGGACGGTGACCATGTATCGGTGTCGATGGTGCGGGTATGTGACCTGGGACGATCGCCCCGGCCCCCGCAATCACCAGAGGCGAGAGAACGCTCCTTCTTTGTGAACCCGGTCTTATCGGGCGGAGAACTGCTGATTGGGTTCGGCGGGAACAAATGCCCGTCAAATCTG
>NZ_LBJX01000051.1:0-3351 GCF_028128895.1 Bradyrhizobium sp. CCBAU 11434
GATCGGGCATCATCGGGTGCAGCTGAATGCTGCGCAGTTGATGGCCCTGGTCGATGGGATGGACTGGAAGCGGGTCCGGGCTGTGCCGGTCAGGCCGCCGGAGATTGTTGGGTAAAAGCACTGCGGCGAAGTGAATCAGTGAGCTGAAAGGGCAAGAGAACCGGGGCAAAATGTGCTCTGGTCGGGTCAATGACACCGCCCGATCTCAGCCTCCCGAATGACGTAGAGACGCTGAAGGCCATGGTTCTTGCCATGGCCGAGAAAGCGGCCCGGGCCGATGCTCTGGAGAGCGAAGTCGCCGATCTCAAGGCCCGTAACGCCGATGCCGATGCGCGCATCGCGCGGCTGTCGCAGATCCTGAAGGCCTTCGACCGCGCCCGGTTCGGCCGACGATCGGAAAAGCTCGGCTCGGCGAACGATGAACAGCAGGCCTTCGTCTTCGAGGAGATCGAGACCGGCATCGCCGCGATCAAGGCCCAGGTCAGCAAGGGCCGTGCGCAGGCGGATGGCAAACGTGCATCGCGTCGGCGCAAGGGGTTTGCGCCCCATCTGGAACGGATCGAAACTGTCATTGAGCCGCAAGAGCTGGCTGAGCATGCCGGCAAGCAGAAGGTGCTGATCGGCGAGGACGTATCGGAGCGCCTGGATGTGGTGCCGGCGAAGTTCCGTTTGATCGTCACGCGCCGTCCCAAGTATGCCTTCAAGAACGCGGACGGCGTCATCCAGGCGCCGGCCCCGGCCCACATCATCGAGGGAGGCATTCCGACGGAAGCCCTTCTGGCCCAGATCGCCGTCGCCAAATATGCCGATGGCCTGCCGCTCTACCGGCAGGAGGCTATCTACGCCCGCGATCATGTCGAGCTGGACCGCCAGCTGATGGCACAATGGATGGGTAAGTTGGGCTTCGAGCTCGAGATCATGGCCGACTACATCTTCAGCGAGGTCAAGAAGGCCGGACGGGTCTTTGCCGACGAAACCACTTTGCCGACGCTCGCTCCGGGCTCCGGATCGACGAAGACAGCCTATTTGTGGGCCTATGCCCGAGATGATCGAACCTTTGTCCGCAGCGGTCCGCCGATGGTGGCTTATCGCTTCGAAGACAGCCGCGCCGGCGAATGCGTTGTCCGGCATCTCAATGGTTATCGCGGTATCCTGCAGGTTGATGTGTGTGGACGCCCCAGTAAATGCAAGCAAAATATAACTTCGGACAGGCATGTGGTCGGGTGCTGACGTGTGTCCGGCCTCGTGATGCGACCTCGACACGTCGCGGGCCCTTATGGAATGCGTGGATTGGATCCAATTCGGCTACGCGTGCTCGCTGGCACTCATCAACCTGTTGATTCTTCCAATCCCGTTCCTGACCGATTGCCCATAATCCTCCGTTAGACCTTACCACACTTCCGACGTCTCCCGGCGTCTGGCCTTGCGTTACGCAGCGCCAGACGCTGGAGCTTGGTAAACGCCACCGCGGACCATCAAGGCCCAGGCGATACGCGCCATTTTGTTCGCTAGAGCGACCGCGATCAGCTTTGGAGGCTTCTTCGAGAGCATTCTTGCCAGCCAGGACCCTGCTGGCGATCCATAGCGTCTTGCCCATCGCACAACGGCGGTTGCACCAAGCACAAGGAGGCGCCGGAGATCTCGCCGGCCCATCCTGGAGATTTTGCCCAGCCTATCCTTGCCTCCGGAAGAATTCTGTTTAGGTGTGAGACCAATCCAAGCCGCAAAATCGCGCCCCTTGGAAAAAGTCGCCGCCGACGGCGACAAGGCCTCTATCGCTGTGGCGCAGATTGTCCCGATCCCCGGAATGGTCATTAAGCGAGAGGCTACTTCGTCCTGTCTGGCGCGCACCCGCAGGCCTTTTTCCAGCTCTGCTATCTGCTCCGACAGGGATTCCACATGCTTCAAGAGATTCTGGCAAAGGCCGCGGGCAAGATCGGGCAGGTCAGGATATGTTGCCATGAGCTTATCCAATCGGGGGATATGTCTCACACCCTGAGCCACGATCAAACCGTATTCCGCAAGATGTCCGCGCAAGGCATTAATCGCCTGTGTACGCTGTCGAACCAAGAGATCACGAACCTTGAACGCCATGGAAGAAGCTTGTTTCTCGGCGCTCTTGACGCTGACAAAGCGCATCGTTGGTCGAGACGCGGCTTCGGCGATCGCTTCGGCATCCACTGCATCGTTCTTCTGACGCTTAACGAAGGGCTTCACGTACGAGGGGTGGATCAGCCGGATATCGTGGCCGAACTTACCGATCTCCCGTCCCCAATAATGGGCGCTGGCGCAGGCCTCCATCGCGACCACACACCTCGGCAACTTGGCGAAAAACTCGAGCAATCTGCTGCGGTTGAGCTTCTTGCGCAGAACGGTCCTTCCGTCTGCCCAGCGCCATGGAGCTGGAATACGTTCTTGGCCAAATCCAAACCAATGATGCTAACTCGTTCACGGAGGCCCTCCTTGCTAGGTTGAAACACCCACATTTTGGCACAATCGATGCCGTCGGGGGGCGTCCACTCCATCGGATACGCCGCCTATAACAAGCTGGCGCGATCCGATCGCGGCAATGATGGCGTCACCTTGGCCGGCTGCTGGTCACACTGCAGGCGCAAGTTCTACGAGCTGCATGTTGCAGGGAGCTCGGAAGTGGCAACGGCGACGGTCGAGCGGATGGCAACGCTCTGGCAGGTCGAGAAGACCGTGCGCGGTCAAAGCCCCGACGCACGTGTTGCCGCGCGCCAGCAAGCCTCCGCGGCGATCGTGGCAGATCTCTTCGACTTCTGGCAGCAGACCTTGCGGCGGATCTCCGGCAAATCAAAGCTGGCCGAGGCGATCCGCTATGCCGTCTCGCGCCGTGCGATCTTCGAACGCTTCCTGACCGATGGCCGCATCGAGCTCGACTCCAATATCGTCGAACGCGCCATCAGGCCACAAACAATTACGAGAAAGAATAGCCTCTTTGCGGGCAGCGACGGCGGCGGACGAACCTGGGCGACCATCGCAACATTGCTGCAGACCGCGAAAATGAACAACGTCGATCCGTTCGCTTGGCTTGCCTTAACTCTTCAGCGTATTGCCAACGGGTGGCCGAGCAGCGAAATCGATGCGCTGATGCCATGGAACCACGCCGCCTGACGGCCTGAGCTTGCCGCTTACGGTGAAATCTCCGACCGGCAGATTGGTCACGAGCTTCCAGTCGATCGGCGGACGGCCCACCGGCGGGTCGATCTCAAGGGCGTGAATGTAGGTGAGAAGCTGAGGACTGTATCGCTTCTGCTTGCCTATGGGCAGCAAGGTTTGGATTGCGGCGAACTTCACGTGCACGCACGCCGTCTCATCCTGTCCGAT
>NZ_LBJX01000052.1:0-3584 GCF_028128895.1 Bradyrhizobium sp. CCBAU 11434
CCTCCCTACGTCACGAGCCCAGCGAAACTCTCTCACCTTGATTGACGCTGCCTTCCATCCTGATCGCCGCGCGACAGCGCCGCGTGCACCACCTCAAGCGGATAGGTGGATGCCATGAGGACGTTCGACAGCAGCGTGTCAGGATATAAGGCGACCGGCGCAACCAAGGCTTCCAGTTCCGCGGGCTTGAGGGTTCCTTGGTCGGGAACTGGTGCGGGCGCTGAACTCGTCGCCGGTGATGGCTGATCCGCCGTTTGCGCGAATGCTGGCGAGCCGACGCCGAGCGATGCGAGGAACGCTCCCGTGACGACCATTCTCCTGACGAACTGCATGCGTTGGTCCTCCTCCGCTACACACGAGATCGGCGAGGGACGTTTGCGTTTGACGTAGATCAAGAAAAGCGGGCGAACGAGGAAAACGACGCGCGCGCTTCATGAACGCGGGAACTCATCGGCAAAATGGCAGCTCTGGCGCAGGACTTCAGCCGGCGATCAGTCGTCTTCGTTTTCAGGTTCGAGACTATGCTCGATCGCATCGCGCATTCCGCGCATGACAACATACGACGCAAAAGACATTCTTCTCTTCTGATCTTCACTTAAGGTTTTGTAGAGAGGCTCCCAGGCAGCAGCGAGTTTCTTGAGGTCGTCGCCACGCTGGATGAGGCGATCCGCTCTGCGTTGCATGAGCTCGACGGGATTACTGTCCTTGAGGGGATCGACGGCTTCGTCGTGCAGTTCGACTATCCGCTGCAATCTCGCCTGCCGGTTTGTCGCCCTGTTGCGAATTGCGTCTTCGATTGCTGGCCAATATTTTTCCTGATCCGCCGTCAGCTGGAGAGCAGCCTTGATGATGCCGACGCGCATATCCGTCAAACTCTTCAAGTCTGCTGCGCTAGGACCGTCAGATCCCGCCATCGGCGATGTCTCTGCGGCGAGGACGAGAGGCGAGGTGGTCATCAAAAAGGCGAGTGCTGCGATGGCTGTCGTTCTTGTCATTGCAAGCTCCTGAGACTGCGCCCCCGAGTAGTTGGTCGCGTCGGAGTTGGCGCAGTTTGATCTAAGTCAACTGGTCTCCTAGGGGGGGGGAAGAATTTGTGAAGCGTCGAGGTGCCGTGATGGAGCATGTTGTTTTGATCTGCAGCACTCCCACGCTGCGAGCCTACCCAGAAAACTTGTTCGGCCTAGCAGATGAGCTCGCGAGCTCGGCAGCGTCGCGACGGCGCGTCGCATCGGCTATGGCGAAACGCGCACAAGGCCACCGAATACCCTTGCTCGAGTTCAAGGAACATGCCGATAGCGCCCGCTAATGCTCGCGGCCACGGAAAGATCGATGGACGAGAACCCACTGGCTTGCGCTCACTAAGCAAAGCGATTGCCGGACGAGGCCAACGCAACTTGTCCATTTTTTTGAACGAGCACGCCGTGAACGCTTTCGCTTTTGGTCTTACCGTCCGCAGCCGTATCGACGTTTGGCAAAAAAAGCCCCGGCGAGCCGGGGCTTTGCTTTGCGTTGTTTGAATGTTCAGTATTTGGCGGCGACCGGGACGCCATACCCGCCGAAGCGGTAGTTCAGGCGAAGGGTGACCATGTCGACATCCTGCTTGATCCCGTCGCCCAGGACGGTGACGCCACCGGGCGTAACAAAACCGGCGAACGATGCATTATCACGACCCATCCAGAGGTGGTCGTATTCAACACCGAAGGACCAGTTGGGCGCGAAGCCATATTCCCAGCCGACACCGAGTGCACCACCCCAGCGCGTGTGACCTGCCGAGGCCAAGCCGACACCAGTGACGTTGTTGAATATGTCAAAGCGGTTGTGGGTGACGGCTGCGCCTCCTTTCACGTAGAACAACGACGCATTCCAGGCCCAACCAAGCTGTGCCGTAAACAGGCCGATCCCATCTGTCTTTCCTGTAGTTGAGATCAGCGGATCGATCACAGTGACGCGCGTATTCTTCATGTCGGCCCAATCGCCCTGTGCTTCCAATCCGAACACAAACTGATTGGTCTGCCAGCGATACCCGATCTGTCCGCCGACAAGAGCGCCGGAGCGGTCAGCGCAACCACCCGCGACTGTTCCTGCGAGCGTGACGAAGTCCACGCATTGGTGGCTTTGACCCCAACCGCCGTTGGCACCGATGTAGAACCCGGTCCAGTCGTAAATCGGAGCTACCATAGGCGGTGGCGCCTTGGTGTAGGGACGGGCCGCTAGATCAGCCGCCGACGCGGGGGCGGATAGACCCACGGCCACCATCCCGGCCGCGGCAATCAGAAGCTTTTTCATTACCAGAATCTCCCCAGAAGAAGTTCAATAAAGTCACAGCGCCCACCAGAGGAATCAAAACTATCCCGTTCGCCTGAAGGTTGATGTAGCTTGGCCGCAACACTCGGCTCAGATATCTAGCGCCAATTCTTCATATTTATTAAGTATTTGCGGGGAACCAAATGCACTTCGACGTGCATTAACGTCCGCTGTGCTGTTAATTGTGGCGTCGTTTGCGGGGCGACCTTTGACATCAGCCTTGCTGAGAAGCTTGACGCGCGTTGGATGTCGCCGATGCAATTGGCCTCATAGCCGGTGCATTGCTGCGCACCATCGGTAGGCGTTGCAGTGCGCGTCTGCGTCGGCATGATCGAGCGAAGTCCGTGCCGGATCGTTGTAGATGCAGCCGCCTCAATTGCGGCAAGGGACTCGCCTATTGATTCGCTCGGTAATCCAGCGTTCGTCGGCTTGTCCACGACCCCTTAGAAGTCACACTTGGATCGGCCAACGATGGGGGTGCAAGGGCGCTTGGTCCCCATCCGGGCGCCCTTGTGCTGAGGGAGACCTAGGCACCGCCCCAACACGCCCTCGCGAAAGCCGCCGACGAAATGATCGGATGGCAGAGATATCATCGAACGAGCCGCTGACCATGGTCGCAAGCTCATGTGCAGAAGCATGCTCTGCTAAGCGGCGCCCCAGCTCTAAAGCCCGTTGCCGATCTTCCTCTGCGTCCATCGTCTCGGCTATCTTGCTCGTTAGCCGGCCCCGACGAAGTTGCTGACCGCGCCCGGGCTTTCTACGTTCTCACCAAGCTTAGAAAGCTTGGGGCTGGAAAGATCGGCGAGGCGTATCGTAGAGAAGCACAATCTCGGCGCGAGGAGAGCGCACTTTGTGCCAATGCGATGCGGGTGACCGGCATCCGTCGTTTCTATTGGCCAAGGGTACCCGTGACGAGGCGCGGCGGATTGCCAAGGCGATATCGAAACTACCGGAGCTACTGAAGCGACCACGGTATTGATGTTCTAATTTATCACATTCTGTTCGTGCGCTGTTCGAAAGCGTTCTCAAAAGCACAACCTGCAAAGGTGTTCGCGGTTGTAGGCGATGGTTGGGTGTATTCACGGATGGAACACGCCTGCACCACCGAAGTTGGAGACTCGTTGAGTAAGGTAGGTAGACTGACCGCCGCTGGCCCCAACACCGGCGGCGGGCTTTTGTGAGTTGCGTAGAGTGGCGAAGCGTACCGAGATGCCGGGGTTCATTAAACCCCAATTGGCGACCCTGAAGAGCAACGCTCCCTCAGGTGCCCAATGGATTCA
>NZ_LBJX01000053.1:0-6278 GCF_028128895.1 Bradyrhizobium sp. CCBAU 11434
CGATGGTCGCACCATACGCCACGATGTAGAACACCGCAGCGGGAACGTTGGCACCGAGACATCTCATACCGGTTACCAACATGCTGGAGCGTCTCAACGAGGAGATCCGGCGGCGCACTTATGTGGTGCGGATCTTCCCCAATGCCGAGAGCTGCTTGCGGCTGGTGCGCGCCTTGACCGCCGAGCGTCACGAGACCTGGCTCGAGGATCATCGCTATCTGAACATGGATCTGCTCAAGGAGCACAAGAAGAAGGCGTTACGCCAGGCGGCCTGACGACGCTCAGGCCCACCAAGGGGATGCACGCCACCCCTCTCCACCGCCGTCGCTCGCCAGCGCTGCGCTTTCGGGCAAGCGAGCGACGGCGGCTCCGAGGGGATGGCTCGGCCGGACCCCATGATCAATTTTGCTGAACTTGACGCACAGAACTCAAATCGCAAGCAATTCGCTCCGAGAAAAATGGGCCACCGCCGGAGGCCGGCAGCGGCCCAGTCCAAGTCGGGAGAAACAGCAGACAAGCCGGTCTGCCAGCGGGCTTGGAAAATCGTCGAGGGCGTGATCAGGGCGTCAAGACGTCGGCAAGGACAGCGTTACGCGAACTGATTCGGGGCAGCCAATACCAATTTAGGACGGCGCAATACCGAACTGGTATTGATGGGCTAACGTCAAAGGACGCTCCAGACTCGGGAGCGGCCGCTCAAGAATAAACTTAGGGATCGATCCGCCGGTGCGCCTTGTACGAAGCGTCGGCAAGCCGGTGATTTGCGGCCGAGCGTTCATCTGGCTTGTCGGCCCGCGATATCCGAGACCCGGCCGGAGGCAGCAACAAGGTGCATCGTTGCTCGACCCGCGAAAGCTCCCCTGAGCCGGCTATCGCCAGCACTTTTCCTCGCTGTCATAGGCGCCGGATATCGGATCGCTGACGTCCGTCAACTCGCGCTTCAGCACTTTATTGCTGGAGGCGGTTCTCGGAAGGGCCGGAATGAACGCGATGTAGCGTGGCACCTTGAAGGCAGCAAGACGGGAACGAGCATGATCGAGAATGCGCTCTACGGGTAAGTCGCTAGACGTAAACCCGCTCTTGAGCTGCACATAGATCTTAACCTCCTCGCCCCGCTTTGCGTTACGAACAGGCACGGCCGCCACATCCTCGACCTCGGGAATCTCTCGGACGACTGCTTCCACCTCGCGTGCCGCGATGTTCTCGCCGGAGCGTCGGATCATATCCTTCGTGCGCCCTACCAGCCAATGAAAGCCGAGTTCGTCACGTCGCATCAGATCGCCGGTTTTGAACCATTCGCCCTCGAACGACTCGGCATTCGCTTCCGGCCTGTTCCAATAACCCTTGAAAATTGCGCGCCCCCTCACCCACAACTCGCCGACTTCACCAATCTGGGCGAGGCTGCCGTCATCCCTGACCAGCCGCAGCTCTCGGAACGGCGCGGGAAGACCGAATGAAGCGGCGGCATCGATTTCATCGACGTTGTTGGGTGGTAGTGTGCCCCAACCGATTTCCGTCATCCCGTAGTTATTCTGACCGCACGCGCCAAAGCGCTCACGGAAACGGCGGATCGAGTCGGAGCTCCAGCCGCCATAATGCGCTACCTGCTTCAGACAGGTCGATGCGTCGTCGGCGGCCTCGGGCTGCCGCGTTGCCAACTCCGGAAACGAACAGGATTCGATTCGATACGTCTTCAACCAATCGATAAATCGCGTCGCACTGGGGTTCTCCGCGACATAGAGTGTCGCGCCTTGTCGATATGACCTCAGAAGCTGCCCTTGCGTTTCGGCGTAAAAGAAGGGCGCCCAAGACAAATATTTCTTGTATGGCTCGCGGTCGGAAGAGGCCAATGCGTACGAACATACGCCCCAGTAGTCGTGCGTCAACGTGCAGCCCTTGGGAAAGCCCGTCGTTCCAGACGTATAGGCTACGTTCAGCAGATCGTCGGGGCCGACATCCTCCCGGATCGGGGAGTCCTCGGTGCCCTTGACCAATTCATCGAGTGTCGTAGCCATCCGGTCGGAAGCGTGTCCGACAAGAACGACCCGCTCCTTGGCGAGCGCCTGTGGCCACGGGTCCATGGTCGAAAAGACCTGCCAAGCGGACTCATCGACGATGGCAAAGCGCGCCTGGGTGTCGCTGAGAACATATTCGATTTCTCTCGGCGTATAGCGTATGTTGATGGGAACCAGCACCGCACCAAGTTTTGCGAACGCAAACCACAGGATCGGGAATTCGAGCCGATTTGGCAGCATGACCCCGATCCGATCACCCTTGCGTACCCCAAAAGTGCGCAGCGCGTGCGCGCATCTATTGGACCTCAGATCCATCTCGGCGTAGGTCGCACGTTCATCACGCTCGAACATGTCGACAGCCAGTGCAGATCCATGGGTGCGGGCTCGCATTGACACCAGTTGAGCGATCGTGATGGTTTCGTATGTGGCTTCCAGCAGCTCGAGCCTGCGACAGGCTTCCGCCACGCGATCCTGGATCCGGGTCTGCGTCTTCTTTTTTGCCTTCATCGTACTAAGACCTTTAGTTTAGTAGCAAACCTCCGGCGAAGTGTGGATCGCCTTGTAAGTGTTCGACTGAGTTCGGGGCTCGTCGACTGAATCTGCTTCGAAGTCACGCACCTTACCTGCCTCAATTGCCGCGATCACGCCCTCCTTCGGGACCTCAGCATAATTTTAGCCAAGCGGAAATGCAGTCCTGCCTCGCTGGTGACCTCCTTGACCAGGTCAGCCACTTGATCCACCTGCGCGTTGATTCTGGCCATGCGGGCGCTACCGACCATGAGAGGAATTTGCGCTGCGCGGGCCGCCTTAACCAAATCGCCAGCTCCCGTTTGAGGAGACGATCAGAAATGAGTGGCGAGCCATCACCGAGGTAACACGGCCCAGAATCTGTCGAGCCAGCATCGACCGCGATTGCGTCTGGGCTCAGCGTCATGTCACGCTCGAGCGCTTCAAGACGCAAAGCCTGCGCAAGACAGCCCGTCGGAGTGAGAATGCGTACAGATGCCATTACTTCTTGCTGATTTACTTGCGCCGGTGCGCTTGAGCGGCCAGGTTCTGGCCTAGACGTTAGCTACCCAAGACACTTGGCGCGGTGCCTGTCGCCATGCATAGTTCAGGTAGGCCTGCCTCCAATGCACTTCCCGGAGCGCGGTTGGCGCCAACCAACTGATCCTGCCAATCATCGTGGAAACCATACCTCACGCCACGTCCCATGAAGTGCGCGCGAGAAGATACCCGATGATTCTTTTGGCCTACGATCATTCGCAGGCCGGCTAGATGTCATTGGCCTTGGTGAGCCTAGCAAGCGCACTCCAGTTTGGGGCTCCAGATTTCATGGCGTACAGCTCCTTCATCGCGCCGTTGCTGCGCAACACATCCAACTGCTTGTTATTACGAAAAATGCACATCCTCTCTTCCGAAGACGGCGCCAAATCCATGCAGGGGTGCCTCATCATCCAGCACCAGCTGGACACTCTTCTGCTCGGAGTCCGGGATGGTAAATTGGCCGACCGCGAACCCGTCCGCCCGACCGCCGATGATAGCCGCAACGCCAGCCTGAACCGGCGTGAAGGCTCGCAGGCCCATACCTTTGAGTACCAGGTTCACGATCTCGACCATATAACCCACCGCCTGTCCGCTTTGCGACACGACCACATGGGGAGGAGCCGACCCCAGTGCGACCTTGACTTCGGTAGCCTTTCGGATCGCAGTCATAAGATTGTCGTCGGCTCTTGTGACGTGCGGATTCAAACAGACCGCCAACGCAAGCAGCGAAACGATCAACGAGACTTTCGCGGTTGCTCGCATACCGACGCTCCCCAATTTCCCACATTCTGTTGAATTAATGGAATATGAGTGGACGGCCTCCGAAGAGGCCAATACCGTTTTCGGAGAGATCTACACCAAATTGGAATTGACGCACGTCCTTAGGCCTTCTGAGAAGGGGCACTAAAGCAGGATGGGGTTAGGTTGAATCAATTTTGGATTCCCAAATCAGTGTGTTTCTGATTCACCATGGATCGGAGGCCAGCATGGATGGGCAAGCCTTACTCTCTGGATCTTCGCAAGCGTGTCGTGGCTGCGATCGAGGGCGGGATGTCTCGCAATCAGGCGGCCAAGCAGTTTGAAGTAGCGATCAGCACGGGCCATCGGTTGGATGCAGCGGGTCGAAGAGACCGGCAGCGTTGAGCCTGGTCAAATGGGCGGTCACAAGCCGAAGGCGGTTTCGGGAGACCACGCCGTCTGGCTGTCGCAGCGGATCAAGGACGGCGATTTCACCATACGTGGCCTCGTTGCTGAGCTTGCCGGTCGTAGCCTGAAGGTCGACTACCACTCGGTATGGGACTTCGTGCATGCCGAGAAACTCAGCTTCAAAAAAAAGCGTGGCGGCTGGCGAACGCGATCGACCCGAGGTCGCCCGGCGGCGAGCCCAGTGGACAAAGTATCAAGATCGCGTCGAGGCTGAGCGGCTGGTCTTCATCGACGAGACTTGGACCAGGACCGATATGGCGCCCTTGCGGGGATGGGCGTCGCGCGGCCACAGACTTCACGCGAAGGTTCCCCACGGCCGGTGGAAGACCATGACCTTCCTGGCGGCCCTGCGCCATGACCGGATCGATGCGCCATGGTTCATCGAGGGGCCAATCGACGGCGCGAGCTTTCGCACCTATGTCGAGAAGGTTCTTCTGCCGACCCTTCAGCCCGGCGACATCGTCGTCTTGGATAACCTCGGCATCCAGAGCAAGGCAGTTCGCCAACTCATCCGTTCGGTCGGTGCCAAGCTCTTCTTCCTGCCAAAATACTCGCCCGACCTGAACCCGATCGAACAGGTCTTTGCCAAGCTCAAGCACCTGCTCCGCAAAGCTGCCCCGCGAACCGTCGACGCAGTCTGCGCCGCAATCGGCCACGCACTCGACGCCTTCACTTCCAAGGAATGTGCCAACTACCTCAAAAATTCAGGCTATCGAACCTAATGCCATCACGCTTTAGCGCAGCCGAGTGATGTCGGTGCTCAGCTCCGGACTGCGAGCGTTCTTAAGCGCCTGGCAGACGATCGCGCCCGCCAGAGCGCTCCTCGAAAAGCTAAGACACAATCAGGCCCGAGTCGAGGTGACAACTAAGGAAACAGGCCACGTGTTTCTTTCGCACCGCGCACGCGCTTGACACCTATAGCGTCGCAGCGAAACGCGTGCCTCCCTTTGTGGGACCCAGGGTGAGGTGATGCTGCACACGATAGCCCTCAAACACTGCGGTCGTACCGTCATCACGGCGAATCGGACAGGAGACGGTGATCGCGCGCTTTGGCATCAACAGCCGAGCTCTGGCGTAATCCGGTATACACAGATGGTCGGCGATAACCTCTAATTGCTTTACGACCATGTCAAAGACCGGCCCACTGTAAACAGTCACGTTAGCTCTTTCTTTAATGTGAATGTTGGTCTTGAGGTGACGGCATCTTGAATCGACGCCCTAGCGAGTGCGCATCACGTAATGCCGTGCACCTGTGTCAATGAGCTGAACGCTCCGCTCAAGCAGGAGTCTGTCCACATCATGAACCTTGCGGTTCCCGACAAAGCATCGAACGACATTCAGCCTGTTGGATCTGCTACAAAGCAACTAGCTAGCCTCAGCGCCGACTGTTGCCAAGCGCCCCTCACCAGATGGCAGTCGGGACTGACGGGGCGAGGAAGAGAGCAGGCGCTGTTGGCCCTGTACCTTGCCGCCCAGCAGCTGGCTTCGGAGCCCAACATGGTGGGGATGCCGTGGATCGGTCCGACCGCCCAAATCCCTCTCCGCCCCCGCTTCCTCACACTCGCATTGGATGCTGAAAAGCTCCCCCTTCCACAAGTTCGAAGGACGTTTCAGCCTTTCGTGAATTTGTCATCGGCCGAGACCAGTTGACGCATATGCATGCGCTTACATGCAAGAAGTGATCTCAGTCGGGAAAGCGTTCGCGCAGTTTCAATTTCGCAAACTTTCCTGTCGACGTCTTTGGAATGGATTCGATAAACTCGTAGCGCTCGGGCAGTTGCCACTTCGCAAAGCCGCGAGTCAGCAAGTGCTCGCCGAACTCTTTCGTGTCCAGCTGCTTGCCAGGCTTAAGCACGACGCAAGCGAGCGGCCTTTCGGCGCATTTTTCGTCCGGAAATCTCGATCACCGCAGCTTCGGCGACCGCTGGATGCTCCATTTAGGCATTCTCGAGATCGGCCGAGCTGATCCACTCACCACCGGATTTGATAAGATCCTTCGTGCGGTCGGTG
>NZ_LBJX01000054.1:0-6328 GCF_028128895.1 Bradyrhizobium sp. CCBAU 11434
AGGCGTTTCCCCTCGACCGGATCAAGATCGACCGGTCCTTCGTAATGGCGCTCGGCCAAAGTGATCGCTCGCTCGCCATTGTCCGGGCCGTCATCGGCCTTGCCCATGGCCTCGGGCTTCCGGTGCTCGCTGAAGGAATCGAGACCGACGCCCAGCTATCTCTTCTGCTGGAGGAAGGTTGCGACGAGATGCAGGGCTATCTGATCGGCCGCCCCCGAAGCCTTCTTGCCGCCAAGGACGATAAGGAGTCACGTTTGCGCGCGGTCTCCTGAGACCTTTGGCCGGTTATTGAGCGCGTGGCAGCTCCACGCTCGCGACCGAGGTCAGATCCCCGGTTATTGACGGGATGGGGGAACCTCCCATGTCCTTCGCGAAACGGGCGAACTCATGTTTCGGTATGGTGTCCTGCCTGCGCCTCCCTAAGCTCGGGGTCAGGTGCGCGGACTGGGTTGGGGGGCGGAGACCGACGGCTAGTCTGGCGGACACTCGGGGCAAGTGTCGCCGACGGCGTTACATCGCGAACTTCAGCGGCACCGAGATCAACTCCTGCCGGACGAATCCTTCCGCCCTCCTGCTCGTTTCGGACGGTTAGCAAGGGTCAGGGGTTCGCAATCGGCAGGGCTATCGCTTGTCCACGTGTTCCGCTGGGTCTGTGCAATGGTCGTTACACCGACCGAGTGCGCCGCTCCTTCGTCGAAGGATTGGTCTTCGTCAGCCCTGCAAGAAGAGGAGCGTAAGTGGAGAGCCTGCTGGCCAGGAATTCCGTGAAAAGCCGCACGCGCTTCGTCTTGCGGGTCTCCCCCTGCGTGAGAAGCCAAAGCGTGCCGTACGTGTGCAGGTCGGTGCCCGGCACTCTCGCCAGCAGCGGGTCCGCATCTCCGACGAAACACGGCAGCGTCGTGATCCCCAGTCCCTGTCGGACGGCGGCAACCTGACCCTCGGCGTCCGTGACCCTAAACGGAACCTGCGTGGTGCGGAGCTCGCCCGCGCTGGCCCAGTCCGGGATGCCATGCATGCTGATGACGATCCACCGAGCCGGGTCGGGCGCTCCCGAGCGCATTGCGGCAAGGCGTGCGCGGGATATGTAGACGCCTCCGAACACGTCAGGTCCCTTCAAGCCGTGAAGATTGAGCGGCAAGGTCTTGCGGTCGTAGACCACGCGGATGGCGACATCGGCCTCCCGGTTGGTCAGGTTGACCAACTCGCCCGACGCCAAGATGTCCATCTCGATGTCCGGATGCTGCCGTGCGAACTCGGCGAAGTCGGGCATGAGTAGGTACGTCGCGAGAGGAGGAGCCAGCGTCACGCGCAGAAGCCCGCGTACGCTCTGGTCTCGTCCGAGGATACGCGTCTCAAGCTTGTGCGACGACGCTTCCATCTGCTCCGCGAGTTCGAGAACCTCCTCGCCCGCCGCCGTCAGGCGGTAGCCCGAGGGCAGCTTCTCGAACATCTGCGTCCCGAGGCGTTCTTCCAGCTGCGCGACGCGCCGAAGCACGGTCGCATGGTTCACGCCGACGCGTTCGGCGGCCGCTCTCACCGAACCTCCGCGCGCGACGGCGAGAAAATAGCGAACGTCATCCCAATCGATCATGGTGCAATACAGCACCGGTTGGAGCCCATTCCGAAGCCTCCGTCTAGGTGGCAGATCAATAGAACATAGCCGCATTCGTAGGCTTTTGCGAACGACAAAGGGCCACCTGCTAACGGCCGGTCTCTGTGGAGCTTGGTCGGAACCGCAGCCTCCGAACCGGTTCGATTTCGCACCAGCGATGTGCGCGTTTACGCACTCAAAGCCGGACCCGGTCAGGCCTATTTCGAGGACGTCGCGGGGACGTCCCCGAAAAATCAAAGCAAAGCCCGAAGGAAAGATGTCATGGGAAAGTTAGACGGTAAGGTCGCGGTCGTAACCGGCGGATCGAGTGGGATGGCGCTCGCGAGCGCAAAGCGGTTCGTCGAAGAAGGCGCCTACGTCTTCATCACCGGCCGGCGGCAGGAGACGCTCGACGAGGCCGTCAAGTCGATTGGACGGAACGTCACCGGCGTGCGCGGCGACGCGGCCAATCTCGCCGACCTCGATCGCCTGTTCGACACGGTCAAGCGGGAAACGGGCAAGATCGACGTCCTGTACGCGAGCGCCGGCACGGGCGAAGCCGTCCCGCTGGGCGAGATCACCGAGCAGCACTTCGACGCGACCTTCGGCCTGAACACGCGCGGCACGCTGTTCACCGTGCAGAAGGCGTTGCCGCTGTTGAGCGATGGCGCATCGATCTTCATGACCGGATCGGTCGCTTCGCTGAAAGGCTTCCCCGGTTACAGCGTGTATGCGGCGAGCAAGGCGGCGCTGCACGCCTTCGCACGCGGGTGGCTCAACGAACTGAAGGCCAGGAACATCCGAGTGAACGTCCTGCACCCGGGGCCGATCGCAACCCCGATGCAGGACCAGGTTCTCACGGAAGAAGCGAAGAAGATGTTCGAGGCGCTGATCCCGCGCGGAACGATGGGTCGTCCCGAGGAGATCGCAGCGGCCGCGCTGTTTCTGGCTTCGGACGATTCGAGTTTCGTGAACGGGCTGGAGTTGTCCGTGGACGGCGGCTTCTCGGCGATCTGAACTAGCGCCTCACCAGATCGGAGATCACCAATGTACCCCTCCTCGAAGCAAACCGAATTGATCAGTTTTTCGCGCGTAGCCGCGGGCTCCACCGTGATCGACGTCTACCCTGGCGATGGCGATTGGACCCGCCTCTTCTCCGACATCGTGGGGCCCGAAGGACGCGTCCACAGCTTCGTGCCGGCGGAAGTCGCGCACTTCAAGAACGATCCGGTCGGGCGCATCCAGACGCTGGCGAATGAGCCTGGCCGACAAAACGTGCAGGCTGTTTCGGCGGATCTGGTGGCGTTGCCCGGCGCCGCCGGCCCGGCGGACGTCTTGTGGCTGCACCTGTTCTACCACGATCTCCACACCGAGTTGATGCGAGCGAGGGGCGGGACGGCAGCCGACTTCAACCGCGCCGTCTACGGGCGCCTCAAGCCTGGCGGATTCTACGTGATCGTCGATCACGCCGCCGCTGCGGGCACGGGCACGAACGACGCCCAATCGCTGCATCGGATCGACCCTACTTCTGTCCGGGCGGAGGTGGAAGCGGCCGGCTTCGTGCTGGACGCGGAAAGTACCGTGCTCGCGAACACGTACGATTCCCATTCCGTCAAGGTGTTCGATCCTTCGGTCAAGGGCGAGACCGACCGCTTCGCCTATCGGTTCGTGAAGCCCAAGGGATAAGCGGCCACGGTCGATCGTGGAAGGTCGACGATTCCATGCGCATAAGGAGACACACCATGAGCATTGAAGAGAATACGCGGATCGTGAAGGACTTCTTCGCCGCGCTCGGGCGCGGCGACCGCCAAGGGTTGCTCGCGTCGTGCGCCGACGACATCGAGTGGATCATTCCGGGTAAGGACTGGGCGCTGGCCGGCACGTACCGCGGTCACGCCGGGCTGACGAGCTTGCTTCAGAAGGCGTCCGAAGCGACGCAGATTTCGTACCCGGCGCCTCCGGAGTTCGTAGCGCAGGGTGACCGTGTTCTCGTCATCGGATTCGCCAAGGGAACGGTCAGGTCCACGAACAAGGCGTTCGAGGATGGCTGGGTGTTCACAATAACCGTTCGAGACCGAAAACTCACGCACATCCGGGAATACATCGACACGCAAGCGTTGGCGGAGGCCTCGAAGGAGGATACCAGCAATTAGTCGGTCCGACCGTTTCAAGCCAGCGGATAACTATTCCGTCGATGCCGCATCCTCCTTCACGCCGCGGGCGACGATCCTCAGCGTCCCGTCCGGCAGCGGCCGCTGCAGCTTCAGGGCTTCCTCCACCGGCGCGGTCATCCAGGTCTCGACCTCTTCCAGCGTCGTCAGGATCACGGGCATCGCCTTCGGGTGGATGGCGAAGACTTCCGTGTTCGCCTCCGTCGTCAGGAACGCGAAGAGGTCATTGGTGGTCTCGCCTTCCTTGACCTTGCGGACGGACGTCCAGTTCGTCCAGATGCCGGCGAAGCAGGCGAGCGGGCGGGTCTCGTCGAGCGCGAACCAGATGTCGCCGCCTTCGGCCTTGTTGAATTCGCTGAAGCTGTTGAATGGGACCACACAGCGATTCTCGAGACCGAGCCACCGCGTCCAGTGCTTCGATTTTACGTTCCGGATGTTCGTCGTGCCGCCATCGGGCTCCATCCTGAGCAATTCCTTGAAATCGACGGTCTTGCCCTTGGCTTGCAGCTTCTCCGCCCGCTTCTTTGTCGCATCCATCAGCGCCTTCGATGAAGAAGGCATCCCCCAACGCGCGGTGACGAGCTCGCGGCCGTCGGGTCCGTTGCGGACGATCGGCGCCTTGTAGTCCGGAAAGACACCGGGCATCGGCGCAAGGTTGCCGACGTACCGGTTGACGACGCGGAACAGCGCGCTGATCGCGGCCTGGTTGGTCGTGATCGAATAAAGGTTGCACATCGTCAGGTCTCCGGAGCGACCTGGCGAGGGCGCTGCGCCAACTGTAGCAGCGTGGCCGCTGGCCTGCGATTGGCCTTGGCGCATTTGCTGCAGCGGAGCCGGCTCGCCAGGTCGTGGACGAAAGTGGTCGGCGGATGGCGCAGCGCGGCCAGGTCGACGTCTCGCTTGGTCTTCATCGCGAGCATTCGATCTCGAGCCATGCGTAGCCGCCGTTTATGGCTTGGTCGATCGTCGGCGACGGGTCGATAGGGGCCCCATTGGCCCACATGTGTTCGTTCCAGACCTCACACGTGAGCCGGTCGGCCTGCTTGATCAGGGCCTCGCCCTTGGCCCGGGCTTCGGCGGCCTGAGTCGCGAGGATAGTCGTCATCGCCCGCGCGCGGCCAAGTTCTTTGGCGAGCGCCTTCCGGTCTCCACCTGACAAGGGCGTAGGATGGTGCTTCGGCGCCATTCGGACGCCTCAGTCGAACGACGGCCAACAGCCGTCTTCCTCTAGGCGCCCAGTTCTCTCGGAGCACGTGTTGTCCAGCAGCCGCTGGGCGACGTCCTTCCAGACCGCGTCCGGACCGCAGAGCCTGACGGCGTCGACCTTCTGAATTTCGACGGTCCGGGCGCAGCGCCGACAAGACACCCTCAGTAAATGCTGGTGAATTTGGCTTAGCTGCAGCAGGCGTCCGGACGGACCAGGTCCGGGACGGCCGCCGTCGGCGCGGGCGTCCTCCAGAAGGGCCTGCCAGTATTCCGGCGGCAAGTCGTCGTCCGGAGCCAGTCCCCGCGCTGGCGGCGCGTTCCTGCCAACGGCGGCAGCCGCGGCCATCCGGTCCATCTGCTGTCGGGTCGGCATGCGCCAGCTGGCAGGGTGGTCGGTCATGCAACGAAGAGAACATACCACGAACGCAGAGTCTAGCTGCGAGGTCCCCGCCCTTGACCACTTTTGTGTGGAGATTGGTCTAAAGCACCGGCGTGGCCTGTTCTAAGATGCTGTAGTCTCAGGTTCCAGAATTATCGCGCGCGCTTCACGATCCTTGACGTTGCGGAAGTCCAGCGCTCTTGGATTGACGACTTGGTTCAAGGGCGCGATCCGCTCGAGCGAGCTCCTTCAGCCTGGACGAATTGGGTCGTCAGCGGCCGATGTCGACCGCTCAAGGCGGTTAGATCGATCGAGCATCGAAAGCGCGACGAGCAGCTACCTGCCGCCTCGGGCGACTTGGCGATGGTCTCGGCCATCCACGACTTCTTCCGGGCGAGGCCTCACGATTTCGAGCGCTGCGCGGCGAGCCTCGCGAGGATGCTGATTCCCGACATCGTCGATGTCGACGTGACGCGACCGTCGAGGGATGGCGGGCGTGACGCGATCGGCAAGATGAAGATCGGGCGCGGACACAGCGCGGTGCTGGTCGACTTTGCTCTAGAGGCCAAGTGCTATGGGATTGGGAATTCGGTTGGCGTCCGCGAGATGTCTAGACTGATTTCCCGGCTTCGTCACAGGCAATTCGGAATTCTGGTGACGACCAGTTTCGTCGATAGCCAAGCGTATAGGGAAATTAAGGAAGACCAGCATCCGATCGTCGTCGTATCCGCAATAGATATCGTTGATATCCTGAGGTCCCATGGTCACGGCGATGCCGATGCCGTGCGACGCTGGCTGATCACCGAATTCTGATAGGTTGGACGACCGTTGACCAGTCGCTGGCGCCCGTCTTTTGCCGTCACTCCGCCCTGGCAACACCAAATCCGTCTCAATGACGGCCCTGTCGATGTAGACCAAGAATTAACCACCATCGGGCGGAACGATAGCGTCGGAGAACCCGTTCGCTGATCTCGCTCGGTC
>NZ_LBJX01000055.1:0-7140 GCF_028128895.1 Bradyrhizobium sp. CCBAU 11434
TCCGCAGGCACTCGACCATGGGCTATCTCAGCCCGGTTGAGTTCGAGCGCAAGGTGGGATTAGCTTAACTTGGTGTCCACCAAACCGGCAGCAGCTCACAATCTTGATCAGATAGTGCGAGAGCGTTTTCCGTCTTGCTCTTGCTTTGTCGTTGACGAGGCGATCGAGCACGCCGATTTCAGTCGCAGTCAACGCGAGGGTTGGTGGCGCGTCTGGGGCGGAACGGTTGAGCATTGTCATCCAGAAGACCCGCCAACTCAGGATGCAAAAGAGCGAGATCAGGTTGGTCAGACGCTGGGCGGTCCTAAGCTTCGACTCCTCAGCTTTGCAGCCCGATTTGAGGATCTTGTGGAACACCTCGATCTTCCATCTCAAACCATACCATTCGAGCTTCTCAATGACGTCGGTGCGGGAACCAACAGGCAGGTCAGTGATCAGCTTCCAATCGATCTTCTTTCTGTTTTTCGGCGTCCCGCGCTCTTCGGCATGGATCACTGTCAGGGTCAGAGCGGGATAGCGCTTCTGCTTTCCGATCGGCGGCAGAACGCGAATCTTGCGATACCTGATCTCAAGAACGGCCTGGTCGGGATCGCCGTTGCTGTCTCTGACTTCGATGCGATGGAGCCCTTTGACGGCGACCTCGTCCATTTCGTCGGCGATGGTGTGATCCCCGTCTCCAGCCAAGCGGTCGACGCAGGTCCTGATCAGGAAATGGGTCCCGATCTCCTGTGCTGCGCAGAAGAGTTCGTAGATGTCACTCTCGCGATCACCAATATGGATGCATCGTCCCGGATGATCCAAGAGTTGCGTAGACTGCTTCAGATTTTCCAACCACCGGACGCTTTCCTTTTTCTCGATGGGAATCCGGGTCGGATTGATCTTCTTTTTAAGCGCTGCTGTCCCCTTGAATTTCTTCCGGGTCCAGAACTTAACGGCCGCCAACCCCAGCGGCACCCCCTCGATTGTAACCGCGAGGCTCGAATGCATCAGGATGCCGCAAACCGTGTGCGATCTGAGGCGACCTGCCTTATCCCGTCCACTGTTTATGCTCTTGGTAATGCCGATCGCTTCTGACTTCTCGCGTTGATAGCTGAAGTCGGTCGTATCGTGCAGCGCAAGAACGAGACCTTCGGTGGCGGTGGCACGATCACGTGTCGATTGGAAATGCCCGGCCAGAATGTCCGCGTGGCTGACCCGGTCGTTAGAGAAGAAGCGGTAAGCTGCCTTGGTATTCGCCCAATCCTGGCAGACGAGCGGAATGCTTTGTCCCACGGCGCTCCAATCTGCGAGAGCAGTTTGCGGAATCTGTCGCCGACCCGCGCATCCCTAAACTCGCATCCACTACTCTCTCGATCAATCCAACATTCACCTTCCAAGGACCGCAAACAGCTTTTTGCCGATCGATCCCCAAAATGTCAGTCACATAGAGCACCCCTCGCGAATCAGGTGCTCAGAAAGGAATCACAAGTGATTCTCTCGATTCAAGATTTCCCCCATCAGCGGATCAGCCCGAGCGGTCAAAGTTATGCGTAATTGAAAGCCTCACCGGAGGCTTACCGCCTTACCATCGTGCCGATCGGTTCGTCCCAAGCGCCGCCTGGATAACCCTGGCATTTTTCAGCGGTCGAGACATCAAGCCAATATCTGCCGGTCGAAAGGCCCACGACCATCTTCATGTCTTCATGTCACCGCTACTGTTCAATTTACCGCTGCACTATAAAAGGAAAAGCAGCTTTCTTGTCGGCCCGATGATGGTGTTCGACAGGGGTGTGCGCGAGTGAGCCTCGAAGCACCCCACAATCGGCGGAGCCGCAATCAAGCAGGTACATTGAAAATCATCCCTCGATAACCGGCGGTTGTCTCTCGTGCCAGCGAAGTTGCTGCTCCAAAGCGGTCGCAACCTGAAGCAGCGTAGCTTCATCACCATACCGCCCCACCAGTTGCACGCCCAACGGCAACCCGTCATGGAAAACGCCTACGGGAAGCGAAATCGAGGGCACTCCGCACATATTGATGGTTGTGAGATATTCATTGAATGCAACCTTTTGCTCGTCAGGCCAGGCTTCTTCGTCACCTTCGTCTCGACGGAAGATGTGAGCGGGCCAAACCGGACACAGCACAACATCATAGCGTGCGAGTCGTCCCGCTATGTCGCATGCACTGATACGGATGGTCTCCACGTCGGCTGCAAATGTGATCGCGTCGACTGATTTGCCGACCTCGATGAATGATCTGGTGGCTGGCTCACAGTCGTCGTCGAGCATTCGCGCGCCCAGGGTCAGTTCCAACGCAGAGAGCCGCTGCGCTAGCTGAACCACAAAAACCCGCGATCGAGCAGCGCGAGCGGCCTCGGTGAACAAATTAAGTTCACACGGTTCGACTCGATGCCCAAGATCCTCCAGCAGGCGGGCTGTTTCATTCAAGCAAGCGGTAATCTCGCGGTCCATCTTGAACCCGTATGGCAACGATGTAGCCAAACCGACACTCAATTGGTTGGGGTCTCTGGCGGAAAGTTCCAGGAACGACTCAGCGCCCCTTGGGGGGGTGAAATAATCGCCTGGGCGGGGGCCACTCACGACATCCAAGTACGCCGCCGTGTCACGAACGGTTCGAGACAGGCAGCCCAATACTGATCCCGGCACCGCGAGCCCCTGCCAAGGATCGGGTATCCGCCCTCGCGAGGGTTTTAGCCCGATCAGGCCACAAACGCTTGCGGGCATTCGGATCGATCCCCCCCCATCGCTCCCACCTGCGACCGGGACTATCCTCGCTGCGACGGCCGCCGCTGCGCCGCCGCTAGAGCCTCCTGCAGAAAAAGCCAGATTCCAAGGATTCAACGTGGCGCCATACACCTTCGGTTCAGTCGTCCATCGCAAACCCATTTCCGAAGAATTGGTCATCCCGAAAGGAATCATGCCCGCCTCACGCAAGCGGCGCACGGCCTCACTATCAGTCTCGGCAACCGGAGCAAGCCGATGGAGAAATTTTAAGCCGTTGGTCGTCCGGAACCCCGCAACTTCGGCGCTGAGATTCTTTTCTAGATAAGGAACCCCGGAAAACGTCGAGTTGGCCTTACACGCGCTGGCTTGAGAACGCGCAAGTTCATACTCCCAGCTGATCAGTGCGTTGATGCGAGGGTTTGTCGCTTCAGCTTGGGCGATCGCAGCTTCCATGATCTCAGAAGGTGTGACTTGCCCAGCTTGAATCAATTCCGCCAAACCGAGTGCATCGCTAGTTTGATAAAGTGCTCGAATATCTCTGGACGCCATCGTGACTAGTCCTGTAATTTGCAGGATTGGTTCCTACCGCGAATTTATCGCAGTACCCTCTTCTGCTTTGACACCGCTCACATAGCGGCAGGGTTCGAATGCCTCCGGTACGACTCCGGAGGAAACGACCGTCACTTGGTCGGCCGCAAACACAGGGCCGATCGGCGCGAGCGCCGCGCGACGAAACAGCGACCCTCAAGAATCCGTTCATGTCTCGATATCTCATCGATATATATATCCTGCAGGCGGGTACACGATCTTCGCCCCGAACGGTGCCAGTTCTATCTTACGACTTCGGCGGCATGGGTCCGCCGACGCTAGCGTGCGAAATCCGTTATGTGAGCGATCCTAGTCACCGACATGCTGCTGCAGGTCTCCGGAACGCTGGCGGGCCGGCGCTTGCCATGGGCGCAAGCTAATTCTCGAGTTTAGGTGATCGTCTACTTAAAGGGTTAGTGTCGGTCCCAGCCTTCACGACGTCACATGCGCTTTTAGGATCGGCTTGGTTGATCGGCGTGATCCGCTGGCCGGACTAAGGGGAGCTCGTCCACAAGCTGGATGAGGCGGGAAACCTGCTATGGCTGAGTCGGTCGGGGCACAGAGCGCGTCCGTATAGTTTTCAGTGGTTCAACACGGATTGCAAGAATGCGCGCGTGCGGTCGGATTCGGGGCTGGTGAAGATCTTGTCAGGCGGGCCCTGTTCGATAATGCGCCCCGCGTCGAAAACAGCGATTCGATCTGAGATTTCCCGCGCGAAACGCATCTCGTGCGTCACGATTAGCAGCGATACCTTCGTTTCGTGAGCTATACCTCGTACCACGTCGAGAACTTCTCCGGCGAGCTCAGGATCCAGCGCAGAAGTGATTTCGTCGAGCAGGAGAATCTCCGGTTTCAAGATCAGCGCCCGCGCAATCGCGATGCGCTGCTGCTGACCTCCGGAAAGCTGGGCGGGATACGCATTCACCTTGCTTTCGAGACCCACCATCCGAAGGTATTCGAGCGCGCTCTTTTCAGCACGCTCTCTGGACTGCCGCAACACGGTCGTTGGCGCCAGGATCAGGTTCTGCAGCACCGTCAAATGGGGAAACAGGTTGAACTGTTGAAAGACCATACCGCACCGACGGCGGATTCGGGCCTCCTGCGAACTCGCTATCGGCTCCCCGGCCGCATCGAATACGATGCTCTCCCCGAAAACCCGGATATCGCCGCCGGTGGGCTTCTCAAGGGTCATCGCCAAGCGCAGCACAGTCGTCTTCCCTGAACCGCTCGGGCCAATTAACGTAACCTTTTCGCCGGGACGAACTTGGAGATCCAGATCGATCAGCACGCGGTGAGCACCGAAAGATTTTGAAACCTTGTCGAATTCAATTGCCCACATCGCCTGTTGCGACTTCGAGAGCGCGTCTGTCCGGTTGGCTGGCGCGGCGGCCCCGGGCGTGAGAGGTCCTGCCTGACTGAATTCCATGCTGCTAGACATGCTTATCCTTGAATTTGGAAACGAGATAGAGGAACGGCAGGTTCATGCCCATATAGATGAGACCCGCCAGGGTGAATGGTTCGAGGTAGCGGAAGTTCTCGGAACCGATCACGTTAGCTTCGCCCATGAGTACCGGAACCCCGATCGCAAAAAGCACTGCGGTCTCTCTGAACATGCCGAGCACGTAGTTGAGCAATGCAGGAATCGCTCGTTTAACCATTAGCGGTACGAGCACACGTTGCCATGTCACAAACCGGTTCAAATTAAGCGCCACGCACGCGTCGCGCAGCTCGTGCGGTATCGTGATCAGGCTACCTCGGTACACCTCCGAGCAGTACGCGGCGTAGACCACTCCTAAGACACCGATGCCAATCGGTATTGCGGGAAGAGTAATTCCCGCTTCCGGCAGGACGTAGAAGGCGAAATACAGCAGTACCAGGGTCGGCACACCTCGCAAGAATTCGAGCCAGAAACGAACGAATGCCCGCCCGAACTTGGTGCTCACATTCTCCAGAATGGCAAGCAACAGCCCTCCCACGAGCGCGATCGCAGATGCCGCAAGCGTCACCAAGATAGTATACCAGACCCCCGTCATCAGGTCTGGCAGGATCTTTAGGACAAAGCTCCAATCCCACGTCATTGGGCCGCTCCCGCAGTTACAGTCGCTCCGGGCGCGAGCTGAACCGGTACGCGCACGGCTCGCAATGCACGGTTCAGCGGCAGCAGCTGTTCAAGGGCCCGGAACGCAGCGCCGCAAAGATAAGTCAGAATCCAGTACAAGGCCGCAAGCAGGCAAAAAACGGTCACCGTGTCATAGGTTTGGCCGCGGATGTAGTTTCCGACATAGAGCACATCCTGCACACCGATGAAGCTTACGATCGCAGTCCACTTCACCATACTCCTGGCCAGACTGCCGAAAGCGGGCACGATTTGTGATAGCGCCTGCGGTAGAATGACCTTGGTGAAGCTCTGCACCTTGCTTAGCCCAAGCGCATGACACGCATCAGTTTGTCCTCGATGCACGGCCTCGATACCACCCCGGACAATCTCGGCGCCGTAGGCCGCACCGTCAAGCGCCAAAACCAGAATCGCAGCTGCCAAAGGACTCAAGCGCGGCATGCCTGGCAACAGCGGCAACGCATAGAACACCCAGAACAGGAGCACCAAAGCGGAGGGCGCGCGCACGAATTCGATGACAACAATAGCCGCGGCCCGTAGAGCTACGGCTGCGGAGAGTCTCATCGCTCCGAGAATAAGCGCGCCAATTGCCGCACCCGGGATGATGCACAATGACACCCACACGGTCACCCACAGACCTCGCGTGAGTACAGGCCAGTACTCCAGAACGTCCCTCATCGCAGTTGCTCCTCAACACAGCTTGGCACACGACATCCTCGGCACTAGGAAATCGGGAGAGAAACTCGACTTGGACGTCCCGTCCGTGTCAAGCTCGCCCACCACGTCAGCACCAGGGTGAGCGCCGACAGCCCCCCCACTGAGGTTCAGCGTACTTTGTCGATCAATTGAGGAACCCGTCGCCTCCTCACGCGGAGACACCATCGTGTAACGAGGCAGCGACGCCAGCCCGCCCTTCGCTTGGTCGACCTCGCGAATCGAGAAGAGCGATCCTCGTCTCGCGACGACGTCGGACATGATTAGCCTGTTAAAGTGGCCAGCAAAGCCACTAACAAGAGCCCCGCCCTCAAACGCATAACGCCTCCTCCTATCAATTGTAGTTGATTGGTTCGAGGATACTCTGATCGCACATCGCGCGGCCACGCCAATACCAATTTCATAGAGATCGATACCAAATGGGAATAGTCCTCCCGACCTCCACTCTTCTGGTGTCTACCAATCGGCAAGGGTGCCCTTAGAAGCGCATTTGCGCCGGATCCACTTGGTCCCCCTTCCGCCGGGATTCCGCAGTACCGGTGGAGCTCCAACCCGGTCGAAACTGCTCACGAAGCAACTCGACGGGGCGCGCCTCCCCCAGTCGCCCTCGGGAGCGATCGTTATAAATCTGAGCCGACGTCCACTCGGCCCGAGATGCCAGGCAGACGCAAGCCGACCAGTTCGTCGAGCCGCGCGCAACCGACAGGCGCTCCGCCAGGCCGCTCGACAGCTCGAACAGCCCGACATCAAAGCTTCAAAGCGGAGCTCACCCGCGTTGATCCCTACGCGCAACCCGCCGCGAGATCACTCGCCTTAGTGAATTTCGCGAGCAGCTTGGCCTGCAAGTCGCCGTTGCCAATCGCGTATTTATCGCGAGAATTGATGCAAGGAGAAGCTCTTCTGGCTGAGCAAACGTCGGCCAAGAATTAGCCGATCAATGCGGCTAACAAGACCACCAATGAGAGCCTTGCTGACACGCGCATAAAATCCTCTAGCTTATTT
>NZ_LBJX01000056.1:0-7574 GCF_028128895.1 Bradyrhizobium sp. CCBAU 11434
CTGAACTTATTGCTGTCCATAAGGGCTGTTACACAGCACTCCTCTTAACCCGGCAAGACGGCCCTCACCGGAGGGAGACTCTAGACATGGCTGGCACAGGCGTTCACATCCTTCGATCGGGCGGTGAACATCCGCCAGCTCGCGCAGATCGCGGCCGCGCCCGTCACCAGAATGGGGTTCTTGTATTCCCTGGGATTTTACTATCCTTCGCCTCGGCTACGGAGCCTGTTCATCCCGGAGGCGCGCCGGAGGGACCGTGATTTCGATCTTCCCGTTTGCGACATCGTAGACCACGCCGGACACCATTATCGCGGCGGGAAGGTTCGCATTCGCCTTCAATGCATCAACATCGATCCGCACGGCTCGATACGGGTCCATGATGGCCATCTTGTTCAGTTCGTCTTCGGTGACGTTCAAATAGCAGGGTATGATTCCGCAATCGGTATGGTGCACCGCGGCAACAAAGCCGGCCACGATTGCGATCAAGCTAATGGCGACGTGTGATAGCGTCAAAACTAACAACACCGCTATTTCTCCGAGCGCCGGAACGAGATTGTTGCGTACCATGCCAACCTAGGCAGCCATAACCATCTCACGTTCGTACTGCAGCAAGTTCTCGATGACCGTAGCCGTGCTGTCAGTTCTGGCGTAGGTCATTATTGCCGCCTTTTGTAACGGGCATGGTTGATGGCTAGGCAGGTCATCTGAACCGTGCCTCGCGCAAAGACGGATGAAATAGTGCAGAACGCATGCGTATTGGCTCAAGCAGCAGCGGAGCCGGCGGCGACACCAGATGTGGAGAGCCTCCAGGAATTCCCGACCAGACACTTTGACACGGAGTGCGGCTATGCATCGGATCGGCCTTATTCTCCCATACGATTTTCAATTGCTGAACCTCGCCGCGTTAACCGCGTTCGAACTCACGGCGGAATCGTCGGGCTCGCCGCGGTACGACCTGCACCTCTTGTCAGAGCAAGGTGGGCCTCTTCGGTCTTCTTCTGGCTTGATCGTTGAAACCGAGGCCCTCGGACATCCAGCCTTTGACACGATCGTAGTTGGCGCGATTACATCGTTCGCAATGCCTGCTCCGTCCACCGCAAACATGATTGCATTCGTCCGTGCAGCCGCGACAGCCTCGCGGCGCGTCGCTTCATTCTGCAACGGTGCGTATGTTCTCGCTGAAGCCGGACTTCTTCATGGTCGGCGTGCAACAACGCATTGGAGCCAAGTAGCCAGCTTCAAAGCCCGCTTTCCCAACGTAAAGTTGGAGGAGAACAAGATATTCATCAATGACGGCCCAATCTGGACCTCCGCGGGGATGACCGCCGCGGTCGATCTAGCGCTGGCAATGATCGATAGAGACTTGGGGCCCCGAGCGGCTAATTTGGTAGCGAGGCTGCTTGTCGTCGATCGGATCCGCATGGGAGGGCAAAACCAGCATTCAGCGATGCTTGACATGACGCCGAAGTCAGACCGCATCCAGTCGGCCTTGGCCTATGTCCGCCAAAACCTCAAGAGTACCCTTTCCGTCGAGGAGTTAGCAGGCGTCGCTGGTCTTAGCCCCCGTCAATTCAGCCGCGCCTTTCTGACCGAGACGGGTCAGCCTCCGGCCAAAGCTGTTGAGCTACTTCGTTTAGAGGCTGCGAGATTCATGATGGAGGAGGGACGCCATCCGGTCAACGTGGTGGCGCAAGAGGCGGGTTTTCTGGACCGCGAACGAATGCGCCGCGCATTCCTGCGAATGTACGGCCTATCACCCCAAGCTATGCGCAAGAAAGCGAAAGGCGCGACAGTTGATTAGCTGCACGGTGAGGTAAGTTCCGCTTCCGGGCCCTTGGCTGACCTTCGCGGGGCGGGCTACGACGTCTGCTTCGAAGTGGTGAGCTGACTCCGCATTGCCTTCTTGGTGACCTCGCTCGGAACGTGCTACTTTGATTATGATGCCTCTCAGAGGTGCTACACAAAAAAAGTCGACGGACCGAAAAACGAAGCAAAATCAATATACTCTGGGATTGCTCTAACAGTTCAAGCCTGCCTGGCAGCTGACTTTACAGCTCTAACTGTTGCCCCGCGTCAAGACATTGACCAACAACGGGTACCGATACTTTCCTCATCCCCTAGCCCTAGCGACTTCCCCCAAGTTGGATTCAGCGCGACCATGACTGAATGTCCCCTCGCATCATTCCTATCCCCCTCTCCGGCGATCTGAGGAAAGCTCAGGCCAAAGGCGTCCGTCATGCTGACGGGCTGCACGACACCTACTTCGAGCAGTCGAAGCTGATCCGCAGTACAGCAGAAGCCAAGATACGTGAAGCCGACAGGCTGGAATGCACTCATGTGGGCGTGGACAACTGGTGAGATGCGCCCGGTGGTCGACGACCGGCAAGCGAATCCTACGATCGGCAAGGCTATCAACGGCGGATACGATCTGCTTGAGGCTAAGTGCAAACGATGCCGGCGCCTTTCACTAGTTTCACTGCGTGAAATTCGACGACCCGCGCGGACGCCGATCTTGATGCTGGAAGACGCACTGTTCTGCGAACCGTGCAGCGAGGGCAAACACTATACTCATCGCCAGCGGGCGTTCATCGTTGGCCTTACAAATGCCAAGCCCGATGCTCCGTCGTCAGGAGCGGCAAGCGATGGGAAACGGCGACGATGACGCTCTTCCGATTAGCTCCGATCGATATCCGTGCCGCTGACGAAAAGTGGTCTGCCTCTACGATTCAGGAGACTGTGTGGGTCGAAGCACGCGATGAACTACATGCGCGCCACCTGGTGGAAGCGGCGACCCTAAAGATGGTTGACCTGAAGCCGGGACGGCCACCCCTGTTCTCGCCCTGGCTCGATCAGGTAATCACGTCGTGCTTTGCAGACCAGGATGCGAAGAAGCCAACAACAGGACAAATACTGACTGCGACCGGCAAAGCGATTGCCATTCCCGGCGCCGAGACCGCTTAAAGATGTGCAATCTTTATTCGATCACGACGAACCAGGCGGCGATTAGTGCCCTTTTCAGGGTCGTCAATCGCTACGTCGGCAATCTTGCACCCATGCCCGGAGTGTTTCCGGACCACAGAGCACCGATCATCCGGACCGGTGCCGACGGGCGTGAACTCGCGACAGCGCGTTGGGGCATGCCGTCGTCATCGAAAGCACTCATGGACGCGACGAAGAAGCGTGCCGAGAAATTGCAGGCCAAGGGCAAGGAGGTCGATTTCAAGGAGCTGCTCCGGATGGAGCCGGATTCCGGAACCACCAACATCCGCAACGTGAAGAGCAAACACTGGACGCGGTGGCTGGGTACGGAGCACCGGTGCGTGGTGCCGTTCAACTCCTTCAGCGAGTTCAACAAGGCCGAAGGCGGCGACATCTGGTTCGCACTCGACGAAACCCGCCCCCTCGCGTGCTTCGCCGGGATCTGGACCAACTGGACGTCCGTCCGGAAGGTCAAGGAAGGCGAGACGACCAACGATCTCTATGCGTTCCTGACGACGGAGGCCAACGCCGAGGTCTTCGCCATCCATCCCAAGGCGATGCCGGTGATCCTAACGACGCCAGAAGAGGTCGAGACGTGGATGACGGCGCCGGCCGAGGAGGCGCTCAAACTACAGCGGCCCCTTCCGGACGGAACGTTGAGGATCGTTGGCCGCGGCGTGAAGGAGGATCCCGCGCCGGCGACGTAACATTTTCCACAAGCGCTGCGGAACAGATGGACAAGGCCCAGCCCTGCAGATTGCGAATCCCTGACCCGTGGTAACTGCCCGGAACGAGCAGGCGGGCGGAAGGATTCGTCCAGGCAGGAGCCATCTCGATGCTGATGACGAAAGAAGGACGGCCGGCGATCCGCGCGCTGCGCGGCTGGGCGATCAGCGTGCTGCAGGACGCCGGCGCGATTCACGAATGCGAGGAGCACGGCTGGGCAAAGGATCGGACCGACCCCCATGCCCGCGAACGCGCACTGGAGCTTGCTCGGCACGATCACCCCGACGGCGTCTCCCCCGCCGATGCTGTCGCAGAAATCTGCTCCGTCTTGGATTCCATCGGTGATACCTGCCCGGAGTGTCCGCCGAGCGATTGAGCGCGTCCTTATCCCCAGCGCGCTCGTTACAGAGTCACGGTGCTGGGCTTTGGGAGCAAGCGCTTCGATTGTCTGAGGCTTGCCGCCTGGACCCGGCGTACCAGTCGGCGTACGGCGTGTTCTTGACCGCGTGTCGATTGAAATCGGGCGTGCCGTCCTTCCACCACACCGGTCCGCGCTCACCCAAGCCACGCTTGGTCTGATCGACGAGCCGATGCGCTGCAGCTTCAGCTTCCGGATCTCCGGCCGCTTTGGCCGTCTTCACTGCGCGGCGCGCATCCATCAACTGCTTCACCAGCCGCGCCTTGTCGCCGGGAGCTATGGTCGGATCGCTCATCCGCCAGAGTTTCCCCCGGACGACGAAGTAGCGCCCGTCCGGAGTCACGGGATGCCTGAGACCTGCCATCCAGAAGAGCTTACTTGGTACGAACGGTCTTCGCGCCGGCGCCCTTCAGCGCCTCGGCGATCTTGTCCGGCTCGTCGCCGTGGAAATCTACCGACACCTCGATCTCGCCTTCAAGCCTTTGCTGCCCTTCCGGCGCTGGTGCAGCCTTCACGTCCGCACCGGCCGATCGTGTTCCAGACGAATTGGCGGCGCCCACGGGCTGAACGAAGACGTCGCCTCGCGCAACGCCACATTCCTGGACGACGTGCTCGACGGCCAGCTCGGCCTCGTGCCGCGTGGCGAACTCTCCGATGATCGTGCTTTCCAAGGTTGTCCTCCGACTCCAGGGATCGTGAGGCGGACAACCGGCGAGTGACGTCGAGAGTTCCTATAGCCAGTCCGGCGCCCTTCCTCCGACAGACGCCGCGCGCGATGCGCTGGCGCTCAGCAGCAGAAACAGCGCCCGCTCGGCCTTGTACCTCGCGGCCGCCCGGCTGCACTCTGACCCTGACATCAGAATTTCTCCGCCAGCCCGGCGCACGGCCCACTTCCACCGGCCGCGTCCGCGCGGCTTCAAGACGATATCGTAGCAACTCGGATGTTCGGTCGCCGTGCCGGGCTGCAGCAGGGCATTGATGTCCATGACCTTGTCGGCGGGGGCGGTCGTCGGCCGCATCGCTTGCTCCATTTCTAAAGACGAGTTGAGGGATCGCCGCGCGGGAAAACCCGCGCGGCTTCGGATCGAACCCGGCTGCCTGCCTGGTCAGGCAGCCCTGGATTCGATTTGGGTCACGTTGCTCGGTGCGGCGCCGTTGATCTCGATGCGGCGCGGCTTCATCGCCTCGGGGATCTCCCTCTGCAGGTCGATGACGAGCAGGCCGTTCTCGAAGTGGGCCCCTTTGACCTCGATGTAGTCGGCGAGCGTGAATTGGCGCTTGAAGTTGCGGGTCGAGATGCCGCGATGCAGGAAGGTCTTGCCTTCCTTCTCGGACTTCTTGCCTTCCAAGGTCAGGACGTTCTGCTCGGACGTCAGCGCGACCTCGTCAGGCGTAAAGCCGGCGAGCGCCACCGAAATCTGGAAGCGGTTCTCGTCGATGCGTTCGATGTTGTAGGGGGGATAGGTCTCTTCGGCGGTCCGCTGGACCTCGTCGAGGGCGTCGAAAAGGCGGTCGAATCCGATGCTCGACCTCCACAGGGGAGTCCAATCATACCTCATATCCAAATCCTCCTTGGAGCAAGATGGGTACGAGCAGGCTCCGGACACCGTCCGGGCGCCCGTCTCGGCCGGGACCCTACAGGCGTCCCGGTCGCCGAAAAAAATGAGAACCGATGCGAAAGTTTCAAGGGGCGCGGCTCGATTTTTTGCCGCCGAAATCGGGATGGTTAATGCTTTGAACTAGCCGGCGGCCGCGAAAAGATCCCACTTGTGTCAATCGGCTTGCAAATTTGGCTCTGACTCACTTTTGATGCAGTTCGAGGGATGTCTGGCGTTTTGATTGGAGGAGAATCAGCGCCATGCAGCAAGCACTCCACCGCTCCAGTCTGGTGCCGCGTGGGTTTGTGGTAGAGAGTGCGTGCTACGAGGGTGATAAAGCCGTCATCACGGTCCGGGCGTCCGGAAGCGTCGGCATGTGTCCATTGTGCGGAGCGGCTTCCCGACGTGTCCACAGCCGCTATCGGCGCCGTGTGACCGATCTGCCGCTTTCGGGGCGGGTCGTGAAGCTCCTGGTGATCGCACGCCGCTTCCGTTGCGATGCCGTCCTGTGCGGACGCCAGATCTTCACTGAGCGTTTCTCCGACGGGATATTGGCTCCATCAGCGCGACGCACGGCGAGGCTGGACTCTATCGTCCATCACCTTGGTCTGGCGCTTGGCGGTCGACCGGCGGCAGGCTTCGCAAAACGGCTGATGTTGCCGGTGAGCAAGGACACGCTTCTGTGCGTGGTCCGACGCCGTCACCGTCCGCCGGCTGACCCGCTCAAGGTTATCGGCATCGATGATTGGGCCTGGCGTCGCAATCACCGATACGCCAGCATCATCTGTAACCTAGAAAGGCGCCGGATAGTCACCCTGTTGCCGGATCGTGAGCCCGCGACCGCCCGAGCCTGGCTCGCTGCGCATCCCACGATCGCGATCGTCGCCCGCGATCGTGGCGGCGGATATGGCGAAGCGGCGGCCAAAGCCTTGCCGCACGCGGTGCAGGTCGCCGACCGCTGGCATCTGATGGAGAACGCCAGTCGGGCCTTCCTTGACGCCGTCCGCAAATCGATGCGCCAGATTCGCACTGTCATCGGTGCGACCACGATCGATCCCCAGCTGCTGACGGCAGCCGAGCGGCTCCAGTATGAGGGCTACTTACGCCGCGAGGAGACCAATGCGGCCATCCTGGCACTGTCGAAGAACGGCATACCCATCAAGCAGATCGTGCGTCGGACTGGCCATAGCAGGAAGCTGATACGGCAGGTGATCCGCGGCGAACGCACCGATGTCTTTCGGACCCGGCAAAGTTCGTTGGATCTGCATTTGCCATGGCTCGATAATCAGTGGGTGTCCGGCTGTCGAAGCGGGGCCGAACTCTGGCGCCGCCTAGCAGCTCGTGGCTTCCGCGGCTCGCTCCGCGTCGTCAGCGAGTGGGCAACCCGCAGACGACAGGCCGAAAAGGCCGATGCAAAGAACCTTCAGCGGATTCCCTCAGCCAGAACAATCGCTCGCCTCATGACCATCGGGCGGGACCTGCTCACGAAAGCGGAAACCGTCACGGTCGCGGCGATCGAAGCTGGCGTGCCAACTCTGGTCGAGGCACGCGAGATCATCGCCGAATTCCACCTGATGATCCGGCGCAAGACCGAGGCGGGTTTCATCCCATGGATCGAGCGCGCTCGCGCCAGCCTCGTCGCCTCGTTCGCCAGCGGCGTCGCGAAAGATGAGGCTGCGGTACGGGCGGCAATCACTTCACAATGGTCGAACGGACAGACCGAAGGTCAGATTACACGCCTCAAGCTCGTTCGACGTCAAATGTACGGTCGCGGGAAAATCGATCTGCTTCAAGCCAGGTTGATCGGCGCAGAATAGTCGGCGTTGCACCAAACTTGCGTCAGAGCCAAGCTC
>NZ_LBJX01000057.1:0-13314 GCF_028128895.1 Bradyrhizobium sp. CCBAU 11434
CAGCCAGCATGGTGAATCAGAAACCCACTGATTTGGGAATCCCAAATCGATTCAACCTAACCCCATCCCGCTTTAGAGCATGATCCGGAAAAGCGTGAAGCGGTTTTCCGGAAAGATCATGCTCAAACAAAGAGCTAAAGCGCGATGACGATTCAACCCAATCTCATCGCGCTTTAGCCGCTGGCCACGATAATATCGGCGGAAGCAAGGCCCATCTGAAATGCGACAACGGGCGTTCCCAGAGCGGATCCGTTAGTTGCTAACAATCGCTTGGGATTTGCTCCGCTGTGCCTGAGCGCTCCATTTGGGCAATGATGATCCTTGGTTTCGCAAGTCTCGGATTTTTGGCCATCGCCGGCACAGGCGACAGAGGTCGATTGCGGCCGCTTAATTTGCGACATGACTTCTGAAAGAAATTCAAAGACTGCTTTATCGTGTCCGCCATCAAGCGATCCCACCAGCCTCGTTTCCGACGCGAAGCAGGCAATTTGCTCAGTGATCACGCAGCGGGTTCGCCTAGCGCTCAGAACGCCAAGAGCTACTCCGCGATTTACCCGCGGCGACTGCTCACCTGCCCGCTTACTCCGATTGCCATATGCCGAAGCCGAGAACGGCAACCGCGACGCCCACGTTGAGAAGGAAGCTCGCGGAGGCTGAGGCGGCAACTGATGCAGGTGCCGATAATTCCATAGTCAGGCCGAAGCAAGTTGCGCGGCTTGGCCGCGGCGATAATACACCATGAAACCAAGTCCAAAGAATCCAGCAATCATCATAATCCAAGTCGAGGGCTCAGGCACGGCCGCGGTGAACTGTACTTCGCTCAGCATGATCCAAGGCTCGAGGCCTGAACCGGCCAGCAAATCGCCAGTCTGACCGCCGGCAGCCTCGTAGCGGAAGCCGCTGCTATACGGACCGGAATCGGGATCGCACCATCCAACGCACTTGGACGTGTCGTAAGGATGGGCCGGATCGAAGCCCTTTACGTGGTCATTGTAATAGTCGATGCCATCCTGCTGTAACGGACCTCGATCGAGCGTCAAGCTGAACAGCGAATCGGATGAAATGTGGCCGAAGCCGCTCAGCGTGACCACGCTAGTAAAAGCGTTGAGCGACGTCATGGTCATTGTCGCCGAAATCGGTTTGCCGTTGACGTCAAGCAACACATCCGTCGGTGCCGCAACCAGACCGTTCAGATCGCCAATGGCCGGATTGTTTGCCGCAACGTAAAGCGCGATCGAGCCGACATACTGCCCGCTCGCCAAGTGAAAAGTGATCGTCGGATCCTGGTACTTCCAACCGACGTATTGGTTTGGCCCTGTATAGAAGAGATTACTGACGTTTCCGGTCGGGCCGCTTACAACGGAATATACCTGCGTTGCTATGACGCCGTCGGTCAGGGTGCCGGTGCCGCCGATCAAGGGGGCGTCCTTTGGCGCCGCATTGTTCGGGACTGACTGATTTGAGCCGTTCTTGCTGGCGTTCGGATCGGGCGAGGCCTGACCGGTCTTTGTGTAGCTGAAGTCGAAATAATTATAGCCGAACGTGAACTGGGTCGCACCGTTCCCGTTGTTCATGTCGTAGCTCGTCACATTGACAAGGGCGGCGGACGCTCCAGTCGCCTGAAGGCAAACCGCCAGCGGCGCGGTCACAAGTGCAACGAGCAGATTTCGACGAAGTGGCATTTCCCGGACTCCGGCTCCGAAGGCAAATCAGGAGCTAATTAATTAAATATTACTACTTGGAGGTTGCAGTCAACTTGGCTTGCATCAAGGTTATCGCTTTCGCCCGTAATGATTAATTTCCACCGGTCACATCCACGTGCACATGAATAATCTGGCCGAAATGAAAGGCGGGTGTTGCCCATTACAGTCGAACGACTTCCGCGCGAATAGGCAGGGTTATGGCTGCGAAGGCGCTCGTCGAAGGACGAGCGGTTCGCGTGCCGAAAACTTAAGTCTGCCTGCAGTGAGCGGGTTCACAGTCGGCGCAAAATTGTTCGTATAGCGGTCCTCTTCCAGCCCTCGGAAGGCAAAGAAGCCACGATCGGTGACGACGATGTCGCCCTTCTCCAGGTGACCATCGTTCATCACCATCTCAGATGCAATACGGGCCTCCTCTTGTGGCGTCGGAGGCAACCATCGGACGCGCTCTCCGGCCTCCACGGGCCCCACGTGACCTTGCTGCGGAGATGGAACCTTCCGCACTATGGAGCTTCGGCTCCGCCGACCCCCGTGCCGCATACCGCGAGCTCCTAAAAAGAAAAAGCCGCCTGGCGGCGGCCTTTCCAACAACAGCGAACTCTCGCGTTCAGGCGACGCGGGGGCTTGGGCTCGACTGCCGGCGATAGGCAAAAGATCCACCGCCAAGGAAGCCAACGATCATCATAGCCCAAGTGTATGGCTCCGGCACGGCGGAAACATTGACGTCGCTAATGACCGGTCCAAACGCACTGCCTGGGCCGTCCTGGCTGGCGAAGGTGAGCCTCACCGGCCCCGACAGCAGCCAGATGTCTTTCAGATATTCGTAGCTGTATCCAATGTTGCTGTGATTATCGGCGTGGTGACGGTAAAGCTGTAGGACTGGCTGGCAGTTGCGAGCGTTACCAATACGCACTTCACCCGGTCCCACCATCAGGATTGCCGGCGAGAGCAAACGAAAGGCTATAAAGACCGGCGGTCGGAACGTTCAGTACCTGGCTGATAGACCTGCCTGATAGTAACGGTCCAGGTCAACGCTGCCACTCGTAGGACCATTGGGTGACTGCCAATAGCCGCCAATCAAATCCACGCCACCGCAGTTCACCGTCCAGGGCCTAAAGGACTGACCAGCAGAGTAAGTGGTGAAGCTTCCGCCGTCCGGGGGATCCGAGAAGTCACCATCGAGCACGATGTTTGCACGCGCCGCAACCGATGTCAGCGAAACCGCAACGACGGCCACGGACAGCGCCTTGCATGGTCTAAAATTCTCTCAATCATCTGACCACGAGAGCTGTGCGACTTTTTGATGGGTCAATAACCCAATCTTTCCATCATTCCGCGCGCTGAACTAAGCAAAAAAAGAAGCCGCCTCGCGGCGGTCTTCTCAGCAAGACTCACCTTGCTCACACAAGACGTAGGCGCGTTCCCGAGTTGCGACGATGCGCCAAGAAGCCAAGGCCCAGAAAACCTACGATCATCATCGCCCAGGTCGACGCTTCAGGTACGGCTGTCAGAACCACGTTGTCGAGGATCGGGCCCACGTTGGTGCCGACCCCAGGATTGAGGGGATTGATAGCCGAGAAGGTCAACTCGCCGGCTTGGGTCGTGGTGAAGGATACGGAATAATGCTCCAGCGACGCTCCCGGCGTGACCGACGAATCAACGGTCGGCGTGAGCGTCTGACTGAAATTACCGAGGGCGAAGTTCAGGTTCTCGGTGATGTAGCTGTGATTGTACGTGTAAGCGCCGAAATCGAACGACAGCGTATAGGTGCCAGGGCCGAACGCCGCCGAGCTGATAGTGCCGAGCTGCAGCGTTGAGCCATCCAGATCGACGTAGGTGCCGTTGCCGGGATAGAAGTCCCAAGAACTGCCGGCGCCGATGACGTCCACGGTGCCCTGCGTGACGCTGAAGTTCGACCCGACATTGGTCGCATTCAGGCCTTGGGGCACGCCGTTGAAGTTTTCAGACAGAACAACCGCAGCCTGCGCTGGCGCTACCGCGACGAGCGCGCCAATCACGATAGCCGCTGCGCAGCCAAGTGCGCGCCCGTGACCAAACTTCATTTAATTTACCTCATTTAATTCGCGAATACCATTGAATTAATCCCTTAGATGACGAAGCGCAGTACGTCAAGCCAAGTCAGTAATAATGCCTTAATCTATTCACGGATTGGATTGGCCAGGCCCCGCACGCGTGAGAATTCACCATCTGAAGGAGCGCCGCCCCGCGATCTGACCAATGCCCCGCCCGGGGCGCGGCCCAAGGTCACGATGCCGGTAAGAACCCGTGTCGTCTGGGCTAGGCGCCCTGCCGTGAGGACCGCATCTTTGCCATCCCGAAGCTGACGGTATTGGCGTATCTATTCTCCCGGTCTGCGCGCAATGACGGGGCTACCGTAGACACCTGACTGTTTGCAGATCGATGGTTGGCGGCCTGACCATTCTGATCGCCCGAGCAAGGCTCGGCATCCAGCATGATTTCAACAGACGAGTTCAACGCCGCGAGCAAGGCGCTCGTGAAGGAGTCAGACATTAGTTATTCTCGAAAAGGTTTTCGCCCCCTACCGGAACCGTCGCATAGCATCGTTCCGCGACGAACGTAAGGCGAAGCTGTTGCGCTCTGACCTCACGTTTCAAAAAAAGCGGAGATGCTCACTGGATCGACTGCGGGCTCTCAAGAGACAGTCATATTGCGGCGCACTGGGGCACCGGAGCCTTCGGCATTGGGATGCAGCTGGCGAAGCGGGCTCCCGAGCATTTCGTCAAAGCGAACGCGGGGCCGGCAATCTGAAACCCCCTCAGACCCCGATCATCCACGTCAGACCCGCAAACAACGCCCACAGCCAACTGGCCAAGGCAAGGGTACAAGCGGCGACGTAGAGCGATGACGCGAACTTACGCCCAACGCGTTTCATCGACTGGACCTTTCCGCTTGAGCCTCGGACAGGCGTTGCCGCAGGCGAAGGATTTCCACGTAGCGCTGCGAGATATTCGCAGGTGCGGGCTTCACGGCCGGCTTCGCGGGCTTCTTGGGCTCTGGATGGGACTGCGTGGTCTTGGAAATATTGGATTTCATTTGCTATCCCTCCTCTCAAATACGGTCGAATATCGAGCAAGCCTTGTGCCAAACAAATATGATGCACACCGGGGCTTCGGCAATTGGTCTGTCGTCCATCTAGCGGGGTTCGATAACGCTCGCGTGACCGTTTGTCGACTGGCGGATAAAGGCGCCGAACTACTGCGTTGCCCAAGAGCAACTGCGGCGAAAGTAGCCTGGCGATCGGGCGGCCTCAAGGCTGGCGCTGGCACGCCCCGCCTGCGGCGGCTGGCGGCCGTGACCCCGCCCGCTCACCGGTCTGTTGGCTTGGGCAAGCGCTCGGTCGGGGACGGAGCGCGACGAGATGCGCTCGCTCAGTTCAGCGCGTAGCAATTGGAATGCCACTTCTGCCGTCGTGCGATCGTCGTGTTGAGGATGGCGATCAGGTGATCAGCTTGCGCATGCAGGCGACGACGGTAACTTTCGGCTCCGTCCCTTTGGCAAGCAGGCGCCGATAGTAGTCCTTCAGAACGGGATTATTAAGCGTGGCGCGCCGACACAGGGCATGTAGATGGCATTGCGGATCCAGCGGCGGCCCCCTTGATGTGACGCTCGCCTCGTCGCTTTCCGCTCTCATCATCATAGGGAGCTCGCCGATCAAGGCCGCGGCGATCTCGCACCTGGCCAAGCTCTGGCATGCCTGCGACGAGATTTGCGGCGCTCCCTCGGCAAACCCCGGCACACTCTCGATAATCTCGGCGGGCTCAGCAAAATCAGGCGTTGGCCTGATTTTGGCGTAGATGGCGGCCTCGAGCTTGGCAATCTCGCTGGCGAAGCTCTTCAAGATGCGGGCATCGGTTTTTTGAGCCAACCCCGGCGCGGCATGTTCGCTTTAGCCTATTAGGCGAAGGCTCGCATCGATCCCCTTCCTGTCTGTTCGGTTTGATCCCGTGATTTTGCGTTTGGGTCCGAGCTTTGGTCCAGACGCGCCCTGCTCTCGCTCGCCGGCCGCACGATCATCCCGGCTTAGACTGTGGACCTGCTTGCTCTTCCACTCGTCGTGAAGACGCTTTGCTGGAGGCTTGGCCGATCTGAATGAATTCGACCGCTACTTTAGCGAGCCTGCGCTTTACACGGTCCTTTCCAGTCCCCAAAGCCGATCCTTAATACCAGTTGAGCAAATTCTGGATCGGGCATCCCGGCCTGTACCGGCTTGCCCCCTACAGTGCTGAAATGCTGGGACGTTTCCCAGGCTAGGCGGCTTGTCGTCCCCGCCGATCCCCATCGTCCCGACCGGTTGGGTAGCAATTTGGGTAGCAATCTCTGCCCGAGCGGCCTCGACCGGTTATAAGATCGTGTCATGATCGGTTCGATGAAGGACGAGAATCATATGTTGTTCCGCTGCCCGTGCGGAGCGGCGTACAGAATTGTGCCGAAGGAAATTCCGCTGGGCAGAGCGGAGGTAATTTTCTGCGAGTGCGGCCGCGCCCTTCAGGACAAGCACGGCACTCGTTATTTCGACTACGAACGGGTCGACTAGGCTACGGGCCTTCAACGGACCGCCTTTCACACCCACGACGCGCAGTACCTCACGCTCGTTGCGAGCTACCACAGATCGACAACTTGACTCTCGTCGGCGGCGCGTTTCGATAACGCCATGCCAAGCCCTTGACGCAAGGACCGCACCGAACTTGATGGCCGCCCGCTCAAGATCACGCTAGGCGACCGCCGGTCGACTGGCGTGCGCGACTAAACGGGGAGGGTAAGGAGGCTGCCCTCCAGTCGCGATTAACGCATCACTAATTGCGCGAGAGGATTCGACCGGGACTTTCTGCGACAAGTTTCAACAATTCTATCTCTCGTTCGTACCTTCGCAGTCATGGAAAATCGCAGCGTACGCCGGCGGCGCGTCTACAAAGCCGCCATGATCGAAATTCCGGGTCGCGCTTTCAGCTGCGTCGTGCGTGACCTATCGGACAGCGGCGCCCACTTGGAGGTACCGAGCCTATGCGAATTCCGCACGAGTTCGTTTTGAAAATCCCGACGGAATTGCAGATGCGGTGCCGGGCTGCATGGCGCTCGAATAAGCGGATTGGGATCGCCTTTGCCTTCGGCGAGGCACCAGACGATATGCCCTATCAAAGTTCGGGAGCAGCGCTCCCGTTTCGGCCCAGCTCCTGGAGCTCCGCCAGCGTCCCCCTCACGGCGTCACACCCACGACAGAGCACCGAAGCTGTGTTGGATGCTCCGCAAGGTGGCAGTATGACGGATAGGCTACCGCACTGGTCGCAGACGAACTTGAACCTTGGCTGATCTGAGATGGGAGTGACGGTCATGTGGCCAGCTTAGCGGCCCGACTTTAAATATTGCCCTCGCAACTAAGCCGAAGTTTATCTTTCAGCTTAAGACGCCTTAAAAGGGGTGGCCCCAGCGGGGCGGCTGGGGCCATTTGGGGCTCCAGCTTCAGGGGGGCAGGTTGACGCCGGAGCAAAGACCTAATCTGCCAATTTTCCAGTTGTTCCTAATTCGGGTCATGAAAGCCCATCGGCTCAAAAACCGGTAGGTGCCGAGTATTTCCAGGCCGTAACTCGAAGTCAAAAAAACGCCCGCCCGTTTGGAACTACCACTTTTTCCTGCTGTTGCTCGTCTGCGGGTTGGCCGGCTTTCATGCTCTACGAAAGCCGCAGCTGCCTAAAGAGGGGCTTCGATGATCAAGAAGAAAAGACCTATTCAGCAGTCCGCGACCATCCGAGCAGAGTGTCGTGCATCGGTCGAAAACGCGATGCGAGAACTTGAGGCGCTGGAAAAAGTGCTGAAAGAGAACCGTAAACAGATGCGAGCACTGTGGCTGACGCGTGACGCCTTATTAGCTGAATGCCGCAGGCCAGCGGCCAACCGTTCAGACGCTGCCGCTCAGCCATTGCAGACTGATGGCCCGCCAGCGTGAACCGGCGCCCCTCAACGCTTGTACTGTTCCTAGCGAGCGAGACTATTTGCTCTTCAGTAGGTCGACGTAGCGAACATGAAGGGTGACATAGCGCTTCGACCCATCGAGCAGCACCTTGACCTGACTTGCCGTAGCGCCGGGTCCGAGAACGATCCCTTTCTTGCCACATAGCCGAGGCCCCGCAGATGGGGCAACGACAATTCGTCGACCGCCAAGCAGCTCATTTTTGCCAACGGATAGATCGGCCGCTTTCGGCAGGTTACGGTTCGTGCCGCGCGGCAGAGGATCAAGCGCGCCGCGTCAACCGATACGCAAATTTTCAGCCGACACCTTGCCACTTCGCCCTGTGACGAGCTCGTAACTTATCCTTGCGCCTTCAGCGAGACCGGTAAAGCCTGCCTTCTGGACAGCAGAAATGTGCACGAACACGTCCGGACCGCCGTCTTGCGGCTCGATAAATCCATATCCTTTGGTCGGGTTGAACCACTTAACAGTGCCGAGCGCCACGTCAGGAATCTCCTTTCAGAACAAGTGGCCGAACATAATTTGGCGCCGGATCGTCGACAAGAAAAACCCGCCGGCCTCCATCAGCCGGCGGGTTATTTAATGCCCATGCGTAACGCGGTACTCGTCACCAATCCGCGATGACGAATCATACCGGGATAGCAGTTGACGACGGGTTACCGCTTCAGCCGCCGGCGGTGCGTCATCAGCGCCGCCGGTCGCGCTTCCTGTGGCGGCAAGACCGCTGGTAATGTCGAGATCCAGGGCGAGGAAAAGCGCCGCGCGCGAGTTGGTAGGCCTTCCGACCGAAAGCTTTCGCCCGCTCCAGTCTCGCGGCTCGCTCCCCGCGTGGCATACGGCTGCGCCTCATAAACTGGCTAACAATATTTCTCGACTGAAACATTGTTAGCCAGTATGCTGGCCGCATGACCAAAGGTCTTCAGGACAAAATCATGGAAGTGCTCGCCAACTTCCCCAGCTACGAGCAGACAACCGTCGGAGATCTAAGTGGATGGGCGATGCCGGGAGACATCCGAAAGCAGCTTGGACGCGAGAACACAGCAGCGACGCGAGTAGCACTCTCCAAAGCTCTCAAGCGACTTCATGAACGCGGCCTGGTGGCGCGAGCGTCCGGAGAGATAGCCGCTGTTGGTCAGGCTTTCCGATATGTACGCATCACCGATCCCAAGAACGCCGGCGCTGGCAACACCAAGCCCGGCCTTATAGCGCAGCGAGCCAAGCGAGTGTTCAAACCGCGGCCAAGGGCGAAAATAGCCAGCGCTCTCGAGTTCGGCCTAAAGGCGAAGACGTGATGGCTCTAGCAGGCTGTTGAAGAAGTGGCCGCTCGGCGCGCGATAAAGGGAATGTCATCGCCGTTTTCGAGGCATATCTCACCTTCGAGTGAGCCGTCGAGGAGCTTTTCTGCCCAACCGCGGCCTCTTGCGGGCTCCATCTCGTCGCTGCCGTCCCATGTGAACTCGACGGCATCGCCTTCGCAACGACCATGTATCGCCCCCGTGAGGCAATCCAGGGCGAACTCGCCGCCTTTGTCTGTGAACAGGATGTAAGAGCCCGCCCCAGCCATGTCGTGATCGGGCGTTTCCACGACACGCCATTTGCCCTGCACACTCATGGCTGCATCGCCAGCAGCTTGGGCAGGCGGATCAGGTTGTAGGGCGCGAGCGCCAACGTAAAGACGGCGTCCACACGCTCACGCCCCCGCAGCTTTATCTTGGCCAGACCGGCGGAACTCTTGATCCACCCGAACACCTCCTCGATCCGCTTGCGGCAGCGTTGGCTGATCTCGTAGCCGGCATGGCGGGTGGTACGGGCGTCGACCGCCGTCTTGCGCGCGATGCCAGTCTTGCTGAGGTGTCCGTCGATCGCGATATGCGGCGTCACCGATCGTTCTCTCAAGTCGCGCACGAACTGCGTAACGTCATAGGCCTTGTCCGCGCCGAGCGTGATCCGCCGCCCTCCGCGATCGCGACTATCAATCAACGCCAGTGCCGTCTCTCGTTCGGCGGTGCCGGTGGCCTGGCTGACGATGCCGCCGACCGCCAGCCCATGGCGGTTCTCCATCAGCGCATGCCCATGTAGCAGAGCTTGGCCGGCTGCCCGTCTCCCTTCTTGTACAGCCGAGCCTCCGGATCGGTCGTGCTCTGGTGCGTTTCGTTTGAACGCTTCTCTTTGTGGAAGCTGCGCTCGGAGTTGCGCCCCGGACCCTCACTGTCGTTGTCGCCTCCGTCCTTCTTGCGGAAGCTCTTGATCGAAGCCCATGCCCCGATCAGCGTGCCGTCCACCGAGAAGTGATCGCTCGACAACAGCCGCTTGACTTTCGGCTGAGCCAGTACCGCCGAGAGAAACTTAACGGCGATCTCACCTTCTAACAGCCGGTCGCGGTTCTTGGAGAACGTCGAGTGGTCCCACACCGGATCGTCCACGCCCAGGCCGACAAACCAGCGGAACAACAGGTCAAACTCCAGCCGCTCCATCAATTGTCGTTCCGATCGGATGCCGTAGAAGGCCTGCAGCAGCATCGCTCGAAGCAGCCTCTCCGGTGCAATCGAGGGCCGGCCAAAGTCCGTGTAAAGACCCGCAAAAGCCGTCGATAGATCGCTCAGCGCAGCGTTCACGATCTCCCGAATCTTCCGTAGAGGGTGATCCGGGCGAACCCGCGCTTCAAGGTCCACGTAACTGAACAGCGATCCTGACCGCTCGTCCGATCCCCGCATCCTGGCCTCCCGATTCAACCATCGAGAGAATCACGTCCAATGCCATCTCGCCAGAGACTTCTTCAACAACCTGCTAGGCCAACCTGGCCGTGATAGGTCAAACAATCGGCAACTGTGTGAAGAATTTACCGCTTGTCCTGCTCGCTCGCCCCCGCTGCCGCTGGAAGCGCTGGAGGCGAGCGTAAACCGAATGACGCGTCCGCCCTAGCCGTTCTCCGATTTCGACGGCGGTGGCGCCAGCGCTGAGAAGGGAGATCAATTGATGCTCCTCTTCTGCTGACCAAGGTCGGCGCAAATTGCGGCTCTTCGTCAACGTAAGCCTCGTCAGAGCGAGAATTCGATTGGGTTAATCAACTCGAGGCGGCGCCGGCGAGCGGCTTGGCTCAGGCGATCTATTGTGCCGTACCATCCATGCCGCCAGACGAGCGTAGCTTCGCCTGAGCGCCGGCACAAATCACACGGTCGCATCATCCTGATCCATGGCTACACACCATAGTCGGCGAACGTTTCCTAATGGTTGCAGGCTTCTTCTCGACAAGCGGGCATGCCAACGGCAAAGTACAGGCGCCGGATCGGGTGACGGGGAGCCACTGAACCGACTTCAGAAGTTCGTTGGGCAGGCATCTGCGGCGAGCGGCCGGGCCGCACCGCGTACCCTTCGATGCCACCGGTCTGCCGGAGCCGGCGAAGGGGCTGGACTGGCGGCCCGTTGCTGGCTTCAGCGCGGCTGATGAGGTCTTGGCTGACGCCGGCCTAAAGCCGATTTTTGAAGCAGCGATTAAGCGCGGCTACGCACTCGTTGCACCGGCAGCTTAAATCGCCTGCATTTGACGCAAAGCCCACTCCCCCCTCAGGACAGCGGGACCGCACATTGAGGAAAGGCCGGTGCCGTCCACCTAAGTCCGCCGACCCTGTGGGCTTTCTTGGGGAACGCCGGGTCGACGGACTTTCGGGCGAAACTGGGAAGTTCGCAGTCTAATGCTATTAAACGGGAGGCCTATGTCAAACAGAGCCTCTCAGGTCAGGGAAGCTCACCAGGCTACGACCTAGATAGCGGCTACACCGGCGGTGCGGAATAATAACTCCGCAGAATCGTGTTGGGCGCGCTACTTGGTCCCTCGGCGGCCGCGTCGAGATCGTGTGGGAGTGAAGGGAGGCCGGGCGCGACACCGCAACGGCCTTCAAGATTATTCGGCTCGCCAGAGCTGGGCGACCCTTGCAAAGCTGGCGCCTGCAACCCCACCGACAATCTTCTGCGCCGCGTCTGCGACATGGCCGTGTCGATCCGAGGTAAGATGCTGCAAGAGCTCGAGCGAAACGCCCGGGCAGAGTACGCATGTCATTACCAAGGTAAGCGGGTGGGTACGCTGCGACCAATAGAGCGCCGAGCAGCCCGTAAGCAGCGAAGCGTTCTAGTCCTGTCGAGAAGCCCGTTTCAGGGCGCAAACCGATAGGCGAAAGCGTCGAGAAGACGAGGCAGCACTAGGCCGCCAGAGTGATCATTTTGCGGAGCATTTGGGAACGAATAGCGATCCGTTGGACGTTAGTCCACTCCGCCGTTGATGGTGACTTCACGATCAACAATCATGAGGTGCGCGTCGACCTGAGATCTAGGGGGGTGGCCGTCGGCCTCGCATGAAGTGCCTGATTGCGTCGAGCGCTCGAGCGATCGGCGATGATGGTTTAGCTCGGCGCGGCGGAATGACTAAGAGAACGTAGAGCACATTCAGCAGCAGCCAGCTTCCAAGAGCCAGCAAAAATACTCGCATCAAAAACTTCCTGGAAAAGCCAGGCAATATACAATCGGGAAACGCGGCTATCGAAACTGACCTTGAACCTTTGGTCAAGGCCGTGGCGGCACCGGCCTCCATGGAGGGGGTTGGTTCCAGAATTAACCCGCACGCGCGACATCAAGCTTAATTCGCGGCTTAGATTGCCGCCTCCACCGAGAACGCTACGCTCCCTACACCGGACAATTGCCCCGTCCGGGACCCCCGTGGCGAAGCTGGCGCGCCAACATACTCGGCGCGTCAGCTTTGCTCGCTCATCGGCGCGCGAGCATATGCGAAAGTTGCTTTTGTTTGTCTTCGGCGTGTGCTTTTGGATCGTATTGGTTGCGGCGATCGTCACCACGGTTGCCCGCTTAAGCACCGAAGCGAAGGAGCGACGCGGCGAAGCCGTGGGCTCCCACCCTTCAAAGACCAGGCGCTGATTGGGGTGATGACAAAATGTCAAAAGCGATGGAGCTGATCGTCGCCGGCTATGTGAAGGTGAAGGACCGGCGCGCTCTCGCCGATCTCCTGGCGCACCGACGCAAAGTGCTCGGGGAGCTCGAGCCTGTCTCCGGCATTGATCCGGCCAATGCCATTCGTGCCGTTCAGGATGAGATTGCGATTATCGAAGCCGGCATCGACGAATTGAAGCCCCCGCCTGGGACGCTGCCGGAAAACGAATTCTAGAAGGTCCCTAGTCGCTTTATCGATTTGGACTCTTCGAGAACACTATGTTTTCGCCAACGCCGCTGCCTAACGCACCTTCGCGGCATAGCATGATAGTTGTGCTGGTGCCCTTTCGCTCGACTGGCGATGCGTCACCCCCTTAATGGCGAAGGTTCGCTGATCAGAGGGAAGCAGCGAAGGAGACACTACCGCGATCTTGGAAGTCACATGGTTCAGAAGGCTAATTTCGGCTACAGACAGCAGTGCGTGATCAATGAAATCTTCCGCGCTGCGTGTGCATTGTCTTCGATGAAGCGGGCAAACCGGTCCCAGCGGCACAGCATGTGATCGATCGGCTTGGCCACCGATGACGAGTCCGACAGCCGGCCCCGCTGCTCGCGCAGCCACGCTTCCAATGCCGTCAAAAGCGGCGCGCTTTGCTCCTTGCGCACCAG
>NZ_LBJX01000058.1:0-15128 GCF_028128895.1 Bradyrhizobium sp. CCBAU 11434
ACGTAGAGCCACGGGATGGCGCTCATCGGGTCTCGCCCAGCTCTCGGCCACGCCTTGGGCGGGACGCCATTACGTCGCGGACAGGATGAGACGGCGTGCGTGCACGTGAAGTTCGCCGCAATCCAAACCTTGCCGCCCATAGGCAAGCAGAAGCGATACAGTCCTCAGCTTCTCACCTACATTCACGCCCTTGAGATCGACCCGCCGGTGGGCCGTCCGCCGATCGACTGGAAGCTCGTGACCAATCTGCCGGTCGGAGATTTCACCATGGCCATCGAGAAGCTCGAATGGTACACCTTGCGCTGGAAAGCAGAGGTGTTTCACAAGGTAATGAAGTCTGGCTGCCGCACCGAAGAGGCGAGGCTTGAGATCGCCGAGCGGCTGACCAAGTTCCTCGTCCTCATCGCGATGGTCAGCTGGCGCATCTTCTTCCTCACCATGTCCGCACGAGCGAAGCCCGACGCTGCGCCGGAGACAGTCCTCACCTCAAGCGAAATCGCGACGCTAGATGCCATCGACGCGGCGCGGTCCAAGCCGCGCATCTTGCGCAAGACCCTCGCCACCTACTTGCTCCAGATTGCCATCCTGGGCGGCTACCTCGCGCGCAACCACGATCCGCCGCCAGGAAACATGGTGGTGTGGCGAGGCCTAACACGCCTCAACGACATCGCCTTCGGCCTCTCGATCAGAACTCGTCGACGGTGTGGGTAATTGAAAGCTTCGCCGGAGAGATACGTAGGGCTTAGTGCGGATGTGTTTGAACCCGAGGCAGGACCTTGGGACCGGCAACGGAGTTGTAGCAAGACCCGCTGTCGGTCATCACCGCTAGACTTTGACATCCAGGCTTACGATGAAGCGATCGCGGCCTTGAAACTGTGGCACAGCACTGTCGTTCGCTCTTCATGACCTTGCTGAAAGGCGATCCGGGAAGCATCGTCGATGAAGGCGTGGACGCACTCCCAACCGGGACCTTCACCTCGAGCCCGCAGGCTGTTCTGCCCCGTTCGATCGCCCCTGATACGATGGCCTATACGGTTGCCCTTCCCAAGTTCTTTGATGTCGATGTGGTCAGCTTGCCGGGATGTCGCGCTTACACCGCCGCACCGGATCGGCCGGTAACAGGTCGCGCAATCGGCTCAATCCCAGCCACCGCAGGATACGGCGGTCGGTGGCCTGATGCCGACTTTCTTCGCGATCTGCTTGCCCGTGTGGCGCTGTCGGCGCAACAGCTTCGGCGCATGTGGCAGCTTGGTTTGGCTCGGCAGTGAAAGGGCCGTGAGGAGCGATCACGCAACCCATTGACACCTTCCGCGCGGAGACGTCTGAACCACTTGGCAACAGCCTTGGCCGAGACGCTGAATTGGAGCGCCGCTGCCGCCTTTCTTGAGCCGCCTTCGATCACGCTCCGCACCATAGCCTTTCGAGCTTTCGGCATCGGAGGCACAGTCTTATGGGTGTCCATTCGGTCCTGCTGGGGTTGGCTAAAGCTTCGACAACTTCAGCTTCCTCGTTCCGGACCGGATGGACAACTCCCGAAAGCTTACACCTAGAGTTTGGCGAACGCGGCCTATCAGTCGCAATAGCCAATGATATGGCGAACACTGCTCAGTACGTTCCGAGTATGCCCGCTCCTCGTAAAGTACAAACTCGGAGAGTATGAGCACAAACTCACCGCCGCTCTCTCGGCCCTCCGCAGCGAACGCCAAGCACTTTTAGAACAGATTTTCGAGTTAGGCCGGTGAGGCAAGCGCCGTCATTCGAGTTATCGTATTTTTGTCGACTTTAGCGATGTTCGGTTGAAGACATCCAGGTGGGAAACGCGCCTTTACCAAGAAGATCATATGGGGCGGCGCAAAAGCGGCGGCTGTTTCCCTTTTTCTAGCAGCAATATTGTGTGGCACGCCGATTGCTAGGACACGCTTGGGGATCTCCCTGTCTCCGGACGAGGTGCTCATGAAGCTTTCTCGAACCCAGATTAGTGCGACAAAGGCCGCGGGTGGGGTCCAGCAGCCGCACCATGTCGTCGTGAGGTTCATAGAGGGAACTCGCGCCTTTACCGAGGATGAGCTGCACGCTCACAACATGACCCGTCATCATGTCACGGAATTCTATCGTGAACAGATCATCAAGAGCGGCTATTACGAGCAGCTCAAGTACATCGTCGAACCTTCGTTGAAGGAGCTTGATAGCCCCGGCACTCTCGACACGAGTGGTGAGCACGACAATACCGTGGTGCCCGGACTTCAGCACAAGTACACCCAAACTGGTTTGTTGCTTGTCACTGATCGCTGCGCTTCATATTGCCGTTTTTGCTTTCGCAAACGTATGGTGGGCAAGAACTCCGATGAGATCGCACCTGATTTCGACCGCCTTGGAGAATACATTGGCAGCCATCCTGAGATAAATAACGTACTACTATCGGGAGGTGACCCGTTTGTGCTCAGCACCGCCAGGCTCGACAAAATCCTTGATCATCTCTTGTCGATCCCGCATTTGCAGTCAATTCGATTTGGCACAAAGATAGTTGCCTTTCAGCCCAAGCGGCTACAAGATCCAGCTCTGAGAGATGTATTCCGACGCATCCATAAAGCAGGTAAGACAGGGGTTATTGTTACACATTTCGATCACGTCGGTGAAATTTCGGTCGATGCGCAGCGCAGCATTGGTCTTTTACGCACACAGGGCGTGCAGTTCCTCAACCAGTCTGTGCTTCTCGCTAATGTCAACGATGATCCAGAGATTTTGGCCGCGACCTTCGCCAAGTGCCACCAGGTGGGCGTCCACCCCTATTATCTCTTTCAGGGCAGGCCAGTGAAAGGGGCATCGCACTTTCAGGTTTCACTCCGTCGCGGCTTAGAGATTGCGCGCGGTATCAACCAACGTCTCAGCGGCATCCAAAAAACATTTAAGTACATTATGTCCCACTATACCGGCAAGATCGAAATCCTTGATCTCGGAGCTGACGGGCGCGTCTATATGCGCTATCATCAAAATAAGATTCCTGAAAAGATCGGAAAGATCTTTTCTCGTCCCTACGTCGAGGGCGCCTGCTGGCTTGATGATTTGCCCGAAGGATAACGATTGAAACGCACGCGATCAGGCGACTGACTCAGACGACGTCAACCGGCGGACCTGCTCGATCTTCGGCGGCGGTACGAGGCGGTACTAACGTCGTTCAGCTCGCCGCCAATCCGGGCTGGAATTCCCGCGTTCACGAAAGTATGCGATCGGCCGGTGCAGTAGCCGCGGCTTCGTTGCAGCACGTTGGAGGAATTTCCGCTTTCCACGAAAAGTCCAGCGACGCCACGCTTCTAAACCCACGCATCAATGTCGCGCGTCACGAGCTCGCAGTCCTGTCGATACGCAAATCTTCGGCTCGATCCAGCACGCCGGAGCGGCTCCAGGGTGAAGCGAGGCCATCGCTTCGCCGGTCCCAAAGAAGTGAGCGTTCAAATTCGGCTGCGATCGCCCCGCAATGGTCCCATTTTTCTTCGTGAAGCGGTCACAAGCGGGCGCCCTATCTGAGAAAAGACATCTCCCCAAACGCACTCTCGTTGCTGGAAGGGGCGCCCTGATCGTCACTATACGCAAAAAGCTCGCGCCGACTTAGTCAACACGTAGCCCAGCGCCAACCTGATGGACCGGTGGCTTCGCTTCGGATATAGCCGCAATTCATATTGCGCTCGGCGAGCCTTCGTCGAACAGTAGGCCGCAAATGACCAATGGAGAGGGACAAATGTGCTGTCGTGGCAGGCAGGATCGATCTTCGGCACGCAGGCAAAGCAGATGACACGATCGTCGATTGCCCATCCAGTCGAAATGGCATAAGCTAGTTTTCATCGCCAAAGATGTGGTCCCTCGGGACTCGAGACCGTTCCCACGGAATAATCTGCATATGAGCTATGTATGGAATCTAAACTCGAGATGTATACCATGCTCGTAGCAGCTAGAATACTCTTCCTCGTCAGCGGCTTTGTCCCTCTCCTCGAGAGGTCCTGTCTCTGCGGCTCTGCAGGAGATCAGTGTCGAATGCTGCGAGATGCGCTTCGTTGGCCTTTAACGTTTCAAGCGCGCGGTTGCCACGCCTGGCCGCGATGAGCTTCACGAGACACTCGGCCGCAGCGAATGACCGAGTCGTGCTAAAAGAGGAAGGCGTTCCAGCCCGCACGCCAATCACGACTTCCGCAAGCTTGCCGATCTGAGATAGTTCGCGGTCTGTCAAGGCTATCAGTCTTGCTCCGCGATAAAGGCGGCGCCCCTCATCTGACGCGGCATCAGTTCATAGGTGTCCGCAATGGCACCCGCAATGAAGATTTCATCCCAAAGAAGCGAGTACGATGGAGCCGAGAAGTATTGAGAGCATGAGCATCATTCGCCTGAACTGACAATGAGCAACCAGTTTATCACTTCGACACCCTTGCGTGTCTCTGACGGTTTTACCGGAATCCACCTGGGAAGAGGAACGTTCTCGGCGCTTCCACCGACGCGAAGTTGAACAACCAAGTTGCGCCGCTGGTCTATGGTCCCAAGCGTCCTCGCCGCGCCGGAGCACGACGCCGGTCGCTTTCTGTTGGGGAGAATTCGGGTTCTGCGCCGAGAATAGTTCGCCAAGGCAGATCCGACTATGCTCTCACGGGACGTGGGATGGTCCCGTTGCGAATGGCAACGATTCCAGACCGCAGGGAGGCATCGGAATTAGCGGAGCGGCGAAGTAATCGAGCAACGATCACCTGCGACCGCGCTATCCCGAAGCGATTCAACTCATGTTCGGCCGCGGGATGCCGATTCCGAAATATCGAGTGTGGGCCAGATCAAGAATCCGATTGACCAACTTCGGGAAGCTGTATCCGCCGGTCGTCGCAGCCCGGACGTAAGACCCCGTAGAATTAAGTGACGGGCTGAAGTTGATCTCGAGGACAAAAGGCCGGCCGGAGCGGTCGATCCGGAAGTCGACGCGGGCGTAGTCCTGGCCTCGGCAGGCACGGAAGGTCGCAACCGAAATATCCTGCAGCATTGTCGCAAGCTCGCTCCCGATTTGTGCCGGGCAAATCTTCTGCGGCTTCGCGGTCGCCAGATGGTTCTTGTCCTCCCAAGTGATAATGCGTGTTTCGCGGTCGCCGAAGTCGTGCTCCACCGCAGGCAACACCTCTACTTTTCCATTTCCCAGTAGCGCGACGCAAATTTCCCGCCCCTCGATGTATTCTTCCACAAGTGCATCCTGCGCATATTGCGTGACGATCATTTCTACAGCTTGCCTCAGCCCACTCGACTCACGTATGAGCTGCAACCCTAAGCTGGTGTGCTCGTAGCGAGGCTTCACTATCAGTGGGAATCGCAGGTCTCGGGTGCTCTCGGTACCGAGACGCATGACGCGAAAGTTTGGCGTGGGTATGCCGTCATGACGGATGAGCTTTTTAGTGACCACTTTGTCTAACTCCAAAGCAGCCCCGAGTGGACTCGCTCCGGTGTACGGAATGCCAACCATCTCAAGCATAGTAGGAACCTGACTGCAACGCCACTCCCCCTTACTTCCATACGCCATGTTGAACACCATTCCCGAGGGGCCGGCCCGCCGATCGGGCGATATGAACCGCTCAAGCGCGGCAAACAATCCTTTGTCGCCCTCGCACACCAGCGTTTCGTGGCCGCTCTCTTCCAAAGCCTGCTCGACGTCTTTCACCGCGGCACGGTAATACCCGGAGGATGGACTGATCTCGGTTGGCTCGTTCCAGACGACTGCTACCCGCATGAGTACCTCCTTGGATGCCTGCGACTGTCAACTTCATTCATCCGGATCTGCTTGATTGTGGCAAACACTCGTCTGGCCTCTACGCGCCGCCAATCGGCCGGTAAGATGTCGAGCCGATTTGCTTGCTCCAATAGGCGGAAATGCAGCACCTGGATGCACGAACGAAAGAATCCCAACTCGCCTCACTATTCTTGAATACTGAAGTCAACGCGCACCACCTCATTAGCTCAACCAATGCCGTCGAGCGCGATGGCCGACAGCCTCGTCCAGCTCGCCATGAGCTAAGCACCGTTTGGATAGGGCCACGCTGTGACGGGACCCCACTTCCGCCGTAGATCGACGAGGCCACTATAGTCGCAAGACTCTCATCTAACTCAAGCAATCAACGTGCCACGCAGACGGGGCCCGAGCGAGATGAGAGAACTACGTCTCTGGTGCTGCAAGTCGGCGAACTCGTACCTTCGGACCAAGCGCGTCGCCTCGATCAACTTCTTAACATAATGGCGGCTGCAAGACGGCGCCTGCAGCGGCTATGACACTAATCCAAATCGTTCGAGCAGGCTTCGTCTGTGAGCACCTCGCTCGGAGAAGAGACCATTAAGCTCCATATGACTTTGGCGCACCGCCAAAGGCGCGAGCAGACCCCCGGCAAGGGCAAAAGACATTTCTGCAGCGCGCAAGCCAAGTACGTGCATGACTTGTCGTACTCCTCACATAGCGTCCGAACCGAACCTGACGGAACACGACAATGAAGCTCGATGCTGCGGTCCTCGCCGAAACACCACGACATCTAATCGACCAGACGATCTCACGATCGAAAGCATCTCGCGCGCAATCCGGTTTGCGATCCCGGATCGCACGCATGGAAAGCAGGTTCCGCGTCAGCATCGGGCCTGCTGCGTCGCCTCTTGGTTGGTGGAAGGCGTCCTACAAAGCCGATGACAGATTCAGCACAAATTTTGACAAGAACGTATTTGAGCTAGGACGGCGGTCGGACGAGCAAGCTAGTAAGGTCAGCAAACGCATCTTTGTCCAGCATCTTGCGCGGCATAATGTCATGCGGAAAATATCTGGGGTCGAGTACGCAATCCTTTCGGATCGGTTTGATTAAGAATATAGGAACGAATTCAAAGCACCGGCAAGCCCGCGTCGATAAATTTCCATATCAAGCATTTTGTCGGGGACAAATAGCTAATTGGGAGGAATGCGGACATTCAGCCAAAGTCTCAAACGCGACTTCGGCTCTCGTCCGCGCCAGGTTTGACGGCTCGAACTTGCGATGAGGGGGGCCAGAGAAAGTCAATACCAGCTGTTCTTGCTCTCGAGAACGTCGTTTGCTGCGGCCACGAGCGATCCTGTTGCCTCCTGTACCTCGCGCTCAGAAATTATTAGTGGCAATAGTAGCATCGCATGATCGCCTGCTTCGCTTCCGGCGCTACCACTGCTAGCATAGATCACTAACCCACGTTTGAGGGCGGCGCGTTGGAATCGATCGCTGTAGCGACCGGGCAAAAGGGGCCGCCGATTCTGGAATGCGAAGGTGCTGATGTCAAAACCAACCATCAATCCCATGCCGCGGATTCTGCTGATCAGCTCGCCTGGCATTTCCTTGCGGAGCGACGCTCGCAGTAGTTCGCCCATCCGCGTTGCGTTTGCTGCGACGGTTCCATCCGCCAACTTGTCCAAGACTGTCAGTCCAACGGCCGCGCCGGCCGGACTGCAAGCGAATGTCTGACCGTTCTGAAAATACTGGTCAGCCAACGGCCCGTGGACCAGTCGCTCGTTCACCAGAAGAGCCGACAAGGGGTAATAGCCAGCGCTGATCGCCTTGCCGCAGATAATGATGTCAGGTTCGACGCTCCAATGCATACTTGCGAACGGTCGTCCGGTGCGGGCAAAACCAGTCATGACTTCGTCGGCGATGAGAAGAATGCCATGGTAGCGGCACATCTCACAAACGCGCGGTAGATAGCGGGAGTCTGGCGCCGCGGCACTCAGCGCGGCGCCGACGACCGGCTCAATGATCACAGCGGCAACATTCTCGGGTCCTTCCTCAAGGATCGCATCCTCCATCGATTGCGCGCATTCTAGAGCGCAAGTCTGCGGCTGAAGTCCAAATTCGCAAGCGACGCAATGCGCGTGGGAAGCCTTTGCGCACGGCACAAGCACGCCTTCGTATGGCTTCCGGCGCGCGACGAACCCTCCTGCGGCCAGCCCAGCGATCGTATTTCCATGATAGGACGCGTTGCGTCCTAAGATCTTGCGCCGTTGCGGCCGCTTGGCAGCGAAATGGTGTTGCAGTGCTAATTTGAGCGAAGCCTCGACTGCGTCGGAACCGCTACTGAAAATGATTGCCCGCGACATGCTCGGCGGCCCGAAATCGAGCAATCGGCTAGCGTACCGTTCGACGATTTCGGAGCTAAAATGTCGGGAGGGGAAAAGCGTCAACTGCCGGCTCTGGGCATGAAGCGCGTCGATGATCTTCTCGTCGCCATGACCGAAGATAAGAGATCCCGATCCGCAGGACGCATCTAGGTAGCGCGTCCCGTCGGCCCCGAAGAGGTATGATCCCTCACCCCGCACTATTCGCGCGCCAAGTTGACCCGGCGTCGAATAGGCGCTTCGTGAAGGAAGAACGCGGATATCTGCCATGTAGCCTCCAGCGCCGCTCGAAGTTGACGGCCTACTTTGCGCCGTAGCATGAAGCTTATACGAAAAGTGCTGTCCATGCTAGATAGCGGACACCGCTAATCGACCGACGCTCATTTTTCTTGGTATTCTGTGTTCGTGTTGATGCCCGATTGGACACGCTTGTTTTGACCAAAGCCACGGGTAAGCGGGCTGCGAGCCTCTAATGGATCGCACCGCCTGCTTAAGCGCCAGATGAAATTTTAAAACCTAGGACCCCCGCCGGTTTTGACATCCTACAAGTAATTTGAGGTGTGGAGAATGATCTGGATATCTACAAGCCTTCAATAGTGTGCTGGACTCCACTAGAAGATGCCAAGTCGGCCGGTGTAAAGGGCTGGACCGCCCGCGAGTCAACGCATGCCGGACCTTTCGGATCGCCAAGCGGGGGCAATGACTCGCTTAACGCATAGAATATAAGGTCGGAAAAGCGATCCTGCTTGCGAGCATCTGAAAACGGAGAACGAGGAGGACCGCGTAGACGCTCGTCCCGATTGACAGGCCAATCCAAACGCCAACGACGCCAAGCCCCATGCTCAAACCAATGACATAACTAGCGGAGAAGCCGATCAACCAATAAGCGATGCAAACCAACAGAAGCGGCACCCACGTATCCTTCAGCCCGCGCAAGCTTCCCGCCGCAATGAATTGCACGGCATCAGTAACAAAAAAGCTCGAGCCGACCAAAAGAAGCTTTGCAGCCAGGGGGATGGTCGCATCGGCATGAGCCGCTGATTCATCCAGGAACAACCTGGCAATTTCCAAACGCAAGATAATCACAGCAACTGTCAGCGTCGCTGCGACTATCATACCAAGCAGGATCGCCGCCAGACCTGCCCGCCTGATGCCGGAATGATCGTTCCGGCCCACCGCATGAGCGACGCGCACGGCTGCCGCCATACTGATACCGAAAGGAATCATGGACAGGACGATCGTGACCTGAAGCGCGATTTGATGCGCAGCGAGTGCGCTGGTGCTGATTTGGCCGGCCATGAGCGCCGCGGCCGAAAACACGCCGGCACCAGTCAACGCTGTGATTGATATCGGTGCCCCGAGCATGATCAATTGTCGGATCATCGACCAATCAAAACACGATAAATGTACAAGCACGTGATAGTCACGGAAGGGCCGGCGCGTCGTGGCGAACCACAAGCCAGCTAGGAAAGTCGCACTGTTCACTAGGGTCGTCGCGAGGCCGGCCCCGAACAGTTCAAGACGCGGCAGCCCCATCTTGCCATAGATCAGCAAATATGCCAGCAGGGCGTTGACCGGGATGGCCGCGAGCGTGATCCACAAGATCGGCTGCGGCCGGTTGACAGCGCACATAAAACAGCGGAGAGCCAGAAAACCCAGCGCCGGCCCCGCGCCCCATGCCAGTCCGAGCAGGTATAACTGGGCGATCTGCGCTGTCTCGGTCGCCTGGCCCAATGCTACCAGTATTCGCTCTCCGGATAGCGCAAGCGCCATGGTGGGAAATGATAGCATCATAGCCGTCCACAATCCCATGCGAAGCGCGCGGCGTACCACCGCAAGATTATTCGCCCCAAACGCCTGCGCCGCTAGGGGCGCAATTGGCGCCAGTAGGCCCGAGCCGAACATAAAGCCTAGGATATAAATTCTGCTAGCCAGCGCTGCAGCGGCGATAGCCTCCGCGCCGATGTGTCCAATAAACGCGAGATCGGTAGTCATCATTACGACCTGAGCAATCTGCGTCAGCGCCATCGGCCATGCAAGTTTTGCGGTTTCTCTAAGCTCGCCAACGAATCGAGAGCCCGTCCGCCTCGTCAGCTCGAGCCGCGAAGTCGATGCTGTCCTTTTTCCGACTATCTTGTGCATGGATTATTGATGCCCGGTTTCTCCCCGCCGGATACGTGAGGACCTATGTCACTGGCGGCACTCCCTTTCCAACTCCAAATTCCAGAGCCACCTGCGGATACAAACTCGCGCTAAGTGTCAACGTGGATAGTGCGTCACGGACGGGGCGTGCCTAGAATTCAGACCTGCTGTCAAGATTGGGTCTGGTGTATCTTCGCCAATCGGCGAGATCATCTCCTTGGGTTATCCAATGATCATGCCACGAATTCGCGCTCGTTAATCACGGGAGCGTAATCCGCAGAAGCAGCGCGATGCCAACGTGATCAGTCACGGCCACAAACTCTTACGCGGTCAGGGCGGATGGGGGCAATTGCGCCGGTCGGCTTCATAGGCGACGCAGACGCGAACTGACAGGCAACATTTGTACTCATCACATGGACTCCTGCACGCGATGCTAAATAGCATCTGTATCGCAACTCCGTTTCAAATTTCGTGCCAGTTGCAAAAGCCATTTGTGACGACTATTTGCTAGTCAGGTGAATCTAAAGTTCGCCACATAAAGTCTGCTGGGCTTTGTGGCAGAAGCGTTTGACGGAAGCCAAAGTCTGGTCAGCGGACTTGGTCTATTTGAAGGGCTTCGGGTTGTTGTTGTGCAGGTCGATGAAGGTACGGATGTCGGCCTCGAGCTGCCTGACGGAGGTATGAACACCTCGCTGGATCTGCTTTCTGGTGAGTTCAGCGAACCAACGCTCGACCTGATTGATCCATGACGCAGAAGTCGGCGTGAAGTGGACATGATAATGCGGCCGACGGGCGAGCCACGCTTTGATCCTGGGTGTCTTGTGAGTGGCGTAGTTGTCCATGACGATATGGACATCGAGGCCTTCAGGAACTTGAGCATCGATCTCTTTTAAAAATTTCAAGAACTCGACTGCGCGGTGGCGCTTGTAGCATTTGCCGATGACGAATCCCGAGGCGACATCGAGCGCGGCAAACAGCGTGGTCGTACCATGCCGCACATAGCTGTGCGTACGACGTTCCGGCATCCCAGGCATCATCGGCAAGACCGGCTGCTCGCGATCGAGTGCCTGAATCTGGCTTTTCTCATCGATGCTGAGCACAAGGGCTCGGTTCGGCGGGGACAGGTAAAGCCCGACAATATCGCGCACCTTGTCGACGAACAGCGGATCGCTCGACAGCTTGAATGTCTGGCTGCGGTGCGGCTGCAAGCCGAACGCGGTCCACATTCGGCGGATCGTGGTGTGAGAAAAGCCAGTTTCCGCAGCCATCGAGCGGATCGACCAGTGCGTCGCGTCGGGCGGTGTCGTCCGCAATGTCCGCTCGATTACCTCAGCAACCTGATCGTCGTCGATGGTTCGAGGGCGGCCAGGTCGGGCTTCGTCAAGCAGGCCATCACAGCGATCCTTCAAGAATCGACGGCGCCACTTGCCAACGGTGTGTTCGTGAAGGCCGAGTTCGGCAGCTACAGACTTGCTTGGCAATCCATCCGCGCATCGCAGGATCGCGCGGCACCGCTCAGATAGCGACCGGGCAACACGATGACGACGAACTTGCCTCTCCAAGTACGTCCGCTCCTGCGGACTAAGCACCAACGGCGCGATCGGCCGGCCTCGCACACCTGCATTCGCCACTAGCGCTCTCCTCTCTAGAGATTCGAGCAATCAACTAATGCAACGAATTTGCGTTCCAGATGACTAGCGAACGCGTGGTTGACTCAACGCGCGTTGCACAAACTCCGACAGTCCTAACGTTGCAGCGCTCTGTGGCCATTCGCACGTGACCATCCATCGTCGAGGTCTAGAAGATCGAGTAACCAACAGGTGTTATCTGTCAGCCCCTGGGCAACGTGCCCAGCGCTCGCCGATGGCAGCGTGCATGCGTCCATCCGTGTCTCCAGCTCCTCCAGAGTTTGTCCTAGCTCCGGCCGATAGTCATGTGCACCACCGTATGCACTGCAAGTACGTACTGAAACTCAAGGACTCATCTGCTGATTTCAGGCATTGGCACGCGCGAGGTCGGCGCTCAGGACGGCTCGCGAGACCTAACGTAGGCCGGCAGCAAGGCGAAGGACGTCAATATTTACAAGAAGGCTCTTGATCGTGCGCGCGCAAAATAACGCCGACCTTGCTGTCGCAATCGAGGACAACAGAGGATAAACGATCTCGTTCTCCTCTCTTCAACATCACACGTTCCAGCTGGTCAATCAGCAAACATGTCCATTCGAGAACTACCCATCGATCTTAGCTTGTATCACGCGGACCTCTTCCAGACACGCGCGATAGCGAGTTTCGCAACAACAATCGACTGTTTGTTCTGGTAGTTTCAGAGCTCGGCTACGTTAAGTAGCCTGTCCGCCCATGCCGGCTGCTCAAGATTCACGATGTATTTCTACGATCAGAGCAGCAGAACCTGATGTTCATGCAGGCTGAGCTACACTCTCATGATCACAATAGCAAGATGCGCGAGATGCAATGCCAACATCAGACGCAAGATTGATGCCGCGTTGAAGGCGAAGATTGCCATGAAGGCGATAGATTCGCCGAGGGCCACGAGGCCGAGGACGGAATTGCCAGCTGGAACGGCCTTCTATAGCGAGCATCGCCTTCATCAGGCGCTCGGCTACCGCACGGCGATGGCCGTCTAGCGCCGGGCAACAGCGCGCCGGTGGACATGATGGAAAACGCGCCGCGTTGACTAGATTCCCACAGTGGCAACAACAGCCCCTGCGGCATGATAGCGGAAGAAGGAGCGGTCAGCTTCCAACTAAGAAACCGGTCAAGCGGTCCCACTATGTGGGTCCATATTGACATCGTCGAGCAGGTACGAAGGTCCTCACGCCCGCATCGAACGCAATGTATGTCAACGAGAAACGGCGAGGGACAGAATAGTCCAGTCAGCTGTCATTCCGACCGCTACGGTGAATGTTGATAGCCTTTCCAGGCGGGAGCCTGCCGAATTGAAACGTCCGCCCCGCAGCAGGCCCGACTCGAAATGACGAGTCGTTCATGAAGATTACCGCACCGATCCGTTGCAAACATTACGGCATGAGCGCCCTGGGACGAGCTCAACGACCTTTGCATGTCCGAGGCCGTACGGCCGTTGTATGACCGCCTGCGAGAATTCATCCGCGAGGCCGTCAAACGGATTTCGGCTGAGCTCGAGAAGCTTCCCGAAAACACAGCCGACCGCTGGAGCATCATCCCAGCGCATCCCGAAATGATCGAGAAGGCGAAAGTCCAGGGCCACAGCCAGGGCTGGGGGCTTGGGGAACTTCTTCCTGCCCGAGGCGCAAACCAGCGAGAATGAAGAATTTAGATTTCGTTTACATCGCCGCCTAGCCCGGCAAGAACCCGCTTGCACCTGAGACCATGAATTGCGCGGCGCCAGATACGGGCACGTGAAGGTGCTGGCAAAGGAAATTGCTACGGGAGCAACCTCTGTCACCTCGCACCCGCTCCACACCGATTACCATAGCAGGCGGTTACGATTGAACACCTTGTCCCGCATGCTTCGAGTCCAGCTCTGCCATTAACAGCTTCGCCGCATACGGCAGCGCGGACTATAACTGTTTTTGACGTGGATCGCTCATTCCACGTGGATAAGCATGTCGCAGGCAATGTTAGCATCTCCACTAAATCCAACCCGAGTTCGTTGTTGCCTATTGACCGATTCGATTCCGGTCATCCAAGCAGCTTATCCTGATTGTGAGCGCCGCTCGACGAGCTACACTCTAGCGGAGAACCTCATGCCAGTTTTAGCGTCTTGCGATATAAAGAAATAATTCGCCTTCATCTCGAACATAAGTCTCTCAAGAACTAGCCACTATACCCTCGGTGGGTCCCTCGACTTTGGGTCTCCCTTGGCATCGCGAAGCAGGTTCCCATGTTCCGCGCAAAAGTCTGCCATCGGAATCACGCCGCCTCTACACCGGTTGGCGCCCGGCCGATAGACAGGCTCTCGCCGCGCTTGATCCCAGGAGGTGGTATCGCCCCTGGTTTCGACAACAGCTGAACTGTAGTTTCGATGCATCATCAGCGGTTTGCTTGCGTTCGTCTTCCCGTGGTTCACCTGACAGGCTAATTGCCCGCCTTTTCCAGCAACGCTTACCCACCTCAGCCATTGAGCTAAAGCAGCTTGTGGCGGTTTGGACTCTGATCCTGCCCGAGTCCGAGGGCGTGCCCTCCTCTCTTGCGCAGCAAGGCTGCTCGGAAGATGGTCTACATACTCAACCTCCTTCTTCGCGCCGTCATGGCGCACATACCACCGTGCAGCCGAGGGCGATCACCTTCCCGACCGATGCCAAGCTCTTGCACGCGGCGATCAAGGGGCTCGACCATCTCGCGAGGAAGCAGGGGGTCAAGCTGCGGCAGTCCTATCTTCGCATTGCCAAGACCGTGGCGATGATGGCGGGACGCTACGCCCAGGCCAAGCAATTCAAGCGGCATCAGCGGCAGTTGCAATATCCGCCGCAAGATCGAAGGTCAGGCTGTGCTTGAGAACGCCTTCGCGCTCCCGCTCAGCCGGGCCTCGCAGATCCGCTCGCAGCAGCAGCGCCAGCGCGGCTTCAAGCCTTCCACGCCCCCAGAGGTGGAGTGCATCGGCAAGGGCAAACCGGCCGCGCCTTACGGGTTAATGGCGTGGACCACGCCCGCTCTCAGCGGCAAGGTAGAGCCCCGGCAAGAGAAGGAGCGCAACCCATGTCCCATACGAGCATTGTCACGATCGGTATCGATCTAGGCAATAGCACAGCCATGTGGTGGGGTTCGATGCCACGGGTGCAACCATCCTACGCAAGAAGCGATCGAGAAATCAGCTTGAGCAGTCGCTGGCTAATGTTCCGCCTGCCCGATCGGAA
>NZ_LBJX01000059.1:0-15990 GCF_028128895.1 Bradyrhizobium sp. CCBAU 11434
GTGATTCCCCCGAGAAGTTGAATCAGCCACTGTGCCATCCTTGGCACGTCAATCGCTGCACCAAAAGTGAGTCAGAGCCAACCTTGGAAGCCGATTGGGGGTCAAATAGCGTGCCTATTCACACCTGTCATGCTTATTGGGCCGTCGATCTCGGTCGATTCGCGGGCCCTTTGAGATGTTGCGATCACGTGGGGATTGGCGATTGGAACCAAGGCCAATCCTCGTCGTTGGCTAAGGTTTTGATCTCCGCGGCTCGATCAAGGTATTGGGAGCGGAAGAGCGGCTGCCAGGGGTAAGGGATGTCGAGTGGAGTTGAGCGACCGATCTCTGCCATAAAAGCAAAACCCTATCGCTCCGAGACGAACGAGCCCGGACCGGCGGTGCTATCGGCAATCCTGGCCGGCTCACCCGACCCGATCTGGTGTTGGCGCATCGACGGCATCATCACCCAATGGAATCCCGCGGCAGAACGCCTGTTGGGGTTCGAGGCATCGGAAATCGTCGGGCATTCCCTGCTGGATCTGGTCACACAAGCGGACCGCTCAGTCGCCGAGAACATTATTGATCGCGTGAGCGCCGGCGAATCCGTTGGCCCTTTCGAAACCGTCAGAGTGGGCAAGAAGGGCAGAGCCCTCTCCCTGGAGATTACAGCCGTCCCGCTGCGCGACCAGAACGGATTGATCGTGGGCGGAGCATCGTTTTGCCGGGACACCAGCGAGCGCAAGAGTGCTGCTGAATTTCTTTCGCGGACCGTTCGCGAGCTCGGAACTCTCTTTCACCTGACAGAGCGCCTGCAGGCTGCCAGAACCGCGCAAGAGGTCTATGAGGCGGCGCTCGAAGCGATCACGGAAGCGCTCGCGTGCGAGCGCGCATCGATCCTGCTGTTCGATTCGGCTTCCGTGATGCGCTTCGTCGCTTGGAGGGGCATCAGCGAGCAATACCGCAAAACAGTAGAGGGCCACTCGCCGTGGACACCCGAAACGACCGACGCGGTCCCGATCTTCGTTGCCGACATCAGGGATTCTAACGAACCTGATGCCCTGAAGAAGGTAATCGAGGGCGAAGGGATTCGGGGCCTCGCCTTCATTCCGCTGCTCCGCGATGGACACGTCATCGGCAAGTTCATGACCTACTATAGGTCTCCGCATCAATTCAGCGAGGGAGAAACCCGTCTAGCCAGCACCATTGCACGCCAGTTGAGCCTGTCGCTGGACAGAATAATGACGGAAGAGCAATTGAGGGAATCCGAACTGCGATTCCGTCTTATGTCGGAGCATGCTCCTGTCATGATCTGGATAAGCGACTCCGCAGGCAAATGCCTTCACCTCAACCGGCTACTCCGCGACTTCTGGGGGGTAGAGGAGGCAGGCATTGCCGACTTCGACTGGTCGTCAACCATACACCCCGACGACGCCGCAGCCGTCCGCGTACAGGTCGGGACCGCAATTGCGCAACGGGTTCCTATCGAGCTGAAAGGGCGATACCGCAGCGCATCAGGAGCATACCGGGTGTTAGAAACCGTCGCGCATCCTCGCATCGGCGCTTCCGGTGAATTTCTTGGGATGATTGGCGTCAACGTCGATGTCACCGAGAGAGAGGAAGCTGAGGCAGAACGTCGCCGCACCCAAGAGGAGTTGCAGGCAACGAATGTTGCGCTGCGAGAGAACGAAGAGCGGTTGCGGCTCGCGACGGCCAACGCGGACGTCGGCTTCTGGGATGTGGATGAAGTCAATCAAATCCTGCACTGGCCGCCCTTGGTTAAGGCAATGTTCGGTATCGCGCCGGACACGCCCGTGTCGATGCTGGACTTCTACTCGGGCCTTCACCCCGAAGACCGGGACGCCGTTAGCGCGGCTTACGCGGCTGCAGCGGATCCCGATATGCGCGCTCTCTATGACGTCGAGTATCGAACCATTGGCAAGGAAGACGGTCGCATCCGCTGGGTCGCGGCAAAGGGACGGGGCGTGTTCGATGCTGAGGGGCGCTGTTTGCGGGTGACCGGTACCGCCATCGACATTACTGCCCGCAAGGCCGATGAGGCAAAGCTCAAAGAGCTTAACGAGACTTTGGAGCGCCGCATCTCGGAGGTTCTGGCTGAAAGAAAGGTTTTGGCCGACATCGTCGAAGGGACGGATGCATTTGTCCAAGTCGTGGACCTCGAATTCCGCTGGCTCGCCATCAACAAAGCCGCGGCTAACGAATTCGAGAAGATATTCGGGGTTCGTCCGCAGGCCGGGGCATGCATGCTCGATCTGTTGACACATCTGCCTGCCGAGCGCGAAGCCTTACGCGCGGTGTGGGCCCGCGCGCTATCCGGAGAGGAATTTACGGAGATCGCAGCCCTCGGTGAGCGCGAACGTCGTCACTACGAAATGAAGTACAATACCCTCCGAAATAGCAAAGGAGAGCGGATCGGCGCGTATCAATTCGTCTACGATGTATCGGAACGTATCCGCGAGCATGAGCGGCTGGCAAGGGCGGAGGAGCAGCTACGTCAGGGCCAGAAAATGGAGGCGATGGGCCAGTTGACCGGCGGCGTCGCCCACGACTTCAACAACCTGCTGACGCCAATCGTCGGCGCCCTCGATGCCTTGCAACGCAGAGGCGTAGGCGGGGAACGCGAGCAGCGATTGATCGCCGGGGCGATGCAGTCCGCAGATAGGGCCAAGACGCTTGTGCAGCGGTTGCTCGCATTCGCACGGCGGCAACCGCTCCAGGCCAGAGCGACCCAAGTAGGCGACTTGATCCACGGAATGGGCGAGCTGATCGCCAGTACGTCCGGTCCGCAAGTCAAGGTCTCTGTCGAGATCGAACAGGACCTGCCGGCGGCAAAGGTCGATGAAAACCAACTGGAGATGGCTCTCCTCAATCTCGCGGTGAATGCGCGTGACGCGATGCCCGACGGCGGTACGCTGCGCATTACCGCCGACGCCCAACACATTGACGCGAAGCATGGGACAGACCTGAAACCTGGACGTTATGTCAGGATATCCGTTGCGGACAGCGGCATCGGCATGGACGAGTCTGTGAAGGCCCGAGCAATCGAGCCATTCTTCTCAACCAAGGGCATCGGAAAGGGCACGGGCCTCGGTCTGTCGATGGCTCACGGCCTGGCGTCGCAACTAGGCGGGGCACTGACAATTCAAAGCCGCCCAGGGCTGGGTACAAATATAGAAATTTGGCTTCCATCGACCGATGAGCCTGTAGCGCCGGAGAACCAGCAAACGGCCTCAGTGCCCGCCGTTGGCGCCCTAGGGACAGCGCTTCTCGTTGATGACGAGCCCCTTGTGCGTGCCGCAGCCGCCGACATGCTCATGGACCTCGGTTACGCCGTTCTCGAAGCTGGTTCGGCCGAAGAGGCAATTCGGTTGATCGGTGGGGGCGTCAAACCCCAGCTGCTTATCACCGATCACCTGATGACAGGAATGAACGGTACAGATCTGGCCCGTCTCGTTCGTTCCGAACTGCCCGGAACGCTCGTGCTAGTGGTGTCGGGCTACGCGGAAAGCGAGGGCGTCGCGCCCGATCTTCCGCGGCTGGTCAAGCCATTCGGCATTAACGATCTCGCTGCGAAACTTGCCAGCTTGTCGAGTGGTCGATAGGTGAAAGCAAAGGCCGCGCTCCGTTGCCAGCTGCAGTCCGCGAGCAAACTGCGTCCTCACGTTTCATTGCACATGCCGCCTGACCTCGCGTCTCGGCCAATGAGACGGTCAAGGCTGGTCAGGCGCCGGCACCGACTCGACGACCGCGTTTCCGGACGGCTTTTCGTTCGTCGCAAAAGGGGCCGTCCGCCAGACAGTCTTTGAGCTGGGCTCAGGTCTTCTTAACACAAGTTAGCCCGTCGCGTCCGATTAGTCCTTAACCGCCGAGCAATCATTGCGTCCTAGCTTGCGCGCAATGTGAAAGAAAGTGGGACTATGAACACGTGCGCGGGTTGCCGTCTCAGCGAGAGCTTGCCCTTCAAATTCAAAATGGCTTTCCAACCGATCGTCGATCTCTCGGCGGGAGAGGTTTGGGGATACGAAGCGCTCGTGAGGGGGGAAAACGGGGAACCTGCCCATACCGTCCTTGCGCAGGTCACCGACGAGACTCGGTACAGCTTCGACCAAGCGGCCCGAGTCACGGCAATCGAGGCCGCAGGCCCACTCTTCGCGGGCAGAGACATGCGGCTGTCGATCAACTTCATGCCGAACGCAGTATACGAACCCAAAGCGTGCATCCAAAAGTCGCTTGCCGCCGCCAAGCGCGTGGAATTTCCACATCGTAATCTCATGTTCGAGTTCACCGAGAACGAGCGGATGGTGGACCCTGCTCACGTCGCGAAGATCGTGGAAGCATACCGCAAGTTCGGCTTCTGGACGGCGCTCGATGATTTCGGAGCAGGATACGCTGGGCTCGGTCTCTTGGCTCGATTGCAGCCCGATCTGATCAAGATCGACATGGAACTGATCCGCGACATACATGTCAGCCACGCCAAGCAAACAGTTGTAGCTGGCATCGTTAATATCGCGCGGGAGCTTGACGTCCGCGTGCTCGCCGAAGGCATCGAGGACGAAGCCGAACTCGGCGTATTGAAAGCAGCTGGCATCAATCTGTTTCAGGGCTATTACTTCGCAAAGCCGGGATTCATGACGCTGCCCAAAGTTACTTTCATTGCGGACAGGCCGATTGAAGCCGCTTTGGCAGCAAGATGATGAATCAGCCCAATAGCTCCTCCGCCATACGATCTCGTCGGCTGTTCGTTCGATATTGAACTAAGCTGATGCGTCCAAGGCGAGCGGCTCGGCTCGATACTTTCCCGTCAGAGCAGCGTGCCGGCAGAGCGCATGCGACACTATCGACCTCGCCCGTTCCTCTCGAGCGAGACCCGCAGTCAGCCTATGAGGTGAACGAGATACCCATGCTGTTCCGATTGGTCTATCACAGTCGCAACTTGCTACGTCGGAAGGCCGTAGCCGGTGGCAACGGGCTGATGAGCATTGCGAAAGCTGCCGAACAAAACAATCTTCAATTGGGGATATCTGGCGCCCTTCTGTTCGACAAGGACACTTTTGCGCAAGTGCTCGAAGGAGACCGGCTAAAGGTCACGCAACTTTTCATCCGAATATGCAGCGATAGTCGACATACCGACATTAGTATTGTCGAGGCAAAGTCGGTCACCGACCGCCGGTTCGCCGATTGGGCTATGGCTCTTATTCCGAATCCTGCTGCGTCGCCCCTCGGACCGAACTTCATTTCCGGCGATGCGGTCGTCGAGATGATGGTCGAGCAGCTCCAGAATTCGGATGCCTCGCTGAGGGTCGCTGTTCCCGTCTGGTGAAAACGCTAGGCCGCCGCCAACCTTTTGACAGCTCGTTCAAGTCGCTTTCCTAGAACGAGGCGCTGTTGCCGTAATTACTTTTCGCGGACAATCGCTGCTTATCGATCTCTTCGTGCAGCTCGCCTCGAAAATACCTGTTCGTTGATTTCCTCTAGTGGAAAAGCGGGCCCGAATCGACGGTCGAACCGCTCGTGAGCAGAGTTCGTTATTTTTCACAGAGCTGCAGCGGTCGCCGTGCGCGCTGGCGGCGCGCAGCGGGCACCACATCTTGCCCGTGTGGAATTTTGCATTCAAGAGATGGCTATCCGCCTCGGTTTCCTGCGCTCCTTGCGTGAAGGGAAGTTGCGTTACGCGAGGGGGGCTCCACGAACCCGCTCGCCACGGCCTTTTTCCGGTGGCCAGCCTCCCGTCGACGACGAAATCTCGGCAATAGCGAACCGTTTCTTCACCGTGCCGAGCTTCGGTCCGGCCGATTCCTCCTTCCTAAACCCGCGTTTAATAAGCCGGATGCCCTGTTTGCCGCTGGACCTTGGTCGGGCGAGGCGGCGTTCACGTGCCGCTAACCCTTTCTCAACCTGCCCTGATCCAATCGCAGCCCTGCCTCGTATCTGCTTCCGGGAGAACAAATTCGCATGTGGCAAGCTCTGACCTGTCTGCCCGGCCAGCACGACCTGCGCTACGTCGCTGTCGCGGTGCTGGTTTGCGTGCTCGGGTCGCTTTTGTCGATGCGGCTGTTGGCGCGGGTCCGGCGCAACACCAGGGCGCGGCGTTTCAACCTCCTGTTCCTGTCCGGCCTCGTTGCCGGCGGCACGGTGTGGACCACGCATTTTGCGGCGATGCTCGGCTACAACGCGACGGTGGCTCGCGCCTTCGAACCCGGGCTGACCTTCGCCTCGCTGATGATCACCGTGATATTCGCCTGGGTCGGCTTCTTCATCACCACGCGCACAAGACTCGGACCCGCAATCGAGGGCGGCGGCTCGATCTTCGGTCTCGGCATCGCCGCGATGCATTACACCGGTATGGCCGCGTTCGAAGTCCCGGGCATTCTGGGCTGGAATTATCCGCTGGTTGCGCTCTCCGTCGTATTTGCGGCCGGCTTCGGTGCGGTCGCCGCCAACCGCATCGCACGGCCGATCACGCGCTTCTGCAAATATGGCGGCGCGCTCTCGATGTTCCTGGCGATCGTGTCGCTGCATTTCACCGGCATGGCGGCCATGTCCGTCTATCCTGCGTTCGACCTGGCGGTGCCGCCACAGGCTCTGTCGGATACGTTCATGATCACCAGCGTCATCGTCAGCATCAGCCTGATAATGGCGATGGCTGCCTCCGCCTACGCGATCGACCTTCAGGCCGCCAACGAGGCGACCGAAAGCTACAAGCATCAGGCGATGCACGATCCCTTGACGGGCCTGCCGAACCGCAACGGATTGGCGCAGCAACTGCATGATCTGCTCGCCGGACGCGGCGACGACACTGCGCGCGTGGTCGTGGTGGCAATCGATCTGGATCGTTTCAAGGACATCAACGACGTCCACGGCCATGTCGGCGGCGATCATCTGCTGCGGCAAGTTGCCCAACGCATCTCGGCGCAATTGCAGCCCGGGGAATTTCTGGCGCGGATCGGCGGCGACGAATTCGTGGCCGTGAAGAGCGAGATCTTTGCCCGCGGCGAGGCGGTCAAGTTCGCCGAGCGCCTGCGCAACGTCGTGCTCGACCCGATCGAGTGGCAGCACCAGACGCTCGCGGTCGGCTGCAGCATCGGCATTGCATTGTTTCCCGAGCACGGTCGGGCCGGCGATGAACTCACCCAGCGCGCTGATCTGGCAATGTACCGCGCCAAAAGCCTCGGCCGCGGCAAAATCTGCACTTATGAGCCGTCGATGGACGAGGCGAGCCGTGTCCGCGCCGAGCTCGCGATCGACCTCAAGCGCGCGCTCGCCGGCAATGAGCTCGAGCTGTACTATCAGGTGCAGAACGACACCAACACCGGCGGCATCGTCGGCTTCGAGGCCCTGATCCGCTGGAATCATCCGCAGAAGGGACGCATTCCACCCGACGCTTTCATCCCGATTGCCGAAGAGACCGGCCTGATCATCGATATCGGCGATTGGGTGATGCGGACGGCCTGCACCGCCGCCGCGCTATGGCGGCTGCCGTTCAAGGTCGCTGTCAATGTCGCGCCGATGCAGCTCAATCATGACCTGCCGCGGCGCGTAGCGGAAATCCTGAACGAGACGGGCCTGCAGCCGTCGCGGCTTGAAATCGAATTGACCGAGAGCGGCATTATCGCTGACCGCCAGCACGCGCTGCAGGTCGTGCTGGCGCTCAAAGCGATCGGCGTCACCGTCGCCATGGACGATTTTGGAACGGGTTATTCCTCGCTCTCGACGCTGCAGGCGTTTCCCTTTGATAAGATCAAGGTCGACAAGAGCTTCGTCCAGGCGGTCGAGACCAGCGTGCATGCGGCCGCTATCGTCAAGGCGACCTTGCTGCTCGGCCGCAGCCTCAACATCCCGGTGCTGGCCGAGGGCGTCGAGACGACGAGCCATCTCGACTTTCTCCGCGGGGAAGGTTGCGACAGCGTTCAAGGCTATCTTTTCGGCCGGCCTATGCCGGTCGACGTCGTGACCCGGATGATCGATGATGAGAAGGGGTCGCGTCCACAAGGGGCTGATGCGCACAATGAGCTCACGCAGGTTGCGGCCGCCTGAGATGGCCGCTCAAACCTCGCGGCTATGCAGCTTCCAGAGCTCGTAGATAGTGTCCCAATCAGGAACCTTATCGGGAGCATAGCCAAAGATCCTCCCGGTCCCGAGCTTTCGAAAATTCTTCATGGCCTTGAGGTGCGCGCCGCTTGTAACGAAGGCGCGCATGCTGACGAGATCCGACCAGGCTGTCAGCGTGTGATAGGTACCGCCGATGATTTTCGCTTGAACCGCGACAATTCCAGTGGCACGACGTGCCTGCGCCAGTGATTGGACCGTTCGCCACCAGAACCTGGGCAAGTGCACGATGCCACGCGGGCGGAAGCCAGTCATGGAGACATAGACCATGCTGCACCTCGATTGTGATGAGGCAGGAACGATGCTCAAAAGGGATTGGATCACCTGGAGGCGCGGGCGACATTGGCCATCTGAGAAGTCGCACCATCGGTCGTGAAGCGACTTGGTTGGAACGTCGTTGATAGCGCCCCAAGCGAGCAGGCCGCACTATGCCAAGGCGCGAAGTAGAGAGGTGGGTCGTGCGCAATCGACGGTCGGCGCCCAGAGCGGGTACTAGGCCCTCGCATCATAGCGCAGCGGCGAAGCAAGAATGCCCCTCTTCATCGGCCGCGAATCACGCTCAACGTTGTCGGCCCTTTCAAGGAGCGCCGAATACCTGACATTAGTAGTCGCAGGAACTGGGAGAACGAACCTTACCTCCTCGATCCGCACAGCCCCGCCGGCTAGGGGCGGGGTTTTCCTCTCGCACGACGAGCTCAATAACCAAGTTGTCCTAGGCGCTTCGCTGCCCCGAGAATCCGGATGAACTGAGCCCGGCAGCCATGTTGCTTGATTTTGAATCCACCTTGCATCTGATGGAGCTTTCGTCTTCAGGGTTGCGTGGAGGGGGCTTAGAGAAGACCAGCATCCGGCGCGTCCTTCGCATTCGAGCGCGCTCTTAACTCGGCGGATGGCTGCTCTCTAGTGCGGAACAATCCGGAGGTCATACTCCGTTGCGTTCGCCCCGAGCATTTTATTCCAGAGCCGCAAAAAATTGTCGATCCTGCGAGAAAACTGAAACCGAACTCCACCGTTGCTCGTAGCTTGAGGCGCCTAAGTTTGGCGTGAAGATCGTCAACCATAATTGAACTCATGCGTAAAAGGTGGAGGTTCTGATGAAGTACAGCACTCTGATTGCCTCGGTCACTCTTGCAATCGCCGGCATAGCAGGCAGCGCAACAGCTCCGGCGGCGGCGAAGGAAAAGACAGTGATGGTCGGCGGTGCAGCAATGTACCCCACTAAAACGATCGTTGCTAACGCCGTCCATTCACGAGACCACACAACACTGGTCGCAGCCGTCAAGGCCGCTGGCCTCGTCGATACTTTGTCTGGCCCAGGACCCTTCACTGTATTCGCTCCAACCAATTCGGCCTTCGCAAAGCTGCCGAAAGGCACGGTCGAGACACTCGTGAAGCCGGAGAACAAATCGACTTTGACCAAGATCCTGACTTACCATGTCGTACCAGGCAAGCTCGAAGCAGAAGATCTAACCGATGGGCAAAGGCTGACGACCGTCGAAGGTGAACAACTGACCGTGAGGAAGGCCGGCAGCCGCACAATGATTGTCGATGCCAAAGGCGGTACGTCAACCATAACGATTCCCGACGTCAATCAGTCCAATGGCGTGATTCATGTCGTCAACACGGTGCTAATGCCGGCAAGCTGAATGATCGAACGAGGAGGGCGACCGGCACGGGCGCCAACTCCTCCGCCGCATCAATGGGAACTACGTGTTAGCGCCACAAGCGAACACCGACGCCGCTCGGTCATACCCACGACTGCGCGGCGTCATGCGCGTGGTTCTGGCCGTCTTCTACACCACAGCGGGGATCGCGCACCTGCTGGCGCCGGCACAGCTACTTGCGATAACGCCATCTTGGGTGCCATTTCGGCCCCAGGTCATCCTTATTACGGGTGTCTTCGAACTGACGGCCTCAACCGTGCTGCTCGTCGGACCTCAGCAAAAGTATGCCGGAATTCTGATGGCACTATATGCCCTCTGTGTCTGGCCGGCTAACTTTAAACATGCGATCGAAGGAATCGATTTGCCCTACATCTCGTCTAGTTGGTGGTACCACGTGCCGCGGCTGGCGTTTCAGCCCATCATCATCTGGTGGGCGTTATTTTGTTCGAACGCGATCAATTGGCCGTTCGGATCGTCAAGGGACTGATTGTGAGTCAGCAAATCAACACTGTAGTATGTGTCCCCGGACTTGGCCGATCGCCGCAGCGCCCGGGCGCTGCCGGAAAGCCGCCGCTGGAGCCCTGAAGGTCAGTGGCATTGAAAAATTATGCCGCGTCACTGTGCGGTGCCGGATCAACGACCCTTTCCAAGAACAGGGCATAGTCGCTTCCGAGGGAGTGATCTCTTCCGTCGCAGGCGGAGGTTGACCGAAAAGAAAACCGACGATTGGCGGAGAAAGTCTAAGTGCAAGAGGCGGCCACGCTGATCCTGCCAGTCTCTTCATGAAAAGCGAGGGGCCTATTCGATCACGGCGATGATCGACCTCTTGAAGACTTAACCGATCGAACAGGCTCCGTACCCCTCATTCGGCGAATTCGGCTTGCGCTGGGCGAACGGATCAATTCCGCGACCAGCGGATTTGGGTAGCGGCGTTGCTGGGTGACGGCGAAGAACTGCTCCTTCAGTGTATTCAGCCTGATGCGCTCGACCAGAAGGCCGGAGCGGAGTTCGTCGATGACAACGATCGGCGGAACCAACGCCAAGCCGCCGCTTTCGCGCGCCATCAGACGCAGCATGGCCATGTCGTCAACCTCCGCCGCTATGACCGGCCTGATGCCGCTGCGACCGAGCAGCGCATCGAAGGCCGAACGTAGCGCGTTGCCTCGTCCAGGCAGTACGATGGGCAGACGCGCGAGGTCCTGGGGAAAGCCAAGGCGCGTAGGCTTCGCCGGCTTGTGGCTGACAATGCTGACACCCTGCTCGTCGATCAGCGTGTTCTCAAAGCTACTGCGTGCATCGGGCGACGCCGGATGATTGGCAAGTACGATATCGAGCTTGTGCGCATCGAGCGCCTCGAGCAGATCATCGAACAGTCCAGTGTGGATGATGAGTTCGACATCAATGCGGCCTATCAGTGGCCGCAGAAAAGCGATTTGAAAGTTGCGTGATAAGGTCGCTGCAGCCCCGACCCGCAGCACTTGGCGTCCGGGCCGCAGGCCGGACAACGTCTCCATCAGTTCATGGCCTGACTTGAAGACGCTGCCGGCATAGTCGACCGCGATGCGCCCGGCCTCCGTCAGCTGCAGCGTGCGACCGACCCGCTCGAACAGCTGCTGGCCAAGCTGCTCTTCCAAAGCCTTGATCTGCACCGACAGCGAGGAGGGCGAGACGTTGAGCCGCTGCGCGGCGCGGCTCATGCTGCCTTCGGTCGCGATTATCCAGAAATAGCGCAAATGATGGTAGTTGAGGTGCGGCATGACGATCGTTCTATTTGATATAACGATCTAGTTCAATAATTGAATTTTTAACAAACGACGTCGTGCGGTATGGACGGGGACCGCCGGATCAACCCTGCCGAGATGCCATGTCAAAGTTTCTGCCTTGCCTCGCCGTACTCGCCCCGCTGACCCTCTGCCTCGTCGGGTTCCTTCCGTCTCGCGCCAGCGTCAGGGATTACGTCGGACTTGCAATCGTCGCCGCAGCGGCGTCGCTCGTCGTTGTCGTCGCGGCAGGTCTCGCCTGCTTCGTTGTCGGGCCGGGACGCTCGAGGCTGCTGGGAGCCTCCGGGCTAGGACTCTCGCTGCACGTCGATGCGCTCTCAACGATCCTCTGCGTGCTTGTCGGGTTCGTCGGGCTCGTCGTCGTCAAATACAGCCGCAACTATCTGGATGGCGATCCCGGCCAGATCAGGTTCACGCGCTGGCTGCTGCTGACGCTTGCCTCCGTACTGACCGTGCTGATATCTGGCAATCTAGTGCTGCTGCTGGTTGCCTGGATCGCCACCAGCGTCTCGCTAGGCCGGTTGCTGCTGTTCTACCACACGCGGCCGGCCGCCATCCGGGCCTCGCGCAAGAAGTTCGTCGCGAGCCGGCTCGGCGATGGGTGCCTCGCGATCGCCGCCGTGCTGCTCTACCTGCACTTCGGAACGCTCGAGGTCGCCGATCTGGCCACCAAGGCGCGCAGCGGTGCCGAGATCGGTTCGCCGGCCATCTCCGCGGCAGCGCTGCTGATCGTCGTGACCGCTATGCTGAAATCCGCGCAATTGCCGCTGCATGGCTGGCTGAGCGAGGTGATGGAGACGCCGACCCCGGTCTCGGCGCTGCTGCATGCCGGTATCATCAATGCCGGAGGCTTCCTCGCCCTGCGGCTCGGCGATGTGCTGCTGCTGGCGACGCCGGCCCTCAACGTGCTGGCCGTCGTCGGCGGCATCACCGCGCTGTTCGGCTCGCTGGTGATGCTGACGCAGACGTCGGTGAAGGTCCAGTTGGCCTACTCAACCGTGGCCCAGATGGGGTTCATGCTGCTGCAATGCGGGCTCGGCGCCTTCTCCGCCGCGCTCCTGCATATCGTCGCCCATTCCCTCTACAAGGCGCACGCCTTCCTGTCATCGGGCAGTATCATCGACCTGGCACGCGCGTCATGGACGCCTAGCCCCGGTGGCCAACCGCACCCGGCGCGGCTGATCCTTGCGCTCGCGGGCGTGATCGGACTGACGCTCCTGATCGGCTGGGGGCTTGGTATGACCTTGCGCAGCAATCCGGCGCAGATCGCGCTGGGATCGGTGCTGCTGATGGGGCTCGTGCACCTCATGGCCAATGCAATCGACGAGCGGCCCAACGCCTTCGTCGTCGCGCGCGGCATCGTCACCGCGGCCGGTGTCGCCGCGCTCTACTTTGCACTGCAAGCGGCGACGGCGTGGCTGGCCGCCGGAAGCGTCCCGGTCGGACGTCCGGTGGATGGCACAGCGCCGATGCTAATCGCCGCGCTAGTGGTGATCTCCTTTGCGGCGATGACGGTGTTTCAGAACCAGATGATGCGCCGCGCCGACGCACTGTTTTGGATCGCAGCTTACGTGCATCTGCGCAACGGGCTCTATCTGAATACGCTGGCTAACCGCCTAGTGCTGGCGCTTTGGCCACGCGCGTCGAACAAGCTCAAGACCAACCCCTGACGCCGAGATAACCATGAACCAGGCCGCCCTAGCCCTGAAGATCACAGCGACCGAAGCCGACACGGACGTCACGCTCGAGGCCCGCATCGCGGCCGCCTGCGCGCGCGTCGCACCGCTCTGGCCGCTCAAGCATTTCGTTGCGGTCAATCCGTTCCTCGGCTTCACGGGCCAAAGTTTTGCCGCCACCGCCGCGACGTTCGAGCGCGTGGTGCGGGCGCGCATCCTGATGCCGCGGGCGTTCTACCGTCACGCGCTCGCGGAAGGCCGCATCGACGATGCGGCGATGGCGCAGGCGCTCGCGCTTCACCCCGACGCTGGCCTCGACATCGACAGCCTCAAACAGGGGTTGCGCTCGGATGCGCCGGCCGGCGCGCCTCCGGCCGTCGTCGCCACTGTGGCCGAGGTGCTGGACGGGCTTGCTGAAGGCGACCGATACGTCTCGCTGGTTGCCTTCATGATCGACGAGATCTCGGCCTTCTGCGCCAGCTATTTCGACGAGGGCCAGGCCAATTGGCCGAACCCGACGCGCAGGCTCAGGCCCTACGCGGCCTGGCGGACGCTTGCGATCTACGACCGCAATCCCGAAGTCATGGGCATCAGGGGTTTTCGAACGTCTGTTGCGGCTCTGCCTACAGATCCCATCGAGGCCATCGGTGTCATCCTCGACCGCCTCGGGATTCCCGATCGCGCGATCGAGGATTATCTGGTGCGCGCACTGTTCGACCTTGGTTGGTCGGCCTACGCGCGCTATGTCGGATGGAGCGCGGAGCTCGAGGGCCGTCGGGACGACACTCTGCTCGAACTGCTTGCGATCCGGCTCGCCTGGGGTTTTGCGCTGTTCGAGGCGCGGACCGATGACGCCTTCAGGACAGCCTGGGCGCGAGCGATGGAGCAGGCGGCGAAACTGCCCGTCGATCACTGCCTAGACGAGACTCCCGAGCTCGCCGTCGACGTCGTCCTGCAGGAGGCCTACGAGATCGTCTTCCGCCGCAACTTGATCGCCCGACTCCTCGCCAACCGCGGCAGCGCGGCACCGTCTGGTCGGATGGACCGGCCTGCGGTCCAGGCGGCCTTCTGCATCGACGTGCGCTCGGAAATATTCCGGCGCGCGCTTGAGACCCTTTCTCCGGAGGTGGAAACGATCGGTTTCGCCGGCTTCTTCGGCTTCCCCATCGAATATGTTCCGATAGGCCACCTTCGGGGCGGCGCGCAATGTCCCGTGCTGCTCAAACCGGCGTTCATCGTCTGCGAAGAAGTCAAGGACGCCGAGCCGTTCGAGGAAGCCGAAGTGCTGGGCCAGCGACTGCTCCGGCGGCGAGTGGCGAAGGCTTGGAAATCGTTCAAGGTCTCCGCAGTGTCGTCCTTCTCCTTTGTGGAGACGGCAGGCCTCGGCTTCGCGGCGAAGATCGCGACTGACAGCGCGGGCGTAACCCGACCGGTGCCATCGCCGGTCAGCGATGGTCTCGATTCCGACGTCGCTGCGAGGGTCGGCCCGCGTCTCGCGCCTGGCAAGCTCAAAGGGCGTTCCACCGGCTTTACCGACTTGCAGGCCGTCGATATGGCCGAGGCGGTGCTGAAGGCGATGTCACTGACCGGGCCGTTCGCGCGCCTCGTGCTGCTGACGGGCCACGGTAGCACCACGGTCAACAATCCACACGCCTCGGGCCTCGACTGCGGCGCCTGTGGCGGTCACACAGGCGAGGCCAATGCGCGTGTCGCCGCCGCGATCCTCAACGATTCGCAGGTCCGCGATGGCTTGCGGGCGCGGGGCATCGACATCCCCGCCGACTGCTGGTTCGTCGGTGCGCTTCACGATACCACCACTGACGACGTAAAGCTGTTCGACGAGGAGGACCTGCCGGCGCAACTCGCCGACGATCTGGCACGGTTGAAATTGCGCCTGGCCGATGCCGCTCATCTGGCGAGGCTCGAGCGCCGCGCGCTGCTGGGCGTCGGAGATGCGGCGGATGCCGACGCCGCGATCAAGGCGCGTAGCAAGGACTGGTCCCAAGTCCGGCCAGAATGGGGCCTCGCGGGAAACGCCGCGTTCATCGCTGCCCCGCGCAGCGTCACGCGCGGTCTCGACCTGTCCGGCCGCGCCTTCCTGCACTCCTATATCCACGAGCAGGATCGGGATCATCGGGTGCTGGAGTTGATCATGACCGCGCCGCTGGTGGTCGCGAGCTGGATCAATCTGCAATACTACGGCTCGACCGTTAATAACGCGGCGTTCGGAAGCGGCAACAAGGTGCTGCACAACATTGTCGGCCAGCTCGGCGTGCTTGAAGGCAACGCCGGCGACCTGCGAGTCGGGTTGCCATGGCAGTCGGTCCATGACGGCAAGCGCTTTGTCCATGAGCCGGTACGTCTGAACGTCTTCATCGCTGCTCCCGAAACTAAGATGGACGATGTCCTGCGTCGGCACTCAGGCATCTGCGATCTCGTGACCAACGGCTGGATTATGCTGCACTCGCTCGGCGAGCATGGCCCAGTCATCCGCCGCTGCGTGCGGCCGGGCATTTGGGTTGCTTCATCTTCTGAATAAGATCGCGGCTGCATGTCGCCCATCGATCGGCTTCCCAACTTTGAGGCCTTGAGCGTGAAGGATCGTAAGGAAGTTTGCGCGCCCCAATCGCGTCCAAAGCAGGAGGCCCAGTGTGTGGATCGGCTCCGAGCTTGGGCTCTGACTCACTTTTGGTGCAGTTGTTTACGCGGCGCCGATGACGCGTGCCTCAAGCAGATCGAGTTTTGCACGCCCGTACATCTGAT
>NZ_LBJX01000060.1:0-17435 GCF_028128895.1 Bradyrhizobium sp. CCBAU 11434
CGGCAATCATCATCAGGCCGCGACACTGCCTCGCCATCCTGATCGCCGCGCACTTCCTACCCAGATTGCCGCGCTACACTGACGCGCCTAAAGATGGAGAAGCATGTACATCGATATCATCAGGCCAACGAAAAATAGGATCGTTGAGCCATAGATCATGTAGACAGCCAAGCGAGCTGATTCACCGGCTCTCTCGCCGGGATCCGGCACGGGCTTGCCAGCGCGTACAGCTTCGACTGAGTCGCGGTAAGCCGAGTCGATCGAGGAGACTGCTGAATAGTAGAAGAAGTAGGCGAATGAAAAGCTCGCAATCCCCAGCGCGAACGATAGCGCTGAAACCTTCAATCCGGTCAGGGGGACGTGCTTGTCGAAAGCGCTTCCAATCGCCGCCGCCGATGCAAGCAAGCCAGCCGCGTTCCCTGCGCCGACAATTCGAATTGCTTCAAACGATAGTTCATAAGAAGTCTTGCCGATAACTTTCTTCGTCAACTCATGCGAATCTATCGTCTGCCTCTCTTCTTGCTGGGACATCAGGACAATCTACAATTCACAACCTTGTGGTGTTGTTGCGTATCTTCGCCGGCAGTTGCGGGGACGGTGCTGGACTGCACCCCTGAAGTGAGACACGGGAGTTACGGTGTTACGGTGACAGTGCACTAAATTGGCATTGCCTGGCGCCGACGTTCTTAGCGAGGCTTTAGGAAGGCGGTAGGGTACGGAGTTTAGTGCACTGTCACCGCAATTCACCGTAATTCTGGCGATCGCCTCATAGCCGAAGGCGACGCCATCGAGCCGAGATCTACTGCCGTTCCTCAAATATGTTGCAGTGAGGATCGCCTGGCTTCACCCGGCGAAGCTCCTGGAACGAAGGCCCGTCACATTGGAGCAGCGTGTATTCCTTGTAAGAGGGCGGCGGTACGCGCCAGCAAAGCGCCTCACCAGCGGGAACTGTGTGGGTATCCCCCATGCCGATCACATAGTTGCAGTCCGACACAGGCTTTTTGACCTGATCCTGGGCATGAGCCTGGGCTAGCGAAGCCACTGCGAAGAACGCCACGGACAAGACGCGCATTGTTCTCCCCTCTCGCGACAGCAAACACTCTTCACTTAGGAGGAGACCAGTGGGGGAGGTAAGAAATTCCCCGATTTCTGATGGCCGCATGGGGCGGCATCAGCACGACATTGACGAACTCCTGATCACGTAAGCTGCGGCAGGTGCGAGCGTTCCATCTCGCTGAAGGTGATTTCGGTCACACAATCAGGCACGACAGCGTCATCCCACTGAATTGAGCGATCGTGAACCCACCGGCACTTGGGGATGATTGACGGCCGAACCACATGTCCAGCTGCGAATGCTCGATTGGAAACAGCGATGATGCGGTCTGTTTTAGCCTTGGGCCTATTGTTTGCTCTGAGTGCTGCGGGGAATGCTGCCACGGCGCATCGCTCAACGTCACCATTGCGCACACGCCAGCAAGTGTTCGTTCCTCCCACTCAGTCCGTTGCTCCCGGTCGAAGCGTGGCCACCCCCGGCTTCGCCGTCCCGGGCTGGACCGACGAGGCCACCAGGCGATGGCTGGACAGCCCCACCGCCTGCTTGGGCTGTGGCGGATAGCCCGCCACGGTGTGGCATCTGACTGCGGAATGGTCGCGGAAAGCGGGTGGAACGAGGCGGAGGCCGCTCGCACTGGGACCACTCAATACTCGGCATCCCACGTGGTGCGTGCCGATCCCAGGCGATGAGCAGGGCTGCCACCACTGGCTTGTTGGTGAGCGCGCTGGGGCTCGAACCCAGGACCCCGTGATTAAAAGTCACGTGCTCTACCGGCTGAGCTACGCGCTCCCATGGCCGCTGATGGCTTCGAAATCGCCATCGTCTTCGGACATTCGAGAAGCATGTCTTGCCGCTACGCTTCAAACTCGCGTCGCGGGGAAAACCGGCTGTTTCCGGATCATGCCTTTCGGCCCGCGCTGTGTAGGGGGATGGGGCGCTGAGGTCAATAGCAGGGGTGACTGCCAAAACACGCGGCAGAAGCGGGGATTTTCCTGCCGCTTCCAGCGCTTAGGCCAGGGTTTTGAACCTGTTTGGCGGGGCGTCATCCACGCTCAAACACCTCGTGACTTTTATTGACGGGAGGTGGGGCACCAATCCGCCCCGTCAGTTCGCCTCCCGTCGCACCTCGCTCGGCACTGGTTGCGCGTTGCCGGGCCCTGGCAGGGCGACGGGGCGGAGGCCAATCAGCTCGGCCGTGCGGATCGCGCTGTCGCGCCAGAACTGGAACGAGTTGATGCGGCTGAGTTCGAGGATCGCGATCGCAACCGCGGCGAGGAACGGCAGGCTCTGCAGCACCAGCACGCCAGCGAAGATGTAGATCTCGGTGATCTGGCGGAAAGAGTTGGAGGCGATCAGCACACCGGCGCCGACCAGGAGCAGAACGCCGATCACGGCCTCCCAGAACGCCTGGAATTCGATCGACATCCGGCTCAAGCCGCCCTTGGACGTGCGCGCGAAGGCGATGTGTTCGGTGATCAGGCCTTGCGCGACGGCGCGTGACACCGTCCATTGCACGCTCATCGCCGCGATCATGGCGCCCAGCATCTGGCCGGGCTTGATCGCGACGCGGGCGCGATACATCGACAGGAAATGCGCAAGCGAGACGACGAAGGCGCCGATGATCGGCAGCGTCAGGATCTTGTCGGGGATGGCGATGTCGGCGAAGGCGACGATCGGCACCCAGACGAGGTTGAGCAGCGCCACGACCACGCCGAGGCTTTCGGCTCCGAGCCAGTTGAGCCAGCCAAGGCCGTATTCGCGCTTCTGGTCGGGCGTCAGCCGGCTCCGTCCGGGCAGGAACTGGCGCCAGTGCTTCTTCACGATCTGCAGGCCGCCATAGGCCCAGCGGTGGCGCTGCTTCTTGAAGGCCTCGTAGGTGTCGGGCAGAAGCCCCTTGCCATAGCGAGTGTTGGTGTAGTGGGTGATCCAGCCGAGCTCCTGGATCGCAAGGCCGAGATCGGAGTCCTCGCAGATCGTGTCGGATGACCAGCCGCCGGCCATGTCCATCGCGGCGCGGCGGATCAGGCACATCGTGCCGTGCACGATGACGGCGTTGAGCTCGTTGCGCTGGACCATGCCGATGTCGAAGAAGCCGGCATATTCGCCGTTCATGATGTAATGCATGATCGACAAATCGCCGTCGCGATGCTCCTGCGGCGCCTGCACCAGGCCAACGCGCGGATCGGCAAAAGCGGGCACGAGGTCCTTCAGCCAGTCGGGCTCGACGACATAGTCGGCATCGAGGATGCCGATGATCTCGGCATCCACGGCAGTGCGGTCCATGGCGATACGCAGCGCGCCGGCCTTGAAGCCCTGCACTTTCTCGGCGTTGATGAACTTGAAGCGCTCCCCGAGCGCGCGGCAATGGTCCTGGATCGGCTGCCAGAACGCCGGGTCCGGCGTGTTGTTGATGATGACGACGCATTCGTAGTTCGGATAGTCGAGCCGCGACAGCGCATCGAGCGTCTGCTTCAGCATCTCGACCGGCTCGTAATATGCGGGGATATGGATCGAGACCTTCGGGTAATAATTCTCAGGCACGTTCTCGATCGGCTTGCTCTTGGTGATCAACCGCTGCGGCGGCCGTCCGAAGGCAACGGCCGCGATCTCGTCGATGCGGGCCATCGCGATGAGGACGAGAGGAACGAGGAGAATCATGCCGAGGGTCAGCGCGAAGGCCGAGCCGAAGATGAAATAGTGGCCGTTCCAGAACGCGAACACGGTCGCGGCCCAGGCGCCGACGCCGTTGGCCGTGGCGGACAGCAGAAAGGCCTGTTTTGCCGTCGGCTGGTGCAGCCGCAAGATGGGCAGCGACAGCAGGACGCCGACCAGGAGGGCGACCGTCATGAGCTTCCAGTAGTCGGGGTTCTCCACCGGGCCGGTCCAGGCGAATTTCGGCTCGCGGCTGGCGTTCAGGATGCCCCAGTACGGACCGACGCCGCCTTCAAAATACTTCCAGGGCTGATCGATCGCCTCGACGATGTTGTATTCCATGCCCATGGCTTCGGCACGGCTGACGAAGTTCCGCAAGGTCAACGCTTGCTGGAACAGACCTGGATCGGCCTTGCGCAGATTATAGCCCGCGCTTGGCCAGCCGAACTCGGCGATCACGATGCGCTTGCCGGGAAACAGGTTGCGCAGCAGGTTGTAGCGGTCGACGGCCTGGTCGACGGCCTCGTCCGAGTGGAAGTTCTCCCAATAGGGCAGCACGTGCGCAGCGATGAAGTCGACGTTGGAGGCAAGGTCGGGGTTGTCGCGCCAGATGTTCCAGATCTCGCCGGTGGTGACGGGCACGCGCACCGCGCTCTTCACCTTCTTGATCATCTCGATGAGGTCTTCGACCTTCTGCTCACCGCGGTAGATCACCTCGTTGCCGACGACGACGCCGTTGACGTTGCTGTTCTTGCGGGCGAGCTCGATGGCGGATTTGATCTCGCGCTCGTTGCGCTCCTCGTCCTTGCCGATCCACGCACCGACGGTGACCTTGAGCCCGAATTCGGCGGCGATCGGGGGCACCAGCTCGTTGCCCTCCGTGGACGAGTACGAACGGATCGCGCGCGTCATGGTCGAGAGTTTTTTCATATCGGCGCGAATCCGTTCGGGGTCGACGGTGTTGTCGACGACATGCCCAGGTTCGAACGGCGTATAGGACAGGCTCGGCAGCAGGCCCTTGAAATCAGGCGCAGGTTCCCGGTCGCGCAGGACTCCCCAGATGCCGGCGTGGAGGACGGACACGAGCAACAGAACGGCGGCGACAACGCGCATCGCGGCTAAACCAATAGGGGCTGAAATGGCAGGGCTGCGGATCCGACCCCGAGATCCGACCGAGTCCGCGGCAAAGGGAGCATACCTCTGCCGCACGGTTTCTCAACTGTCATGGCCTCATGTCCTTATGAGGGCATGGCCTTTTGGGAGCGCGGCAGTGCCAACCCCAGCTATCGCCGATCGTTCCTGAACGACAGGTGAAACGACCTTCGGCTATTTCTGGGGTGCGGGCGAGGGGCTTGCGGCAGGCGCCGGGGGGGGGGGGGGGGGGGGGGGGGGGGGGGGGGGGGGGGGGGGGGGGGGGGCGCGGCGCCGTTGGTCTGCGCCGGGGGCTGGGAGGCTGCTGCCGCCGCCTGTTGCGGCTGGGCGGCCGGATTGATCCAGCAGGCGTGGACGCGGCTATCCAGGGTCTCGGCAACCTTGGGATCGATCTGGGCGCCGAAGCGGGTCAGGCAGCGGAACGCAGCCTGGATGTGGCCGCCGGGGCAGCCGAAGCGGTCATAGAGGTCGAGATGGCGGAACGCGGTATCGAGGTCATCCCGCCACATCAGCCGCACCACGCGCCGCCCGAGCCAGACGCATTCGGGATTACCTGCCGGCCCGTTGATGGCCTGGGCGGCCTCGGCGAATTCGTCGGTGCGGCGCTGGTTCTGGGCGGTCGCGTCCTTGGCGGCGTCGGCAGGCTGGGCGGCGGCCTTGCTCTGGTCGGGCGCGGGGGTCCCGCTCTGGGCGGAGGCGCCACCGAGGCTGGCGAGAAGCACAAGGGAAGAAACGGCCAACGAGGCGGCGAACTGCCGCAGGACCGCATTTCGTAACTCGAACACCCGTCGCCGCATGAATTCCCCAATGTCTCAGCCGTCCGCCCGCGGGAGGACCTCGCGGACGCCGGTCGTGATGGCGTCCAAATGGGTCTCCAATGCGGCGGAAAAGTCCCGCGAAATCCATTGGCCTGTATTTGGATTTTTGTCCAGCAAAGTCACGATGCTAGGGGCCGGTCGAACCGCCGCAGCCCAATTCGTCGGGGAGAGGGCGCGGCCAAGGCGCCTCACCCCCTTGGCAGACGACGTGCGAGCAGGTAATCGACGGACCCTTCGCGGAGGACGGAACAAATTTCTCTTCGTACGCCACTGGCGCTCCTGCTCGTCTCACTGGGTGCGATTGCTGCCGTGTGGTGGTGGCTTGCCACGCCGATCACGCTCGCGCGCGCCCCCATCGACCCCAATGACAAGGTTCAATGCGTCTCCTATGCGCCGTTCCGCGGCGAGCAAACGCCGCTGGACGCATGGACCCACATCGAGGCCGATCAAATTGAGCAGGATCTGCGCCAGCTCAAGCAGATCACCGACTGCGTCCGCACCTACTCCATTGAAAATGGGCTCGACCAGGTGCCCGCCGTTGCGACCAAGGTCGGCGGGCTGAAGGTGATCCAGGGCATCTGGCTCGGCAGCAATCGCGCCAAGAACTTTGCGCAGGTGGCGACCGCGATCCGCCTCACCAAGGATTTCCCCGACACCGTCTCCGCGCTCGTCGTCGGCAACGAGGTGTTGCTGCGCGGCGAGATGACGACGCAGGATCTCATCGCCATCATCCGTTCAGTGAAGGCGCAGGTCACCGTGCCCGTGACCTATGCCGACGTTTGGGAATATTGGCTGAAGAACCGCGAGGTCTATGACGCCGTCGATTTCGTCACCATTCACATCCTGCCTTACTGGGAGGACATGCCGGTGAAGGCGAAATTCGCCTCGTCCCATGTCGAGGCGATCCGCGAGCGGATGGCGGCGGCATTCCCTGACAAGGAGATCCTGATCGGTGAAACCGGCTGGCCGAGCGAGGGCCGCATGCGCGATGGCGCGCTTCCGTCACGCACCAACCAGGCGCGCGTCGTCTCGGAGATCTTGGGCCTCGCGAAGTCCCAGAAGTTTCGCGTCAATCTCATCGAGGCCTATGACCAGCCGTGGAAACGGCGGCTGGAAGGCACCGTCGGCGGCTATTGGGGCCTGCTCGATTCCGTACGGCGCCAGCTGAAATATCCGCCGGGCCAGCCGATCAGCAATTTCCCCCTCTGGAAATGGTACATGGGCGCCGGCATGGGCCTCAGCGTGCTGGTGTTCGCGGTTGCGGGTATCACGCTGCGGCGCCGGCCCTGGACGCCGCGCTTCTCGGCCTGGCTTGCCGTCGGCATCTCCGCGACATCGGCGGGCATCCTGCTCGGGATCGCCGCCGACAAGATGTATTACGAGAGCTATGGCTGGGGCGGCTGGCTGCAATGGGGGGCATTGCTGCTTGCCGGCATCCTCTCGCCGATCTTCTGCGCGCAGGCGCTTGTCATCGGCCGCAATCTTCCGAGCTTCCTCGACCTGCTCGGGCCGCGCGAGGGCCGCAAATGGTCGAAGCTTTCGGCCGTGCTCGGCCTGACCCTGGCGGTGACGGCGGTGATCGGGGCCGAGACCGCGCTCGGCTTCGTGTTCGATCCGCGCTACCGCGACTTCCCCTATGCCTCGCTGACGATGGCGGTGGTGCCGTTCGCGCTGCTGATGCTAAACCGGCCGCAGATTGGCGTGCGCCCGATCGCGGAAGCGGTGTTCGCGGGACTGCTGGCGGTATCGGCGGTCTACGTGTTTCTGAACGAAGGCCGCGACAATTGGCAGGCGATGTGGACCGGCGCGATCTATCTCTTGTTCGCGCTCACGCTGTGGCGGGCGCGGGCCGAGCAAAGCCAAGGATGAGCAGGCCGATCGCAAGGCCCGCCAGCACGATGTTGTAGAGCACGATGCCGAGGCCGGCTGCGACCACGCCGAGCGTGAGCAGCACGATCGAGGGCCGCATCAGGTTCAGCGTCGCGATGACGAGCGCAACGATGCCGAACACCGAGTTCTTGAACAGCGACGTCGACAGCGAGCGCGCCTTGCAGATCATGGTCTGCAGGCCGGCGTCGCACGCGAGCGCCACCGTCGAGAACTCGATCGCGAGATAGCGCACATAGAGCGCCCAGCCGACGGTGACGAACCCGACGACGATGAGAAACTGGACCTGATAGGGCGTGAGGCGAAACGGCTTCTTTGTCATGCGGGCAATATGGTCGGGATGGCCGGAGGGAGCAACAGGGGGCAGGGCATTTTTGCACCGGGTCACTGCTCGCCCGCTGGCTCATTTGCTGCACTCCGCGAATCGGAACCGTAGCGATACGGATTTGCGAAAATTTTGGCCCGCCCTAACGTTCGACTCGAACGCGCGGGGCGTGACGGCTGATTCGATCAGGAGCTGATCACCTCGTTCAAGGGCGCGATGGCGAGGAAGCAAGCGGGGTTCGCAATGACTGAAGCGTTGCAGATCAATTTCGCGCTGTGGGGCATGATCATCTGTGCGGCGATCAAGATCAGCCAGATGATGGCCATCTAGCGGGGCGCATCCGTCGCCAGATCGCAGCGCGCAAGCTTGGTCATGAGTTGGCCCGGCCTCGCTCACGCAACCCTGAGCTCCGGCTCGTCAATCAAGCGCGCTGATCGCCTATCGCCTGAAGAACGACGATATCGCCGATCCCGCTGACGCCGTCTCCGGTGGCTTGGCTGCGGCTGCCGCCGGCTGCGGCGCGGGCGCCGGCTCTTCGCGCTTCGAGCGCTTGGAGGAGTAGCTGCGGCGATGCCTGTCGGGCTTGACGGTCGGCGCAGGCGAAGGCGCCGGGGTCGTCTCGGCTTGTGGCACGGAGTCCTGGGTCTTCTCGGAGTTCTTCTCCGATCCCTTGTCTTGGGATTTGTCTTGGGATTTGTCCTGAGATCTTTCCTGGGATTTTTCCGAGCCGCCGCGCATCGACAGGCGCTGGCCATCGAACACCGTGGTCTCGCAATGGCGGTCGCTTTCGGCGAGGCCGGCACAGAGCTTTGCCGCGGCGGCGGCATTGATCAGCGGACCTGCGCCGAGCCGGAGCTGCATGCCGAGGCCGTTCGAGCCTTCCTTGATCATGATGATCGGCCGGAGTGCGGCGATCTCGGGGTTGGACTTGCTCAGTCCACGCCAGAGCGCGCGCAAGCCATCGACCGAATTCGCACCGCCGAGTTCGATCGCAAAGCGCGTCTGCTGAACTGCGATGGCGGTGGCCTCGGCTTCCGTTGCCTCCGCCGGCTTGGCTGATGCCGCTGCGACTTCGGTCGGAGCTGGCGCCGGCTCGGGCTTCTTGTCGGCGGCCTTCTCGCTTTGCTCCGGCTGGATCAGTTTCGACGCGGCGGGATCGGGCGGCGCCATGATCGATTTCTGCTGCACCAACGGAAGAATGGGCACAGTCGATGCCGTCGCCGGCGACTGCGGAACGAGCGAGGCGGCAGCCGCCGTCTGCGGGGGCGGGTTCGACTGATCCTTCGCCGCCTCTTTCGAGGCGTCCTTGCTCGCGTTGTCCTTGGCCTCTTTGCCGGGCGTGGCGCGCGGCTTGTCGACCAGCGAGGCGGCGGTCGATGCGACCGGTGCGACGTCAGGTGCCGGAGGCGCGGGCTGCGCGGCGGTGACGGGGACGTCCTGCAGCTTCGAGGCTGGCGCCGGCTGCGACGTCGCGCTTTGCTTGGCGATGGCGCCGGTGACGGAGTCGAGCCCCTGCTCGAGCACCGTGACACGCGAATAGAGCCGGTCGCGATCGGTGTTCAGGGTGTCGATCGCGGAGGCGAGGCGCCGGGCTTCGAGCTGGCTTTGCTTGGTCAGCACCTGAATCTGATCGGATTGGCGGACGAGGTCGGCGGAGGCGACCTGGTCGCGCCGCCAGCCGAGCTGGGCCTGGTTGGCCATCACGGCGATCACGACGGCGCCGACAGCGCCGACGCCCCATGAGCCCAGCCGCCACAGCAAACGACGATCGAAAGGGCCTTCCTCGGCCAAAAGTCCGGAGAACAGCCCGCCGGTCTCCTTGTCGCCGAAGGCATCCGCCAGTGGGTCGGAATCCTTTGCCATGAACGTTAAGTGCCCAGCCCTGTCTGGCTTCCCCGAATCAATCAAGGAACATTAACAGGAAAACCCACGCGCACTTGAATTCCGGGCGTTTGCGGGGGTAGCAAGGCAGAAAGCTCAGGTGGCATCGGCGTGTCGCCCGTCGATGTGATGATCGATTCGGCCATATTTGACAGGATTGCGATGACCGTCCGCTCTAGCCTCACGATCGTGCTCGCCGCCGGCGAGGGCACGCGCATGCGATCGAACCTGCCGAAAGTGCTGCATTCCGTCGCCCACCAGTCGTTGCTGGCCCATGTGCTCGGCGCCGCTCCGCAGGGAACCGGTACGGCGCTTGCGGTGGTGATCGGCCCCGACCATCAGGCGGTCGCGGACGAGGCAAGGCGTATCCGCCCCGACGCGCTCATCTTCGTGCAGGCCGAGCGGCTCGGCACGGCGCATGCGGTGCTGGCGGCGCGTGAGGCCATTGCGCGCGGCGTGGATGACATCCTGATCGCCTTCGGCGACACGCCACTGATCTCGGCCGAGACTTTTGCGCGGCTGCGTGCGCCGCTCGCTAGCGGGGCCGCGATCGCCGCGCTCGGCTTCCGCGCCGCGGATCCGTCAGGTTATGGACGCTTCATCGTCGAGGGCGATCGCCTGGTTGCGATCCGCGAGCATGCCGATGCGAGTGCCGAGGAACGCAAGATCGATCTGTGCAATGCCGGCGTGATGGCGATCGACGGCCGCCGTGCGCTCGCGATCCTCGACAGGATCGGCAACGCGAATTCCAAGGGCGAGTTCTATCTGACCGATGCGGTCGGCGTTACCAACGACAATGGATGGGAGTCCGTCGTGATCGAAACCAGCGAGGACGAAGTGCGCGGCATCAACACCAAGGCCCAGCTTGCGGAAGCGGAAGGCGTGATGCAGGCGCGGCTGCGCAGGGCTGCAATGGAGGCGGGCGTCACGCTGATCGCCCCCGAAACGGTTTTCCTCGCCGCCGATACCGTGTTCGGCAAGGACGTCACCATCGAGCCGTTCGTGGTGATCGGCCCCGGCGTGTCGATCGCCGACGGCACCGTCATTCATTCCTTCTCGCATATCGTCGGGACCACGCTTGGCAAGAAGGTGTCGATCGGACCCTATGCGCGGCTCAGGCCCGGCACGTCGCTCGGCGACGGTGCGCGGATCGGCAATTTCGTGGAGACCAAGGCGGCGACGCTCGAGGCCGGCGTCAAGGTCAACCATCTCTCCTACATTGGAGACGCCACCGTCGGTGCCAATTCCAACATCGGCGCCGGCACCATCACCTGCAACTACGATGGCTTCAAGAAGCACAAGACGGTGATCGGGCAGGGCGCCTTCGTCGGTACCAATTCCTCGCTTGTCGCGCCGGTGAAGATCGGCAACGGCGCCTATATCGGCTCGGGTTCTGTGATCACGCGCGATGTGCCCGACGACGCGATGGCGCTCGAGCGCAGCCAGCAGACCATCCGCGAAGGCGGTGCGGCGCGCTACCGCGAGATGAAGACGGGCGGCAAGAAAACTGAGAAGTAGTCGGGGAAATGAGCGCTGATTGCCGTGTCCCCGCGCTTTGTTCGTGATCTCGTCAGTTTTCTGATTGACACATTCGTCACGGGGATTGGGCGAGTTCTGCTGTGGGAAATCAACGAGTACGAACCGCCAGAGATTGTAGCTCTCGTCATCGGGCTGACGTTCTGGGCGCTCCTCATTTTCCTCGTGTGGGCCGCGCTGATGGGGTGGTGAGGTCTGCCGTTATTCGTCGTCGGCGAATTCGGAGAAGATGGCGCGCGTCAGGCGCCAGCCGCGCGGCTTGGCGCGTTTGACCGGCTCGCCTTCAGGATGCTTGATGAAAACGGGCTTGCTTTCCTTGCCGCGCTGAGGCGGCGGCCAATGCGCAAGGTGCGTGCCGGAGGTCTCACTGGCGCGGATATACAGCGATGACAGACCCTTGCGGTCGGACGTGGTGGCTTTCATGGCCTTGATCTCCCGGTCGGGAATCGTTGGCCAAACTTGTTGACATCGGGTTAATGCGCGCGGTTAAAGGCCGACTAAATCGACGCAGGCGAAGCTCAGGTTGCGGTCCACGCTGTCTCAATCCGCAATAGGGTTGATCAGAGATTATCCTGTGAAATCAACCCGTATCGATCCGCTTTCCCGGGAGTTGAGGGCAAATTGAGTGGATAACGGGGCGTAATCGGACCCTTTCGTGCCGACTTGCGATAGATATGCCCCACTGCACCATCGAGGTTGCACATGGGTCCAATTTCTCTTTTTGATAAATCGTTCCTGCAATCCATCAGTTTGGACGAAGCGGTTTGGTTCGATCGCTTCTTCATGCCGGTCGCCTGCCCGATATTCTTCGTCGAGACGTTGGCTGATCTCGGTAAGGACGCCTCCAAGAGGGGAAGCGCCGAATTCTCCGTCGTGAAAGACATCGCGCAGAAGTTCCCCGAGATGGGCGGCTCGCCTTGTGCGTTCCACGCCGACATTGCGACGCAGGATTTGCTCGGCAACCACATGCCTTTGGACGGTCGCATTCCACGATCAGGTGGCCGTCCTGTGCCTAAGGGCGTTGTCTATGACCTTGGTCCGGAAGAGCGGGCATTCAACAGATGGCAGAAGGGCGAATTCTTCGAAGTTGAAAAAGTCGCGGCCGCTGCTTGGCGGAAGTCCCTCTCTGAACTCGATCTCAACAAAGTTGCGAGCGAGCTACGCTCAGTCGGCATCGACGGCAAATCGTGCAATTCTTTGGATCAGGCCAGAGACATGGCTCTCGCGGTTGTGTCGCACCACGCGAACGCAATGTCCGTTCTTGCTCTTGCCGTTACATTTCTGCACGTGCCGCAGCATCTTCATCGGCCGATCATCGAGGCTTGGCGGCGGGACGGGAAGCGGCCATTGAATGTATATGCACCCTACGCGGCGCACGTCGTTGCCGTTGAGGTTTTCTTTCAGTTCGCGCTTGCCGCCCATCTTATCGACAGCAATAGACCGTCAAACCGCACTGACATCGCCTATCTGTTCTATCTTCCATTCAGCACGCTGTTCATCTCGTCCGATAAACTGCATCGTCGAACTGCCAGTCTGTTCATGCGAGGCAATCAGGAGTTCGTCTGGGGCATCGACTTGAAGGCTAGCCTCAAAGCGGTGAATTCGCACTTCCTGACTTTTCCGGAGGAAGTTAAAGAGCAAGGTGTGATGAGTTTTGCCGATGCGCCGCCCGACGGCAACATCGTCGCCGATCTTTGGGACAGGCATCTTCGTCCTGGCATTCGGAATGAGAAGAAGGAACCCAGAGACGCCAATCCTGAACGCGATGCAGAACTCGTTAAGAAGCTCAAGGAGTTCAGCAAGCAACCAACGTTGCCCGGCCAACAGATGGTGAGCGAAGAAAATATGGAGATGATGTCTATCGAACACTCGGTTCATCGCAAGCGCGGGAGCTGGTGGCAGGTTCCGAAAGACATGCCCGACGAAAAGGACGAATAAAATTGCTGATGACGGATCGCATCGACAAGTTCCTAAATTCTCTTTCAGAGGACGAACTGAGTGTATGCGCTACAAGATTGAACGAGCGGTTGCGGAAAGGAAAAGGGCGCCCACGGGGGCGATCAGAAAACGAATACCACGTCGCCTGTCGCTTGGTGGCAATGGCAGTATTGCGCGCGAAACAAGAATGGCTCGATGAGCATCCTGGCAGGCGGCGCGTATTAGACAAAGGACTGGTCGAGCGCACCATAGAAAACGAACTGCCGAAATACCCCGTTCTGCTTCGTCGCAGAGACAAGGCGGACGATGCGATCCGTCGTCACGTTGATAAACGAATACGCGAATTCTTACCTCGATGGCTTCGAGACACGGATTAGTCTGAAGAAAATTGCTCCATTAAAGTCGAGTTACATCCGCCAAGAGCTCGGGCCAAATGCAGCTCCGCATTGTTGGAGCAAAGCATGTTGGAGTTTGACGATCCCGACTACGTCGCGGTACCGTTCAGTCGGATTAAAGCGAAAAAGGTTAGTTACCTTTGGCGCTACTTTGTACCGCTAGGCTTCCTGACGGTCCTCACGGGCGAGAGCGGGTGCGGTAAATCAACAATCATGATCGATCTCATCGCCCGGATGACACGCGGCGATCCGATGCCCCGCATCGGTGACGACGATGAGCAAATCACGGGAAAAGGTTCGGCTCTGATCCTTTGCCAAGAGGACCCGGCTGATACGGTAATCAAGCCAAGGTTAAGAGCCGCCGGCGCCGACATGGATAGAGTTCATCTGGGAACCCTTCAACACCGCGGCCGAGCAGGTTCAGCAGACGTGTATCCCGATGTCATCGAACGACTGGATGTTGGCGTCGAGAAGTTAGAACGGTTGATCATCCAAACTCGCGATCTTCGCGTGATATTCGTTGACCCTATAACGGCTTTTCTCGGAAAACTGGACTTCAACCGAGAGGATCACGTCAGGCGGCTCCTGAGGCCGCTCTCCACGCTGGCAGCGAAATATAAGATAGCGATCGTTCTTGTGATCCACATGAACAAGGACACGCGAAAGAAGGCAACTCAGCGAATACTCGGGAGCGGAGGATTTGTTGGCGCAAATCGATCGACGCTGTTCGTGGTCAAACCAGCAGGTTCAGATCGCCGTTTGCTAGTCCTTGGTAAGGGCAATAATGTTCCCCCCGCTTACCAAAACAAGGGCGTCGAATTTGGAATGATAGATGTCAAAGGGCGTCCTCGGGTCGAGTGGGGTACAGAGTATGAAGATGTGAACTTGAATGCGGTGTTGGCTGGGCAAGCATCTCACGTCGGCAAACGGGATCAGGCGGTCCTGCTCTTGCATGAATGGCTTGCCGAGGGAACTCGGCCTGTCCGGGACATTCAGCAACTCGCGCTAGCGGTGGGCTTCCACTGGAACACATTCAAAGCCGCAAAAAAGGAAATCGGCATAGTCGTCAAAAAGCGCACGGATGGCTGGTGGTGGGCATTGCCGAAAGTGAACTAGGAGACATCGATAAAACGAGAACGACTGTGATTGTGCGCTTTACGATGTACCCTTAGATGTTGCCCGCCGTCTCTCGGGCTCCGGGTAGATGCGAGAGACGGCGGGCCGACTAATCGCGGGTGATGCTCGCGATCAGACCCATCGCGCCGGGGTGACTAAGCCCAGCCATGAGTTGTCGAGGGTTATTGCTGAAGAAGCGGGCACTCGCTCGACTAACCCCGCCCCCGATCGCGGAAGGCATCGAACGCTGATCGGGCCACGTCCCTCCGCCGGTGCATCGAACGCGGAGGGAAACTGTCATGCTGCATCCGCCTTTGCGCGATCGACAACAAGGCCGAGCAACGCGCGCGGATCGCAGTTCGGGCGGCGCGGAACGTGCTGGCCGGTCTCTTCTGCGAGAACGATGATTGCCTCCTCAAGTCGCTCTTGGTCGAGAACGTCATCAGCAATCTTACGCAGGCGCTCGATCTTTTCTGATGGTGTGAGTGCGAGCTTAGGTGCGGGCATGGCATCGATCAGCTCATTCAGTTTCAACTCCATGCCTTGAGGGTCGAACCATGCAAGCAGGCTGGGAACGTCCAGATGCATCGAGTAGGCGGCCGGATCGACAAAAATGACCTCGAACCTGTCGTGCGACGCCTTAATCGTCGGCCGCCCCCTGATCGCGCTTTCGGTGATCCACTTCTTTGCCTGTGCTTTCATTTCTGAAACAGGCAGTCCAGATTGCTCGACGTTGAGACGGTCGGACGCGAGGTGGGCAATCTGCGTGCGGATGCGCTCGATGGCCGCGAGGAAGGTCTCACCATCTTTGAGCTTGATCCTCGCTGGTCTGGCGTCTGCGAGGTGGGCCCTGGCGGGTAGTGTGCTGAGATATCGCCTAACCCGATTGTTAAGGTCCGCCCGCTGACGATGCTGATCCTGATGCTTGCGTTGAAGCAACTCCAGTCGCTCGACCTCAAGCCTCATCGCGTCTGCATTTGGACTATTCGGATTGAGGCCCAGTGCCGATCGGAGTTCCGAAATTCTCCTCGTTGTCGAGGAGGCAAGCGTCAGGGCTGCCTGCTCACTATCTTCGAGCGCCAAAATCTTTAGATGTGCTTTCGGGGGTAACCTCGATTGGTCGTCCATTCGTCGTCCTCCGCATTTGACCCCGCCGCGCAGGGCGGCGGGATCGTTGATGTCAGTGCTTCCACATGTCCGAGATGCGCCGGTTCCGCTCCGCGCGTGCCTGATCACGAGACATGTCGGCGGAAGGCGTCGGCGCTTCTCGCGCAGCGTCATTACGCCAAGCATTTTCGAGGCGACGATCTCGCTCATCGCGCAGGCTCTGGAGTTGATCGCGGGTGGGGGGTGAGTTCGCGTCCAGCAAGGAGAGCGCGCCGCGTTGTCCGCCGTCCATGAGACTGATGGGGACAGTAAGACGGTCGCCGTTCTGCAATACGCCGTTACGCTGAACGCGCTTGCCGTTACGGTCGAGGACGATGAAGTTGGTCGTCATCTCAGGATACCTTTCATCATTAGGAGGTTTGAAACGTGTTGCGCAGCGGGGCTGCGTTCCTGTTGCGAAGGATTTTCTCCTCCGACCCAACTTAAGGTTGCATCATACCTATAGCGTCTTGATCCTCCACCTAAGCACATGACGGTCAGACCGGATGCCGCGTTGATCACGTCGTCATGCCCGTTCGGGGGGTGGTCGATACTTTCGCGCCCCGATCTTGCTGTGCGTCGCTCGAGCGCGAGCAACTGCGTCACCATGCGAGCGTTATCGATGAGGTCGCACTTCTTGCTGTTCAGTACGGCAAGGAATTCAGAGTAGATTTGACTCTTCGGCTTCGCGGACGCCTCGTAAATGATCCCCGCATCTTTGAACTGCTCTCGCGGCCACTCGCCTGCGAAGCGGTCGCCAACGATTTTGGTGATGCGATAGGATTTGAGGAGCGCCGCACAATTGCCGACGACATTCTTGGGGCTGAAGGGCGGTTTGAATTCCCGCAGAACGTCGAGGGTCGCGATGCCGTTCTCGGTGTGCCCGATTGCGAGGGTGAAGCTATCCTTGCCGCTTCCGCCGCTTGGGTCGACGAAAGCGTGATATTTGTGCTGCGAGAAGTAAGGTCGCTCCCGTTCGTCCGAGAGGCAAGCGTCAACGGCCTCCATTGACACGAACTGCTCGACATCGACACGGAATTGAGCACCAAAGTTCGCGGATGCCTGCGCAGGATCGTCAATGTAGGCTTGCTCGATCTCCTCGCGGACGAAGGCGGGAGCATTCGGTCGCATGGTGAGGGTATCGGCTTGCCACACGACGACCCGATCCGACTCGTGTACGTAATGCTTTTTGTACGCGTTCCAGAGAGCACCCTTGCGGGCATGTGGCGATGAAGCGCATAGCAACATCGAGTTAGGGATCGTGAGCATCGAGGGGCGGGCCGCCGCGATGACCTCCGTGTCGGGATTGGTGCTGTCCTCGCTTGACCAGAACGCCAACTCGTCGGCGAGGATTGCTACCGTGGTCCTGCCCCTCGATGTTTTGTAGCTTGCGGTTGTAACTTCAATGGAGACCGAATTGCTTAGACGAACCCAGCGCGCGGTCGAACTTTCGATGAGCCGCGCAAGCATTTTCGATCCGGTAAGAAATCCCTTGATGTAGTCCATGATTTCTTTGGTCTGCTCGCGATCTGCGG
>NZ_LBJX01000061.1:0-19506 GCF_028128895.1 Bradyrhizobium sp. CCBAU 11434
AAACTCGCCAGGAACTTCTTAGCCGCCGTCCACCTCGCCGCCATCGTCGCCTATTGGATCAATTGAGTCTGAACCCTAATATAGAGCAAAGGCGCAGCCGCATCCGGCAATGAGCGCGATCGGATTAATGGCCAGATGTAGCGATAGCAGACGGCTCCCCAAGCAGCAAAGCTGAGCGCGACGCTAATTCCAAAAATTATAAACTCTGCCATGAGACCCGTCCGTTACGGAGTTCAGATCCCGCATACTCCCGCGCGTAGACCTTTCCCCGCTCGCGCCCCACAAAATGCTCCGTGAACTGCTCTTCCCTTGCGGTTGACGATGTTGCGATGCCGCCGGCAATCACAGACGCTGCCGCGGCTTCAAGGATGGTGCGCCTAGAGAGGCTGCTCATGCGGTATCTCCTTTCAGTCTTTGCGGGAGGCACAGAAGTTCTTGTTCCTCGACCGCACTTCCAGTCGGTTCGCTCGCCCTTTCTTACGCCTGCAATGCCAAGTCCACGACATCGCGCAGGAAGAATTCTCAAGACGGTCGATTCAAACGTCCGTTCAGAGAAGACTGGAAGACTGACCACGGCAATTATACGCAGGTGTACAACGCGAAGGACAGGATGAGCGACCTCCGGGATTGAGTTTAGTGCGTCGCCGACACTCCAGACCCGCCATTGTGAAATGGCCGATACACCCATGTATAGTTTGACCGGAGACGTCTGATCGTTAGACCGCTGCCATCGCCGGCATAAGCCAAAGACCAATTGATGAAGGCCGATCTCCGCATCAGCAGCAATGAGAGTGTTTCCAATGGATCACAGTAAGCCGATTCTCGTGACCGGCGCCGCGGGCCAGATCGGATCCGTCGGCAGGCATGCGACTGAACTTCTGCTCGCGCGTGGATACCGCGTTCGTGCGCAAGTGCGTACAGACGACCGACGGGCGGCAGCACTGCGAGCGCTTGGTGCCGAGGTCGTCGTGGGCGATCTGCTCGACTTAAAAGCTGCGCATCAAGCGGTCGAAGGGTGTGATCGCCTCTATTTCGGCATGTCCCTGTCCCCGCAATATCTTGAAGCGTCCGTTAACGTTGCGGCAGTCGCCAAACACCATAAGGTCAAAGCCTTTGTGAATATGTCTCAGATGACAGTCAAAGAGATGTCCGTCTGCGAGACCACGTCGAGCCCGCAGCAGAAGCAGCATTGGCTGGCCGAGCAGGTCCTTTCCTGGTCCGGTTTGCCGGTTGTCGAAGTGCGCCCAACGGCATTTATGGAAGGACTCTTCCTTCAGCTCGCCGGAGCCGTGGCGGCGCAGGACAAGATCCTTGCACCGCTGGGGGGGCGGAAACAACTCCGCAATCGCAGCTTTCGACGTAGCTAGGGTCGTGGCGGAAATACTCGGCGCCCCGGACAAACATATCGGTCAGACCTACCACCTGACCGGGCCCGTGTCGCAGGACGTTGACGCAATCGCCCGAGAGTTCTCGCTCGCGCTTGGACGACCCATCAGTTACGTAAATGTCCCTCCGGACATATGGGCGGGCAAAGTTGCCACGCTGGGGCTCCCCTCACACGTCGTCTCCCATATCACGACGATGACCGAGTTGCACCGCGACAATCGATATGATCGATATTCCGACGACGTAGAAAAGATCACCGGACAACGGCCAATGAGCGTCCGGGAATTCGTCGAAAAGAACGCAGCGACGTTCACGCCATCATCCTGATTAGGCGGCCATCCGACGGCGCGATTTACCCGGAGAGATATTATGTCATCACACAACACGTCCAAAATCTTTGTAGTCGGGGGCACGGGCGCGCAGGGAATGCCGATCATTCGAGCCCTTGTCGCTGATCGCAAGAATTCTGCACGGGTACTCACTCGCGATCCGTTTTCGCGCCGCGCAAAATCTCTCGCCACCCTAGACAATGTTTCGATGCTCGAAGGATCATTCGCCGACGAGGTTACCCTGCGCGAGGGATTTCGTGGTTGCGATGGGGCCTTCATCAATATTGACGGCTTCAACACTGGCGAAAAGACGGAGACTTATTGGGCAATCCGTTGCTACGAAATTGCGATCGAAGAGGGGATCAAGTTTTTTGTTTACGGAAACCTAGATTATGGGCTCAAGAAATCGGGGTATGATTCCCGATTCCGTAGCGGGCATTATGATGGAAAAGGACGGATCGGAGATTGGATTTTGTCCCAAAATACGGTGAACAAGGGTCGCATGGGAGCGGCACTGTTCACATCGGGACCATACATTGAAATGGCATTTCAACCGATGATGCCCATGACGCCAACCGTTGAGGACGGCATTGTCACCTGGAGGGTGCCGCTGGGGGACGGCGCCGTAGTGCACGCCTCGAGCGAAGATTGCGGCTACTACGTTCGTTGGCTCTTTGACCATCCCGAGCGTACGAACGGCATGAACCTTGAGGTCGCCATCGAGCATGTAGCTTACGCTGGTCTTGCGGCCGCGTTCACGAAGGTCACGGGGAAACCTGCGCGCTATATTGACACGGACCTGCACTCCTACTGGAACGGACCACTAAAGTTCATCGCAAACGCGCCGGCGGGATATAACGCAGATCCCAATGACAAAAGCACCATGACTTTCCGCGACAACTTTACCGGCTTCTGGAATCTGTGGAAGTACGGCATTGTGAAGCGGGACTATGCGTTGTTGGATGAGATCCACCCCAAAGGGATCAAAAGCGCCGAAGAATGGATGAGGCGCGAAGACAAGCTTGGAAGAGAACTTGGAAAGGGGGGTCTTTGGGAGCGGGTACAACCTCAAAATATACAAAACGAGACCCCGATCTTGAAGAGCAACGAGGACCGGAGAAAAGGGCGGCTCTGATTCCGGTGGACGTTGTTTCATGCTTCAAACGCAAGCGTGGCCTCGCTTGCCGGGGTTGGCTGTAAAGATTGCCGCCCTCGCTCGAATTGTCGAGCGTATCATAATCATCCCCGTCCAGATGGAAGATTAGAATTTTGTCTGTTCGCTAGGCGGCGCTGATCGGCTCGCGCCTAGCCTTCCGCCGCAGCGCCTGCGGCGGCACGCCGAAAGTCCTGATAAAGGACCGGCGCATGCGTTCGCGGTCGGCAAATCCAGTGTACTCGACGACCTCTTTAACGGAGTGCCGCCCCTCTTCCATCATGAACCTGGCAGCCTCCAACCGAATGCGTTCAACGGCCTTGGCAGGCGACTGACCGGTCTCAGCAAGAAAGGTGCGGCTGAACTGGCGCGCGCTGAGATTGGCGACTTCAGCCAACTCCTCGACCGAAAGCTCGTTTTGCAAGTTCTCGCGAATATGCGCTAGCACCAACTCGATTCGGTCGGACTTTGGCGTCATGTCGAGGAGTGCCGAATGTTGCTTTTGCCCGCCCATGCGCCGTTGGTGCATGACCAACAGGCGGGCCGCCGCCTTCGCTGCCTCTGCGCCGAGATCACTGTCGATCAGTGCCAGAACGAGATCGAGGCCCGCGGTCATACCTGCGGATGTCCAGATCGGACCGTCGTTTATAAAGATCCGATCCTCTTCTGTCCGCACGTTAGGAAAACGGCGCCTGAACTCGTCGGCGTGCGCCCAATGCATGGTGGCACGCCGTCCGTCGAGCAGGCCGGCTTGGGCAAGCACAAAAGCTCCGCTGCAGATCGAGGCAATTCGTCTCGATGACATAGCGGCCTGACGCACGAACGCGACCACGGCGGCGCTCGCGGGCGGAATGTCGAACTCGGTTAAGGAACCAAGCACAACAGTATCGTACGTGGCGCCCGTGAATGGGGCCGTGTAGACTGCAACACCGGTGGACGACGGGACCGGCCCTCCTCGCTCCGACAGAAGCTCAACTTGGTAGCGCGGTCCCGAAGGCAGTAAGTTCGCGACCTCAAACCCGGTCAGGGCAGCCAAGCTGAGGATTTGAAAGCCTTGCGGCACGATGAAACCGATCCGATGCATCCAAATACCCGAGTGTCTGAAGTCTGCACTCTACTTGCGATTTAGCCCGCATTCGACACCTTTGTGATCGCCGCGGCATAAAGAGTGGCAAAAACGTCCTACAACGTTGAGAGCACAGAAGCTAATTTCTCGCGTGAAATTCGGGCGTTTAAAGAAAGGATCGACCGGCGGTAGGCTGAGCGGTTTCGCAATTGAGTGTCTTTGGACGAAGGAAGCGTAGTCGCAAAGCGGCTTAGGGCCAATTTGCATGCAAGATTCAGAAAACAAAGAGGCGCCAGGCCAGCAGGCCATATACGAGTGTGGGGACACGCAGATCGATCTCGATCGCCGCGAACTCCGCGTTGGGCGCGTTCCGGTGGCGATCGGCAGTCGCGCATTTGATATTCTCGAGGTGCTGGTGCAATCTGCGGGAGAGCTCGTCACAAAGAATGAGCTGATGGACAAGGTGTGGCCTGGAGCCGCCATTGGCGAAAATACCCTTCAGGTTCATGTTTCCGTTCTTCGTAAAGCACTTGGACCGGCCTCACGTGAAGTACTGAAAACCGTTTCGGGGCGCGGCTACCGATTGGTCGGGGATTGGATCCTTTGCCCCCCGAAGGGGACGCTTCCCGAATCCAGAACCGATGACCGCGGACGTGAGCCACGGTGGCGAAATCCACCCAGTCAGCTGACCCAGCCTCTCGGCCGCGAACAGTCCATCCGGGATCTTGTGACCGAGCTGCCGCGGCAGAGACTGGTTACAGTCGTCGGAGCAGGAGGCATAGGGAAGACCACGGTTGCCCTTGCCGTAGCGGAACGGATCCAGGCCACCTACGAACATCGCGTATGTTATGTCGACCTGGCACCCGTTGAAGACGGCCGCCATGTGCCTAGCGCCCTTGGTTCCGCGCTAGGGTTGTCGATGATGTCTGACATGCCGATACAAGGCATCGTCAGGTTGCTTAGAGATCAACAAGCTCTCATCATCCTCGACAACTGCGAACATCAGATCGAAGCGGCTGCGTTGCTCGTCGAAGCTATCTTGAGCGGCGCGCCGGGCGTCACCATTTTCGCAACGAGCCGAGAGCCCATTGGAGCAAGGGGCGAGACGACGCGCCAGCTCGGTCCCATCGACCTTCCCCCCGATGGGAGTTCGCTGTCCGCAAGCCAAGCCCTCGGTTTTTCAGCGATAGCATTATTCGTACAGCGCGCCAGAGCGGGCTTCGACCAGTTCGACTTCACAGACTTCCAGGCGCCGATCGTTGTGGGGATCTGCAGGCGTCTCGATGGCATACCTCTCGCGATCGAGCTTGCCGCAGCTCAGGTGCGTTTCCTAGGTGTCCAAGGGTTGGACATCCGTCTTCGTGACCGCTTTGCGCTGATGATGAGAGGGCGACAACGGACCGCCCTGCCCCGTCACCAGACACTGCAAGCAACGTTAGACTGGAGTTTTGTGACCCTTACCGAGAAGGAACAACGACTTCTCCTTCGCATGGCGGCTTTCAGAACCCCCGTCCCCCTCGACTGGATCGCAATGCTCGCTGATGACTTTACCGAGCTTGAGCTCGCGGAGGTTCTCGGAAGTCTCGTCACAAAATCGCTCGTTGCAAGCGATGTTGGCGGGCCAGTGGCATACTATAGGCTTTTGGAGCTGACGCGGAGCTACGGACTGACAAAGCTGTCGGACAGCGGAGAGCTTGACGGGTTGTCCCGCCGACACGCGGTCGTAATTTATAACATTATCGCGGGTATTGATCGGCAGGACATACCGGACAAAAGCCGGCCTTCCGATGTTCCCGTCGGGCTGGTTGACGAAGTACGATCGGCGCTGGATTGGGCTTTCGCTTCCACGGGCGCCGCACTGCTTGCCGTAGAGCTGGCAGCGGCCGCGGCTTCGCTCTGGATTCGGCAAGGACTACTGGCAGAATGCCGAAACTGGCTCGAGAGCGCAGTTTCGCTGGTGGGGTCATCTGTCGAAGAGGATCGGTTCCGAGACATGCGCATGTACGCCGCGCTTGGCTCAGTGATCATCCAGACCGCCGGCCCCAACGACAGAATGTATCAGGTTCTGAAACACGCCGCTGATCTTGCGGATGAACTTGGAGACGATGAATACCGATTGCGCAGTATGTGGGGGCTCTGGATCCGGCACTACCTCACGGGAGATTACCGGGGGGCGCTCCTGATCGCTGAGCACTTCACCGATTTGCCGGAGACGATTCCAGATCGATTGATTGGGGAGCGGCTGCTTGGCATGACGCTGCATGTCCTTGGCGAACAGACTAAGGCACGTGAACACCTCGAGCACTTCCTTAGTCGGTATAGGGCACCCCCCGGTCGATTACACCTGGTGCGATATGGGTTTGAGCAGCGCGTGGTAGCCCTCATCTATCAAGCTCACATACTTTGGCTCCAGGGATTTCAGGAACAGGCCTGCCGACTCGTGAAGCAGGCGGTGGCAGACGTCACGGCCGACGGACATGCTCCAACAATTTCGAACGTACTGATCCATGGGGCATGTGCGATTGCGCTCCAGTCACGGGACTATCAGGCGGCGAAGGAATTCACGCGGATGCTATCGCAACTCGCTTCCTCGCAAGAATCGCAGGCGCTTGCAGCATGGGCTGAATGCTACGATGGAGCCTTGGAGTTGCGGCAACAAAGCTCTACCACGGCGATCGCTCGATTGCGGTCAGGCCTCGCCCTTCTCGATCGACAAACTTTCCAGACCCGGTACGTGACTTTTCTGGGAGAGCTGGCACTGGGAGAGCTGGCGGCCGGCAATCACGCTTCCGCCCTGCAGGCCATTTCGGAAGCGATCGGTCATGCCGATCGAGCCGGAGAGCGATGGTATCTCGCCGAGCTCCTCCGCATTAGGGGTGAAATCGCGCTCGGGCGACGGGACTACCCAGCTGCGGAACAATGCCTGCTGCAGGCCATCGACTTGGCAAAACAGCAATCCGTCCCCTCGTGGGAGCTCAGGGCAGCAACGTCTTTGGCGAGACTGTTCAAAAAGCAAGCACGGATCCCCCAAGCCCGCAATATCCTGGATCCAATCTACAGGTGGTTTACTGAAGGCTTTTCGAACCTCGACCTTGTCGACGCGCAAAACCTTCTGGCCGCGATCGGCTAAGGCCCGTTTCCTCAACCCAAGGGCCTAAGGGATTTTTCAGGTCTTGCCCAAGGACTTTACGGCCACGCCGGATCCTTATGACGCAGCAGAAGCACGGATCGGGCACGTTCGCCGGTCCTGCCGACAGCCTCAACCTATTGTGGAGCCAACTCATGCAAAGCCCGGCAAACAAGGCCGCTGTCTACGTAGTCGATGACGATCCTGGAGCGACAATCTCGCTCGTAAACACTCTGCAATCCGCTGATGTTCCCGTGAAAACCTTCCTCTCGGCCCAAGAGTTCGTTGCTGCTTGGCAGCCCTTCAACCGCGGTTGTGCCATCATCGATGCCCGGATTGCGGATTGCCGGGGATTGCGGCAGTCAGGCGTCGAAATCCCGATCATCGTCGCGGGGCGAGCGGATGTCTCAATTTCCGTAAGGGCCATGAAAACCGGGGCTGTCGATTTTCTCGCCAAGCCCTTTGAGGACGTGCGAGTGTTGGACGCAGTGGCGGAGGCATTTGAGTATGATGCCATCAGACTCCGCCGGAATTCGCGCCTTTCTGAGCTGACCCAATCATTTGCAACACTAACGGTTCGGGAAAAGGAAGTCTTTTCTCTGGTTGCTCGGGGGTTGATGAACAAGCAAATCGCAGGTGAGCTGAAGTTGCGCGAGATAACAGTCAAGGTACATCGTGGATCGATGATGCGAAAGATGATGGTCCGCACGGTGGCCGACCTCGTGCGAGTCTCCGAAGCCTTAGCGTCTGCAAACGGCCCCGCTCTCTCATACCGCACCTCGCTGCCGGCGCTGCCAAGGGACTATCACTAGTCTGGGGATCGCTCGAGAGGCGCGCCGCCCTCCCATTGATCCGGAGATCCTCGTTTCCGCCTGCGTCGAAACAACTTCACGCGCGCGACTTGGAAGGGCACCGATCTTCAAGCGTCGGGGTAGCCCAACCCCTGTGTTGCTGCTCTTTCGGGTCGACCGGCCACCCACTGCAGGGATGGATGGCCGATCGGGCGCCGCAAGGCAGCGATGCGGCCCAAGCCCAGCGGGATCACGCCTTCAGGAATCCCAACAGATCGGCGTTGATCCTATCTGCATGCGTGACACAGAGACCGTGCGGGGCACCTTCGTAAACCTTAAGGTGCGCCATGGGCGCGAGCTTGACGGTTTTCTGCGAGGCAATTCCAATCGGGACCATCTGATCGTCGTCACCTTGAATGACGAGAGTCGGCACCGTCATCTTCTTCAAGTCTTCTGTGAAGTCCGTTTCCGAGAAGGCCTTGATGCATTCGTATTGGCCGGTTATGCCCCCCAGCATGCCCTGCATCCAAAATGAATCGATAGCCCCCTGCGAAACTTTCGCATTGGGCCGATTGTATCCGAAGAACGGGACCGCAAGATTCTTGAAGAAAGCCGAACGGTCCGCCGCTAGTCCGCTGCGAAGACCGTCGAAGATCTCTTTCGGCGCGGCCTCAGGATTGTCTGCCGTCTTGAGCAGATAGGGTGGCACCGCAGCGATCAGCACGGCTTTTGAAACCCTGCTGGTCCCATGACGTCCGATGTATCTTGCGACCTCGCCGCCCCCCGTAGAATGACCCACAAGGGTCACGTCCTTGAGATCGAGCGCCTTGATAACCGCCGACAGATCATCGGCGTACGTATCCATATCGTTGCCTGTTGACGATTGCCCCGACCGGCCATGTCCGCGGCGGTCATGCGCCACGACACGATAGCCCTGTGAGGCCAGGAAAAGCATTTGACTGTCCCAGGCATCGGCAGACAACGGCCAGCCGTGGGAGAACACTACCGGCTTGCCCATTCCCCAGTCCTTGTAAAAAAAATCGTTGTACCGTCCTTGGCCGTGACTGTCTCCACGTTATCTCTTCCTCGCGGAATCAGTTGTTTCGGCTGGCTCGCCGCCGCTGGCAGGTTCGTTGCCGCAGCTATGCCGCTCGCAGCGATTAGCAGCGTGCGACGAGAGTTCGAGACGGATTCGAGAGGTTTGGTCGACATATGCGGTCTCCTGTTGTTGCGCAAAACGCCCGTCCTGGATCGCGCAAGTGCACCGACTATACAACTATACAGGGGTTTCGCGGCGCAGGGTTCCGACGCCTGCGCGTCGTAAGGAGCTCGTTGTCGAGCGCTCAGGGCCAAGCGGCAGCTTCCGAAACGCACCGGCAAACGCCATCGTGTCAGCCATCGTACCAACACAAAGCGCTCGACGATCGGTGCCGTCTCGGTCTTGCGCTATGAAGCGCTGCCTCAACGCTCGGGCAAATCATCTTCGTTTAAGCGATGTGCCGGCTCATCGTAACCATGACGGCTGCTATAGAATACAAGCGCCATCAAACCAACGCCCAGAACCAATGAAAAGCCGACGCCAATCGCCATTGCGACGTAACCTGACGCCGGCACAAGAGCATCGGTAGAGGTCCACCCCAAATAGGCAACCACACAGGAGAACAGTAAGAGTCCTGCCAGTGTTGCGATCAGAACCAGCGACCGCAAGTTGAGCCAGCGTGCCATTCGAGCCACCCCCTCATTGCGCTTGAACCGCAGATCTTCTTCATGTCTCACTATCGCCGACGCGGCTTCACGTCGCTGTCGGCAGCGCCGTCAGCAAACCCTACAACCCGAGCCTTTCGGGCCTGCCAACCGGCTCGCCCGCGGCCATGGTGATCCGGCTGTTACGTCGAGCCGTTCATCGATCCGACGAGAACGGCCCTGGAGGAGATCTGGTCATCAACGTGACGAACCCCAATCCCAAGCCAGCGAACAACGCCGTCAGCCAGAATCCGTCGATGTACGCCAACGTATTCGCCTCCTGTTGGACAATCGACACAAGCGATCTGATGCTCAGTGCCGGCGCCAGGTTGGCCGGCGCAAACGCGAAGTGTTCCGTCAGTCTCGCAATGAAGTGCATCACGTCGGATTTACCTCCGTCGATATACTGCCCTAGTAGATTCGAGTGAAATTGCTCGCGCACGCGCAGCCATGTCGCCATCACACTCATGCCGATCTCCGCGCCCCCCAGCCGCATCACCTGGACGTACGCGGCAAATTCGGTCGACCGCGTCGGGTCGGAGCTTGCCAAAGCAATCATCATCAGCGGAAGAAGTGAGAAGGAATGTCCTAAAGCTTGAAGCAGCAAGATCGGGATGAAGTCGTCAACCGACCATTGATGGGTGATGCCAGTGCCGAGTATCCCCGCAAACCCGAACGCAGCAAGGCCGACAATTAATACAAGCCGAGGGTCGTGGCGCTGAACCAAATAGATCGTCGAAGGAAGCAAGATCAGCATGGGCAGGACGCCGAACGTTAGAAATAGCCCCCCGGTCTGCTCCGGTCGTAGCCGGCCGATCGAAATCAGGAAGTTTGGGACCAAACTCGCATTTGATAGCGCGGTGAGCGTGTAGAGCAGGATCACGATCAGCGCCAGGCAGATATTGCGGGTCAGGATGACGTCTATCCGTGCCCAGGGCTTACGGATAAGGGCCTCGTTCAGTAAGAACCCTAGCGATAAGGCCGCTCCCCCGGATAGAAGAGCGACGACGGCCCCCGATTGCAGCCAGTCCAACCTGTTGCCCTGATCCAGACCGGCATAGATCATCGCCATTCCAGAGCCGAGCAGCAGCATTCCCCCCCAATCGGCCTCCGCGACTAAGCGTCGGTTGATGGCCTCATGCGGTGTCCCGAGGAGAACACAGATGCCCATGAGCGGCGCGATAATAACGTCCTGCCAAAACAACCAATGCCAGCCAACGTCGCTCACGTAAAAGCCGACGATCGAAATCCCGGCGTTCAGCGACAGCCCAACTCGTGCCGAATAGATCGCCATAGCGACGATCCACCATTTACGCGGCAAATTTCGCACGACTATCAGCAACGTTGCAGGAACGAATGTCCCAAGCAGGAGCCCATGCAATATGCTTAGAGCTATCAGCACACCGTAGGTATCAGTGAGGGGCATCACAATAGAGATCGCCGCATAGACCACGCTGGGAATAGCAAGTATTTTGCGGAGACCGAAGACGGTACACATCCAGGCGACCGCGGGCGCGATAAATATCTGCGATGCCGTGGCCGCTGTGCTCAACCACGCCCCCTCATCAAAGCTGAGCGAGTACGCTCCGCGCAGGTCTGGAAGTCCCACCGAAAACAGCCTGGAATCGAAATTGGCGAGAAACGCGCCGAACAGTACTGCCCCCACTGCGAAAATCGGGCGATGACTTGACCTGGCGTCTACGTTAGCGGGCATTACTAACGGCCCGTTCGGCATCTTCCATCACGTGGATCCTGGTCACGGCTGACATTCCAGGCAACAGTTGTTGCACCAAGGGCTGCCCGTCTTCCAGGACAATGCGGACCGCGACACGCTGAACAACTTTCGTAAAGTTCCCTGTCGCATTATCCGGCGGCAGAAGAGCAAATTGAGACCCGCTTGCCGGGGATATGCGCTGTACTCTTCCGCGTAGGGGTTGATTGCGAAACGTGTCGACCGAAACCTCGACTGCCTGTCCCTCCCGTACCCTCCTTAGCTGCGTCTCCTTGTAGTTCGCGATCACATAGACATTCGGCAGTGGTACGACGCTTATGAGGTTAGTGCCGATGTTGACATAATCGCCGGTCTGCACTTGGCGTTCACTCACGACGCCGTCGAATGGCGCCGTGATCTTCGTATATCCCAGCCGAAGTCTTGCAGCCGCTAGGGCACCTTCCGCCGCGGCGACATCAGCTCTACGCTGCCTTTGCAGACCGGCGAGCACGTCCAATTGATGTTCCTGAGCTGCGATCAACGCCGCGTTCGATCTCACGTCAGCGTGTGCTTTCGCAAGAGCGGCGACCGCCTGCTCTAGTCGCTGCCTCGTCCCGGAGCTTGTGGTTGACAGCGTTTGCTGCCTTTCCTGTTCCTGCTCCGCCTCGACTTCGAGCGCCATGACGGATTGCCGTTGTGCCTTGCTCTGGGCGATTGTTGCATACTGAAGTTCAATTTCATTCGCCAGATTGTCGAGCCCAGCCTTGGCGGCAGCCACGGCCGCCGTCGACTGGTCAACCAACGCCTGATAGTCGGCAGGATCTACCTGCACCAAGAGCTCGCCAGCTCGAACGCGTTGAAAATCGTTGACGCCGACTTTGAGGATTTCCCCGGCAACTCTCGTGCTTATCCGCGCCGTCTCAGCCCGAACGTAGGCATCGTCCGTGACTTGTATGCTGCGCATCGCGACCCACTCATCCCAGCGGACCGCGACAGTCCCTGCCAAAATCAGCACCATAATCACGGCGACGATCGGAATCAGAGACCGCCCGAGAATTCCGCGGGCCGGCGTTGCTAGTATCTGTGATGAAGCGTCGGTCACATTGCTTACCTTGATCGGACCAGAAGAGGCTTGTGCTGCCCGGCGCAAATTCTTCACCCCGAGCGTTTGGTTATGATCACCGATACGATTCAGCCAAAGGGCACGCGCTGCTTCAAAACGGTCGAAGCATTCCGCGCGCGACCGCACCCGGCTCGTCCATCTGGACCCAATGTCCAGCTGGAAGCGATACCAGTTCTCCGTATTTCAGTGCAGAAGCCAAGTGCTCGGCCACGCCCAAATTGAGATAGGGGTCTCTGTCTCCCCAGATCAGTCTAACGGGAACTGTCATGGAGGACAGCGCGGGTAATCGCTGCGTATTTCGCTGCACTTCCTCGAAAAGTCCTGCCGTCATCTGCGCGAAAGCGCGGGCCGCACTGGGTTGCTCCCGAAAATTCGCATCGATGATTGGACCCAACACCGACGAGTAGTGCGCGCGATGCTGTTCCGAAAGCTCGGCCTGGAATGCGGCCCGCTGGAAATTGAGGACCCACGCGAACTGCTCAGGGCTCCTCCGAATCGTCTCGCTCAGCTTGTTGAGACTTTTGCTGGCGAACAGCTCGATGAATTCTGGGTACCTGAGCGTCGGCGCTTCGCAGTAAAACGAGTTCAACACAACTACGGCTGCGGTGCGTTTGGGATCCTTCAGCGCGAAGTTCAATGCTGCGGGCCCCGAAGAGTCGTGGGCGACCGGCATTGCACTCTCCAGAGCCAGGTGGGAGACAACCGCTTCCAGATTGCTGAGTTGCTGAGCAAAACTGTACCCACCTTCTTGCGATTTGTCAGAGGCGCCAAACCCAAGGAAATCGAACGTCACCACGCGGCGTCCTGCGCGTGTAAGTCGGGGGACAAGGTCATCGTAGATGTGCAGATTGTCCGGAAACCCGTGCATCATGACAAACGCGGGGCCGGTCCCAGCGTAATCGCGCGCATACACGCCCCCGCTTGGCGTTTCGACACGCGCCGTTCTGAAGCCCGCCCCGCTCTGGTCATCTTTACGTTCGGTTATCGCTGACATCCCGGTTTCCTCCTGGGCCGTTGCAATGTCGCCGCCTGCATACGCTGCAGTCGTGCATGACGGGGGGACGCAGGCCATTATACGAGCGTATCGCTCCCAACTCTCAAACGCTGATGTAGGCAACAACGGAAACGCGCTCGGAGCTCCGAGACCCTTTGAGATCATCACTTCAGTGTTGTTCTCAGAGTTGGACGGTTATGGAAACTGCCAGGAGCTTAGGCTAAGCCACTGGCGTGTTGGGACGCGATCAGTTTACACGATACCGGTGGATGCGGCACTGGGCCGATCCCTTGTCGCTGACGTCTAGCGACGGTTCGCCATCGTCCCGGCGCCTGGCCGCTGATGCTCTTGAACACCTTGGAGAAGCGCGGGTGTGTAGTAAATCCCGCCGCAATTGCGATCTCGGTTAGTGACAACCGGGTTGTCGTCAGCAGGGCTTTAGCCCGCTCGACACGATGATTGAGGAGGTATTCGTGAGGTCGGCATCCGGTCGCGGCCCGGAATTGGGCCGCGAAATGCATTCTAGAAAGCCCAGCGACACTGGCGAGTTCAAACAGGCTGATCGTGCGATCGAAATGTAGGGCGACGTGCTGTTCGACACGCCGAAGGCGCCATTTCTGCAAAGGGTTAACCTTTGCGCGGCCCGATCCGGGTCGCTCTCGACGTGCCAAAAGGCTAACCCCCGAGGAAGTGGTGCTCTGCACTTCAGTTAGCATTGCTTATCGCCATACGGTTTCGCGGCCATTTGTCGTGAGGACCTTCTAGCTTCACGGGCAGGGCGACTGGCACGCAGACCTATCCGCGCACCAGCTCGGGTGGAACCGTGATGTCGATCCTGCCGGTAGCGACGTCGTAGACCATTCCGGAGACTATGAGACCCGCCGGTAGTCGATCGCTTGACACGAGCATGGCGGCGTCGAGACGAACCGCCTCGTAAGGATCCGCGATAGCCATGTGATCGAGGTCCGAGGTCGAAACGCTCAAATTCTTTGCCAATAGATCGGGAGCATGCTTGAAGCACGGCACGATCCCGCAATTTGTGTGATGAAGGACGATCAGATTCCATCCCTCGCCCAGCGGCTTGCCGGCAGCACTGGCAACGACCTGCAATATCTCAAGCGTCTCATAGAGGGCGGCATTGACGCGGCCTCCCACATTGCGAATGACGACCGCTTCACCTTGCTCAAGCTCGAGAACTTCCGCCGGGTCCACCCGACCGTCCACACAGCCGACAATCACGGTCCGCATCGACGGCAACATCTTCAGCGTGTTATCGAAACTCTCGCTGGCAAAGTGAGCATTTCTCTCGGCCAACGTGCTGACAAATTCCATGTCAACCCTCCCCTTCGGAATCTTTTGAAATCGCTTTATTCTTGCAGGACCGCTTGGTGCGCTGCGCGCGCAACGGCCTGCGTCGACCGTTGCAGCAGCGCGAACGTCCCTCGTTAGTTTTTCGCTTTGAGCAACCTGCCCAGCGGCAGCAAGGGCCCGATCGGCGTGAGATCGAATGTCATCATGCCCGCCTGCCCAAGGGGCAGAGGCTCTAAAAGGGCGCGTGCCTCCTCGACCGAAGTGACATTGAGGAGGAAAACGACCTCGGTCTGTTCGGCCGTAGCATACCAATCGGCAATCTTGCCCCGAAGATAAAGCTCAAGCGTAGCTGGAACCTCTCGGGAAAGCACTTCCGGAAGGTCAGCTGACTTCGCTTTCTCCGTCAACTTACCGATCGCGAGGACCCGCGTCGTATGGTGCTGAGCCGCGACCGAGCCCGCACCAGGGTTCGCCGACGATTGCGCGAACAGCGGGGCACTTTCGAACAGGAAGCCGGCAACCAAAGCGCCTAAAGCAAGTCGAACACCAGTGTGGATCATGACAGCATCTCCTTTGCGACAAGGTCGGGGATATCGGCCTGGAGCCAGTGCCCTCCCGGAAGCGGGCTGAGCTTGGCATTCTTGAAATGGGATGCCCGATTGCGACCAACGCTCGTCGTCATGTACGGGTCAAAGTCTCCCCAAATCACCTTGACGGGAAAGTCGAACCTTTTCAGTTCGGGAAGATGCTGAGTATTGCGATGAAGCTCGGCGAGGAAATGCGAGGCCAACTGCACGAAGGCCGGTCCGCCGCTTGGTTGTTTCATGAAATTGTCGGCGATAAGTTGGCCAACGCTACTCTTGAAGGCATTCCTCTGTTCGATCGGCTGAGCCGCCATGAACTCGTCTTGTTGCCAATTGAGAAGCCATCCGAACTGGGCCGGATCGTTCGCGATCGCTGAAGCCAAAGCGGCCAGACCGGGTGTAGCGAACAGCGTCACCATTTCCGGCCACAAAACCGGAAAGTCATCGTCGTAACCCGAATTGAGTATGACAAGCGAGGCAACTTTTTCGGGGAATGCCAACGCATAGTTGATCCCAGCCGGGCCGGAGGAATCATGCGCGACGGGCACGCATGTCGACACGCCGAGAGCCGTCACGACAGCGGCGAGATCTTGCAACTGTCCTTCAAATGTATACTGGGCGCCATCCGGCCGGTCTGATTTTCCAAAACCAAGGAAATCAAATGTGACCACGCGCCGCCCTGCTGCCGTCAGCTCCGGCACCAGCTGATCGTAGATACCAAGATGATCCGGAAATCCGTGCATCAGTACAAACGGAGGACCTTCGCCAGGATAATCTCTCGTGTAGAGACGTCCCGCGCTTCCGGGGATCATGCGCTCGGTGAAGCTCGAAGGATTGCTCATGGGAAAATCTCGCTTGTCTCAGATGGCGAGATGCAAGCTATCTGACTGCCGAGATCTGCTAAATTATACGGCTGTATATTGCCTGCTCACAACGCAGTCTTGTCGCTTCAGGACTCCAAGCATCCACGACTGCATACATTGGCATAGTTGATTTTCGCATACCCTCAGCCTTTCTTGGCCGAAGTTGTGCGGCCGCCAGGCGCGTCGCACTCAAAGCTGTCAGCGATGAGCGATAGGAGACAACGGGATGTCACGGCCCGCAACGGTGGATTTCCTTCAAATCGGCGAAGGCATCGAATTGCGACGAACGGTTGTTCGCAACGAAGGTGCGAACGGGATCGTTTTTCTTCTGCATGGATTTCCAGAGACACTCTATGCATGGCAAGGCGTTGTGGGGGCTCTGGCGGGTGACTACGAAGTTCACGCCTTGGACTGGCCGGGCTATGGGTTTTCTTCACGGCCGACGGTCGACCGATTTCCGTACTCGCCCGCGGATTACGCGCAGGTTCTGGATCGATACATTCAGAAAACCGGCATCGAACCGTCGAGGCTTGTGATTTACGCAACCGACATCGGAGCGCTGCCCGCGCTCTTGTTGGCCGTGAAAACGCCTACTATCGCAAGAAAGATCATCGTCGGCGACTTCGCGCCCTTCAACAGACCTCAATTCATGTATGCGGGTCTGCAGGGTTTGAAGACGGGACCCGCGATGGAGCAGGTTCGTGCCAACATGAACGGCGGTCGCGACCAAATACTTGAGAGCGCTTTCACGATGGGTTTGCCCAAGGAGGCACATTTTGAGGTGGCGGCTGATTTCAAGGACGACATGCTTCGAGGTTGGTCGCACGGGCCGATGACTCCAGTCGACGCATTCTCCCAATATTACTCGCATTTCACTCGGGACCAAGATTACTTCGAATCGAAACTGGCCGACCTCACAACGCCAGTGAAGGTAATCTGGGGTGAAGATGATTTTTTTATCAACAAAGAGATGGGAGTGGAGCTCGCCAAGCGCCTCGGTACGCAGCTGAAGCTTCTTCGCGGCATTGGACATTACCCTCACCTGCAGAATCCAAAGCTAGTGGCCGGTGAGATCCGTACTGAATTCGAATGATCGACGTGCCTTTAGCATCAGAAAAAGTTCGAATAGTCGTCCGGCTCATCTTCGCAGGTCCACGCTGTCCAATACGCTCGTTCGATTAGACTTGGTATCTGGAGTTGCGACTAAAGAAACCGGCCCTTACGATCCAAGCGGTAGGGTCGACGCAATCACTCTCGCATAAGCCGGTTGAATACATCCATATTTGTGCCGGCAATTCTTGTTCTAACCAGGTTAGCGAGACATGTCAGTCAATACACGATCGGCTCCTGCGTCCGTCGGTTTCTTAGGAACCGACACGCCTGCAACGCAACGCGGCTCCACCGTTGCCTTTGCGGATAAATTGCGCGAGCTAGGTTGGACCGAAGATCGCGCAGTCATAAGATATTGGTGGGCCGAAGGACAACCCGATCGGTTTGCAACACTCGCTTCCGAATGTGTCCACGCCCCCGTCGATGTCATTGTCACTGCCGGTACACAAGCGGTGACCATGGCGATGCAATCAACCTCAGCCATTCCGATCGTGTTTGCTCAAGCGGAAGATCCGGTCGCGGACGGCTTAGTCGCAAACCTGGCGCGGCCGGGTGGGAATGTTACCGGAGTGTCTTTGGGGCGCAAGGACATTTGCCGGCGGCTTTTGGAGACCTTGACTGATATACTGCCGAGTTTTCGACGACTGGCAATTCTTGTCAACGGCAACAGCCCCGCCGCCTTACTAGAGGCAGGAGAACTCCAAGTTGTTGCACGCCTACTCGGCATCGACATCGACCTATTAGACGTCCGAGTGGAAGACGCTATCATCCCAACGCTAGAGGCCCACTACCGGGGTATCGACGCTCTCTACGTAACCAACGATCAGTTGACTTGGGGCAACCGCGACCAAGTGCTCACCTTTGCGCTGATATCCAGCTTACCAACCGTTTTTCGACGCCGCGGCTTTGTCGCTGCCGGGGGCTTACTGGCTTGCGGCCCGAACTATCAGAAGCAATTTGAGCGGGCGGCCGAGTTTGTCGATAGAATCTTGCGAGGCGCAAAGCCAGCAGAGTTGCCTGTGCAGCGATCACAAGAGGTTTCACTGGTCGTAAACCGGAAGACTGCAGCCTCGCTTCGGCTGGAGTTATCATCGCTTCTATCTATGACAGACGACATAATTGAGTGATCCAAATCCACGCTTTAGTATACGCAAACGCCCCATGGAAGTTTCGTCCGTGCTAATCTCTCTGACCGTCTTGTCCACTTCGACTGCACTCATGTGGATACCATACGTCGTGGCACGAATGATGACCCACTGCGTGCTACGACCAATTGGTACTCCCGGGTCCGACTACCCCGTAGATGCTCTCAGTAAAGTTTTGGCCAATTCGGCCGGTGAATACGATGGCCAAGCTGGTTGTTCGCCTGGGGCCTTTGGGCTTCGGAGGCTCAATGTCTGAACGATGTGGAAGACGGAGACGAAAAGGATCCCCGTCTCCGTACTTAGGTTTGCCCCATATCGGACTTTGCGCGAACTCAGGAAGGACGCTTCGCGAAAGCCCTGGCGCAATTTGGCTCTCTCATTCAGAGCGGGCGTTCAGTTCGCTGTGTCGACGGTGGTCTATGTTGTTTTTTCCTCAACGTAGAACTTGTGTGCACTTTTGTACTTAAGCTATTTGCCACACCGGGTGGCCGGAGGGGCGGGCGGTGCAAAATCTGTTGCGGATTCTGATCGTTGAAGACGACTACCTCATTGCCGAAATGGTCCGAGACGCGCTGTCTGATGGAGGGTTCGAACCCGAGGTAGTCGGCTCCGGTCAAGAGGCGCTACACCTGCTGGACGATGGCGGGACCTACTGCGCTCTAGTCACCGACATCAATCTCCGTGGCGACTACACGGGTTGGCAGGTGGCACAACGCGCCAGAGAGTTATCCACCGACCTTCCGGTGATTTACATGACCGGCGCAGCCGCCGACGAGTGGGCGTCGCGGGGGGTACCCAACAGCGTTCTTCTGAACAAGCCGTTCGCGCCTGCGCAGGTCGTGACTGCTGTCTCGAAATTGTTAAACCATACGACGCCACCGAATGATTGATGGCACAAACGGCACGGCCTTCGCTCTCAGTATCTGCTCGGCCAGCCAATGTTGCTTTTGTTGAGGGCTTTCCGTCGTATCGAAGACGTCCATCTCCTTGACGGTCATCTGAGACAGATTCACGAACGCCCTCACGTCGTGATGCCTTTCGGCGGCCGCAACGTTGGTTGCGACCTCTAG
>NZ_LBJX01000062.1:0-20942 GCF_028128895.1 Bradyrhizobium sp. CCBAU 11434
ACCTTCACGCAACGCCATCATAGAGCTCGCCGGGCCCGCGCGCACGCGTCAATCGGGCGGTCTTCATCGTATGCCTACGGTCGGTGATGCGTACGAAGCCAAGCGGGTCGACCGAGGCAACGTCCCGGTGCGTAGCCAGCCATCCTCGGTGAACTTATCGCGTGTTACGGGCACCTCGTGGTAGGCGCCCGTAACAAACGGCCCGCGTACCTGGATCTCGCCGACGCTCTTGCCATCCCATGGTTGCTCGCCTTTGTCGCTCCAGAGGCGCAAGTCCACAAGTGGCACCGGCACGCCAGCCATGGCCGCGCGGCGGTATTTTTCATCCTCGCTGGCAAAGCGCAGTTCGGCCCGGCGATATCATCTCGTCGAAACGGGGGATGTTTTGGTCATTCCCCATCCCTGCTCCAGCCATACGCCATGCTTGTCGAAGGCGCGGATCAGGGATTCCGGGACGGTCGCACCACCCGTCATCGCATGCATTCCTTTGGGCAACACCCACCGTCCCCAGTCGGGCGAGCCATCGGCTAGCGCAGCCTCGAAGGGCTGCATCAACGTCATCCAGATCGTCGGCAGGCCGAGCGCCAGCGTTGGCGGTTCGCTCTGCATCAGATCGATAAGGTCGTCAGCATGCAGATGCGGCCCGGGAAATACAAGCTTCGCACAAGGTTTACCGCACCGTACGGGATTCCCCAGGCATTGACGTGGAACATCGGCGTGACAGGGAGCACGACGTCCGTGGTGTGTAACGCCCAGAATTCGCCGAGGCTCGCAACCAGCGTGTGCAGGATCGTCGAGCGGTGCGAGTACACAACGCCTTTTGGGCGTCCGGTCGTGCCAGACGTGTAGCACATCGCGACAGGATCGGTCTCTTCGTGCATGGCATATTCGAGATCGTCGGGATCCTCCCGAGCCAGCATGACCTCATAGTCGTCATGTCGGCCGAAGCCGGCGCGCCGGAGAACGGAAACACGATTACGCGTTCAAAGCGGTGCAAATGTGCAAACTGCCCATATAAGTTCAGCAGGACGTCATCGATGATCAGGAAGCGATCGCCGGCGTCCCCCGAGATCCAGCCAATCTCCTCGAGTGGCAAACGCAGGTTCAGCGTGTGCATCACGCCCCCGGCGGCAGGAATGCCGAAATAGCACTCCAGATGAGCCTGGTGATTCCAGCACAGCGACTCGGTCACCTTTCTTGAGGCCGAGGCGCCGGAGGGCTGAGGCGAGCGACCGCGTCCGCCGGTAGAACTCGCCATAAGTGTGCCGTCGCAGGCTCTTGTCGGGTAAGCGGGAGACGATCTCGTTTCCGGCAAAAGCCTGCCCACACGCTCAAGCAGGTGGTTGAGCGAGAGCGGCACATCCATCATCGTGCTTTGCAACACCGAACTCCTTCCTTTCGCGCTAAATCAGTGCCACAAGTGCCAAGCTGCGCAGAGACGGGTGGCTGCGGCTTTCGCGCGCTCGTCAAGGACACAGCTTTCCTCCAGCCGTTCAGTCTTCCAGTTGTAAGCTCTGCATCCAACGGAAAGAACTCACCCCATGCCTCCGCAAGTGCACAGGCTGTTCACATGATCTCGAACAGCCCCGCGGCACCCATGCCGCCTCCGACGCACATCGAAACCACGACATGCTTCGCACCGCGGCGCTTGCCCTCGATCAGCACATGTCCCACAAGTCGCGCGCCGGTCATGCCATAAGGATGCCCTATCGAAATGCTGCCGCCATTGACGTTGTAGATGGCAGGATCGATGCCGAGGTACTCTCGGCAATAAAGCGCTTGGCAGGCAAAGGCTTCGTTTAGCTCCCAAAGCCCGATGTCGCCGACCTTCAACCCATGGAGCTTCAGGAGCTTAGGAATGGCGTAAATCGGACCGATTCCCATTTCTTCGGGCGCACATCCGGCCACCGCGATGCCGCGATAAATCCCCAACGGCTGAATGCCGCGCTTCTCTGCGAGCGAACGCTCGATCACGACGCAGGCTGCGGCGCCGTCAGAAAGTTGGCTTGCGTTGCCGGCCGTGACCAAGCCGCCCTCGACCACCGGCTTTAGGCCTTGCAAGGTCTCCAACGTCGTCTCCGGGCGATTTCCTTCATCCGAGCTGAGAGTGACTTCCTTGTACGTCGTCTGATCTGTCGCCTTGTCCACAAGGGCCATCGTGGTCGTAAGTGGAACGATTTCCGCGTCAAGCCGTCCCCCCTGCTGGGCTGCCGCGGTCCGCTGTTGGGACTGCAGGGCATACTGATCTTGATCTTCGCGGCTGATGCCGTATTTCTTCGAGACGAACTCGGCAGTCTGCAACATGGGCATGTACCCATGAGGCGCCTGCGCCGTGACGGCATCATCCAGTGTGCGACCAAACCACTGATAATATTCGTTCTGAACCGCGGAGATGTTCTCCATACCTCCCGCTATTGTGACGTTCATGCCGTCGACCATGATCTGCTTTGCTGCCGTTGCAATCGCCATCAGGCCAGACGAGCATTGACGGTCGACTGTCTGTGCCGACACTTCGACCGGAAGTCCGGCAGCGATTGCTCCGAGCCGAGCTACGTTCATGCCCGAGGTGCCTGCTGTAAGGCAGCATCCGATGACGGCGTCCTCGATCTCTGCCGGATCGATATTCGCATGCGCGACCGCGTGGCGCATTGCATGGCCAAGGAGCGTAGGCGACTTGACGTTGTTAAAGGCGCCTCTGAAGGCGCGCCCGATCGGGGTGCGGGCGGTGGAAACGATGACTGCTTCGCGCATGAAATGTATCCTATCAATGTGTCTTGCGTTAGATCGACGGCCGCTTCAATCTTTGCTCCAGCTGCCTAAGCGCTGCCCACGCGCGGCAAGAGATTTGAGAAGATTGCTGGGTGTCCAGTAGCCGAACTCGTTGCCCCGGACGCGGCCAAAGTGGTCGAGCGTGTCCTTGATCTCAGACAATCCGATCTGGTCCGCCATGAACATCGGCCCGCCCCGGTAATCCGGGAAGCCGTAACCGGCCGTCCATACGACGTCGACGTCACCAGGCCGGTACGAGATCCCCTCATCGAGGATCTGGATACCCTCGTTGATGAGCGTGTACATGAGCCGTTGGATGATTTCCTGGTCTGGGATCACGCTGCGGCGCACGATTCCATGCTGGCGTGCCAGGTCCGCGCAAATGGTCGCGACCGCCGGATCTGGCAGCGGAGTGCGGCCCTCATAGCGGTAATAACCGGCCTGCGCCTTCTGACCATTGCGACCCAGCTCGAACAGCCTGCGTACGACCACGCGATAGTTCGGGTCAGGAGGCAATGCGCCCGCTTCTGCCTGGCCGATGACGACCTTTGCCCCGATATCGATCCCGGACAGGTCGGACATGCGGCAAGGTCCCATGGCCATCCCCAAAGATTCGATGGCGGCGTCGATCTGTTGCGGCAGCGCGCCTTCGAGCAACAGAAACTCCGTCTCTCGCATGTAGGGCTCGAGCATTCGATTGCCGATGAACCCATAGCAGACGCCGGATATCACCGGGACTTTGTTGATGCGTCGCGCGATCTGCATCGCCGTGGCCAGCACGTCGGGAGCAGTTCTGGCCGCGCGGACCACTTCAAGCAGCCGCATCACGTTCGCCGGACTGAAGAAATGAAGGCCGACGACGTCAGCGGGCCGGCCCGTCGCTTCCGCGAGGACGTTCACATCAAGCGTCGAAGTGTTCGTCGCGATGATTGCCCCTGGCTTGCAGGTCTCGCCCAGACGTGCACATACGTCCTTTTTCACCTGCAGGCTTTCGAATACGGCTTCGATCACGAGGTCACAATTCGAAAGTGAGCCGTAATCCAAAGATCCCTTGAGCAACCGCGTTCGCTTCTGGACCTGCTCAGCGCTTAGCTTGCCTTTCGCGGCGCTGGCCTCGTAATTCTTACGCACCATCCCAAGGCCGCGTTCGAGCGCTTCGTCGCTGGTCTCGACGAGCACGACGGGGATGCCGGCATTGGCAAAATTCATGGCAATGCCGCCCCCCATCGTGCCCGCGCCGACGATGCCGACGGAACGCACCTCGCGGGCACCAACCGCCTGCGGAGGGCCGGCGATGCGGGCCGCAGTGCGCTCTGCAAAGAACAGATGGCGCAGCGCCTTCGAAGCACCGCTCACACGCAGCTGATCGAACTCGCGCGCCTCGATCTCCTCGCCCTCATCGAATGGAAGCATCACGGCCGCTTCGACAGATCGTACGATTGCTCCGAGCGCGGGATAGGCAGGTTTCTTGCCGGCCGCGGCTGCTGCTCTGGCCAAAGCCTGCGTCGCTGCTGCATCGGCGACAACCTTCATGGCGCTGGAGCGCCGCACTGGCGTCCTGGTCCTCACCAGACGTTCGGCCGCAGCTATCCCAAGTGCCAATGGATCTCCGTCAACGATCTCATCGATGATACCTGCAGCGAGGGCATCCGGTGCCGAGAGAAATCGGCCGGACAGGATCAGATCGAGTGCGAGCGGCACGCCAGCAAGCCGCGGCAGACGCTGGGTTCCTTGCGAACCGGGGAGCAGCCCCAGCTTGACTTCGGGCATGCCAAAACGTGCGTCCGGGACCGCAATCCTGTAGTGGCAGGCCATCGCCAATTCCAGTCCACCACCCAGAACTGTGCCATGCAGCGTTGCAATAACCGGCCGTTGGAATGCATCCAGCCGCGTGAGCAGCGAACTGAATGGCCGCGTGTCGAATTCGGGAGATTCAAAGCTGGCGATGTCACCACCGGCCACAAAAGTTCGTCCCTTGCAATATATGACGAGAGCTTTGGTTTCACCCTCGGCTTCGAAGGTCGAGACTGCGCTGCGCAGGCCTGTGATAACTTCGGTCGAGAGCGCATTCACAGGAGGGTTGGAGATCAGCAACAGGCCGATGCCACCGCAGTTCTCATAGCTGACGACGTTTGTAGACATATTCTCACTTGTTTGTTGGATGCAAGGTTTGGCTTCTCACGAGGCCCCCGCCGCAAGTTATCGCTTCACAAGCTCAGCGGCCTTGCCGATAGCGGTTGCTCCACTTCGACGCGGAGGGAAGCAGGAGCAATGAGACGACCGTCACGATAGATCCGCGAACGCGACCCGGGCAAAGCCTGCAAAACCTATACGGGTAGCCGCACCTCCGTCCGCGCTTCGGACACAAGACGACCGCCACTGGTGAGCTGCTGAGCCAGGACGACCGTACGGTCCCGGATTTCGGCCACCTCTCCTTCCAGGCGCAGCGTTTCCCCGGCGAAAGCCATGGATTTCATCTTGAAGGACAATCGCGCGACGAAAGCCTGCGGACCGGCCCAATCGACCGCAGCGCGCGCAAATAGCGCACCGAATGCCTGTCCGTCGATGATGACGTTCGGCATTTTCATCTTCCGGGCGAAATCGAGGTCGTAGTGCAAGCGGTGCCAATCCCAGGTGGCGGCGCCATAGGCCATGAGATCGACGGTCGTAAAGGTCTTCTCAAGCGGGATTAGCTTCTCCCCCGGCTGGACAGTGGCCAGGCTTTTGGTTGGCTTGATCATGCTTTTCCGATCGGCTGGTAGACGACCGTCTCGCGGTTTATCGCAACGACCTCGTTCGCCGCATCCTTGTATCGGGCGATGGAATTCACGAACAGCTGTGTGCCGCCACGAGAAGAGGCGCGCTCCACGATGTCCTCAAGCGTCCATGTGACCGAGATGTGATCTTCCGGCAGCACTGCGCGGATGAACTCATAGTCGTTGTCGGCGCGGATCATGCGGCAATCTGTAATTGGCAGGTGCCACTCGTGGCCGATATAGCCATTGGAATTCGGCCTGCCATGTGCGTATTGGCAGGTCTCGCAGATCAGTGTCGGCGGCACGATGACCGATGAATAGCCAGCTTCTCGCGCGTAGGCTTCATCAAGATAGAGAGGATTTTCATCGTCCATAGCGAGCGCGAAGTACCGGATCGAGGCACGGCCGAGCGCTTCTCGCGCCGGGTAATGGACTTCGCGACCAATCCAAGCTTTGAGTTCGTCGGTTAACAGTGCCATCGGTCAGTCGAGGACGGCGATGGCATCGACATTGATCAGCGTCCCGGGATGCAGGAGCCCCTCGCTGATGAGGCCAGTGGAAGCGGGACGCGGGTCCGCCAGCATCTTCGAGCGCAGGGCTCCGACGTCGCGATAGCGCTCAAGCGAAGCCTGAGGTACGTACTCGATGGTCTTTACTAGACGATTTGGCGTGCCTCCAGCGGCGCGCACCAGCTCGAACACGTTTTCGTAGATGCATTCGGCCTGCGCGACGACGTCTCCGTCGTGCAGGACGTGTCCTTTTACCGGATCAAGCGCTGCCTGGCTCGACATGTAGAGTAGCTTTCCAGCTCGCACGGCGGGGCTGCACGCAAGGTCATTATAGCGTTTCCAGCCCGGGTTCACCACGGCCGGCTTTTCATGCGAGGCGATGAAATCGCACTGGATGAGCGCTTGCGGATGCAACAGCCGCGGCATTACCACATCCACGGCGGCTGGGAATACGGGGCCGAGCCGTTCGCGCCACACCCGCGCGGTGCTCTCGTACGCAGGTAGAGCCGGCGCGGTCATGTACGTGGCGATCTTCACGACGTGGTGGAGATCAAGGCCCAGCGCGGAAAGCATACGCGCCGCGCGGTCATACACGGCACGCGTCTGCACAACCAAGTCGCCGGCGCCCAGGATGTTTCCCTCGTCATCCACGGGCTGAACCGACGGGAGGAAGGTGGCACTGGGGGGAGCGCCATGCGTGGGCGCTGCCGTCACCTCGATCTCAATAAAAGCATCCGGCCTGAGCAAACTCTTCACCGGAACGGTATTTATCACGGGCTGATTTCGGCCGAGAAATTCCCGTCGTACGGTCGCCGCTTCCGCGTAGCGCTCGATGCCCTCGGGGCGCACATACTCGACGATCCTTGCCACATCGCCGGCCTCAAGGCCACCGCCCTCCAGGATCGCCGCCAGCTTGGCGTAGATTGTGCGGAGCTGCTCGGTCATTCCACCACGCACGACCATCCGCTTACTGGCAGGGTCGTACTCGGAGGCCGTGGCGCCCGACAGATACGTCCCTGCCGGCGTCTTTAGCCCAAGGGAATAGGAATAGCGCTTATAGTCGTACCAATGGAAGCGCTCGGTGTGGATCGCCGAGATGGTCATGGAGTCGCCTGGCTCATGGCTGCGGTTCGCGAGTGTGGTAACGCCTTAGTAGCTACGAGGAAGTCCCATTCGTTCGCCAACGAAATTACGTACCATTTCATTGGAGATCGGGCTGAACGGTCCCAGGCGGGCGTCCCGGAACAGCCGCTCCAGCGGAGACTCCTCTACCAGGCCAAAGCCGCCCAGCACGCGCATGCAGCGGTCAGTCGCACGTATCGCCGCCTCGCTCGCTGCGAGCTTAGCCATGGCCGCCTCGACTGAGCATTCGCGTCCGTTGGCATGGAGCCAAGCAGCCTTAACGGTGAGCAGACGGATCTGCTCCAGCTCGGTCGCGGTGTCAGCAATCGGATGTTGCACGGCCTGATAGGCACCGATCGGACGTCCGAAAGCCGTTCGATCCTTGGCATACTGTACAGTCAGATCGAGAGCGGCGGCGGTGACCCCAACGTACATTGCAGCGCAGACGATACGCTCATCGTTCAGCGTCCGAAGGAGTGTGTGCCACCCGCGCCCCACATCCCCGACCACCGCATCGGCTGGCGCACGAGCGTCGTCGAAGAAAACCTCGCAGGTGCATCCGGCACGCTGCCCCATGAGCTCGAGGCGCCGCACCTTGAGCCCCTCCTGATGGACAGGGGTCAGTATTAGCGATAGTCCGCGGGAGCGCTTGGCTCCCTCGGCAGGATGGGTGCGGCATAGGACCAGGATCGCGTTGGCATCATCTGCGAGGGACGTATAGAGCTTCTGTCCGCGCACCCTCCAGTCGGCGCCCTCAAGAACGGCCCGCGTCTTCAGCCCGAGGATGTCTGTCCCGCCGCCGGGCTCCGTCATCCCAAAACTCATCAGGAATTCGCCGGCGGCCAGCTTGGGTAGGTACTCTGCCCGTTGCTTCTCAGTACCGGATTCACCCAGCACGCGCGCAGCCATCGAAGTGATGACCCAATAGTTCGCCAACGAGGGGAAACGTCGCGCGATTTCCTCGCACAGGATCGCGCTGGTCATCACGTCTCCGCCACTTCCGCCGTACTCGGTCGGCACCGTGAGACCCGGCCAACCAAGCTCGGCAAGACGCTTCCATAGCTCGCGCGGGATGCGCCGCGCGCGATCCATTTCGCGAATTTTCGGCTCCGGAAGCTCACGATCGAAGAATTGCCGGACGCTGTCGCGAAGCGACTCGTGCTCTGGAATGCGCTCGAAATTCATATGTTTCCTCCGATCGGCCGGCGCTGAGGCAAGCTTTGCGAACATGCTGGCGGCAAACAGGAAGTGACGCCCGCCGACACCTGCCCTGCCCTATGACGCAGAGATTCGTGAGCCATCTGAAAAGTCACCGACTAGAGATCACCGGCCGGTTCGCTTCCCGGACGAGATCAAGAGTCGATCAAGACGCAGTCTAGATGGCTCGCGGACAAAGTTGTCGTTAAGCGAAGCGCCCGCGAGGGGGCCAATACCAATTTCGGCGAAATCAATACCAGTTTGGAATAGATGAGTTCGCATCAAAGCAAACTTTGGTTCAACTCGCGAAGCGGAAGCGGCCTGGACCTTCCCCTTCCCGAGAGTGCGGGAGTTTAGGACTTGTGCCTGCAGGCAGGCCTTGATCTGATCTTCCCCCGAAAAAGTGGACGGGTTTAGGCGGCTTTTAACTCCATCTCGATCGGGGCGATATAGTCGATCGCGGAATGGAGCCTGGTTCGGTTGTAAAAGCCCTCGATGAAGGCAAAGATATCGCGCTGAGCTTCGGCGCGGGTCTTGTAGCTGCGATGATGAACGAGCTCGGTCTTCAGGGTATGGAAGAAGCTCTCCACGGGGCGTTGTCGTAGCAATCGGCCTTGCGGCTCATCGATGCGGTGATGCCGGCGCCCGTGAGAGCGTCGCGATAGGCATGTGAGGCATACTGCACGCCGCGATCGGAGTGATGGATCAATCCGGCCTGCGGCCGTTGCTGGTTGATGGCCATCGTCAGTGCCGCGGATGCGAGTTCGACCTGCATATGATCCCGCATGGCCCAACCGACGATCTTGCGGCTGAAGAGATCCATGACAGCCGCCAGATACAGCCAGCCCTCCGCGGTTGGGAGTGGAGTAAGAAGCGCGAGCGCGCTTCTCCTCCCCGAACCGTACGTGCACCTTTCAGCGCATACGGCTCTCTGTTCAAGCTTCGCCCATGGCCATAGCAACATCATGATAGTGCGAGGTGACAGTGCTGCGGGCTTCTTTTCGGAAGATGTATGGATTTTCCTCCGGATTGCGCCACCGGAACTGCGCCTTCGGGCTTGAGACAAGCCGGTAAAGTGCTTTTCCGTTGGTCCCGCGGCGTTCATTCCGACCAAACACGAGCCAGGTTTTCGCCTTGCCCGGTTCTGGGGTTTGGTACCATTTCCGCATCAAAGGTTTGATGCGAGATCGGTATTTGTGCCCCAGCCAATGTGCCATTTTCCAGAATACGACATGGTCGATGTGCCGGAATACGTACGCGGTGAAGTCGGTGAACTTGTAGAACGCTACCCATCCCACCAGTTGACGATTCAGGCCTGCGATCATGTCGACCGTGCTGACACTATGATTGCCGGAAAGGGTTTAGCCTGCGAACAAACCCCTTCGCCTTTTCCTTGGGTATCGTTGTGACGACGGACATGCGTCCGTGCGACCCTCGCTTGCGAATGATCCTGTGCCCCAGAAAGACGAAGCCGTCATTGACGTGGGTGATATGGGTTTTCTCCATATTCAGCATCAATTCCAGCTTGCCTTCCAGAAAGGCGCGGCATTCCTCGCGGATTTCCTCTGCTTGAGCTTTGGTCCCTTTTACGATCATGACAAAGTCGTCAGCGTATCGGCAATAAGCAACCGCCGGCTTCCATTGCCGGTTCTCTCGAGCCGTAATAGGGCGGCCCAGCTTGATGCCAAAGTTCCATGCCCAGCGGTCCTTGCGGGCCTTGTCGCTCAGGTATTTCGCCTCCAGCCACGCATCGAACTCATGAAGCATGATGTTGGACAAGAGCGGTGACAGCACGCCACCTTGCGGAACACCCTCGCTGGAGGCTGTAAACAGGTCACGGTCAATGTGACCTGCCTTCAGGAACCGCCAGAGAAGATCAACAAACCGCCCATCCTGCACTCGTCGCCGCACGCATCCGATAAGCAGCCGATGATGAACCGTGTCGAAGTAGCTTGCCAGATCACCTTCGATGATCCAGCGGCCCCTCGTCGTGTCGGCTCCATCCTGAAGCTGTATCTTCACGGTGCGGACGGCATGGTGCACGCTCCGTTCAGGCCGGAAGCCATAGGATAGGCGATGGAAGTCGCTTTCCCAGATTGGCTCCATGGCCATGAGCATGGCTCGTTGGACAATGCGATCCGTCAGAGTCGGAATACCCAGTGTGCGTAGCTTGCCGTTGGTTTTCGGGATATAGATCCGCTTCACCGGCTGGGGGCGATAACTCTCGTCCAGCAGGCTTTTCCGCAGGTCATCCAGATGCTCATCCAATCTGACCTGCAGTCGTTGCTTATCTATTCCGTCTATGCCCGATGTTCGTGCGCCACTTGACGCCAGAACAATCCGAGCGGCCTCGCAAGCCATTCCCGGTTGGCAATCAGCCGAAGGAGGCGATCGAACCTTCGGTTCGGATCGCTCTCGGCCCATGTCGCGAGCTTGTGCTGCATTCACTGATTATCAAAGGTCTTCACCTCATTCGGTCAGGTAGTTTGCGCTCCAAGCAGTTTGAACTGTTCCCCTTCGCCATGTGGCAGGTTTTCCCTGCCGCCGACTACTACGAGAACTCCGCCAGCATGATGGACATCAGGGTCAACTCCCTTGCGACGCAAAGCATCGTGGGCATTCCATCATGCCTTCCCTCGTTCATATGCTGCACGTCATCGTATTGGTGAGGCTGCCGGTCGCAGTCTTTTCCCTTGCTTTCCGCAAGTCGATGCCGATGCCATGGTCTGGCTGCGTTCTCCCCATTCCCCTCGCGAGCGTCTTACATCTGGGCTCGCGTTCGGATGCACGCCGTCATAACTGTCCGGCGACATCATCAGCATTCCACCTGTTAAGCCGTGTAGATGGAGGCGACATTTAGCCCTCAGATGCGGGTGAACTGGTTCGTGTTCCTCAACCTTCCAATACTTCAGCCTCGGGGACCATCTCGGCTTAACGGCTTCGCCTCAATCCCCTTTACCTGCGGGCTACGTCACCCTGCCAGTTGACGACAGGTCACCGCCGCTTGGGCTCATGTCCCCTCACAGCAGGGAACAAGTCATATTTTTTTCTCAGTCCTCCTTTCTCTTTTGCATTCCAGTCATACGCTCCCCCAACTGTGGGGCGAGGCGCACTGTAGGTGATATCGGCGAGCCAGACCCGGTTCGGGGCCGGGGGCTGCGAAGTCGCGTGCGATCAGGTTCGGCGCGACCGGCAGGTCGTGACGGCTGTCGGTGGTGCGCGCACGGCGCGGCGGCGCCATGATGGCCCGGATACCGTGCCGACGCATCATCCGCTCGATCCGGCCGCGGCTGACGCCACGGCCCTGCCTGTGCAGGACGGCATGGACGCCGGGGCTGCCGTAGCGGCCGCTGCTGTCGTGATGGACTTGCCAGATCGCAGCCAGGAGCATGGCATTGGATTTGGTCCGCTCACTCAACGGGCGATCGCGCCAGGCGTAATAGCCAGCCGGCGAGACCTCGAGCACGGCGCACATCAGCCGCACCGGATAGGCATCGCGGTGGTCCTCGATGAAGCGGAAGCTCATGTCCGGGTTCCGGCAAAGATCGCGATCGACTTTTTTAAAATGTCGCGCTCCATGCGCAGCCCTTCGTTCTCCTGGCGCAACCGGGCGATCTCCGAAGCCTGGTCCGCCGACCGGCGTCGCCTGCGTGGGGGGGGCGCCACGCCGCCGATGTCGGCTCCTGCCGCAGCTTGTCGACCCAGCGCCGCAGCACCGAGTCGCGCAGACCGAGCTCCTTGGCCACCGATGTGACCGAGCGACGGCTCGACACCACCAGCTCGACGGCTTGCCGCTTGTACTCCTCGGTAAACGACCGACGTTGACGTTCCATTCGACACCTCCACGCTCAATGAGCCTACTACAGGTGTCCACTCATTCGGAGGAGGTTCAATCGAATGGTCAGCGAATGAAGGGCGTCCGTCGAGAGCAGCGTCGTGCAGCAAATAGGAAGAACTGCACAAGACCCCTTCCTAGCCGGCGGCGCGGCTGATTCAAGCTTTCTCCTGTGCTCACCGCCATCAGGCTATCAAGCAGGCGCACGAACCCACTTGTGGTCGGGCTTCTGGCGGACGAAACTACTCGCAAGGCCGCTTATCTAGGCTCGGATCAGTGCGCGCTTCTGGCTGCCGCGCGTCGATGGATGGGCCTTGTGTCTCGTGAACTGCCCCTCAGTTCGTCGACCTATGGCGGGACGAGACATCGGAACCCAGCCTTCGTGTTGTTGCAAAGAGGCTACCAGCACATCGACAGCCACACGCGTTAATCCAACGCATTCATCTGATCTACAAACGACCGATGTCCACCAATGGATTGGAGCTCCTTCTAAGGGGCGCCACACAAACTCCTTTGATGACGCTTCACCTCGACGCTTGGCGAGCCGCTCTGCCGCGAGCGAGACTGCGGATTCTGTCCTGAGGAACGCCTTTGTCATCCTGGCGCTTTGCACGATACGTGGAGGAACGTACCCTCCCGCGCGGCAAAGATCGAGCAGTTCATCGTAGAAACCTGGAGCGAAATGACGCTGAAATTGCACCAGCGTGTAAGGGCTCAAGTCTGGAAGACGCAGTTTATCAAACTTGGCAAGTGGATGCTCAGCCGCCATGATCACACCCAGCGGCTGACCAAGCGGCGCCGACGCCCGAAGCCCCCGCTTCTCGAAGGGATAGCGGAGGACGCCGACATCTACCTCTCCCGTCGCCAAGAGGCGCTGTTGCTCGGCTGTCGACGCCTCGACAAGTTGTACCTCCACATGCTCCTGCTGCAGCCGACTTAAGACTTCTGAGAGTACGCTGCGCGAGCTTTCGGGAGGAAGGGCAATCCGAAGGCGACGTGATTGGCTTGGCGAAAGTGAGCGCGCAATACGGAGAGCAGCGTCAAATGCTCGCACCGCAGCGCGTGCTTGCGGCAGAAACGCCTCACCGGCAGCAGTCAACTCGACCTTCTTGCTGGTACGGTCCAGCAACTTTACGCCCAACTCTCCTTCTAGATCGGCAATCCGCTTCGAAAGGGGCGGCTGGCTCATGTTCAGCTCGCGAGCGGCCCTCGCGAAGCTGAGAGCTTCCGCAACTGCAACGAAATAACGGAAATGCCGGATGTCCATTTAACGACTATAAGGCTTCAAATTCTTGTCATCAAGTAAAGTCGACTACTAAGGAGCCAGTCGTCAAAACATTCTGCTCGTCCAGGAGCGCAATCATAGATAGAACGTTTCAGTCCTTGCCAAGGGCGTCAGGATCGGCTTCCGGGCAAGCCTCTGCGGACATCGTTTCCGCTCAGCATCACAACTAATACGAGCTGGCGCTGGTTTCTTCTTGGAGAACCATGTGAGTACACCTCGGCGTGCCCCTTGGCGCTCGAGGAAAGCTTCTCGGTGCTCGAGACCAGTTTCTAATAAGGCGAAATTCGGAACCGAACTGGCCATGAACGCTATTCGCCTGAGCCGAGCTGAAACAAACATTGCGTCGAGACCACCGCTATCGGTTCTGAGACGGCGGCCATGAGGTTGTACTCCTTGAACCACTACGTAGCGCCTCCAGCCGCGCTGGTGATCACCGGCAGTACATCGTTTGTCGTGCGATCCGGCGTGTCGTCCTTCCAGCGCACCGAGCCGAATGGGCGCTCAAGCATGCGACGGACGCGTATCGGGGCGGAACCGGCATGGAAGGCTATCGCCTGCTTCTCCAATGCACGCTCCGATTGGGTCGAGCGATTGCGGAGGCGCAGGTAATCCAGCCATGTCGGGCAGTGGTAGCGTTCCGTCCACAATTCGGGATCGGAGATGTCACGCGCGATCGACCAGCCATAGGCGCCGTTGCGCTGCCGCGACAGCCGCACGTCATGCATCAGGTGATGAAACGCCCGCGCGTTCTCCTGAGCGACCCGGTATTCGATCTCGACCACCAAGGGCCCGCTGCGTGCCGTGAGCGCCAGCCGCACTTCGGGGTCTTCAAGCATCTCCGCCGGTTCGCCCCGTGCGCCGATCCTCGGCATGGGTAGCCACAAGCCGATGAGCGGCGAAGCGAGCATCATGGCGGCCGAGACCAGGAGCGCCGTTTGGACGCCGCCGATATTGGTCAGATGGCCCCAGCCCCAGCTGCCAAGAGCAATCCCACCCGACCCCGCCGCCTGGTAAGCAGCGAGCGCACGCCCCGCAACCCATCGCGGCGCTGATAGCTGCACTCCGATGTTAAACATCGCCGCCGCCATCATCCACACGGCACCCGCCACAACCAACGAGACCGCTGTCAACACCGGCTCGCTACTGAGCGCCACCGCGGCAACCGCCCCGCCCATCGAAAGTGCGCAAGCGCGGACGGCGGCTTCGCCGCTCATGCGCTTACGCACCTCGGTGATATTGAGCGCGCCGATCACTGCGCCCAGACCAAAGGCGCCCAGCATGATGCCGTAGGTCTGCGCGCCGCCATGGAGGAGATCGCGTGCGACAAGTGGCATTAGCGCGATGATCGCGCCACCGACAACGCCGGTTACCATGGCACGGATCAGCACGATCCTGATGGATGGCGAATTGGTGATGTAGCGCACGCCAGCCACCATGGCGCGGCCGAGCCTTTCAGGCGGCAGACGCGAAGGCTCGGCGAGCCGCTTCCATAGGAACATTGCAGCAATAAGCGGTAGATAGAGCAGCGCGTTCAATGCGAATGCCGCTACCGCGCCTGCGCTCGCCACGACCATCCCGCCGACCGCGGGACCTACGCTTCGCGCAATGTTATAGCTGATGCTGTTCAGCGCGACAGCTGCAGGCAACGTTTCCGACGAAATCAGGTCGTTGACGGAAGATTGCCAGGCCGGTCCCATCAACGCCATGCCGCAACCCACGGCAAAGCACAGTGCCAGCAAAAGATCCGGTGTCACCAGGTTGAACCAGGCTAGCACCGCCAGTGTGCTCGCGCCGGCAAGTGCTATCGCGAGCGAGACCAACGCCACAATACGCCGGTCATACATGTCCGCGATCGCCCCACCGGGTATTGAAATCAGCATCACGGGCAGCATCAGTGCAGTTTGCACCAGTGCGACCTTATCGGCGGAAGACGTCATCTGCGTCATTGCCCAGGCTGCGCCGACGCCCTGGATGAGAATACCGAGATTAGAGAGCAGGCTCGCGAGCCAAATGCGCCGGAAGTTGGCATAGCGCAACGGCGCCATGATGCCGTCCGCCTTGGACATCGGAGATTTTGGAGCGTCGCTCATATCGATTATTCTTGCCCGACGTGCGCAGCTTCTTTTTGGGTCATTGCACGTCTGAATGCCTGAAGAAGTGCAATTTAACAGCCGATCTGCGGGGTGGGTTGATGCGATTGATCTTCCGCGTTGAAGGGCTCCGAGAGAACGACGGCGTCCCGTTGCTGACTGCATGAGGCCGGCGAGAGGATGGCGTTTGTCTTTCTCCTCGTGAATTCGGGCGAACTGCTTAGTGGGCTTTATTCAGACCAGATCGATTCGAACTGAGTTGCTGCGAATAGCTCGACGATCTGTTCGTCACCAAATCGGCAAGAACTGTCGCTGTTACGGCGGCCAACGTGAATCCTGCGTGACCATGACCTGTGGACACAAAGATTGAAGGGTTGCTCGGGACCTGCTCGACGATCGGCAGCGAGTCCGGTGTAGCCGCGCGCTCCCCACTCCAAACCTCGAACCCCGGCCGAGCTTGCAGCACCGGAAGCAGTTTGCGCACGCGCTCCAGCGCGCATGTGAGTAGTCGAGGCCGTGGCCTAAAGCCCGGTAAGCCAAAGTGGCTAATCCCCGCAATTCGGGCGCCACGTTGGCTAGGCGTGAGGACCACACCCAAGCTCGGTAACGCAGTTGGCCGCGTTATGAATCCTGGCTCAACATTCAGTTCGAGGTGGTACCCTCTTTCGGCAGCCAGCGGAATGTGATGAGCACAATCAGCCAGGAGGTGGTTCGCGCGTGAGCCGGTCGCAAGAATGACCGTCCTCGGAACGTAGTTCTCGCGAACTCCCCTGACAATCATGCCTTGGTTTCCTTTGTTTTCCAGACCCTCGACGCGATCGCATTGCAAGAGGCCGCCCCGCTGCATGAACACGTCCGCGAGACTGGCTACAAACGCTTGAGGATCTGTGACATGCGCCGACTCTGCAAGAAACGTCGCCCCTGCCGCCACTCGGGCAACAGCAGGCTCCACCTCAATCAGATCCGAGCCCGACAGCATTCGGACGGCCAGGCCGTGGGAAGAGCGAATCGCGTTGAGACGAGTTGCGGCCTTTAGCTCGGAATGAGCAAGGTGAACGGCTAGATAACCGCGCCTATTAATCGGCGGCAGATCCGCGCCTAGTAGCAACTCGTACGAGCGAAGTGCGTCTCGGCACATGTGATGCAAGAGGTTCGTGCCATGCCGGACTATGTCTGGTCGCGCTGCCCGCGCGTATTTTGCACCCCACGTCAGTAGGTTTGGAGCTGATGCCCAATCGAGCGCGGCGGGCGAATTCACTTTCAAGAGGGCGGCCGGCAGGTCGGCAACGCGATAGTAGGCGCCATGCGGAAAGGCGCCCGGGGCGATTACGCCTGCATTGCCAAAGCTGCAACCCTGGGCGACCGACTGCTGGTCCACCACCATAACCTTCAGCCCACGTTGTTGAAGGGCCAGTGCTGCGGTGACCCCGACTACACCGGCGCCTACCACTAGGGCATCGAGCCTATTGCCCATTACATCCGACGCGGCTCGAGCAGAACACCCAATCCCTTGCGCCTTGCGTTCGCAATTGCGCGAGCGCCTAACGCAACATCGAGGACACCCGTTCCCGCAAGAGAAAGAAGAGTCTTCTTTGCGCAATCACTCGGATGAAGTTGGCCCGACATCACGCTGGCGACGTTTCCAACGATCCGATTCCAGCCCACCCCGCCCTCCTGAAAATCGCGGCGGCGCATCTTAACGCCGTCAGGGTCATCGACGATTATCCAGGCTTCGGAGATCAGTTCCAGGTCGACCTCACGCCGTGAGCCGAGCCAACAGACAATCGCGTCGTCCTTGAGCCATCCTGCACGAACGAGGTCGACATCTTCGGGCACGCCAGTAGCCGTGAAGATCATGTCGGCATCTGCAACGGCGGCACGTATATCCGACGTGACCGACAGCGCTACCTTCCGCTGAAGCGATGTGCCAACAGCTTCACAGGCCTGCCGCGCGCTTGATTCCTTCAGCGAAGCCACCACGATGCCATCAACCGGCTGGGTTTTCGCCAAGAATCTTACCAATGCCCGACCGATGCCCCCGGCCCCAACCACAGCTGCCTTTTTCAAGGGGCGTCTGGCGCATGCAGAGGCGGCAGCAACGGCCATGGCAGCCGTTCGCTCGGACGTGAGTTGCGTGCCGTCCAGCACACCCTCGAGCAGCCCAGTTTCCGCATTACATACTAATATCGTGGCTGGAACTCGGGGTAAATTTCGCAATGGATTCTTGTCCGAGACCGTGAACCATTTGATTCCCGCCGCAGAACTCGAGAGTACGCACCCGGAAACGCTGCCCATGTGGAGATGGTCGCCATCGGCATCCACTCCGAATCCCGATTTCGGGCCCTTGATCACCTGCGCACTATTGGAGGCTCGAAGTGTCTCGCTTACGATATGATAGATTTCTTCATCGCTCAGGCACGCCTGGACGTTGGACGAGTTCAGATATAGTGGCGGCGCTGTGGTCGCTTTGATGGAATCAGTTGGCATCGGCCCTGGTCTTTCGTCCGCCGCGACGGTCGAAGAACTGAGTGATCTCTTTTTGAGGAGCACCAGTGTCAAATGCCTCATTGTAGGCAGCAACGGCCATTTTCATGGCGCTCAGATAGCGTTCCTGATCGAACTGCCAGTTCGCCGCTTTGGAAAGCTTATAAGCAACTCGAGGCTGCTTGGAGAGACGCTGAGCGGCCTTTATCCCGGCGTCGAGCACGTTCGATTGTTCCACGAGCTCATGAATGAAGCCGAGTTGCTTTGCTTCATCGGCGTCCATAAGCCGGCCCTGCAACGCGAGCTCTTTCGCCCGGCTGCCAATTCGTTCCCACATCAGCCACGTCCCAAAAACGCTCGGCAGCCCTGAGCTCACCTCCGTTTGGCCTACCCGGACTTTCGGATGAGCGACGACATAGTCACAGAATTGCGTGATCTGAAAACCTGACCCCGCCGCCACGCCGTTCAACGCGGCGACGAGCGGTTTGCTGAACTGACGCACCGCGTCATAGCAGACTGTCAGACGCTCAAGCCGCGACTTGGTTTCTTCGCCATCAGGGAATTCCTCCATTTCGGAGAGGTCCTGACCGGAACAGAAAGCCTTCTTTCCCGCGCCGGTGAGGACGACTGCATCGACATTCGCGTCTTTGTCAGCCGCGAGAAGCTGGAGCGTGAGTTCTTCCCGCAGGGCCTGTGTCCAGGAGTTGTAACTCTCCTGCCTGTTGATCGTGAGCACCAACACCCGATCGTGCATCTCCGCGAGCAGATCCTCGGCTTTATGGGCAAACTTCCGGCCTACTGTCATATTTATTCCTCAACATTTCGCGCCACTTGGGTACCCCGACTCAGGCGACGCCATTCTCGTACGTGAGCCATCAGCAGCGACACTACATCTCCTACACGACATTTCACACGCAAGGTCTAGCGCTCGATCACAACCTCAAGGCCAGCACAGACGATTGCAGTACCGCACACGACGGCATCGAGCGCAGCACCAAAATCACCGCGGCCGGTCGACTCAGAAGCTGCAGGGCCGGGAAGTAGCAGCGGGGCATAGATGATTAAGAACAGGAGAGCCAGAGCTGAGCGGACGCGAATGAATTCGACAAAGAACATCGATGCCACTCGCCTCGTCCTAATCCGGGAAAGACTCAGCGCGCCCAATTTCTCCTTACTCGCAGCTTGGCGCAAGGTCGCTGGCCTTGGAAAATTTGGCGAGGAGTTGGGCTTGTGCTTCCCCGTTGGGAATTCCGTACTTCTCATAGAGCTTCTGGAGCGTGCCGTTTCTAAGCAACACTACAAGATGCTTGTTGAATTCGTCGCGGAAAGCTTTGTCTTCCTTGCGGAATACAAGGCCCGACCCGTATACCGGCGTATCATGGTCGACGACAACCTCAAGACCCTTCTTCTCGGGATCGGGGATGGTGAATTGACCGAGAACAAACGCATCCGCCCGACCGCCGGTGACCATCGCGATGCCGGCCTGAACGTCTGGCACCAGCATAATCTGATTGGGATTGACCCCCTGCTTCGCCGCATACCCCTGGTAGGTTGAAGCACTCGGCAACATAGTGATCTTGATGTCGGGGCGGCGCGCAAGCTCCGCGACGCTTGTCAGACGCTTCGGATTTCCAGGCAAAACAAACAGTCCCGCCTGAGCTGCGTAGTAAGGCGCCGAAAACAACGTTACTTTACACCCCGCTTCGGAGATGTTCGCACCCGCACCGACATAGTCGAACTGGTAGGCCAGCAGCCCCGAGCTCATTGCATCCCACCCCATGAGCACGGGCGTAAGCGACGGCTGCCCCATGACTTTGAGGACCATGTTCTGCAGATCAACCGAAGCTCCCATCGCTTCCCCGTTCGGTGAGATAATCATGTAAGGGGGCAGCGAGGCCAGCGCCACCTTCACCTGGCCAGCCTTGCGGATCGAGGCAAAAAGAGGAGCGTCGTCTTGTGCAGACGTCGCCAGCGAATAACCCGTCAATGTGACCAACAGGACCAACAACGAGAGCTTTGTTGTCGCACGCATAAGGCCTCCCTCTTCAAAAGTTCATCGATTCTGATGATTAATTGGTTGCAGTGTGAGCGCACCGCTGCCCGCAACGCCAATACCAATTTTGGAGAGACCAATACCAAGCAGGAATTGATGCGCGCGTTTAGTGCGGCACGTCGCGGGAACGAGCGGCTGTCCCTGGGGCGCAATATTTCGCCAGCGGCTACGGCTTGGTTTGCCGCAAGTGGCGCCTCGGTGTTTAGCTGGGCGCGCAATGTACTGTGGGGCTGAGAACGCAGGTGCCGACCTGGATAGGCTATGTGTTCCTAGCGGCTGTGTTCCATGACTGCAGCCGCAACGTTGGTGGGCTGGAGCCATCCGCGAGCAGATGCCCGCGGACCTGGCAATTGCGCCGCTGAACATGGCGGTGCATACTCGCTGAACCGAGGGCGTCGTCCATTGCTTCGAGCAGTTAGCACACCAGCATCGTGATCGGCAGCCTCTGGTGGGCGTCAAGTCCTCCATGGGAACTTTGCTGCTTTCGACAGTGCACCGTCGAGAGTTTCTCCGCCACGATCGAGTGCGAGCTGATCGATTGGCGCCACTGACGCAGCAAGGCCTACGTTATCGGGGAATTGGCACAACGCACGCCTGTTCTCACTCGTCCTCGGCCATCTCACACCAATCAAGTTCGAAGAGAAACTCCGCGCGAACAATCATCGCAGCCCAAGGACCGCGTTACGTAACCATCCGGTGAGGCTTTCAATTACCCACAGATTCTCCTCCGACCATAGCGCCCAGCGCGATGTCGGTGAGGCGTGACAGCCCGCGCCACAGGACCGTATTGCCGGGCGGCGGATCGCTGGCGCGGGCGAGATCCCCCCCCGAGCCGGGCGATC
>NZ_LBJX01000063.1:0-24780 GCF_028128895.1 Bradyrhizobium sp. CCBAU 11434
CGATGGTCGCACCATACGCCACGATGTAGAACACCGCAGCGGGAACGTTGGCACCGAGACATCTCATACCGGTTACCAATCCGCTCGAACGGGTCAACGGCTAGATCAAGCGGCATCTTCCCCAATGAGGATGCCATCACCCGTCTGCTCGGCGCGATCCTGCTCGAGCAGAACGATAAGTGGGCGGTCCAGCGCGCCCGCTACATGACGCTAGAAACGCGCTTGAGCGATGATCCCGCCGTCAGCTTCCCAGCAATCGCCAGCTGACCGATCCGGCCAATGCCTGCAGTGCGTCCCGCCGTCTGGTACACCACTCAGGGGCCATCTCGCGTCGCAAGCCCCATGCCACCCGGTCCCATTTTGTGCTTACAAATTCGATGCTTCGATGTGGAAGATCGTCCCATGACCGGTCGCTCGATCGAGATCTTCGAGCGCGCGAGGCTCGCAACAATCTGAGGAGCCCAATTGCTGTTCGCGCCATGGCCGATCCCGTTTGGTCCTCGTTGGTGGCTAGCTACATCCCTCGAATAGGACGAGGACTCGTGGGCGCGCGATCTCGGCGCGGTGCGAGTGGGGCGTAAAGAATGCTGGGTACCTCAAGGAGGGGCCGGGCCTGGAGTCATGCACAACGAATGGCACTCAGCGACTTCGCTCCCTACTCAGTAAGCAAGCCAGGCCACAGTCGCCTTACAACAGCGCCGTCTCGCTGGTACGCGTAGCAACTATCAATCAATCCAGGACGAGGTCGCCTGTCGAAGGTTCCCTCGGTGTACAGAAACGGCAAGATAGTCTGGAGCATTACGGAACGTATAAGACTTAGAAGATCGGCGAGGTGAACGCAGCCGGCAGCTCCCCCGACCTGATCTTTTGCTCTTTTTCTCCAACCGGGTCCTATCGTGAGACCGACGAGCCCAGCGAATGCGCTCTCTGCTTCAGAGCACGTCGGGTAGGGATTTTTATCGCTTGCAACTTCAAGAGCAACGATCTTGAACCCCGTGTCGACTGTTACTCGCAGCAGCATGTCATGCACGGGATCACCCGGGACCACCTCTCCACGCCACGGATTTGTGTATGTGTTGGCTTTCACGTCGGTCAGGTGAGCTTCAATATCCCAGCATTGATCGCGGCGACGATAACCAAATACTTCTATTGTCCGGCGATGCAAGAGTTCTCGTTCAACGGGGGCGGAAAGCGGCATAGATTCTTTTTCCACATCTGGCGACGGTGCACTCTCGGCGATTTGCGGCGGCGTCGCGGTTGCAAGCAGTGCTCTCATTATATATGCATTTCAGTGTTGTACAATTCTCTTTTTATGTGTACACTCAATCTGCAGTGCGCATTTCGACCAACGGAGCCAACCTCAGACGCAACCGATTGGAGACCCCATGGCCATTCTGGATACGGAAGATCGAGGCGCGGTTCTGGTGGCGCGGTTCAATCATGCCAACGCCCACAATCCGATGAGCGTGGAACTTGAGAATGCTATTCGTACGGTCTGCCGAGAGACAGAGGAAAATCCTGCCGTACGTGCCTTATTGTTAACAGGAGGAACCGATCGATCCTTCTGTGCAGGCGGCGATCTGAATGAAGTAGCCCAACTCTCCGGGCGTGCCGCAGTAGAAGCGTGTATTGATAGGTTGATCGATTTTTATTCTACAATACTGAAAGTGACGAAGCCTACGATTGCGGCCATCGGGGGATACGCAATAGGCATTGGCTTCCAGCTCGCGCTATCCTGCGATTGGCGCGTTGGATCGCCGGAGACCAAGCTACTGATGTGGGAATTGAAGCACGGAATCGCCTGTGTAATCGGCAGCTATTTGCTCGAGAGTTTCGTAGGACGTGCAGCCATGTCTGACATCGTTTACGGATGCGAAGCCGTCCCGATTTCGTGGGCACTCAATCACAAGCTGCTTCACGAGGTGGTTGACTCCGAGCACCTCGTGGAAAAAGCCCTCACGCGAGCGCAGATTCTTAGTGAGTTTCCGGACGCCACGTTCCGCAGAACCAAGGAGTCGGTTAATCGAGGCCTACTTGCGGGCTTGCAGGAGATCGCCTCGGAAGCAAAGGAAGCACATGTTGCGGGCGTTGCGAGCAGAGCCGCACAACAGCACTACAAAAACGTACTGGAGCACTAGCCATGGCGAGTCGCGATGCCGATTGGTGCAGCTCCTGTGGAGCGTTGCCCGCTATCGCTCACCTTTGGACTTCGATAGCCTGGCTACCAACGAAACAATGTCGGCTCGAGCATCTTCGTCCTTGATCTTCAGGAAAGTCGTGACAAGGTCGAGAACCTGTTTCGCCAAACGTCCTTTTTGCGCGCCAACTATGGCGGAAACGTCTGAGAGTGGTGACGTTCGTTGCTGCGGTTTGCGTTCATCGATCTCGAAGAAATATGAGATCGGCGTGTTCAGTGCTCCGGCAATTTCGTAAAGTCGACTAGCTGGCACTCTGCTCGTGCCATTCTCGTGCTTTTGCAATTGCTGAAAAACTATGTCGAGTCGACTCGCGAGTTCTTTCTGACTAAGGCCGACTCGCTTCCGCTGCGCTCGGATTCGTTCACCAATTTTTGCATCAAGATCATTGCATGTCACGGACGGACCGGCCTTTGGCTGTATAAATAAACCTAAGCTCTAGCATGTCAAAGTATTTGGTTCAACCGAACCTCTCGATCCATTCTGTCATGTATCCTGCATAGGTTTGAGATCGAAGCTTGCTCGTTTTTTGGGCACGACTGCGCTAAGCAACTCTGATTAATGGATCGATCCTGTCGAGCGATGTGTCTCGGATGTGTAATTGGCCAGTACAGATGAGGGCGACAGGGGCCAGAGGCCGGACGTTCGTTGAAGGCGAGCTTAGGTTCTACCTACTGGCGTTCCTCGCCTGTCTTCCGGACGTCGCGAAAGTTTGACTATTTATTCCGGAGCATCAGGTCTGTTGCAAATCGGAAGGACAGGCGATCATCAAGGCGGTGTTGCTGGGCGCACGGCAAGCGCAAGTTCTTTGATCTCGCGCGGCTCAGCAACGCGCCGATCGCGGCCGAGGCGGTCAAGCGCATCGATGCTGTTGCCAACGGACGCGAGAGCAACCGTCTTGCGCGCAGGAGCGCCTGCGCGTGCGCCAGGTCTGATCGTCGAACTTGCAGGAGTGGTTGCGCGAGCAGCGCCAAGCTCTCCAGGAACAACGACGCGACCAAGCCGATCAATTACTGCCTCACCCGCGCCACGATTGCCCGGTTTCGAGATACGACCATACCTTGCCGGATGCTCTCCCGATTGCCGAACCCGAGGTGTCAAACCGAAGTAGCTGCTAGGCTTATCCGGCGACTGGAAGCGTGCGATGTCGCCGATCGAGGCCAGTGCAGTCGAGGCGACGATCGGACTCACGCCAGGAATCGTCATCAGCTTGTGAGTGTCCAGAGCCTGTTGCGCCACGGCTTTATCGATCTCCAACAGTTGCTTGGTCACGCGTTCGAGTTCCGTGATCAGACGCTGAAGCATCGTCTCCCTCCGGTGAGGGCCGCCTTGTCGGGTTAATACCAGTGCTGTGTAACAGCCCTTATGGACAGCAATAAGTTCAGTGCTCAGATTGAACGGTTCGAGGTTGTCGAGACTGGCCGTCGCCGTCGCTGGACCGATGATGAGAAACTCAAGATCGTTCTGGAGAGTTTGCAGGCCCCGCGCGCGGTCTCGTCGACAGCACGACGATACGGCATCTCGCGCTCGCTCCTGTTGACTTGGCGACGATCGTTTGGGACGCGGACGAGCAATACTGAACAACCTCAGCCAGCGTTTGTGCCAGCGATGGTGATGCCGGACCAACCGCCGGCGCCGCCAGTAACTTTAGCGGGGCCAGCGAGCGGACGCATGGAGATTGTCGTCGGCAAGGCCTGTCGGGTGATCGTGGACGCCGGCGTTGATATGACCGCGTTGTCTCGCGTATTGGATCTGCTGGAGCGGCGATGATCCCGATCGCGGCAGGGGCGAGGATCTGGATCGCAACCGGTCACACTGACATGCGCAAAGGCATGCAGGGTCTGGCATTGCTGGTGCAGGAGGGGCTGGGGCGGGATCCTTTTGCCGGCGACGTCTTTGTGTTCCGTGGTCGTGCTGGCACCCTGATCAAAGCCCTTTGGCACGACGGGATCGGGCTGTCGCTCTACGCCAAGCGACTGGACCGTGGCCGCTTCATCTGGCCGGCGACGGTGGATGGCGTGGTATCGCTGACCGCAGCTCAGATGGGCTATTTGCTGGAGGCGATCGACTGGCGCAATCCCCAACACAGCTGGCGGCCGCAGAGCGCAGGATAGGTTGCGCAATAGTCCCGTGAGATTGCAAAAAGCGCACGCCAAATCGTCGCTTTTGTGATTCCATCGGTGCATGGGTGACGGTCCCCAGAAGCTGCCGGAAGACATTGAGGCGCTGCAAGCGGCGTTGCTGGCGACGCGCGCCGAACTCGCCAGCGTTCGCGCCCAGCAGTCCGACGACCATGCTCTGATCGCTCACCTGAAGCTGCAGATCGAAAAGCTGAACCGTGATCGTTATGGCCCTCGCTCGGAGCGTACCGCAAGGCTGCTGGATCAGCTCGAACTGACGCTGGAGGAGCTCGAGGCCTCAGCGACTGAGGACGAACTCGCTGCCGAAATGGCCGCGGCCAAGACGACGAAGGTGGCCTCGTTCACGCGCAAGAGGCCGTCGCGCCAGCCGTTCCCGGACCATCTGCCTCGCGAGCGGGTGCTCGTGCCGGGACCTGTGGCGTGCGCCTGCTGCGGCGGAGCGAGGTTGTCCAAGCTCGGGGAGGACATCACCGAGACGCTGGAGGTGATCCCGAAGTCCTGGAAGGTGATCCAGCACGTCCGGGAGAAGTTCAGCTGCCGTGATTGCGAGAAGATCAGCCAGTCCCCGGCGCCGTTCCACGTCATCGACCGTGGTTGGGCCGGCCCCAGCTTACTGGCGATGGTGCTGTTCGAGAAGTTCGGCCAGCACCAGCCGCTGAACCGTCAGGCCGAACGCTATGGCAAGGAAGGCGTGCCGATCAGCCTGTCGACCCTCGCCGACCAGGTTGGTGGCTGCACTGTTGCGCTGACGCCCTTGTTCCGGCGCCTCGAGGCCCATGTGCTGAGTGCCGAGCGATTGCACGGGGATGACACGACGGTGCCGGTCCTGGCCAAAGGCAAGACCGACACCGGCCGCATCTGGGTCTATGTACGCGACGACAAGCCTTTTGGCGGGCAGGCCCCGCCGGGAGCAGTGTTTTATTACTCGCGCGATCGCGCGGGCGAGCATCCCCAGGCCCATCTGGCCGGCTACAACGGCATCTTCCAGGCCGATGCCTATGGCGGCTATGGCAAGCTTTACGACCCGAGCCGCAACGTAGGTCCGATCCTGGAAGCGGCGTGTTGGGTCCATGCCCGACGACCGTTCTTCGTGATGGCTGATCTGGCGGAGAATGCGCGCCGCAAGGTACAAGGCAAAAAGCCAGCGGTGATCTCGCCTCTGGCACTGGAAGCAGTCCGTCGGATCGACGCCTTGTTCGAGATCGAGCGAGGCATCAACGGCGAGACGCCCGAACGGCGCCGGGCCGTCCGCCAGGAGCTGAGCGCGCCGCTGATGGCCGATCTGAAAGTCTGGATGCGTGAACAACGCGCCAAGCTCTCCCGGCGCAACGACGTTGCCAAGGCGATGGACTACATGCTCAAGCGCTGGGATGCGTTTACCCGCTTCCTCGACGATGGCCGCATCTGCCTGTCGAACAACGCCGCCGAGCGAGCCCTGCGCGGCATCGCCCTGGGGCGGAAGTCTTGGCTGTTCTGTGGCTCCGACCGCGGCGGCGACCGTGCCGCGATGATGTACAGCCTGATCGTCACAGCCAAAATGAACGACGTGGATCCACAAGCTTGGCTCGCCGACGTCCTGGCACGCATCGCTGCACATCCCGTACAACGGCTCGACGAACTTTTGCCCTGGAATTGGCGCGACCGAAATAAGCAAGTCAACCAAGCAGCCTGAGTGACCGCTACGCGGTCCTCACCGGATGCTTACGAAGCATCTCATATTCCCTCGGAGGAAGAAGCAGACTGGTCAGCCAACGCTGCCCCGACTTGCCGAAGAGATGGCCTTTGTAGGGCGGTATGAGATTGGCATGTAGGATTGCCTTCATGGGCCCTTCATTCGGACGATCTGCGCCAAAACGCCAGCGCGCTCCGCCATCCGGCGCCGGCGGCCGTAGGTGTCGTCGTCGGCAACCCAGACCTCAGGCAAAAAGCCGGCAGCAACTTTGCCAGGGTACAAGCTGCCCCGGGCATAGGCGATTGCTCGAACAAGTCTCGGATTGGCGACCGCCACGCGCTTAACATGCGGGCGCAGAAGACGTTCGACCGCCGCGCTGTTGCCCGTCACCTCGATGACCACTTCATCATCCTGGCTGAGCGTTTTGGCGAAAGGCGATAAGCCGATCGTAGGAGTCAGTGGCTTGCACGACATCTACGGACCCGCGCTCACACCGCAGCCCGGCAAGTCGTAGGGGGTTCAAGTAACAACGCGAGCTCGCAGCCCATGGACAAGACGGGCTGCCACCGTTTCGTGCTCCAGACGTCCCTATCCCAGCTTCGACAGACTAACCCCGAAAGATCAGTCTCACCACCGAACTTGAAGACCGAACTTGAGGCGCCGGCAAAATCATGCCCGAACAATGCTGCCGAGCGTGAGCCCCGGGCGGTCGCCGTGGGAATAATAACTTAGACCTTCGCCGGCTCCGATGAGAGCGGCCGGCGTGCGGCTGCGAGCTACAGCCTCATCGCCACCGCCAAGCTCAATGACATCGACCCACAGGCTTGGCTTGCCGACGTGCCTACCGATTACCCCGCCCCAATTCAACGCCGGTGTACAGAGCCCAACCATCGGCCCGCCCAAGGTTTGGATTGATCGTTCAGGAAGTGACGTCTGCGATTGTCCGGGAAAGTCGCAAGGCGCTGCAGAATCCGACCACCACGTCGTCCTTGTCCCTTCAGGAGCGCATCGACTCCTGCTGTGCTCGACTCGTCGTGCTAGCCATCTTCTCCAAGATGCAGTCACAGAGCCGCTGGATATCCTTAACCTCATGATCGGCCGTGATACACATCCGAATTCCCGCCTTCCCCTGCGCAACCGTCGGGAAGAACGTCACTGAGGTATAGAAACCGGCGTCAAGAAGTTCTCTCGCTATCGCTATCGCCCTGGTCTCGGAGCCAACAGGCACCATTCTGATTGGAAGCGAATTCCCTCGCTCCGCCGTTCTGATACGATTATCAAATAGCTCAATCCGCTCTGCCAATCGCCTCTGGCGTTCACCGAGTTCCGGGGAGCGATGAATCTTGCACGAGCCGAGTGCGGCGCCCACAGCTGCCAGGTTAGGAGCGACCGAAAACGCATATGGAATCGAGTAGCTCCGAAACAACGATTCTTGGTCAGCCGTTCCGAGCATCAACATACCTCCCGATGCGCCGAACCCCTTGGCCATCGACGCTGCTATGATTGTACGATCACCTAATCCTTGCGGAAACTGTGAGCGGGCAAATCCTTCACCTTGGCGTCCGAACAGAGATATACCATGCGCATCGTCTATATATAGAAAGAGCCCATAGCGTTCCTGTAGCTGGCGGAGCTCCGCGATCGGCGAATTTCCTCCCATAGAGTAGACACCATCGCAAACATAAGCCACCACCGGCTCTCGGCGACAGAAGAGCTCGAGTGCGTTTAGGTCGTTGTGGGCGATTGTCTCTACCCGCGTCTCATCAGCTATGACCGGCTTGTGATAGGCGAGCGAAATGTGTGCAGTGCGATCGAATACGACTACCGGCTTCCGTCCGCCCGTCAATAGTCCCGAAGCAAGGAGTGGCATCGCACCCAAATTGGCGAGCATGACGCTGGAAAAGGCGAGTACGCGCGCGCTTAGCATCTCCGACAGATTAGTTTCGAGTTCAGCCAGAAAATCAAAGTTGAGCCTTGTTCGTGCACAGGACCAATGCAATGAGCGATGAGCCTCGATTGCATCCATCGCGCCAGCGACGATAGTGGGATGATTGTCGAGCCCCAGGTAGGAGCAACGCACGAAATCCATCACCTCAGGTCGACCGCAAAGAGGGCCGGCCCCCAAAGCGAAGGCGCGCCCGGTAGTAGAACGTCCTTGGATGCCCATGAGACCAGCGGCGTGGCAAGCATCGAAGTGCGGTTTGCTCTTGCTGATTACGTAGGCGGTGTTTCGGAAACGCCCCGTCGGATGACCGCCGTCAGATCGGGAATCCTCCTGTTGCATGCTAAACTCCGTCTGGATTGCCAACAGTACGCGTTTGATCTCAGATCAGCCTGCAAACTGCATCACTTCGTGCATCGGTTCAATTCGTGGACGCAAGCGTTACAGCAACTCGATTCGTTTCTGATTGCAGGAGTAAATCACTGGCGATGTCGCCTGGATACCTACCAAACAAGATGGGCGATACGCGCAAGGGACAGGTAGAGCACGCCGTCGCGTGTTGCTCTATGCGGAACAATTCCTGATTTCGGCTATGAGGCCGCATGATTTGGGTGAGCTGAGCCACCACTCTTTTGAAACTCGTCGGCTTGTCCCAGATAAGATCACCATCTCAGAAACGTCCACGACCGGCCGCTACACTTATGCTCCGTGAGCATCGGACTCGCAACATAGTGCCGCTTAGAGCTCGAATACTAGAGGGTGCCTCCATCCTGGCTTACGCGTGTGAGTGGAACAAGAGCAGCGGCAATGCCTGGTCGCATCGTTGCCCCCAAGGGGCAGCCGCACCGCCTAGATACATAGGTCGGGCCATACTGTACAATCAGTCGACTCGCACTCAGGTTCCTGGCGCCGATAGCAATGATGATGGCGACCACCCTCGCAGCATCACGGGGAGGACACGGAACCACGTGCAAATAATCGGCCAAAGATGAGCGTGGTATGTGCGCACCAAATACGCCACTCTGATCGGCAACCTTCTCCAATTCAACAACATGGTTGCATCAGGAACGTCAACCCGAGAGACGTGCGCCCGGGATGAAATGTAAATTGCTGTGTCTTCGAGCCCTGCATATAACTCTTACGGGTGGTGCTCGGCTGATCTTTCGGACAAAGGCTCAGGCTTCCGAAGCTTGGACATCGAAGGAGCCAAATTCCGCCAAGGGGAGACCGCCCGCGAGCCGGAGAACCAGAGCTCGTCGCAAACGAGGTGGTGAACGACAGCAACGATGGCGGTCTGCTTCATTCGATGGACGAAGGGACAAAAGGCTCGCGGTAGGGACGCTGGGTTTCCCGGCGCCCTCGCTCAGATACCGTACGTGCGGATACGGCATACGGCTCCTGCCTTGGGTCATGACGTGTACCGCGGATTGGGATGGGGATGACAAGCGCGGACTCTCGGGATGTATCGCCTAACGTGACGCTGGGATCGATTCCAGGTCCTGCGGGAGCGCTGGCTGCATCGGCGAAGCGAGCGCAGCCATGCCCGGCAGACCTCGGCGCGGAGCGTGGAATCGCGTCGTAGTTCAGGGACCCCTGCACCACGCGACGGAGCCAAGCGGCGATCTCAGCGATTGGCGCATGCCGACATTTCGTCAGGTCGCGTCGTATCGCCCTCAGTGTGCCCGCATGCGGAAGGCGATTATCACGCGCCGATAAAGCAGCCACGCTGTCATTCCCTTTCGCCGTTTTGCTTCGCCACTTGTGGTCCAGAGAAGACGTAGTGCAGATAAATATTGGGGCGGGGGAGGATGTTTGTTACGGCCCTTGGCTGCCCGCCTTTTCTCCGGACGTTCCGCCAGCAAAGGTGTGGATCGATTTTGTTCAGGTCGTTCATAGGTGCTAGGTCGAGCAGGCGGTGCTGGTGATCGCCGAGCGCTGGCCGATCGGTGGCTTGCGCTACCGCGTTGAAATCGGAGTGCCCGGGCGAAATTATCGGAATCCGCAGGCCTAACCAGGGGCCGTCACCGCGCGCGTACTAACCGTCATCAGGTTTGCTCATTTACTTGCGAATTGATGAGCAAATCATCTCACGCTCAAATACAATGCTGGAAGACGACCTCCACCGGAAGCCTAGGCGAAGCCGCTGTCGGCGACGGCGCGAAGTACATCGTGAGCGTGCGGTCAGAGAGGGAGCGGCGACGGATCCACGGCGGCACCTGCCATGTTATGGTAGCCCGCGTTGAAAACGCGAGCCGCAGAGCGGAGCCATGCTAGCACCGACCGTTTGATGCGCTTCACGGGACCAAGCCATCACGGCGGACATGCCGGGCGGACCGCCGATGGTTGCCACAGCGCGCCGAATCTGCTTGACCGCAATTTTTTCGCGCTACTTCGATCCAGATCTGCTAGCCGATATCACCCATCGACGCCGACAAGCCTACCTCAATCTGGCCGCCATCAAGAATCTATAAAGCCAGGATCTTAGGCTGGGCGATGGGGAACAGTCCCGCACTGGCCTGCGGCCGATCGTCATGTGGATGGCGATCTTTGCGAGCGGCCAGGCGCCAGACTGGCCCAGTATTCCGATGGTGGCCTTCAATATGCCCGGCGGATACCGCAAGCTGATGCAAAACGCGCCATTACCCCGCGGTCGAGTACATCGCCATATCGATACCTAATAACCGTCTGGATTTTATAGATCAGAAGCCCCGCAGCGTGAAGCTGACAAGACTTAGAATGTCAAACACTGGTCTGCCCGTACGTCGCCGAATTGCCGGGGAAAATGGCGGAAGGTTATGGCACTCGCAGACAAATGCCTTGATATCGGGAAAGCGTTCGAGAAGCTCCTCCGCGTCATGCGCGACACAATCTTCCACTCTCTCTGTATCTAACTCGCCTTTGCCTCTGAGGTAAGGGTCCGCGAACTCATCGTGACCTTGTAACCCGCGAACAGCTATAGGCACTTCATCGGAGATACCTGCAAGCTGCAGATACGTCTTTGTTAGTGCCTCATCGTTTGCGGTGATTATGCCTACGCGGCCCCCTACCAAGCGATATACGAGCGGAATTTGGAGCAGTGATGACGCGATAAAGGGTATCCGCAACTGCTTGGCTATCGCATCTTGCAAAGGGATGAGAAATCCGCACGTAGTCGTGACAACATTGGCGCCCTGCTTTTGCAGCATCAGCGCTCCTTCCAAATATGTTGTTAGCAGAGCCTGGTTTGGCTTCGGGAGTACGACGTCATCAGCAGTTAGACCGGCAGCAACATGCAAAAGAGTTCGGCAAGAATAGGAATCTGCTCTACCCGCATCCCCTGGCGGACGACGCAATGACCGGTCCGGTAGTACGATTACGCCGACTGTGATCATAGTTCATCTCGCATTAGGCAAACCGACCCGTAGAGCCAGGGATTTCGCGACTAAATAGTTCCAGCTAAGCTTCAGGAAAGGTCACACCAAGCTTGGCGAAAAATTGCTTGGTCGTACCTTTTTCTCTGATCATGTCCCTTCGCCTGTACCATTTCGATTTCCGAGCACATTGCCCGCGAGATCTGGACGATTTACCGCCTATTCGCGACCTCCTAAGCTGCTGCTTCATCTTGAAATCACTCCTAATGTTTCGTCAGGCAAATGACGTTTCAGCTACCTTTGCGTTATGCACGGCGGGCGCAAAACCGCGCGCCGATTGAAGTGGACCGCAAACAATTCGAACAGCGCTGCAGGCAATGGCAAGACCTCGTGTGTCGCATCTGTTGCCGCTAGCGTTGGCCTCGGCCGAGGCAAGTCATTTCCATGCGTTTAGAGTTTCGGTCACTCTGCGCAAAGCCTTGTCAAGGAGCGCGAGATCGATGCCATAGAATAGTCTCATGCCGACGGCGTCCCCGAACGCCGTGCCCGAGACAGTTGCGACGCCAGCATCTAACAGTAGCGAATTTGCGACTTCGTCTGCGCTGAACTCGTGGCCATCAATACTGGCGCGTCGCTGAAATGCACTAAGATCGAGATAGAAGCAGAATCCACCTTCGGCTAATGGCGGAGGTACTAGTTGTAGCTTTGAAAGAAGAGAGAGCCCGAGAGTCCGGCCGCTGGTAATGTGGCGCTTTAATTTCGACTGGAAACCAGAATCGCCGGACTGTAGGTGATTAAGTAGTGCATGTTGCGCGATTACATTCGGATTAGAGGTTGTATGGCTTTGTAGTGATCTAACCGCATCGATGACCATCTTCGGACCAGCGAGATAGCCGATTCGCCAGCCCGGCAGCGCCAAGGACTTTGAAAACGAATTTACGATCAAAGTGCGATCGCGTACTTGAGGCAGTACCGAGACAATTGGATAGTGGATGTGTGGGGCATGAACAAAAGGCCCATAGCATTCATCGAAGATAATCCAAAGCTTTCTGTCGATAGCGATTGTGGCTATCCCGAGAAGAGTGTCATGTCCGTAGACGGCGCCTGTCGGATTGTTTGGTGTGTTGATCACAATAGCTTTAGACTTCGGTGTGATGGCGGCCTCGATATCGGAAAGCAAGGGGACGTACTTGTTATGTCGAGTCTCGATAAAGAGTGGTCTGGCGCCAGACAGGACGACCTGCGCAGGGAACGTCGTCCAGTAGGGAGAGGGAATTAGGACTTCATCCCCAGGATTTAGAAGGGCCATAGACGCATTGAACAGAGCTTGTTTTGCACCACTTGTAACCGCGATTTCGTCTGCAGACCAAGGTAGCGCGGTCTCGGAGGAGATCTTACGTGCAAGTGCATCGCGCAGCTCGACTAGCCCGATTGTATCGGTATAGCGGTTAGCGTCGCGATTAATAGCGGCAATTGCGCCATCGCGGACCGATGGAGCAAGGCCACACCAGATCTCTCCGGAGGTCAAGTCGATTATATCCTCCCCCCGAGCGGCGGCTGCTTTGGCGGCCGCGGTTGCCGCCGCGGTACCAGACAGCTTGAATAAGGCGGTCCTTTGCGCCAGCATGAGAACTCCCCGTTCAAGAGAAATATAGCTTATGGCTGCCGGCCCCGACGGGCATCAAGCAGGCACTCGCATTTGTCGTCCGCTCACATGCGAAAGAATCGAAGTTGACGGTCTCCATCTATTTCCGGCTGGGTAGACGAGTTGGCCTGCGTCGCCCGATTGCGATCGATGGCGCCGCAATGAAAAACGTCCGTCCGGGGGCGGCGTTTCAGCCTGCTCAGCGGATGCCTTAACCTGGATTTCGGCCATCTTTTCGTACGTGGTTTCCATCCAGCGTCGGGGCCATTCAAGAAGCGCGATTGCCCCTAGCGGACACAAGCAATTCGGTTTCGAGTACCAGATGAGGCGCTCCACCGGAGATTTGGTAGAACGTGTCGGCACCAGAAAGCTTCTCCGAGTGCCAAATGCTGTCCGTCGAAGTTCAAAAGAAGCGAGGGCTGGACAGATCTGTGCCAACAGATATTCGGAGCGCCTGAGTGAGCCCATCGAAAGCAAGCCTTTGCAGTAATGTTGTTGTAACCCAAACTCCAAGTGACAATCAGTCAGGCTGACGATCACGAGCCAGCCTTGTCATGCATTTCCGTCCAGATCAATTGTCAAGGGTGGTAGTTGACGCCGACGCAAAGTGTGCATCCGAAAAGCAAGCATATACCCTCAACAGAAGTGCTGTCATTGTGGTCAGCGGCCGAGCAGAATCGTTCCGATCCTTCGGCGGTGGGAGTAAATGTCGGGATCAGATTGAAGGCGGCTACCAATGATGAGACCTGGCTCAAAAGCACCATGGCGCAGCTTCTGGATTAGGCTCGTGTGGCTGACGCGTCAAAAGCCGACGCGCCGCATGGTTGCTGGCAGATCATGACCTTCAGAGGTGGCATCCATCACCTCATTCCCTTGGGAAGATCTCACGCCGACTGTGCAGCGCGGCGACATCGCCATAGCTACGATGATCCGCAAAAGGCGGCTTTGACACGCGGCTGCGCCATTACGGACTGGGCGCGCATTGGCCTGGCTCGGCTGTGGTCTAGACGGGTGATCATTGATGAGAACAGCTCGGTAGCCTTCGTCAGTGCTTCCGCAACGTCGACCGGGCGCCGTTTGTGGAGCGCACAGGAGGCGCCCGTTATCGGTATGCCGAGAAGTTTGCGTAACGGGGCGCGACTGGATCGGCAGATAGCGATCCGGAGCAGTCCACCGAGCATGTTTATTAAGAACGCACGCGCGAATTGAGGGCGATAATTTGGTGGGCCATATTGCGACCTTTTGGTCGTATGATGCGGATCAACTTCCTTTCAAGTCCCGCACCAGCTGCGGGAGGTTGATCAGTAAGGCTGGTTACCAAAGAGGTGCGTCGTGGCTCGCCCATTATGTTGTAAACTCGACAACTGCTGCTGGAGGGCCTAGAGCTTAGCATCGGTCGGAACGTATTGCCCTTAATTGAACTCTTGTTTCCAAACCGTCACAGGCTTGAGATCGGACTGCGGTTCGACATGCAAAGTCGTCCATCATCTAGGAATCGGGTAAATGCGTCCCAGCGGGTGAAGCAGTAATTGATCGTCCTGGTCGCGTCGTTGTTCCTGGAGAGCTTGGCGCGCTGCGCGCGCAACCACCCCTGCAAGTTCGGCGATCAGAGGGTGGCTGCGCTCCCGGCGCACGCGCAGGCGCTCCTGCCGGCGCAAGACGGTTGATCTCGCGTCCGATGGCGACAGAACATCGATGCGCTTGACCGCCTCGGCCGCGATCGGCGCCTTGCTGAGCTGCGCGAGATCAAAGAACTTGCGCCTGCCGTGCACCCAGCAACACCGCCTCGATGATCGCCTGTCCTTGCGATTGGCCTCGTAGAGCCTGCCAAAACGGGCGTAGGCATCGGCCTGTATCGCTCCAATAGCCCGGCAAATGCGCCTCCGAATGCGCACTGCCACGATCGGGCGAGTGGAAGAACACCGCCGGCGGCGGATCTGGGCCGGCAAACGGACGGTCGTCGCGCACATAATGAGATGGACGGTCCCTGCCCTAATAAGCTGCGAAAGAGCCCCCAGAGGAGGACGAGCTATGGCTATGACCACGATCGGGCTTGATATCTCGAAGAGCTGGTTTCAAATCCACTGGATTACAGCGGATGGAGAGATTATCCGCATGAAACTCGCTCGGGGGAAGGTTCTCGATTTCTTTTCACGGCTTCCTAGTTGTCTCGTTGGTCTTGAGGCTTGCGGCGGCGCCCATCATTGGGCTCTTGAACTAATAAAGCTGTGACACAAAGCACGTCTTTATGCCAGCCCGCTACGTACGAGCTTACGTGAAGACAAATAAGCACGATGCTGCTGATGCGGAGGCTTGCTGGGGAGCCGTCCAACGGCCAGGCATGCGAGACGGCGCGAACTGGCGGCGGGAAGTAAGCGCCTGAGCTCATTCGATTCCAAATCTTGTAGAGATTGCTCTTCAAGTCGGGCTTGAGCTGCTCAATCGACACTCCGTCGACACCGGCTGCGCCACCACTGGATCGCACTGCAGATATGCTTCGTACACCTCTCTCTTGTCGATGTTGAACGGTCTGCTGGGCTGGTCCACCGTCGTCCTCCCTGTTGTCAATTGCGACGGTGGCCGGCCCTCCTGATCCGATACCTTCTCGGGCCCCATTACGAGTCTTCGTCGCTAATACGGATCGGTCCGTCCCAGTGCTCCGCGTCGGTAATCTCGCCTCGCCGTCTTCTCCGCTTGTGCTTCTCCCTTTCCATCGGAGCGACTGGTTCCTGCAGTTCCGCGGCAGCGCCTGCATCCGATTCACGCCCCTCAACGCCGGCAGCCGCCCGCCCGGTCATCAGACTTCCGGCGGGCTCATCCCAGAGGGACGACACACCTCTGGTTTTGACGACGATTTCCACGTTAAGACCGTCCATCGGCGGGTTCAATTTCATTCGTTTCTCGGATGCCTATCCGCTCGGGTTTTCCCGACCATTGGCTTCAACGCTCACGACCGCGCCTCTTGAGCGAAGCCGCTTGAACTGATTTGGGACCTACTCCTGAAAGTCCTTCCCGAGGGGCCTACCCTCATCGCTGCCACAGCTTGTGCGCCCAGATTTCAGATCATCTCGATCATCCTTTCTGTGTGCTTCTGCAGCACACTGTCGTCACCGTGAAGGCTGTCGGCGGAGAGCACATAGGCTTCGATCAGTTCAAAGATCGGCCTGACCGCAAAGTCTCCGGCGCCCACCTGGTCCGACAGCGTCGAGACGGACAGGTCGATCCCACTCACATTTGAAGCGCTGGCTCTGTCGATTCAGCGGCTGACCAAATTTGTCGTATAGGATCGTCGCCAGAAGCTGGGGTCCGATAGAGCCCCGAGGTGTGGCGTGGAACGGCGCTGGCGGCTGCGTGATCGCCTCGAAATCCCAACAACTGAACTTCTCCCGGACCGTTTCGATCACCTTGAACTAGCGTGGGATCTCCTCCAGCGTCGAGGTCACGCTTTCGCCGAACTTCGACAGCCGGGCCGATCCGCAGCAGCGACACAGCGTCGGCCCGGCGGCACCATGCGCTCCCGCGCGATATCATCGGGAAAGGGCTGGCGCACCGACCGCCTGCGCTGAAACGAACGCACCGTCTGCGTCTTCCCGGCCGCCTCTCGGCAGCGAGCTCATCCTCGGTCGCGCCCGCCTCGAGTTCCTCAAGCTCAAGCTCCAGCTGATCGAGCAGCCGCGCCCACTGCTCGGAGCGCGCGATATATCGTGCGTCGTAGCTTCTCGATCTCGAGCCTGAGATGGGCAATCAGCGCTTCGGTGCTCGATTGCTTCGCCTGGGCATTAACCGCTTCAGCATGCCTGGCTTCCGCCGCAAGCCTGGCGGTGCGCTCGGCCAGGATCATTGCATGCGCGGCGGCAAGATCAGGCGGCAGGTCGGCGGTGGAATCCATAGCTAGAAATCACATTCGCGGCCAAACTCAAATAACAAAGTCTCAGCCCACACTGGTCGGAGGCCGGTCCTCTTGGGGATCGCGCCAGTCTATGCCGGACAGCAGATAGCTCATCCGCGCCTGCGAGATCGACATCACGCCGTCGGCCAGCGATGGCCAGACAAAACGACCTCTCTCGAGTTTCTTGGTAAAGCAGGCATGCTCCCTGGCCGTCATGCCAGATCACTTTCAATAGATCGCCTCTGCGTCCGCGGAAGCAGAACAAATGACCACTCAGCGGATCGCGGCGCAGCAACTCTTGCACCTGCAGTGACAATGAGGCGAAGCCTTCACGCGTGTCAGTGTGGCCCGTCGCCAGCCACACCCGAACTCCAGTAGGAACCGGAATCACCCGGATCCAAAGCCTCGATGGTCCGGCGAAGCACCTCAACGTCGAGGCCCGCATCAATAATGACCCGCCGCCAGCCGGTTAGCTCGATCTCGATCCGACGCTCCGTCGAATGTGCAGTCGCGCTCTCCGAGGGCCACCGGCGCCGCGGGCACCCCCTCGGCCACAACCGCCCTGACAAAGCCAGCCTCGGATTTGGTCCGCGTCGCCGCGAAGGCTCTCCGCCAAGTCACCAACAGAGAGCGCGACAAGCCGTATCGCCGGGCTGTCGGCGCAACCAGGCGCGGCTCGGATAGGCTCTCCAAAACAATTCGAGCCAGACCAACGCCGCCGCCGGCCTGTATCAACGACTTCCAGTCGATTCAACGTACTGATCGTATGGCTGTCCATACGTACTGTTGTCAACCATCAGGCCAGCCCGCCGCAAGGCGTCTCCCCTCGGAGGCTTACCGAGATCGAGAAGCTGCGTCGCCAGTTTTACGGCAGCCGCTCGGAGCGCAAGGCACGGCTCTTGGAGCAGATGGAGCTTGAGCTCAAAGAGCTGGGAGCAATCGCACCCCAAGACGAGTTGGTGGCCTCGGCCATTCGGCGGAGGGGGCCCCCGGGGTGGCCCTATCACGCCTCGCGCGACCGGCGGCAGGAGTATCCCACACGGCATCTTCAAAGCTTCTCCTGTATCCTCCAGGCCGATGCCTATAACGGCTACCACGAGCTAAGACGCCGCACGCACAGGGACCGGTCACGACTGCAGTCTGTTGGGCCCACGCTAGGCGCGCCAGTTCTTCGAGCTGGCAGACGTCGTCGCCAATGTGAGGCGCAACAAGATGCCGTGGCGATCTCGCCGATTGCCCTCGAGGCCTTCAAGCGCATCGATGCACTGCTCGATATTGAGCGCGGCATCAACGGCCAAAGCGCCGAACAGCGGCTACGTTTGCGCTAAAAGCAAAGCGCACCCCTGCTGGCGGTGCTGGAAGCTGGCTGCGCGAGCAGCGTGCTCGGTATCGAACTCCTCATTGGTAGCCAAGTTGAACAAATTCCGATGGACAAAAGCGGGATCAAAAGGATCAAAAGCGGTGCGGGAGGCTGCTGAAGGCTTCCAATTGACATTGTTCATTCGGTGTAGAGTGCGCGTCGGATAAAAGGGTGGCACTGGAATTGAAGGAGGTGCAATATTCCATGGAGGTCGTCCTCGAAAGGACTATCCGGACTCAGGCCGTTTTCGACGGCTCGTTAATCCGTATCCTCATTGTTTTGCCATGGCAAAGCGTCCGTGTATTCAAATTTTCGGAACTTGCCCTTGATTTCAACTTGAAGCGCAGCGAACTCAGATATTTCAAATAGCTCGACGAATGGCCCATGACCAAGTCGGCAACCACACGTGCTGTGACGGCACCCAATGTGAGTCCTAGATGCCCGTGACCGCAGGAGACGAAAATGGAACGATGCCCCGGAACCTGCTCCACGATGGGCAAGGAGTCTGGTGTAGACGGGCGCTCTCCACTCCACACTTGGGAGCCCGGCCGTGGCCTTAGCATGGGCATTCGCTTGTGCAAACTATCCAGCGCCGACAAGAGCAATTCCGGACGCGCTTGGAAACCCGGCAAGCCAAAGTGACTGATACCAGCAATCCGGGCGCCTTGTCGGGTAGGTGTAAGAATCAAGCCCCGACCCGGTAGCGCAGTTGGCCGCCTCAGAAATCCGGGCGAGACGTCTAGATCCAGATGGTATCCTCTTTCGGAAGCAAGCGGAACGCGATGATTGCAGTCGGCCAGAAGTCGGTTAGCATGGGCGCCCGTGGCGATAATTACGGCTTTGGGCGAGTAGTTGTCGTGGGCGCCCCTGACGGTCACCACTCCATTTTCCTTAGTTTGCAGACCCAGTATCCGGTCGCATCGCAAGAGGCCGCCGCGTTGGATGAACACGGTCGCGAGACTCGCTACAAACGTCGCGGGGTCAATAACATGCGTTGAACCTTCGAAGAACGTGGCGCCGACTGCAAAATGACCGATGGCAGGCTCCATTTCGATAAGATCCGGCCCGGAGAGCATCTGAACAGCCAAGCCGAGCGACCTGCGAATCAAGTTGATGCGGGTTGCACATTCGCATTCGTCAGGAGCAAGGTGGACGGCCGAATAGCCGCACCTGTTGACGGTTGGCAGGTCTGCGCCTAGTAGGAGCTCGTATGAGTAAAGTGCTTCGCGGCACAGCTCATGCAGGAGCCGCGTGTGACGGCTGACGATGTCTCGTCGAGTTGCCTTAGCGTACTGAATGCCCCACCTCAGAAGCCCGGGGGTTGAAGGCCAATGGAGCGCGGCGGGTGAGCGCTTTTTCAAAAAGGCGGCGGGAAAATCAAGAACTCGATAGTATGCCCCAAGGGGAAAGGCACCGGGAGCGATTACACCTGCATTGCCAAAGCTGCAGCCCTGTGCGACAGAATGCTGCTCCAGCAACAGCACCCGCAGCCCCCGTTGTTGAAGTGCCAAAGCCGCCGTCACTCCAACCACGCCTGCGCCAATTACAACCGCGTCCATGTTTTTCATTTCCCCCAAAGCCCAACAACCTCAATTTCAACCATTCGACAGAATAGCTCGCACTTGGAACGTTACCAGCATTTTGCATGAGCCCACACATTCCAGCTCAAGCGTTATTCCATTTTGTTCGATCGGCCATCGCACCTATGATGGAAGCCGGGCAACCAGACACTCGCAATAAGATCTCCTGCATAGGTGGCAAGCAGCCACGCAAACCAGAATCTCTGAACGAGATGCCGAGGGTCGTTCCTGCCCTATTCAGATCGCCGGCGACTGTCGGAAGGAAATGCCGCACAATTGCTGGCCATACCGCCGAGACTCAGGTCTTTCGAACATTTAAGCCAGCACACCGCATGGAAGCCAGTTCTGACCTATGCGCATGCTGCTGCGACCTTGTACACGGCAGCCTTGTCCATTTTACAAATTGCTGAATGTTCGCGCGGCAAGGATCGGGATCTATGGTTATGGGCTAAAGAGGCTCCGCATCACGCTTGCCTCCCGTCTTTTTACTCTTTAGCAGCTTGCTTAATCATGTCGGCCCCATTTTCGGCGAAGATGATCGTTGGCGCGTAGGGATTGCCGGAAGGCACCGTTCAAGGCTTCGATCACGCGCAAGCCTCCGAGACTATGCACGCGCAGCTGATCATCGACGACCGCCATCGGATCATTGCCGTCTTGCAGGTCGCAAGGGGGTGATACATGCCTCCTCCGCGAGCGGCTCCCGTTTAGCGAAATCTGTCGGTTCACTCGCCAACTCATGAGCCTCGGCCACGTGTTGGCATACTTTTCGCCCACCCCATTTATCTAGTGTCGGATCTCGAGGCCTAAGCTCTCGGGAATTCTGCCCCGTCCGATCCCAGAAAGCTCTAGCATACCTGGCGATTTGCACGGCACCGCATGAGAGGATTACTTCGCAGGCGCGCACGCTCCTTACGTCTGTATCGGTTGGCCAATGATTGGGATTTCCCGAGGACCGAACCCCAAAGTCAGCAAACGCGGCCCCTGCTCATCTACAACGAACACGTCCTCGAGCTGATACATCGATCCCTCGACATCCGTGACCATAGGTTCGATGCTGAACACCATGCCTACTTCCAGCTTCGCCTTCTCTCCAGGCCTAATCATCGGGAACTCATGAGCTTCCACGCCCAAACCATGACCGACCCATACCATCTCGAAATCCAGCCCCAGCTTCCGAGCCTGCTCCGTACAAAAGAAGAAGGGGTCTTCGGCTGCCATTCCAGGACGCACCATGTTGATGGTCGACGTCTGAAGATCCCAAAGCTTTCGGTAGGTCATGCACTGCAGCGCCGTCGGCTCACCGGTCGAGTACGTGCGCGCGAAATCGCTACCCCATGCACTAAATTTTCCACTAACATCGAGCCGTATGATTTCGCTTTTCAGGGGCACTCTATCGCTAGCCCTCGCGTGATTGTAACACGAGTTCGGACCGCTCCCTAGAATGATATCTGCTCTATCGGCTCCATTGCCGGTGATGCACCCGGCGATCCGATTTCCTATGCATCGCTCAGAATCGTCGTGCGCACTCGCCCTGATCGCATTCAGCACGGCTTGATGTGTCCGCTTTTGAGCCATTTCAAGGACGGCGATTTCGTGCGGCAGCTTTACTGCCCGAATTGCAGCGATTTTCCGGCTGATATCAACCAACTTAACGTTGGACAGCCTCTCCACCAGACGCGAATGTAGCGCGACCGGCAGGTAGTCGAGTTCGATACCGATCGTCCCTTGGTCCTTCCTGATGTCGATTAGGAGGTCAGCGAGTGCATCAGCCGGGTCATTTACAAACTCGGTATAGGTACGGATGTCCTTTATCCAACTTTCATGAAGCATCTGCTTCCGCTCGGTGGTCGCAACTAGAGCGATGGCCTCCAACGTCTCAGGCACGACGGCAAACGCATAACGCCTCAGAGACGAGACGCTCATTATGAACGCGCCGGCGGCGTAAATGAAGTTGCCCGGGCTCGCGGCAATGATTGCATCAACACCGAGCTCACGAATTAATTCCAGCAGCGCCGATTTGTTAGGCGACAGGAAGGCTGAATTCAATTTCAGTTTAGTTTGATGCATGAACGCTGACCTCATTGCGGGAAGCCATGCAGCCGATGGCATACAATGCGTCTTCTTGAAACATGGCTCTACTCCGCCACGCAGATCTCCAAAAATCTACTTCTGCCCGAGATCTAACGTATGCAGCGGCTCGTCATCGATCGATCCTACAAAGCCCCATCTTGCTAAGCATCAGAATCAGTGAAGATGGCTCGGCGCAGCTAATCTAGGACATAGCTTACGGCAGGATGCCTGCTCCACATAACTACGCAAAAAAACGTGCAACATGTTGCCTCATATGATTCCCGATCTTTTCATTCCGTTCATATTTTGTGTGTTCGTCTTGTGTCTTCCAGAGCCGCACGGTTCTATTCCTACATCTCAGTTGGTTGCGCACCTACCTATACTTGTGGTCTCATCTCCTGTGATCGAAGCGGCCGCCAAGGTTTCTAACGCTACGGAAGCCTGGTCCTGGTCGAGTAGCTCAGCCATTTGGCTTTCGTCCTCACAGATCCAGGCGAGCGGATTTCCCGCACCCGGCTTTTCCCGACGAAACCCGGGTCATATCCGCGCCTGCGCCGAAGTGCGAGTGATGCGTTGAACGGGTTGACGGAAGCGTGCCGTTAGGGTCTCGAACTCCGACCAGCCCATGGGCCGACTCTTCTGGCTGTGCCGTCTCAGGCGGCGCATCCGCGTCCGGCGCACTTCCCGGTAGAAGCCGTTGACCGCAGGGTAGTTGTGCGACCTGCTAGCAGCCGTAGTGCCCGCGCAGAACGGCGCCGAACCACTCTTGCTGCCTGGCCAGTGGCGTGTGCATGACCCGCCAAGCGTCCTGGCGCAACGCCGTCAGCTTTGCGCGTCAAGCGCTTCCCTTCCTATTATACTCCACGATGAATCGGGCCACCTCGGGGCCGCCCGCAGTGTGGGTGAAGCCGAGGAAGGCGAAGGTCTCTGGCCGCCGCTCGTCGCGCCCCTGACGCCAGAGCGCCGCAAACGGCCGAACTCGATCAGTCGCGTCTTGCCTTCATAGAACGTCGGGCCAAAGCAGGCCAGCCGCGTCTTGAGGGCCAAGAGAATTTCCTGCGCGCCTGCCTTGCTCTCGAAACCCACGACGAAGCCGTCCGCATAGCGCACGCTCACAACGGGACCGCGCGCGTGGCGACGACGCCATCGATGAACCCAGAGATCGACGATTTAATGCAGGAAGGTGTTGGCAAGGAGCGGGCCGACGCCTGCCCCTTGCGGCGTGGCCCTGTCCGTTTTTTGCTTCTCGCCGCTCTTAAGAATGCCAGCTCGCAGCCACAGCTCGATGAGCCGCAACAGGCGAGGATCGGCGATCCTCTGCGCCACCATCCGCAGCAGGCCCTCGTAGTCGACCCACGCGAATGTCGGCATCGAGCACTCAGTTCACGCGCTGGCTCAGATCGCCGGATGCAAGGCATCAAACGCCAATGAGGATTCCCCCGGGCCGGAAGCCAAAGGAGAACCCGAGGAAGTCGGCCTCGCGGACGGTGCTCAACACCTCGGCGACCCCGCTTTGGACGATCTTGTCCTCTAGCGCCGGTACACCGAAAGGCCGCTTACCGCCGTTGGCTTTGGGGATCTAGACGGCGCCGCAGCGGCTGTGGCCGGTAGCGACCAGTGTAAACCCGTGCGCAGAGATCACGGATGTTATCCGTGAGGCCTCTTCGTACTTCGCCACCGTTGCCCCATCGCCGCGCTGGCCTCCCGCTTTTGTCGTCGAAACGTCCGAAGCAGGGCATCCTCGTCGATGTGATGCAGCAAGGCTGTGAACGGCATTTGGGTAGCCTGCTTGGCGCGCCAGCTCATGAGCGAAGTGAAATGATTGCCGCAATTTTCGCCGGCTCCTTTCAGTTCGTGACATACCTCAATGCCAAAATTCTTGAGAAGCTTCGGCTGACCGATGCCCGAATGCTCCAGCAGGCCGGGCGACTGAACGGCCCCGCAGGAGATAATTACCTCGCGACCGCACCGAGCCTCACTATTTTCGTGCTGTCTCTCGGCTATTTCGCCCGGCCGGCAAGACTTTTCCTGAATTAGCCCGCGCTCTGCGGCCGCCAGCTCAGTTGGGGTTCCGGTAGTCGATGCCCTCGAGCATGTAAGCCCTTTGTGCTGCCGAGATCGACACCGCGCCGGCCGACGCCGACGGCCAGATGAACTTGCCGCCTCCAGGCGCTTGGCATAGAGCGACACGCCCAACCCTTCATGCCAGAGAATGCTTGGTCAGATCGCCGCGGCGGCCTCGGAAGATCTCTAGAGATCGCCGGCATGGGGATCGCGCTTCAGGCTCTCCCGAAACCGTAAGAGCCAGGCTTCGCATGCCGCGGCGCATATCGGTGTGGCCGGTCGCGTTTCAGACTCTGACGCCCCTCGGAATCGGAATCCTCGTCGTCGCAAGAGCTCAACGACCTGCTGCAGCGCGTCAACATCCACGTCACGGTCAACGGGAACACGACAGCCGCCACCGAGCTCAATCGCGATGATTCCAGCTCTTGCACGCTGCGCAGGCGGTGAGGACTCCGGCTGTGGCACCCCGCTCGAGATCGGAGCCGCCACCGGCGTGATCTCGACGAGAACGAGAGCAGGCACGGTATCTCCGCCCAATCGGCCCCGGCGCGCTGGTCGACGCCACGTGAACAGAAGGTTATGAGCCACCCCGTGTCGGCGCGCGACCCCGCAGACCGTCTCGCCGGGCTGCAAGGTCTCTTCGACAAGGCGGACCTTCTCGTCGTAACTCCACCGCCGCCGACGCTCGGCGCCCAATACATTGACATGCATTCCCGACGTGACCCTAAAGCTAGACTTAAGGTCAAATCCTCACGCCGCCTCGCAAGCTACACAAGGCGCCGTTCGCCGGCTTTCGATTACCCACATCTCGTGCGTAGGATTTGCATCGGTTGAATCGCCTGTGATTCTGTTTGTGACGCCGATGCGCGGAG
>NZ_LBJX01000064.1:0-26943 GCF_028128895.1 Bradyrhizobium sp. CCBAU 11434
CTCGATGCCTTCACTCCTGAGGAATGCGCCAACTACCTCAAAAATTCAGGCTATCGAACTTAATGCCATCACGCTTTAGACGACATCGTCCCGGTACGGACCGGGACGATCGAGACGTAAAAAAGCGCGCCACAAGGCGCGCTTTTTTATTTTGCTTGCTTGCAGCCGCCGTTACGTCTGCTCGGCCTTCGCAAAGCGATCGTCGAGCGCATAGCCTGCGCCGCGGACGGTGCGGATCGGGTCTTGCTCGCGACCGAGATTGAGCAGCTTGCGCAGGCGGCCGATATGCACGTCGACGGTGCGTTCATCGATATAAATGTCGCGCCCCCAGACGCTGTCGAGCAGCTGCTCGCGCGAGAACACGCGGCCGGGATGCTCCAGGAAGAACTCCAGCAGACGATATTCGGTCGGGCCGAGATCGATCGGCCGGCCCGAGCGCGCCACGCGGCGCTTCTCGCGATCGAGCTCGATGTCGCCGAAGGCGAGCACGGTCGCAAGCCGCTCGGGGCTGGCGCGCCGCAGCAGGCCCTTCACGCGCGCGAGCAGCTCGGGCACCGAGAACGGCTTGACTATGTAATCGTCGGCGCCGGTCGCAAGGCCCCTTACCCGCTCGCTCTCCTCGCCACGCGCGGTGAGCATGATGATCGGAAGCTGCTTCGTATCGGAGCGTGCGCGCAGCCGGCGGCACAGCTCGATACCTGATAGTCCCGGCAGCATCCAGTCGAGCACGATCAGATCGGGGATGTGCTCCTTGAGGCGGGTGTCGGCATCGTCGCCGCGCATCACCGTCTCGACGTCATAGCCGTCGCCTTCGAGGTTGTAGCGGAGAAGCTCGGTGAGAGCTTCCTCGTCCTCAACAACCATAATGCGTGCGCCCATGGGCTCGTCGCTCCTTAAGTATTCGGGATCGTCGTGGCGAAGGTCGTCATGTCGCCCTTCGGCCGCTTGTCGGTGATGGCCTGGCCTTCGATCATGTAGAACACGGTCTCGGCGATGTTGGTGGCATGGTCGCCGATCCGTTCGATGTTCTTGGCGCAGAACATCAGATGGATGCAGAACGAGATGTTGCGCGGATCCTCCATCATGTAGGTGAGGAGTTCGCGGAACAGCGAGGTGCAGATGGCGTCGACCTCTTCGTCGCCCTTCCACACCGTCATCGCCGCCGGCAGATCATGCGCGGCGTAGGCGTCCAGCACCGACTTGACCTGCTGCTGCACGAGGTCGGTCATGTGTTCGAGGCCGCGGAACAGTTTGAGCGGATGGAAATCCGTCTCCAGCGCCGCGACGCGCTTGCCCATGTTCTTGGCGAGGTCGCCGATGCGCTCGAGGTCGGTTGCAACGCGCATGGCACCGACGATCTCGCGCAGATCGACCGCCATCGGCTGGCGGCGTGCGATGGTGAGCACGGCGCGCTCCTCGATCTTCTTCTGGAGCGCGTCGAGCTCGGCGTCGATGGTGACGACGCGCTGGCCAAGCGCGACGTCGCGGCGGATCAGCGCATCGACGGAATCGACGATCATGCGCTCGGCGATGCCCCCCATCTCGGCGACGAGGCGCGTGAGCTCCTGGAGGTCGGTGTCGAAGGCTTTTGCGGTATGTTCAGAACCCATGTCCTGTCTCCTCAGCCGAACCGGCCGGTGATGTAATCCTGCGTACGCCGGTCGGACGGCGACGTGAAGATCTTGCTGGTGTCGTCGAACTCGATCAGCTCGCCGAGATACATGAAGGCGGTCTTGTCGGAGACACGCGCCGCCTGCTGCATGTTGTGGGTGACGATCGCGATCGTGTAGTTCTCGGACAGTTCCTGGATCAGCTCCTCGACCTTGGCGGTCGAGATCGGATCAAGCGCCGAGCAGGGCTCGTCGAACAAGATCACTTCAGGCCGCACCGCGACGGTGCGGGCGATGCAGAGGCGCTGCTGCTGGCCGCCCGAGAGCGACAGGCCGGAGGCGTTGAGCTTGTCCTTGACCTCGTTCCACAGCGCGCCGCCGCGCAGCGCCTTCTCGACGCGATCGTCCATCTCGGACTTCGAGATCTTCTCGTAGAGGCGGATGCCGAAGGCGATGTTCTCGTAGATCGTCATCGGGAACGGCGTCGGCTTCTGGAACACCATGCCGACGCGGGCGCGCAGCAAATTGAGGTCCAGCTTGGGGTCAAGGATGTTGGTCTGGTCCAGCATCAGCTGACCGGTGACGCGCTGGCCGGGATAGAGGTCGTACATCCGGTTGAAGATGCGCAGCAGGGTCGACTTGCCGCAGCCCGACGGGCCGATGAAGGCCGTGACGCGGTTGGTGCCGAGCGCCAGATTGATGTTCTTCAGCGCGTGGTGCTCGCCGTAATAGAAGTTGAGATTGCGCACCGTCACCTTGGCCGGGGCTTCCGGCAGCGGCTGTTGCGACGCCAAATGAGCGTTCGAACTCACGGATACGGAAAGGTCGGTCATTTTGCAGTCCTCTCGGCGCCGAGAATGCGCGCGCCAATGTTCAGGGCAAGCACAGTGAGGGTGATCAACAGCGCACCGCTCCAGGCGAGCTGCTTCCAATAGGCGTAGGGGCTCTGGACGAAATTGTTGATGGTCACCGGCAGGTTCGCCATCGTCTTGTTCAGGCCGAGGCTGAAGAACTGGTTCGACAGCGCGGTGAAGAGCAGCGGCGCGGTCTCGCCGGCGACGCGGGCGGTGGCGAGCAGCACGCCGGTGATAAGACCGGAGCGGGCCGCGCGGTAGGCGATCCGCTTGATCACCAGCGAGCGCGGCAGGCCGAGCGCGGAAGCCGCCTCGCGCAGCGCGTTGGGCACCAGCAGCAACATGTCCTCGGTCGTGCGCAGCACCACCGGGATCACGATGACGGCCAGTGCGAGCGAACCTGCGATCGCCGAGAAACCGCGCATCGGCACCACTACTGCGCCGTAGATGAACAAGCCGATGATGATCGAAGGCGCCGACAGCAGGATGTCGTTGATGAAGCGGATCACCGAGGTCAGCTTGTCGTTGCGGCCGTACTCGGCGAGATAGGTGCCGGCGAACAGGCCGAGCGGCGCGCCGATGCCGACGCCGATCACGGTCATGATCAGCGAGCCGACGATAGCGTTGCGGAGGCCGCCTTCGGTCGAGCCCGGAGGCGGGGTATCAGCAACGAACAGGTCGAGGCTGAGGCCGGCCACGCCGTTATAGAGCAGCGTGATCAGGATCAGCGCGAGCCAGGTGACGCCGAAGGCGGCGGCACCGACGCAGAGCCCGCGAATGACGATGTCCTTGCGGCGGCGGCGTGCGTAAATCGGGTTCATGTTACTTCCCCGCCTTCTTTTCCAGGCGCAGCAGCATCAGCCTGGCGCCGGCGAGCACGAAGAACGTCAGCACGAACAGCAACAGGCCGAGTAGGATCAGGCCGGACTGGTGCAGGCCGTCGCTCTCGGCGAATTCGGATGCGATCGCCGCCGAGATCGTGGTGCCCGGCGCGAAGATCGATGACGAGATGCGGAACGAGTTGCCGATGATGAAGGTCACGGCCATGGTCTCGCCGAGGGCGCGCCCCAGGGCCAGCATGACACCGCCGATGATGCCGACGCGGGTGTAGGGGATCACGACGCTGCGGACGACTTCCCAGGTGGTGCAGCCGACGCCGTAGGCGGCCTCTTTCAGCACCGGCGGCACGGTCTTGAACACGTCGACCGAGATCGAGGTGATGAAGGGGAGCACCATGATCGCGAGGATCAGCGCGGCGTTGAACAGGCTGAGATAGGACGGGGGACCTGCGAAGATCGCGCCCAGGACCGGGATGCCGTCGAAGATCTTGATCATGACGGGCTGGAAGGTGTTGGCCAGGAACGGCCCCAGTACGAAGAAGCCCCACATGCCGTAGATGATCGAGGGAATGCCCGCGAGCAACTCGATGGCCATGCCGATCGGACGGCGCAGCCATTGCGGGCACAGCTCGGTGAGGAAGATCGCAATGCCGAGACCGACGGGAATGGCGATCAGCATCGCGATGAAGGAGGTGACGAGCGTGCCGTACATCGGTCCGAGCGCGCCGAGTACGGGCGGATCCGCCGACGGGGCCCAGCGCTGCGTCCACAGGAATGCGAAGCCGTATTCCTTCATCGCCGGGACGGCGCCGATGATCAGCGAGATGATGATGCCGCCGAGAATGAGGAGAACCGAAATCGCGCTGAGGCGCGTGATCCAGTAGAAGGTGACGTCGCCGAGCTTGAACGCGCTCAAAGCCTTGGCGCGATCATACGGACCGGCGGCATCAATCACATTGCTCTCGACAGCCATATCTGCCACGCCGATCCCCTGTACCGATGATATACGCTTCTGGTTGATCTCGCGCCCCGGACACAGCGCAAAGCCAGTCCGGGACCGAAACGTCGTATAGCGCGCAATGCGGCCGTTGGAGGCCGCACTGCGTCCAGAGAGCAAAGAGCCTAGCTCTTGATGTCGGCCGACCAGGTCTTCTCGATCAGCTTCACGACGTTGTCGGGCATCGGGATGTAGTCGAGCTCTTCGGCAGACTTCGCACCCTTTTCAAAGGCGAACTTGAAGAACTTCAGCGCTTCCTGCGACGCGGCCTTGTCGGTGGCGTCCTTGTGCATCAGCACGAAGGTCGTCGCGACGATCGGCCAGGACTTGTCGCCGGGCTGGTCAGTGAGGATCAGGTAGTAGCCCGGAGCGCTGGTCCAGTCGGCGTTGGACGCGGCGGCCTGGAACGCCTCGTTGGTCGCGTCGACGGTCTTGCCGGCCTTGTTGACCATCTTGGTGTAGGTCAGCTTGTTCTGCTTGGCATAGGCGTATTCGACGTAGCCGACCGAATTCTTGGTCTGGGCGATATTGCCGGCAACGCCTTCGTTGCCCTTGGCGCCGACGCCAACCGGCCACTCGACGGCGGTGCCCTCACCGACCTTGCTCTTCCAGTCGGCGCTGGTCTTGGAGAGATAGTTGGTGAAGTTGAAGGTGGTGCCCGAACCGTCCGCGCGGTGAACGACCGAGATCGCATCCGACGGCAGCTTGGCATTCGGGTTCAGCTTCTTGATCGCAGCGTCGTCCCACTTGGTGATCTTGCCGATGAAGATGTCGGCGAGGGTGACGCCGTCGAGGACGAGCTCGCCGGCCTTCACGCCTTCAATGTTAACGACCGGGACGATACCGCCCATGACCATCGGCCACTGGGCGAAGCCGTCCTTCACGAGTTGATCCGCCTTCAACGGAGCGTCGGTCGCGCCGAAGGTCACGGTCTTGGCCTGGATCTGCTTGATGCCGGCGCCGGAACCGATCGACTGGTAGTTAACGCCGTTGCCCGATTCCTTCTTGTAAGCGTCGGCCCACTTGGAGAGGACGGGGAAAATGAAGGTCGAGCCGGCGCCGGTGATGTCGGCGGCGAAAGCCGTCGTCGTCGTTGCGGCGACCAAGCCGGCAGCGACGATAGTCTTGAGGAAATTCATGCTGGTCTCCATACAGGGGAGCGAAGCGCCATCCGCGCCCGATCGCGCTCCCCGCGCCGCCCCTTTAGGAGCGGTCGGCTGAGCTTTTACGAAGGTTTCGTGACAGTCGGATGACGGCACTAAGCGATTGAAATCACTCTGCTTTATCGCCTAAACTAAAGTCTTAGCCTGGGGGAAACAGGCGGTGAACGTCGCACCCTGCTTGGGCACGCTTTCGATCAAAAGACGGCCGCGGTGACGGTTAAGAATATGTTTCACCAGCGATAATCCGAGTCCCGTGCCGCCCTGCAAGCGGCTGTCACCGACGTCCACCCGGTAGAACCGCTCGGTCAGGCGCGGCAGGTGCTCGGGCGCAATGCCGGGGCCGAAATCCCGCACCATGACCCGGATTTCCTGAATTGCATCGGCGGGCGCAGGCAGCGTCAGCGACACGATCACGCGTCCGCCGGAGGCGCCATATTTGAGCGCGTTTTCGATCAGGTTTTCGAAGAGGCGGAGCAGTTCCTCGCGGTCGCCGGCAATCATGACCGGGCCGTCGGGCAAATGAGTTTCGACCTCGACCTGGCGCTCTCGCGCCAGCGGTTCGAGCCCGTCGGCGACCTGGAAGATGATCGGCAAGAGGTCGACCAAGGTGTCGGGCCGCACATGCGCCGACAGCTCCACCCGTGACAGCGACAGGAGGTCGTCGATCAGGCGCGCCATGCGCGTCGCCTGGTTGTGCATGATGCCGAGGAAGCGCTCGCGCGCCTTGGGATCGTCCTTGGCCTGGCCCTGGAGCGTGTCGATGAAGCCGGACAACGCGGCCAGCGGCGTGCGCAATTCATGGCTGGCATTGGCGACGAAGTCGGCGCGCATCTCCTCGACCCGGCGCAGCGGCGTCTGGTCGTGGAAGGTCATCAGCATACATTTGTCGGCGCCGCCGAAATTGGTCGGGACCGGCACCGGGGTGATGATCAGCTCCATCCAGCGGTCGACCGGAACATGGTCGAGATAGGTCGCGCGCCGCGGCTCGGTGGTGGCAATCGACTCGCGGAGCGCCGTGATGATTTCCGGCGAGCGCAGCGCGAACTGGGCGAGCTCGTTCTTGCGCAGCGCAGGCGCGAGCTGAGCGGCGGCCGCGTTGAGATGGATGACCCGGCCGGCGCGGTCGAGCAGCACCGCGGGATCCGGCATACCGGCGACAACCGCGGCCACCGCGGCGCCTTCAACCGGATTGACGCGCCTGACGTCCTCGCGCGAGGCGGAGGTATCATGCAGCCGCCAAGGGATCAGCGCCGCCGCGGCGATGCAGAGGAACACCGTCACCGCCCGCAGCACCGACAACTCGCCGAGCGAAACCACGACCGACAGCGCCAGTGCCGCAGCGATCAGGATGATGGTCGAGTGCCGCAGCCGGTCGGACCAAGGCTGCACCGTGGGAGACGAGGGGGCGTCGATCGCCATCGGGCCGGGCTTCTCCTATGTTCGCGTTGCGCCGGTCAGGCGCCGCCGCCGTCGCTGCGCTTTCTCACATAAGCGGCTTTGGGCGGTGGACCTGGGTCGAGCTTGAGCGCCGCCTGCTGCAAACGTTTCGATCGGGCACCGATGATAACCTCCCGAAACGTCAGCAAGATTACAGAGATGACGAAAGGAGACAGATAATAGAGGACCCGGAACAGGAGCATGCCGCCGAGCAGTTCCTCACGGTCCATCTGCCAGAGCCCGACCAGCATGGCGGCGTCGAAGACCCCTAGTCCCCCGGGCGAATGGCTGGCGAAGCCGAGCAGCGTCGCCGAGACGAAGATGACTGCGACCACGACGAAGCCGAGATTGGGCTCGTCGGGCACCAGCACGTACATCGCGAGCGCGCAGAAGCCGAGATCAATGATGCCGATGGCGATCTGCAGCAGCGTCAGCGGTCCGCCCGGCAGCACCACGGTCCACGGACCGCGCCCGACCACCCGCGGCTGGGTCCAGACCCAGACCACGTAAGCAACCAGCGCCACGATGATCATCATCGCGATGGTGCGGTTCAACCACGGCGGCAGTTGGTCGATCGCGGCGGCCGCCTCCGGATGATAGGAGATGCCGAGGCCGAGCACGGCCGCATTGCCGAGCCAGAAGGTGAGGCCGGCCAGGAAGCAGATTTTCGCGACGTCGATCGCGTTGAGGCCATAGGCCGAATAGATGCGATAACGCACGGCGCCGCCGGTGAAGACGCTGGCGCCGACATTGTGGCCGATCGAATAGCTGGTGAAGGCTGCGAGCGCATTGATACGGTACGGCACGTGGGACTGTCCGATCGCGCGCACGGCGAACAGATCGTAGAAGGTCAGCGTGAAATAGCCCGCGGCGACGAACAACGCGGCCATCGCAATCTGGCGCGGTTCGGTGCTCTTGATCGCCTCGATCACCTCGTTCGTGTCGATGCCGCGCAGCATGTGAAAGAGCACATAGCAAGCGATGCCGATGACCGCGACGCTGATCACAACTCCAAGCTTATGCAGGATTTGCTTCTGGCGCAGCAACGTCATCGCCCTGCGTATGGCTTCCAGCATCTAGACCTCGAACAACGCTTCAGCGGCCAGAATGGCCGGCGAACAGGCGAACGACGCAATGGCACTCGACGAACCCTCGCCGTCGGCTCCGGTCTCGCGTATGCCCCCCGTCCCTCCACTAGCGCGTTTTGAAGCGGAGTGGAATTCGCCAATGCGAACAAAATCACGTGCCTTCAATATTTTAGGCAGGCTTGCGAGCTCATGATGCACGGTTTGGCGCTTTCGGCGGCAAGGCTGACGCGAATCTCCATGGCAATCCTGCGCAGTCGCCGTGAAGTTTTGATGATTTCGACCGGACAATGTTCCGTCACGCCTTAAGTCGATCTCAATCTATGGACCGCATCCGCCTGTTGAAAGAGGGGGCCGGCTGCGGGGCACACGACGACGTGGTCTACGCCTCGCTCCCGGTCATCGGGTTGCACTGCGACATAACAGACGTCATCGCGGCCGCCCGCCAGGGTAGCCGCGACAAGCATGTTGCTTGGAGGTAGCGTTTGCCTCAGGCCGCAAGCTGCGGGCGTATCGCTTCGATGCCGGCGATCCAGCCGGCGACAGAGCGGCCAATCGCCTCAGCGTGATCCTCCTGAAGGAAGTGCAGCCCGGCGCCGAGGCGAACCAGCGCGCAGTGCGTCAGGAACGCTGCGAACCGCTCGGCAAATTCCGGCGCGACCAGCGCCCCGGGCTCACCGGTGAACAGCAGCTTCGGATAGGACGACGCGGCCAGCGCCGCATGCGCGGACTCGAGCACAGCGTATACGTCGGCGGGCTCACCGGCGATCGGCAGTTCGCGCGGAAGCGCAAGCACGGGACGGCGGCTCTCCGGCGTCGGGAATGGCGCACGATAGGGTGCCATCTCCGCTTCGCTCAGCCTGCGCACGATGCCGCCGGGCAGCACGCGCTCGACGAAGGCATTTGCCTCGAGGATCATCGCTTCGCCTTCACCCGGCGTCCTGAATTTGCGGAAGACCGCGCGTGCCGCCTCGGCATGGTCCTGCTCTTCCGCGACCTCGGTGAGGTGGAAGTCCTGCCAGGTCGGCATCGGACGGATGAATTCCATGAAGGCGAGGCCGCGCACGAAATCGGGCCGGCGCGCGGCGAGATGAAATGCGAGCGCCGTGCCCCAGTCCTGCGCGACGAGATAGGCCGATTTGATGCCGCGCGCTTCGATGAAGGCATCGAGATAGCGGACAAGATCGAAGAAGCGGTAGGCGATGTCGGGCTTGTCGGATTGACCGAAGCCGATGTTGTCGGGCGCGATGCAATGCGCGACCGGTGACACCAGCGGCAAAATGTTGCGCCAGATGTGTGAGGAGGTCGGATTGCCGTGGAGGAACAGCGCGACGGGCGCGCCTTCCGCGCCAGTCTCGCGATAGGCCATGTGGCTTCCGAGGACGGACGCTTTGCGAATCTCGATGTCGATCGGCTTGGTCATGTCGGCTCCCTGAACACGGTTTGGAATGCGATGGTCTTGAAACGTTCGAGCGCTTTGGGATTGCGGTCGACCTTCATGCGCAGGATCGCGCCCTGCCAGGACGCGAGCAGGAAGTCGGCAAGCTCATCGGGCTCGAAATCGGATGCGATCTCGCCGCGCGCTTGCGCATCCCTGATGCAGGCGGCGAACGGGGCGCGCCATTCAGTGAAGATCGCTGCGAGGCGCGCACGCAGCAGTTCGCTGCTGCCTGATGCCTCCAGGCTGAGATCGCCGATCAGGCAGCCGCGGCCATAGCCGTCGGCCTCAAGGCGTCCGGTGATGATGTCGAGATAGCGCCGCAGGCGCGCGCGGGGCGTCAGCGAGGTGTCCTCGAGCGCCTCGGCGACGAGGCCGCGGGTGACGTCGAAATAGCGATCGAGCACCTCGGAGGCAAATGCCTCCTTGGAGCGGAAATGGTTGGTGAAGGACCCCTGCGGCGCGCCCGCCGCAGCGGTGACGTCGCGCACGCTGGTGCCGTGATAGCCGGTCCGGAACATAACCTTGAGGCCGGCGTCGAGGATGGCGTCTTTCAGTGATGGCTTGGGCATGAGCAAGATAATACGTACGTACGTATTATTGTCAAGCGGCGTCTTGCGTCTGCGGCAATCTGGTTGCCAATCAGTCGGTAGCGGATCTGGGATGATCGACCGCCCCGCGACGGGCTGGCGTTTCAGGCCGCAGGCTGGCTGCGCGAGACAACCCAATAGCGCAGCCACGCGCCGATGGTGCAGCCAACGAGATAGCAGGCGAACATGACGAGGCCGAGGTCGAGCCAATAGCCGAAGCGGCCCGGCACCACATGCGCGAACGAGGCCGCGACCAGGCCCGCGACGAGCACGGCAAGCCAGCGCGCGGTCACCTTCGAGGTGCCATTGCCGCGCTGGACCACCGAGATCCAGCCCATGCAGAAGCCCAGCAGCAGCGAGCCGATCAGCCAGCCCATATGGAACGAGACAAGATAGGGCATGATCATCTCACCAGAAATTCGATGCGGCGGTTCTGCGCTTTGCCGTCGTCGGTGTCGTTGCCGGCGACAGGCTGCGTGCTGCCATAACCGACCGCTGTGAAACGGTCCGCGGGCAGGCCGGCCTTGACCAGATAGTCGATCACCGCCTGCGCGCGCTTCTCGGAGAGCGCCTGGTTGAACGAGTCCTCGCCGTCGGCATCGGTGTGGCCGGCGACCTCGATATTGGTGGTGGGGCAGCGCAGTGCGGTTTCGATCAGATGATCGAGAACGCCTGCGGAGTCGGGATCGATGTCGGCGCGTTTGGACTCGAACCGGATCTTGCCCTTGGCCAAGAGCTCCGAGAACAATTGCTGGCAGACGGTGCCGTCGACCGGCCCTGCTGCGGGCTTTACGGTGATTTCGGGCTGGTACAGCCAGGTCTTTGGAAAATCCTTGCCGAGGCCGGCGCGGATGTCGTTGGCCGCGCCTTCATAGAGCGCATCGCCCGACAGCTTCACCTCACGATCCGAGACCACGAGCGTGCCGGTCGACAGCCGCGACAGCGCGCCGAGCGCTGCGACAACCGCGGTGTTGAACGAAGCAGGCGCGCCGATGCTGGCCTTGAGATTGTCGACCACCTTCTCGGTGAAGAATTTCCGCGACGCGCTGGTCGCGATCGCGGCGTGCACGCTGTTGTCGGGCACATAGCCGGTCAGCGTCACCGTGGCGGCAACCGGATCCTTGTAAGCCTGGAAGATGTAAGGCGGCGCCTTGATCTCGTTGGCGGCGATCGAAAAGCCCTCAGGCAGGTTCTTGAGCGCGGCGGCGATCGCCTCGCGGCCGCCGAGGTCGCGCGCCATGCCCGACAGATTGACCTTGGTGTCGGAGATCGTGATCTTGCCGTCCTTCAGCTTTCCGATCTGGTCGAGCAGCAGCATCGCCGCCGCCTCGAAACGCGCAGGCGCGCCGCGGGCGAGCCCCATCTGATCGGCGACCTCGCCGCCATTGACCTCTTTTCGTGCGGCCTCGGTGAGGCGCGCCTTCATCGACGGCAGCGGCGCAGAGCCCGACAGAGTCACCCGCACCACGTCACGCTCGGCGTTCCAGACAAATGGCTTTGCTTCGGGAACAAGGCGGGTCTGGTCGTCGACCAGCCGAACGCCGGGAACCAGCTCGACCGTCGTCACAGCGTCGCGGCGCCCCTCCTCGGAGAAGGCGTCCGCGGCCAGGCTGACGTCACGGCCGTCCACAGCGATCCGGGTCTTGTCCAGGACGGTATCCTTGAGCGCGGCCGAACTGCGGGCGGACAGGTCGGCCTCGACGGGCAAAGTGTTATTCCAGGCCGCAAATCCCCACATGACGGCCAGGGGAATCAGCCCCGGCCACCATTTGCTGGCCCACGTGAAAAGCATCTGCATTCGACGACCCGAACTCTGGAACCGGAGACAAAACAAACCCTTGGCAGGCTGTCAAACCGGAAATGGGGCCGTTTCCGGGGCCACCCGTGAAACAATTGGAATAACTTTTTCTTCAAGGGTCATTCCCTACATTGGGGGCGGAATGCCCAGGGGTCGGCCAGCCGGTCATGAAACAACTCCGTAACAACGTCATTCGCGCCGGGCTGGGAGCACTCTACTTCAGCGGCGCGCATCACCTGCTGCGTCCGCTGCTGTCGGGCGTCGGCGCCATTTTCATGCTGCACCATGTTCGGCCGGCCCATGAGGGCGCGTTCCAGCCGAACCGGCATCTCGAGGTGACCCCCGACTTCCTGCGCGCGACGCTGCGCCATTTGCGCTCGCGCGAAATCGACATCGTCAGCATGGACGAGCTGCACGAGCGGCTGGTTCAGGGCCGGTTCGAGCGCCGCTTCGCCGCCTTCACCCTTGACGACGGCTATCGCGACAACCGTGATCATGCCCTGCCGGTGCTGCGCGAATTTGGCGCGCCCGCGACCATCTATGTCGCCAGCGACTTCGCCGAAGGCACGGGACGGTTGTGGTGGACCGCGCTTGAAGCCGTCATCGCCAAGGCCGAGCGGGTCGACGTCACAATCGGCCATTCCGCGCTGCGGCTCGATGCAGGCACGCCGGCCGCAAAGCAGGCGACGTTCGATCGCCTGCACGATTGGCTGCGCGCACTGCCGGGCGAGCACGATCTGAAGCGCGAGATCGAGGCGCTCTGCGCCGCGCACGGTGTCGACATGGAAGCGCTGTGCCGCGGCCTCTGCCTGTCCTGGGACGAGATGAAGCGGCTCGCGGCCGATCCGCTCGTTACGATCGGTGCCCACACCATCAGCCATTGCAATCTCGCCAAGCAGAGCGAGGAGATCGCCGCACAGGAGATGACGGTGAGCCGCGTGCGGATCGAGCATGCGCTGGAGCGCGAGGTGCTGCATCTCGCTTACCCCTATGGCGACCGCGAAGCGGCAGGAACGCGCGAATTCGCACTGGCCGCATCCGCTGCCTTCAAGACCGCGGTGACGACACGGCCCGGCATGCTGTTCGCCGAGAACGCCGATCACATGACCGCGTTGCCGCGCGTTTCGCTCAACGGAAATTACCAGGATGCGCGCATCCTGCCGGTGCTGACCTCGGGCGCCGCGACCGCGATGTGGAATGGTTTTCGCCGGTTTGCCGCCGCTTGACTGTTGTCCCGGCCTCGCCCGGGCAACACCGAGTTGACTCCCCTCCCCGCGGCGCTCAAAACGTCGCCAACTCAAGGGAGGTATCATGTCCAACGATTTGTTTTCGCTCAAAGGCCGTATCGCACTCGTGACCGGCGGCTCACGCGGCATCGGCAAGATGATCGCGGCCGGCTTCCTTGGCGCTGGCGCAGCGAAGGTCTACATCACCGCGCGCAAGGCCGGGCCGTGCGAAGCCACCGCGAAAGAGCTCTCGGCGCAGTATGACGGCGAATGCATCGCGCTGCCGATCGACATCTCGACCGTTGAAGGCTGCAACAGGCTCGCCGGCGAAATCATCAAGCTCGAGCCGAAGCTCGACATCCTCGTCAACAATGCGGGCGCGGCCTGGGGCGCGGAATTCGACGAATTCCCCGAGAGCGGCTGGGACAAGGTGATGGACCTCAACGTCAAGTCGCTGTTCTTCCTGACCAAGGCGCTGGCAAAGCCGTTGCGCGCGGCTGCCTCGCACGAGCGTCCGGCGAAGGTGATCAACATCGCCTCGGTCGACGGCATCTTCGTCAATCCCGGCGAGACCTATTCCTACGCCGCGAGCAAGGCTGCCGTGATCCATCTGACGCGGCGTATGGCGACGAAGCTGATCAAAGACAACATCAACGTTACCGCGATCGCGCCGGGAGCGTTCAAGTCCGACATGAACCGCGCCGCGCGCGATCACTCGGACGAAGTGGCCAAACGCATTCCGTCGCGGCGCGTCGGCACCGACGAGGATATGGCGGGCGTTGCGATCTATCTCGCCTCACGTGCGGGCGATTACGTGGTCGGCAACACCATCGCGGTCGATGGCGGTGTGGTGTATGCGAATGCGGGATTGGAGATTGCGGGGTAAGGGGCGGGTTTCAGAGTGGCGCGTCACATGCCCCTGTCATGCCCCGGCTTGACCGGGGCATCCAGCACGCCGCGGCTTCTCGATTTATCTCTGCTGTCTCTGGAATACTGGATCACCCGCTTTCGCGGGTGATGACAGTCTTCGTTGCGCGAGCGTTCGTTCCTGACCCTTACGACTCGATCTTGACGTACTCGAAATCGCCCGGCTTGTTGTCGATGCCGACCTTCGGCGGCGAGATCCAGGAGGCGTACTTGCCGGTTTCGGTGACGGGCTGCATCAAGGAGGTGATGAAGTCACCGTCGGCCGTCGAGGGCAGCCAATCGTCCCGGCGCTTGGCCCAGGTGGCATTGTCGATCAGGATACCGTCGGGCGTGGCGTGCACGTCCTTGAACTCGCCGATATGGCGGTGGAACGCGACGTTCGGCAGCGCCAATTTGAAATCATAGCCGGCGGTCGAGATCACCTTGTTCCAGCGCAGCATGCCCTTGACGCAATCCTGGCTGTAATCGTCGCGAAGGCGCATGTTGAGCGCGGTCAGCGCGGGTTCGTCGACCAGCTTGATCTCGCCGTTGATCAGCTTGAGCACCGGATAGGTCGAATTCTTCAGCTGGTGATCGTCGTCGATCTGGGTCTCGTGATAGCGGCCTTTGATACCGGTGTTGAAGGCATTGGCCGCGTTGGTCGAGACTTCCGAGCCAAACAGATCAAGCGACAGCGTGTAGTGCAGGTTCAGCTTCTTCTGGATGGTCGGCAGATCGATGACGCCGAGTGCGCGGACCTTGGCGACGTCGGTAGGATCGGTGATGCCGGCCTCGCGCATGGCGTCGCAGGTGCGCTGCACGACGCGGGTGATGCCGGTCTCACCGACGAACATGTGGTGCGCTTCTTCGGTCAGCATGAAGCGGCAGGTGCGCGACAGCGGATCGAAGCCCGATTGCGCCAGCGAGTGCAGCTGCATCTTGCCGTCGCGATCGGTGAAATAGGTGAACATGAAGAAGGACAGCCAGTCCGGCGTCGCCTCGTTGAAAGCGCCCAGCATGCGCGGCGCATCCGCATCGCCGGAGCGGCGGCGGAGCAGATCGTCGGCTTCCTCGCGGCCGTCGCGGCCAAAGTATTTCTGGAGCAGATAGACCATCGCCCAGAGATGGCGGCCTTCCTCGACATTGACCTGGAACAGGTTGCGCATGTCGTAGAGCGAGGGCGCGGTCTTGCCGAGATGACGCTGCTGCTCGACGGAAGCCGGCTCGGTGTCGCCCTGGATTACGATCAGGCGGCGCAGCATGGCGCGATATTCACCCGGGACTTCCTGCCAGGCCGGCTCGCCGTAATGCTCGCCGAAGGGCACGACGCGGTTCTCTTCCTGCGGCGCAAGCAGAATGCCCCAGCGATATTCGGGCATACGGACATAGTCGAACTTGGCCCAGCCGCGCGGGTCGACCGAATAGGCGGTGCGCAAGTACACCAGTGATTCCTGGAAGCCCTCCGGCCCCATGTCGCTCCACCAATCCATGTAGCCCGGATGCCAGCCTTCCAGCGCCTTCAGCACCTGGCGGTCTTCGGCGAGATTGACGTTGTTCGGAATCTTGGTCGAGTAGTCGACGTTCATTATGTTCATGTTCATGGCCGCGCGCTCCTTAAACTCTCGTCATATCGAATTTCGGCTTCTGGCCGCTGCCATAGCGGCGCAGCGCGCCCTCCTCGCCGACCGCGTTGGGGCGCTGGAAGATCCAGTTCTGCCAGGCGGTGAGGCGCGCGAAGATCTTTGATTCCATGGTCTCGGGGCCGACGAAGCGCAGGCTCGCTTCCATGCCGGTGAGACTGTCGGGCGAGAAGCTGGCGCGTTCCTCCAGGAACACGCGAACCTCGTCGTCCCAATCGATGTCGTCGAGCGCGAAGGTAACGAGGCCGAGCTCTTCGGCCTGTTCCGCGTCGAGGCTGGTGCCGAGCGTGGCTTCCGCGCGCTCGACATCAGCGGGATCGGCCTGGAAGCGCGATTCAAGCCGCGTCAGGCCGTGGCTCATCGGATAGGGGCCGAAGTTCATCGCCGACAGTTCGATCGAGGGCGGCGGCTGATTGTCGCCCTGGCGGGTGCCGATCAGCATGTAGGAGCGGTCGGCGGCGAAGACGAGCTCGGCCAGCGTGCCGGCAAAGCACGAGCCCGGCTCGACCAGCGTCACCAGCGTGCGCGAGGTGACGTCGATGCGCTTGAGCACGCGCTTCCAGTAATGCCTGATCTCGTTGACCAGCCAGTGTGCCTTGTTGGCTTCGAGGAACGCGTCGGACGCGAGCACATGGGCGCGGTCGCCATGGCTCTTGAAGACGAGCATCGCGATCTCGAGCTCGTTGATGCGCAGATGCAGGATGGCGTCGTCAAGCTCGCGCGCCACCTGCAGCGGCCAGAATGATGCGCCCTGCGCCATCATGCCGTCGATGTCGGCGGGCGGTGCCGCTTCCGGCGCCTTGATCGAGATGGTGGCGATGCGCGCGGCGCGATCGATATCGACGGTGACAAAACCGTAGCGAATGCTGGTCTCGTCGATCACGCGCTTGAGCGGAGAGAGCGCGATGCCCTTGCCGCTGCCGGCGCGCTTTGATTTGCCGGCGAACTCCTTGGCGCGCTCGACGATCCTGGCTTCCAGCTTGGAGTTCGGCGCGATCTCGTCGACGAGGCGCCATTGCACGGCGCGCTTGCCCTTCACGCCTTCCTCGATGGTGCAGAAAAAGTCAGCGTGGTCGCGGCGCACCTTGCGCTTGTCGACGACGCGGGTGAGGCCACCGGTGCCGGGCAGCACTGCGAGCAGCGGCACTTCGGGCAGCGCCACGGCCGAGGCGCCGTCGTCGGCGAGGATGATGTGGTCGGTCGCGAGCGCCAGCTCATAGCCGCCGCCGGCGGCCGAGCCGTTCACCACCGTGATGAAACGCTGGCCGGAATTCTCGGACGAATCTTCCATGCCGTTGCGGGTCTCGTTGGTGAATTTGCAGAAGTTCACCTTGTGCGCATGGGTCGAGCCCGCGAGCATGCGGATGTTGGCGCCGGCGCAGAACACGCGGTTCTTGGCCGAGCGCATCACCACGACCTTCACTTCAGGGTGCTCGAAGCGCAGCCGCTGCACAACGTCCGCAAGCTCGATGTCGACGCCGAGATCGTAGGAATTGAGCTTGAGCAGATAGCCTTCGAACAGGCCGCCATTCTCGTCGACGTCCATGGTCAGCGTCGCAACGTCACCGTCGACCGCAAGCTTCCAGTGCTTGTAGCGGGACGGTTCGGTCTGGAAATCGATGAATGTCGCGCCGCCTGCGAGGCGTCGATCTTCGCCGGCCATGGGCCACCCTTAAGCTCGTCTTGGTTTCTAACGTTAGATGCACAATAGTGCACATTTAAGTGCGCGTCTAGCCCTTATTGGTCAAGATATGCACTTTGCTTCATGAAGGCGCCTAAGATCGCACGACAGCGCCCAGCGCGATCCAGTCGGCCTTGGTGAGCTCGGTGCGGCCGAGCTTGGCCTGGAGCAGCGCCGTCAGCGCCGGCACCGGAAAGCTCTCGACAAAGCCGTCGCCACTAGCCGCCACCTTGCGCGCGCTCAGCGTCCGCAGCTCGGCGAGCGCCTCGCCGAACAGGCGCGCGGCCGAATGCGCCTTTTGCATGCGCAGCCGTAAGTTGGCGTTGGCGACATGGACACAGGCCCGCAGCAGAATGCGCTCGCGGCCGCCTTGCGGAGCCGCCGCCCACAGCGCTTCCAGCACCTCCTGGGATTCCCAGAAATAGCCGCGGTCGTTCAGCGCGAGCCCATAGCGGAGCGCCGGATGGCGTGCCGGCACATAGCCGCGGAAGGCCGAGGGCACCAGCGCCTTGGCCAAATCAAGCGTCTCGTAATCCGCATCGACCGCGCCGGTCTCGCCCGGCACATAGGCCCATCGCAGCCATGGCAGCGGGCTGCCCGCATGTGAAGGCACATTCATGGATGTGCCTTCGCATGGTCATGCAGCGTGTCCCCGAAGTCCCTGATCGTCGCGCAGGGCCGCTCTTGCAAATTGCTCAATCGCGTCAAGCGTCACCCCTGGCGCTTCACGATGCGGGGAATGGCCCGCGTCTGAAATAATTTTCAAATCTACCGGACAGTAGCACTCTTCCTGCGCGATTTCGACCTGACGCAATGTCCCATATTGGTCATCGCTTCCCTGCACGACCAGGACGGGAACGCGGATATAGGCCAGATATTCCGAGATGTCCCAGTCGCGGAATTTCGGGTCGAGCCAGGCGCCGTTCCAGCCGTAGAAGGCGTTGTCGACGTCCTTGTGCCAGCGCGCGAGCTTGGCCTTGAGGTCAGTGGTCTCATAAGTGGACTTGATCGCGGCGATTGACTTCACCGAGATGTCCTCGACGATGAAATGCGGCGCGATCAGCGCTATGCCCTGCAGGCGATGATCCTGATGTGACCCCGCGTAAATCGCCGCGATCGAGCCGCCGTCGGAATGGCCGAGCAGCAGGCCGCGCTTGAAGGGAATGGCGTCGAGCACCTTCGGCAGCACCTCCAGCGCCTCGCGGTGCATGTAATCGAGCGGCCGCGGCAACGCGACCGGACTCGACTGGCCGTAGCCCGCGCGCGAATAGGCGAAGATACCGGCGCCGGTCGCTTGCTGAAGCTTTTCGGGGAAATCGTTCCAGAGGCCAACAGAGCCGAGGCCTTCGTGCAGCATGACGATGGTGGGCGCATCGGCGATCTGTGGTGCCAGCCAGATGTATTCGAGGCTGGCGCCGTTGATGCTGAGGAAGCCGGTAGGGGTGAGATTGGTCATGCCCTGTATCCATTCACTCCCGTCATTCCGGGCAACTCGCAAAACGAGTTGATCCGGAATCTCGAGATTGCAGTTCATCGCTCGAGATTCTCAGGTGCGCAAGTGCGCACCGTAGTTCGCGCTTCGCGCGCCCCGGAATGACGTAACTGCTCAATTCGTGCCTTCCCGCAGCTTGAACCGCTGGATCTTCCCCGTCGCTGTCTTCGGCAGCGAATCCACCACGTCGATCCAGCGCGGATATTTCCACGGGCCGATCTTCTGCTTGACGTGCTCCTTCAGCATCTCCTGCAAATCCGTCGTCTTTGCGCCCGGGCGCAGCACGACGAACGCTTTCGGCTTCAAAAGACCTTCCGCATCGGCTTCGGGCACGACGGCGGCTTCCAGCACCGCGGGATGCGTGATCAGCGCGCTCTCGACCTCGAAGGGCGAGACCCAGATGCCGGAGACCTTGAACATGTCGTCGGCGCGGCCGCAGAAGGTGTAGCGGCCCTCGGCGTCGCGGACATATTTGTCGCCGGTGCGGGTCCAGGGGCCTTCAAACGTGCGCCGGCTCTTGTGACGCTGATTCCAGTAGCCCTCGCCGGCGGAGGGCGCATCGACCAGGAGCTCGCCGACCTCGCCGTCGGCAACGTCCTGTCCAGACTCGTTGACGAGCCGCACTGCATAGCCCGGCACCGGCTTGCCTGATGAGCCGTATTTGATGTCGCCGGGCGCGTTCGAGAGGAAGATGTGCAACAGCTCAGTCGAGCCGACGCCATCGAGAATGTCGACGCCGAAGCGCGATTTCCAGCTGTTGCCGACGGACTCGGGAAGCGCCTCGCCGGCGGAGGTGCAGATGCGCAGAGCCTTGCCGCCGCGCTCGCTCTTCATCGTCTCGTCGTTGAGCATGGCCGCAAACAAGGTCGGCACGCCGTAGAAGATCGACGGGTTGAACCTGTTCATCAGGTCGAACATGCGCGCCGGCGTTGGACGGTCGCTGTTGAGGATCACGCTGGCGCCAACAGACATCGGGAACGTCAGCGCATTGCCGAGGCCATAGGCGAAGAACAGTTTTGCCGCCGACAGGCACACGTCGCTCTCGCGGATGCCGAGCACCTGCTTGGCGTAGGTGTCCGCGGTCGCCTGCAGGTTCGAATGGATGTGGCGCACGCCCTTTGGCATGCCGGTCGAGCCGGACGAATAAAGCCAGAACGCGGGCTCGTCCGGATGCGTCGCAGCGGTGGCAAACTGATCGCTCTCGCCTGCGATCTCTTCTGCGAGTTGCTTGTGGCCGTTCTGCTTGGCGCCGGAGACCACGACATGCTCGAGATCAGGCATGCGGCCGACGACGTCCTTGATGACGGGATAGAGCGCTTCGGAGACGAACAGCACGCGCGCGCGGCAGTCGGCGAGGATGTAGGCGTATTGATCCGCGGTCAGCAGCGTGTTGAGCGGCACCGGCACGATGCCGGCGCGGATCGCGCCCAGGAACACGATCGGGAAATCGACCGTATCCAACATGATCATCGCGACGCGCTCCTCGCGGCGGACGCCGAGCCGGCGCAGCATGTTGGCGGCGCGGCGGGTCTGTTGCTGCAGCTCGCCATAGGTGAGCCGCGAGACGGTGTCCTCGAAGGCGAGCTTGCCTCCCCTGCCTTCCCCGACGTTACGGTCGAGCAGCCAGGTCACCGCGTTGTAGGATCCCTCGCTCACGGTCGTCTCCCCCGAATTTAGAATTATAATTCATAGAAAGACACTGTGACGGCTTGCTGTCAATGGCAGCAGGCACTATGTTTCATTAAAGCGCGCCGCAGGACCTCCTGTAAAGAAGCCCCATGACCGACAGTCCCGACGCCGAATCCCGCTTTCTCGAACAACTCGGCCAGCGCGTGCGCACCATGCGCGCGCTGCGCGGCATGTCGCGAAAAGTGCTCGCCAAGGTATCAGGAATTTCGGAGCGCTACATCGCGCAGCTCGAGAGCGGCAAGGGCAATGTCTCCATCGTGCTCTTGCGACGCGTCTCCGATGCGATGGGCGCCCATCTCGAAGACCTGCTGCCCTCGGCCGATCCGACGCCGGACTGGCAGATGTTTCGCGACCTCCTGCGCAAGGCGACGCCGGCGCAGATTGCGCAAGCAAAAGATCTGCTCACTGGGGGCAGCGCAACCGCGCCGCGACGCGCGCCGTTCTGCGGCATCGCGCTGATTGGCCTGCGCGGGGCCGGCAAATCGACGCTCGGGCGGATGCTGGCGAGGAAAATCGGCTGGAGCTTTGTCGAGCTCAACAAGGAGGTCGAGCAGCAGAACGGCCTCTCGGTCGCCGAGATCATCGCGCTCTACGGCCAGGAAGGCTTTCGCCGCATGGAGCAGGCAGCCTTGCAGCAGTTGCTCGCCCGCAACGAGCTGATGGTGCTGGCGACCGGCGGCGGCATCGTCTCCGAGCCTTTGACCTTCGACCAGATCCTGACGTCGTTCTACACGATCTGGCTGAAGGCCGAGCCGGAAGAGCACATGGCCCGCGTGCGCCGCCAGGGCGATCTGCGCCCGATGGCGGACGACCGCTCCGCGATGGCCGAACTGCGCAACATCCTGCTCAGCCGCGAGCCGCTCTATGCGCGCGCGACGGCGGTGGTAGATACGGCGGGATTGTCGGTCGATGCGGCAGCCGCACGTCTGATCGATGCGGTACGGCCGGTGCTGCAGAACGAAGCGCGCAGCTTTGGGCTGCGCAGCGTGGCGCTGTAGCGATGACCGACAGCGAGGTCACCACCTCCATGTTCGACCGCATCGGCGGCAGTGCCACGATCGACCGGCTGGTCGACCGCTTCTACGACCGTATGGATACGCTGCCGGAGGCGACAATCATCCGCGCAATGCATGCGGACGATCTCGGGCTGATCAGGGACGTGCTGAAGCGCTATCTCTCCGAATGGACCGGCGGTCCCAAACTCTATACTCCTGAGAAGGGCCATCCGCGGCTCCGTCAGCGCCACATTGGCTTTGCCATTGGCGACGCCGAGCGCGACGCGTGGCTGCTCTGCATGCGCGGCGCGATGGAGGAGACCGTCACTGACGCCGCTGCGCGGCAGGACCTCGATCGCGCGATATCGGGCCTCGCCGACTGGATGCGCAACCGGACGTGAGGCCGCTCACCGGGCGAAGCCTTACTTCGGACGCGGCTAGATCGACCAGTAGTTCGGATGCTGGTAGGACCGCGAGCGGTCGCCCCAGTCGAACTCCTCGCCATCGAACTCGCAGGGGCCGCTGCTCAATTGCTCCGGCGTCAGCTCGACCTGGAAGGCCTGACGGCCCGGATCGTATTTAAGTGCGCTCCATTGCACCGGGTAATGGTGATGCGTCCCGAGCAGGCCGCCGGTCTTGATCACGGCGTAGGCGACCGTTCCGCTCACCTTGTCGAGCATCAACCGCTCGATCGTGCCGAGCCTGGTGCCGTCGCAGCCGTAGACGGCGACGTGCTGCACGCGATCACTGGGAACCATGGTGTGTTGCATGGCGTGCTCCCTGGTCTTGGATGGGCGCATCATAGCACAGACACCGGACGGTGGGTGGATTGCCGTCAACTAAAGCAATTGCGAGCGTACCGATTCCGCGCCCTCGCGCAGCAGCGGCAGGAAGCGGTCGATCAATTCCTGCGCCGGCACGCGGTCGACATGGGCGCCCATGTTGATGGCCGCAACGAACACACCGTCGTAACGGCGCACGGGCACCGAGATCGAGCGAAAATGCGGCTCGGCCTCGCGGTCGACCAGCGAATAGCCCTGCGCGCGGTCGGCGGCGATGCGCTCGCGCAGCGCCTTGGGATCAGTGACCGTTTGCGGCGTCAGCGCTTCGCGCTTCATCGCCTTGAGGCGCACTAGCAGATCTGCGTCGTCGATCTGGCCCAGCATGGCGCGGCCGACCGAGGTGCAGAACGCCGGCAGGCGGTAGCCGATCTCCAAGCCGCCGGAGAACATCCGCGCTGGGCTGCTGCGAGCAATGAACACGACGTCGTCGCCATCGAGCACTGCGAGCGAGGAGATCTCGTTGGCTGCGGTCGCAACGCGATCGAGCACCGGTTGCAGCACCGCGACCAGCTGATTGGAGCGCAAGTAGGACGCTGCCAGCGTCAGCACATGTGGCGTCAGCGAGAACAGCTTTCCATCGCCGCTGACAAAGCCGCCGCGCTGAAGCGTGAACAGCATGCGCCGCGCGGTGGCGCGCGGCAGCTCGGCAGCCCGGGCGAGATCGCTCAGCGTCATCGGACCGGCATTGGTGCCAAAGCACTGCAAGAGACGCAGGCCGCGATCGAGGGCTTCAACGAAATCCGTCGCGCGCTCGTCGGTGTCGCTCCGTTTCAGCTTGGGCATCGGGTCCGGCTCATCTGCAAAATAGTGCTTGCTGCCGGTTCAAGGCATGTCATAATTCGCCCATTCGTTCAATAGGCGAACAAAACGCCCCTCCCGCAAAAGGACGCGACCGCCATGATGAGCCAGGAGCAGAACGACCTGATCACCCGCACCGGGCCGAAAGACCCTTGCGGCAAGCTGATGCGGAGCTACTGGCAGCCGGCGGCGCTGGTCGATGAGCTCGAAGGCGCGCGGCCGATTCGTCCCGTCAAACTGCTCGGCGAGAACCTGGTGCTGTTTCGCGATGAAACCGGGCGCTACGGCCTGATCGACCGTCACTGCGCGCATCGCGGCGCCGACCTCGCCTTCGGGCGACTCGAGCATGGCGGGCTGCGCTGCGCCTTCCACGGCTGGCTGTTCGACGCATCAGGCCAGTGCATCGAGACGCCGGCCGAGCCGAAGGATTCAAAGCTCTGCCAGAATATCCGCCAACGCTCTTATCCCGTGGTGGAGAAGAGCGGCATCCTCTGGGCCTATCTCGGTGAAGGCGAGCCGCCGGCCTTTCCGGAGATCGATTGCTTCGTCGCGCCCGGCACGCACACCTTTGCTTTCAAAGGTCACATGGCCTGCAACTGGTTGCAGGCGCTCGAGGTCGGCATCGATCCCGCGCACGCCTCCTATCTGCATCGCTTCTTCGAGGACGAGGACACCTCGACGGCCTACGGCAAGCAATTCCGCGGCGCTTCGGCCGGCTCGGACATGCCGATGACGAAAATCCTGCGCGAATACGATCGCCCGATCATCAATGTCGAGCACACCGAATATGGCCTGCGCCTGATCGCCCTGCGTGAGATCGACGAGGAGCGCACGCATGTGCGCGTCACCAACCAGCTGTTCCCGCACGGCTTCGTCATCCCCATGAGCACGGAGATGACGATCACGCAGTGGCACGTGGCGGTCGATGACGAGAACTGCTACTGGTACGCGATCTTCACCAGCTATTCGAACCCGGTCGACAAACAGAAGATGCGCGACCAGCGGCTCGAGCTCTATGAGCTGCCCGACTACGTCTCGCGCAAGAACCACAGCAACGATTACGGCTTCGACCCGCACGAGCAGCAGACCGCGACCTATACGGGGATGGGCACCGACATCAACGTTCACGACCAGTGGGCGGTGGAATCGATGGGCGCGATCCAGGACCGCACCAAGGAGCATCTCGGCACGAGCGACAAAGCGATCGTGCAATATCGCCGCCTGCTGCGGCAGGAGATCGAAAAGGTTTCAGGCGGCGAGAAGCCGATGCTGTTCCTGGATGAGGCCAATGCGCGCAGCATCCAAGGGCCGGCCACGATGGACGGCATCGGGCCGACCCGCGGGTGGGAGACTTACTGGATGGAAGTCGACGTCAGGCGCCGCCGCGGCGCGCCGTGGACCGCGCCTGTGCCGAAGGACATCGCGGACAATGTGCATCGGCTGACGGCGGCGGAGTGAATTTAGGGCACCGTCTTTCCGGGGCGATGCAATAGCATCGAACCCGGAACCTCGAGATTCCGGGTTCTTGCTTCGCGAGCCCCTGGAATGACAGGGTAGCAAGGAGTAACCAAAGTGACTTTCGTCGCGCGTCATGCGCTGTGGTCGGATGAGCAGAAGGACGCCGCGACGCGCATGCGGCGCATTGTCGAGGACAAGAACCTCGAGGTCATCCGCCTTGCCTTCCCGGACCAGCACGGCATCTTGCGCGGCAAGACCATCATCGCCACTGAGGCGATCGCCTCGCTGGAGAGCGGCTGCTCCATCACGACGACCATGCTCGCCAAGGACACCTCGCACCGCACGGTGTTTCCGGTGTTCACATCAGGCGGCGGTTTCGGCATGAAGGAGATGGAGGGTGCGGCCGACGTGCTGATGGTTGCCGACCCCACCACGTTTCGCATGCTACCGTGGGCGCCGACGACGGGCTGGGTGTTGTGCGATCTCTATTTTGGGGATGGCCGCCCCGTGCCGTTCGCCACGCGCGGGCTCTACCGCAAGGTCGTCGACGAGCTCGGCAGAAGCGGCCACGATTTCGTCGCGGGACTCGAGGTCGAATTCCACATCTTCAAGCTCGATGATCCACACATGCGTGCGGAAGACGCGGGCCAGCCGGGTACGCCGCCGTCCGTCAGCCTGCTCAGTCACGGCTATCAATACCTCACCGAGCAGCGCTTCGATCAGATGGAGCCCGTGCTGGAGATTTTGCGGCGCGACATCGTCGCCCTCGGGCTGCCGTTGCGCTCTGTCGAGGTCGAGTTCGGACCGAGCCAGTGCGAGTTCACCTTCGCACCGAAGAAGGGCATGGAGCCCGCCGACAACATGGTGCTGTTTCGCTCTGCCGTGAAGCAGATCGCGCGCCGCCATGGCTATCACGCCACCTTCATGTGCCGGCCGAAACTGCCAAACCTGTTCGCCAGCGGCTGGCACCTGCATCAATCGATCGTCTCGCGCGCGAGCGGCGAGAACCTGTTCATGCCCAGGGAGGCCGGTCAGCCGCTCAGCGAGTTCGGCCGTTTCTATCTCGCCGGCCTGCTCGATCACGCCCGGGCAGCCACCGTGTTCACCACGCCGACGATCAACGGCTACAAGCGCTACCGGTCCTATTCGCTGGCGCCTGACCGCGCGATCTGGGGTCGCGACAATCGGGGCGTGATGATCCGCGTGCTCGGCGGCCCGAACAACGACGCCACGCGGCTGGAAAACCGCGTCGGCGAGCCCGCCGCCAATCCCTATCTCTATTTGTCCGCGCAGATCCTGGCGGGCCTCGACGGTGTGGACCGCAGGCTCGATCCCGGTCCGTCGGCCGACACGCCCTACGAGACCAAGGCGCCGCTGTTGCCGAAGTCCTTGCGCGATGCGGTCTCGGCGCTGAAGGACGATCCGTTCTTCCGCGAAAAGTTCGGCGCGGAATTCGTCGACTACTACACCCACATCAAAAACGCCGAGATTGACCGCTTCCTGGCCGAAGTGACCGACTGGGAGCATCGCGAATATTTCGAGATGTTTTGAGGGAGAACCGCCTCACGACCCTGTGAGGCGACTTCATCCCGGCTGTTCCGACGACACCACTCGGCGCCCCGACGAAGCCGTTTTCCAGCCCCCGCGAAAATCGCTGGAAAAGTGCGAGGGCTATCCTTGCCCCTCATGATCAACAATGGAGTTCGATCATGTTGAGTCAATTGTTCAGTCTGATTTATCGCCTGTCTTGCCGGACCACCCTGATCGAGATTGGGACGCACCGCCTCGCCCGCTAATAGGCTCGCGAGTCAGGTCAGACGGATTGACCAAATGAAGGGGGTTTCCATGCGCAAGCTAATCCTGATTGCGACACTGTCGCTGTTGGCGAGCCAAGCTTATGCCGGCGGTTCGCGCAGCCTGAGCCTGGCGGCGACCAATGCGAACCAGGCGACTGAGCAGCCGGCAACGACCGCTCCGCCGCAGACCACACAGGCTCCGACGGCGACGCCGCCCGCAAATGTGCAGACGGCGACCACGACACCGGCTCCGCCGCCACCGGCCGCACCAGTGCAAACCGCGACCGCGCCGGCCGCGACGGCTTCGCAGCCGATTGCCGAAACCGCCAAGCCGAAGCACCGCGAGCCATCGACCGAGGCACGTGTGATCCGCGAGCTGCATCGCCACGGGATTTATTGGTAGTTGGTTGCCCCAGCTCTCTCCCCAACGTCGTCCCGGCGAAGGCCGGGACGCACAGCCCTACGGAGAAGTTTGAGGAAGACCAGTCGCCCGGTACCGATACCGACTGCAATCGAGAGATTCCGCCGTATGGGTGCCGGCCTTCGCCGGGACGACAGTGGAGCGTGAGGTGCGAACGTCGCGCCTCAGCGCTCTAACTCAATCGCTAC
>NZ_LBJX01000065.1:0-27926 GCF_028128895.1 Bradyrhizobium sp. CCBAU 11434
AAGCGTGCAGACGTCTTCCTGTCTGCAATCCTCCTGGCCGCCGCGATCACTTGGTGGATCAATTGAGTCCGGACCCTAGTGCGCCAGCTATATGACCCTGGAGACTATCGCGTCATTGCGCGATGATGATGCCATCAGCCCTCCAGCTGACGGCCCCGGCTATCGCCGGCGAACGCGGCGACTTCGCCGCCAGCCACCCCATTTTTGAGAGGCACAATTGTACCTCGAACCTGCAACCAGACCGTTATGAGCGGCCGCCTTCCAGCGGCGCTCGCTGATTTTATTGCGCATTCGTTCGGGTTAGACCGCATTTTTGACTGCTCGCTCGGGCTATTTTGCTGCAAAACTGGTGCGCTTAAGGTCCCGACGTTAAAGCGCGTGACAGAATGCGTGCCCTGCGCATATGCCACTACCCCGGCGCGTCATCGCCGCGTCGGTGCCCGATGTGCGATCGGAGGTCGTGTTCCCGGCGGTGGTGAAGCTCGGTAGAGCAAAGCCGCCCTGACGCGCGCCCCCAAATAGTGCCGTAGCAGGCGGGCCGCTTTGCGGTGGTCACCGGCAATTCGCCGGTAGGATCGGGTTGCGACACGCCAACGCAACCGAGGAACCACCGATGACCGACGACATGATGAACCTCCGCACGCTCGTGGAGAAGACCCCTGATGCCGATCTATTGCGCGAGATGATCGGCTTTGCCGCCCAGCGGCTGATGGAGCTCGAAGTGGAAGGCCAGACCGGGGCGGCCTATGGAGAGAAGAACCCGGAGCGTCTGGCCCAGCGCAATGGCTACCGCGACTGGATCTCGGAGACCCGTGCCGGCACGGTCGAGCTGCGCATCCCCAAGCTGCGCAAGGGCTCCTACTTCCCGGGCTTCCTGGAGCCGCGCCGCATGGCCGAGAAGGCGCTCACTGCTGTGGTGCAGGAAGCCTATGTGCCGGGCGTCTCGCCCCGCTCGGTCGACGACCTGGTGCAGGCGATGGGCATGACCGGCATCTCCAGGAGCCAGGTCTCGCGGCTGTGCGCGGAGATCGACGACAAGGTGAAGGCGTTCCTCGCCCGGCCGATCGAGGGCAATTGGCCGCTGTGGATCGACGCCACCTATGTGAAGGTGCGCCAGCAGGGGCGCATCGTGTCGATCGCGGTGATCGTCGCGGTCGGCGTCAACAGCGATGGCCGGCGCGAGGTTCTCGGCATGGACGTCGGGCCCTCCGAGGCCGAGACGTTCTGGACGGCATTCCTGCGCAAGCTCGCCCGCCGCAGCCTGCGCGGCGTCAAGCTCGTCGTCTCCGACGCCCACGAAGGCATCAAGGCCACCATGGCCAAGTGCTCAACGCCACTGGCAACGTTGCCGCGTCCACTTCATACGCAACGCGCTGGCGCACGCCGGCAAGAGCGGGCGGCGCGTTGTGTCCGCCTTCATTGCTACAGCGTATGCCCAGGACGATGCCGGGGCCGCACGAAGCCAATGGCGCAAGGTGGCCGACCAGCTCCGCCCCAAGCTGCCCAAGTTGGCCTGCTTCCTGGACGAGGCCGAGACCGATGTGCTGGCCTACATGACATTCTCGCCGCAACATCGGACCAAGCTGCACTCGACCAACCCGATCGAGCGCCTCAACGGCGAGATCAAGCGGCGCACCGAGGTGGTTGGCATCTTCCCCAACGAGGACGCCACCGTCCGCCTCATCGGTGCGATCCTGCTCGAGCAGAACGACGAATGGGCCGTCCAGCGCGCCCGTTACATGACGCTAGAAACCATCGCGCCCTTGAGCGATGATCCAACCGTCAGCCTTCCGGCCATCGCCAGCTGATCAGCCCGGCCCATGCCGGCGAACGCGGTGACTCGCCGCCAGCTACACCACGCGCAGGGACACGATCGATCGGAGCATTTCGTAGGTGAAATGGCGGTGACCGATCGTCTTCTCCGAGCCGACAGAAGACATGATCGGTAAGGTTGACCGGTTAGGTTAAATTACAGGTCCAGTTGCCTAGGCTGCGAACCTCGCTATTGGTTCCTTATGGGCAACAAGCAATCCAAGCCTTCAACAAGTCGGTCGCCGACGGCGGCGCTCAGTCGCATGCGCGAGGAAGTGCTCAGGCTGAGGCGGGAGCTCGAACTCGAACAAGCCCGAGCCGATGCGATTGCAGCTCAGCGACACGATGATTTGAGACAGACCAAATAGGCCGGCGCTCCCCCCAGCACGATCGCAGATTAGTCCTGCCTCTCGGGAGTCTTTTTGTCGTCGCCCCTGCGCATCGCGCAGACAACTCTGTGGGCCAAGACCGCATGATCGGCGCCATCCCGGTCTGACGTATTCCCATCGCTTGCCGGCGCTCGCAGTCCCAAACGTTCGGAAAAAGATTTGAGGGTCAGCTTCGGCTTGAGGCGCACACCACCACGGCGCAAAAAGGACATAGGTGTAATCTCATGCAAAAAGCCAAGTTTAATGGCTGCGACGCAGCCGTCAATCCAGTCGAGCGTCAAAAGAAGACTATCGTCAGCTCCGCTTTCAGCGAACGAAGGTGCGTTGAGCCAGCTCCATCGTCTCACCCATTGTCTGCCCAAGCACGGTTGGCGCTCGCTGCGGAGGCAGGCTTCTTGGTCCCCTTACCCGTCGGCCCGAGCGAGTAGACATTGTATTCGCCCTGCTCCGAGACGGCGTATTGATAGGGCCGTCCCCACGGATCGAGCAAAGTCTTGGCGTTCTTCAAATAGGGACCATTCCAGCGAGGCGCTTCCGGCGTTGCTTCAACCAAAGCCCTTAATCCAGCGCTCGCGCTCGGATAGGAGCCATTTTCCACATAGTACATCTCGAGCGCCGTGTTGATGTTCTCGATCTGGAGCTGTGCGGACTGGGTCTTCGCCTTTCCGAAATAGCCCATCACTTGCGGCGTTGCCATGGCGGTGAGGGCGGCAAGGATGCCCATCACGACGAGCAGCTCAAGCAAGGTATAGCCGGCCATCCCAGGCCGGCGCCTTCCATGACGAAGCTTTCTGATGCGCTGTGGCGCGGAAAATCTTTTCGTGTCGACGCTCATGATGCCCCCAAGCAGGTACCCTTGCACTTCGGGGTATCCTCATCACGCCTCGTGTTCACCGGGTTAATGGAATCGACGACTTCGAGCCAGTCTAAATACGGCCGTAGAAAAACGGTGAGAATGCATAGCCGCACGAAAGCCGGGCGTTAAGCTTTTCGGCAAGTTAATGCCGCTCATGAACCAAGGGGATCGGCCGTCAAGCTTAACCGGCGAGTTCATTTGTATCGAAATCCGGCTGCTCCTATAGATCTGCTCCATAGATCGAAAAAGCCGAAGTTCGTTATTTAAGCGGGAGAATTCGACTTGCAGCGCATCAATATATCCAAGAGCATTGCACGCGACCCGATCGAGAAATCGTTGTGTTTGCGCTATGAAGAGGTTCTCGCGCTCCGCGAGGCCGTACGGAAGGCGAGTTCGACGTCGACGACGAAGAGGCTAAGGCGCAGCGGCAACAAACGGGCGGGTGTAAACAGCAAGTGAGGTTGGAGTTTGCGGGCAGCTTTGACCGATACTGGTGACGCGTTCCCAGTGATCATCGGCTGATGCGCAGTCCCGTCCCGATCCTTCTGCGCACAGACCCCATATCAATTGCAGCGATTGAGGCTGCGCAACCGCGGACCGTCGAACCAAATCAGACGACATCGCGTCACGTCGGGTAAGCCATAGGGATCACGCGCCCACCTTCCATAGATCGCGTATTCACCGTAACCGAATGGATAGTCGTAACTGTCATCCAGCCTGCTGTAGACGTAACTTGGGACGGGATAAGAGAGGTCTGGCGTCACCAAGGTCACCACAGGGGGCGCGATCCGTGCAAGGCGCGCATAATATCCGTATGCGCTGTGCCAATGCGGCTTGCGATAGAGTCTCGCACCGTCGCCCGCTTCGGCAATGGAAGGAGAGAGCATTGCCATGATCGCGACAGCGGCTCCAGTAAATATCGTGGCTTTCATCGATCTCCTCGCTCCGTTCGCCCTCCCCTTTGGCGCAACGATGAGCAGTCTACCCCACTCTCGGGCTAGGCGAGTACTGCTCGCCGGTGACGTGGTTAAGCCTTCGAGCGCGCCGCGACCAATAGAGGCCGGTTAACGCCAGGAGCCCAATGCTCGGACCGGATTTCCGCCGCGAAAACTATGGACGCTTCGGGCTTTGCCCTGCATAAGCGAGGAATGACTAGATCGATTATCACAACCGCGCTTGCCATTGCCGCCTGGGCCGCGGTGTCCCTGATTGGTTATGCCACGCTGACCAGGGTGCAGTTCATTTATATGGTCTATGGCAGGATCAGACCGTTCCTTTTCGGGGTGGATATCCCGACGTGGGCGCATTTGGAGCACGCCGTCGCCTTTCTGACACTCGGTACGCTGTTCGCATTGGCCTACCCTCGGCGCACACTGATGGTTTGTGTGATCGTGATCGGAAGCGCCATTATCTTCGAGTTACTTCAGACATTGACCCCCGATCGCCACGGCACCGTCTTCGACGCGTCTGAGAAGATCGTCGCAGGCTGCGCGGGCATTGCCGCAGTCAGACTCGCTCAGTTCATTTTGACGGCTAAGAAGGAGGGGTGAGACTAGCGCACATCCAACGATTGCGCCTATCCCAGCACATAGCTCATCGGATCGAACACCCACGCCAACCAAAGTCCAACGGCGAGATGGGGGCCGAACGGAATGGCATGCCGGCCATCGACTTCATAGCGTGCCGATCTGAGCAAAAAGGCGCTGGCGAGCGCCGAGACGACTGCGATCAGGAGCAGTGCAGGAAGCGAGCGCAGGCCGATCCAAAACGTAGCGGCAGCAAGGAATTTCACGTCACCAAAGCCAAGCCCATCATAGCCGCGAACCCAGCGATAGACCGCGCGAAAAGCGGCCATCGCGATCGCAACGATGATGACTTCCGCGATGCGGTACATGACCTCATCCGGATCCAGAAGAAAGACCCCCGCCAAACCGCAAGCAGCCATCGCGCCGACAAGCTTGTTCGGGATGATGCCAAAACGAGCATCAATTGCGCAGATGGCCGCCAAGAGGGTGGCGAGCGCAACGGACAGTGCGAAATAGGCAATCCGCTTCTGGTCGACTTGACCGCTCAGGAGGATCCAGAACAATCCGAAGACCAGGAGCCAGACGACAAGCACCTGGTCCTGGTAGGGCTCGCGGCAAACCAGAGAGCGCGTCAGGTAGTGGCCGGTGCGCGTCGCCGTTTTGCGCAGCTCCGCGATCATTTCAGGACGGTCAGCGGTAGACTCTGCCGTTCACCGTCGGCATCGAGCACAATCTCGTTCGGCTTGACCTCAGAGAGCCGCCAACCCGACCATTGCTCATTCAATACGATCCAAATTCCCGCCGGGTTCTCCGATGAGGTCAGGAACGCCTTGGCTCGCTCGCCATCCATGAAGACGCCCCTGAGCGCGACGCTGGGGTCGAGCATCATCCGGGTCGGCGCCACGGCCTCGGCGGTCGCCGGAGCCGGCGTGGTCGGTAGGCTCTGGCGATTTCTGGAGAACAGCGGCCGCTGCATGATATTCTCATAGCTCCCGATCCGGCTTTCCTGGCGTGCTGGGGCCGCTGTTCCCCGGCCCTCCCACGTCGACTGGCTGGCGACGGCAATCTCCAAAGCGATGATGGTCGCGACCGGCGTCACGACGGCAACGCCGATCAACGCGACAAGTCCGATCAACAGGCCCCGCCTTGGCGGGGTGATTGCCATCAGCTCGCGACGGCTCGGAAAATCGTTGCGCAAGAACAATCGCAAGGCCACCGACTCGATCAGTTGGCGCGGCGCGGGGATCTCTCGCAAGAGCTGCCTAGCTTGGAATGGCGTTCCGCTCATTGGCTTGCCGCCCTTGCGGCCTCGCCGGGCCGGTTCTCGCTCAGTAGCGGGCCTGTCGGCGGGCCTCCCGGATTGCGCAGGGCACCCTCGATCGTCAGGCTTACCCTCATCCGACTGTCGTCGCCATCGCCAAGCGAACGCAGCGAGAAATCCGTAATGAAGAGAAATGGCGTCTGTGTCTCGACGGAGGAGATAAGCTCCCGCACCCCGGCAGACGCTCCTTCGAGCTCGAGCCGTACTGGGATTGCACGCCATTGCGCCGCCTGCCGGCCCGGCAGTCCGCGAATGGTTTGGATCACGAGACCCCTGGCGCTTGCTAGAGCCTGCAGGCCCGCCTGAAGATCGGCGCTAGCTACCCGCTCTTCCGCCGCCGGCAAATAGGGATCAATATCAGCCGTTGTCGTTTTGGCGAGCCTTGCGGCGTCATTCATAACTCGCTGAATCTGGGCGAGCTGTGCCGCATTGTCGATAATGTCGTCATTACGCTCGCCAAAATGCGCAATGAGTGGCCCCAGGATCAGGATACCGATCGTCAGCACGATTGCGCCATTCAATCCCGCGAATCGGAGGCGCCGCTTGAGAAGCCCGTTGCTATTCATGACTCCGGCCTCTGCGCCATCTTGTTGGTACGCCCCTCCCCGATCTTGCGTACCTTCACCGTCATGCGGAAGCGGTCCTTCCGCTCATTTGCGTCCGGGGTAATCGGACCGGCGAGAGTTGCGCCGGCAAAAACCCGGGAGGCATCCAAGGCACGCACGAGCCGGGCAGCATCCGACGACAATCCCGCAAGGCTGACCACGGCTCCGGTAATCCGAAGTTCGGTGAGGAAGGTATGGTCCGGAATCACGCGCGACAGTTCGTCCCAGATCGCCAGGCTACCCGGCTCGGCCTTGAGCGCGATGAGGCGAAGCGGAACGCCGGCGCCCTGTGATCTGTCCTGGACCCCCTGTTTGGCCTCGTAAAGCGCATCTTCGAGTTCGCCTGCACGGATCGATTGCCACGTTTCGACAGAAATTAAGGCAAGAGCGAAAGCTGCGACCAGCGCGATCGCTAGCGTGCGGATCGCGCGAAACGCCCATGGCGGATCCTCGCGCTGCCCGGCACCGAAAGTGACGACGCTGAGAGGCGTGCCGCTCGGCTGCTTCGCGGCGATGAAATCGATGTCCGAACTTGGCCAGCCGAGTCGGACAACCTCGGACTCCGCGCGATCCTTCGGAATGATCCAATGACGAAACTCCAGCACGTCCGCGCGCGGCGCTTCACCCACCGGCGTTGCACCATGCCAGATCTCCACTGGCTGGAACGGCGTGCGATGGACGATCTCCTGTGCCAGGATCCGCGTCAGGACACCGAGCTCCGACTGGGGCACCTTGAGCTCGCGCTGGAAGAAGCAATCGGCTGCCAGTGCGACGCCAATCTGCACAGCTTCACGCTCGCATCCCATTTCAGCAAGCCAGGCCTCGATCTGCGGACGGCCAGGACTGCCAGCCGCGAACCGCTTCTCATGCACGCCCGATGGGGAGACCAGATGACCAGTCAAGGCGCCCTGCTCGTCCCATATGAACAGGCGAGTAGCCGTTTCCGCTTGCAGCAGATGCCGCCAGGCTTGCGGGGTGCATTCCCGCAGCTCGTTCAGCCACCAGCGCGCAAACTGTCGCCACGCCTTAGTCAGCGTGCCGAGCCGTTCGAACCGTGCCACCGTGACGTCGGTCATCGGTTTGTCTTCCCACCAATCCGAGCTGTCGATTCGGCGATCCTATTTACTAAATCTTTACGGGAGGTAACGCCGGTTCCGATCCGCGGGGAGTCAGGACCCCGGCTGATTGCGGAGGGCGACAATTGCCGCAGGGCCGTTCCGCCCCGGCTCCTCGAATTCGAAGCCGACCTCGACGAGCAGAGGCAGCCGCTCCGCCTTGATCCAGTCGTTGCGCCATGCCGGGTCGGCTTGCGCGCTGGATACGCCGAAATAGCGAAAGTGGACGCCGCGGAGACCTTTCAAGACAACCGTCGAGACCAGCGGCGACTTGCGCTCGCCATCTTTCGGCGCCCCGAAGACGTCGAGGATCAGTTCGTCGCCGGTGCGGCGAATGCGAATGTCCTGCAGACCTCCCGGCAGGGCGCGCCCCTCGCTCAGCGAGACGAAACGCATTCCCTCGCGCCCGCCCTCGAACAGAACACCCCCGCCCTGCAAAGGATTCGCCGTCGGCATCGCCGAGGCGATTAAGCAACGCAAGCTTTCGACTGCGGAGTTTGTTTCGATTTCCATGCCATTGCGACGATCCGCATCAAACGCCCGGATGGCTGTTGACAACCCACCAACGATAAAGCCCGTCAAGAGGGCCAAAAGTGCAAGCGAGACCACGAGCTCTATCAACGTGAGCCCACGTTCACCCTCGCGCCCGGCCGCCGCGCGCATCGTCCGGCAATGTCGCCGGCACCTCACTGCGCGGCTCCCTGAGCGAATTTCAGAGCCGCCAGTCTCGTCTCCAGTCCGCCCTCCGCCTGCACGACAATCTCGACCCATATCGGCACGATCTGAGACTTCGGCCCGGGCGTAGCGCCTTGCTGGCGCGCGTTTCGGAGATCTACGACCGTGGCAATCTCCTGCCAATGATACCGTCCGATGCGCCCCTCACGACGCCCGTTTTTTAGTGAAGTGGTCCTTCCTGCAGCTTCAAGCCTGGATTCGGCGATCCGGTCGAGGATGTGCTTGGTTTGAAGTTTGGCGTCGGAGCGCAGGGCTGCTGCGATGCCGGCGGTCAAAGCTCCTAGACCGATGGCAAGCACTGCGAATGCCACCAGCACTTCGATCAACGTGAACCCACGTTGACGCAACAGCCGGGCATTGCCGGTCGTCAGTCGGCTCCGAGTGAAGTGAGCCGGCATCATTCAATCCTCGGCTCACCAGTGAACCAGTTGACGATGATCCGTTCCTTTTGCCCCTTGTAGCTGAGCAGGATCTCGCCGCCGCTAGACTGACCATCCGGATAGAACCGCAGCCCGCCGACGCGGCCCCGCCGCTCGGTTTCCGCAACCGTCAGACCGATCTCCATCCCGCTGGGCAATTGGCGCATGGCGTCGACGACGCCGAAGCGCCCGTTCCGCGTATCCACGTCGACCACAATTTCTGCATTGCGGGCCCGCGCCCGGCTTCTGGCAAGCTGCAGCGTCGCCGCGATCGCGCGCGCCTCCGCACCGGTGCGCGCGGCTGCCGATCTCGGCTTGGCGGCTAGGACTGAAACGACGACGAGCGCCATGATCACAAGTACCACGAGCGTCTCGATTAGCGTGAACCCCGCCGAGCCGGCGTCAGAGTGCCTCATTGATAAGCTAGATTGTTGATGGAGAGGACCGCGCTCATCACCTGGAGGATGAGAGCCCCGACGAGACCGCCGATTCCTACCGTGAGGAGCGGCGTAAGCAGTCCGACGAGTTGCTCGATCTTGTCTTGGACTTCGGTTTCCAAATTGGCGGCAACGCGAGCCAGCATCTTTGCCAATTGGCCGGTCTCCTCACCAACCGCGACGAGGCGGATGGCGGCCGGAGGCAGCAAGCCAGCTCCGTCGAGAACCTGGCTCAACGCTTTTCCCTCCGGCACGCGACCGATCGCTTCTCCATAGCGAGCTTTAAGATGTCGGTTACCTACCAGGGATAGCGCTGTTTGCAGCGCCGTCATGAGCGGCACTCTTGCGTCGATCAGGCTGCCTAAAGCGCGGGCAAATAGTCCGGCTTCGCGACGCTGAATGACGGTACCGACGACCGGCAGGCGGCATTTGAGATGATCGACCTTCCTCATCATCGAAGCATCACCGGCGATCCTGCGGTAGAGGACCAGGCCGGCCGCGGTCAGCAGTCCGAGCCAGATCAGGAGCTTAGGCCAGCGCTCCGGGAGATCGGCGAGGGCCGCCAGAATGCCCGGCAGTGGCAGACCTGCATCGGAAAAGATCGGCAACAGATTCGGAATGAGCACCAGAACGATGACAGCGATCGATACCAGCGACATCATCAACAGGACGACGGGATAAACCAGAGCCGCGCGGATCTTGTTTCGGATCTCGACCCTTCGCGCCAGCATCTCGCTGATCTGCGTCAGCGCCTGGGAGGTTTTTCCTCCGGCTTCACCGCCAGCCAGGATGGCGACATAGTCGGCGGGAAACACGTCGGAGCGGCGCGCCATGGCCTCCGAAAGCTGGAGGCCGGCCAAGATATCCTTGAGCAGACCATTGGCGAGGCCAATCTGTTTGCGCGATGCTCCGGGACCGGCCAACACCCGAAACGACGCATCGACGGGCACTCCCGAGCTGACCAGTGACGCCAGCTCGGCCGTGAATGCAGACAGCTCCTTCAGTCCGATCCGTTCCGAGCGCATCCAGCCTCCTGCCGGTGCGTTCCCCTCGTCCGAATGCGCCTTCGCCGACGCACCATCTTCGCAGAGCGTCGTTTCCACCGGCGTAAGCCCGGAGCTGTAGAGCGCTTCGATCGCAGCCTCCAGCTCGTCGGCAACAATCTTCCCCGACGTGACGATGCCTTGGCTGGTGTAGGCGCGATACTGGAACGTGGACACCCAAAGCTCCCTAGCTCGTTCGCGAGACCCTGAGCACTTCCTCGATGGTCGTCTCGCCCAATGCCACCTTGGCGAGACCACTCTCATACAGCGTGTGGAAGCCGCCCCCCCGCGCCCGCGACGTCAACGTCCGCTGATCATCGCTTCTCCTGCCGATCGCTTCCCGCATCTCGTCGTCGATCACAAGAAGCTCCACAACACATGTGCGTCCCTGATAGCCGGTGCCATGACAAGCTGCGCAGCCTACCGCCTCGCGCGCGCCCGACCAGTCGAACTCGAAGCCGTCCGGCACAGGCCAACGCAACCGCGCCGGGGCCTCGGCACGATAGGCCGCGGGCCGCGCGCAACTCTGGCACAAGCGGCGGACCAAGCGCTGGGCCATGACACCAGCGAGGGTCGATGCGAGCAAGTAACGCTCAATGCCAATGTCGATAAGACGGGTGATAGCGGCAACAGAACTGTTCGTATGCAGGGTCGAGAAAACCAGATGTCCGGTGAGTGAAGCCTGTACGGCAATGCGAGCCGTCTCCAGATCACGTATTTCGCCAATCATGATGATGTCGGGGTCCTGACGCAGGATCGAGCGAAGTGCGGCAGGAAAATCGAACCCGATCTGAGGCTGGACCTGAATCTGATTGATGCCACCGAGCTGGTATTCGATGGGATCCTCGACGGTGAAGAGTTTTAGCTCCGGGCGGTTCAATTCCTTCAGCGCCGTATACAGCGTCGTGGTCTTGCCACTTCCCGTCGGGCCGGTCACCAAAATGATACCGTTCGGCAGCGACATCAGTCCCTGCAGTTTAGCTTGAATGGACCGGTCGAGGCCGAGCTTGGAAAAGTCGAGTTCGACCCTGGTGCGATCGAGAATTCTCAGGACAAGGCTTTCGCCGAATGCGGTGGGCAGCGTCGCCACGCGGACGTCGATCTCGACGCCTCGAACTGCCGTCTTGATTCGACCGTCCTGTGGTAACCTCCGCTCGGCAATGTCGAGCCTCGCCATGATCTTGATTCGGGTGGTCAGCGCGGCCTTGAGCGTGGACGGAACGACACGTTCTTGCTGGAGAAAGCCGTCGAGCCGAAGGCGAACCAAGACCGCATCACGTCCTGGTTCGATGTGAATGTCGGATGCCCCGCGTTCAACCGCGCTTGCGATGATCTGGTTCACCAGGCGGATGATCGGCGCCTCATTGGCGATGTCGCGAAGACGCTCGACGTCGATTTCATTTCCGTCGATCTGGCTCCCGGTGATTGCGCTGGGATCGCCGTCGACGGACTGCGGTGCTGCGTCCTGATAGAGCTTGCGGAACGCGCGCTCGATCTCGGCGGGCGCGATGACGGCGAGATCGACACGACAGCCGAGCATATAGCTGATCGCCCTACGCCCCTCCTCGTTGAGGGGGTCGACTGCGGCCAGCACCAGGGAATTGTCGTGCGCCGAGATCGGCAGAGTACGGCTGGCTTTCAGAAAGGGCAGTTTCAGACGATCTGGGAGAACCGGCTGCAACGGAATGTCGGCCGGTTGAACGAGCGGAAGGCCGCAATAATCGGCATACGCCGCGCAGAGATCCGCCTCAGAGATGAGTCCCAACTTGACGAGGACAACGTCGAGGCGCTCGGACGTGGCATCCGAAGCCCGTCTCGCCCGGGCAACTGCGCCGGCGTCGACGAAGTCTCCGCGGATCAGCAGCCCCGCGAAAGCATCGGCGAAGCCGTCGTCTAGCGGTCCCAACACCATGGCTGGGCCGGCCGCCGGCGCAGCCTGGCGTGTCTGTGTCTGCATATCGCCTGGCATTGGCTCGAAGGTCCCGATCTTAAACGCGGACCACGACGCTAAAGCGTTTTTGTTAAGGAAGGCTTTTCACACTTTATTTGCCATTTTCATTTACCAAGCGGCAACCAATGCGGCTGACAGACCATCATACCTTGCAGACAAGGTTCAGGCCGATTGTGCCGGCCCATGGACGCGGTTGCCCCGCTCGCCGCGGCTTCGCGCTCGTCACGGTGATCTGGGGACTTGGCCTGCTGACTCTGCTCGGAACGGTCGTGATCGTGGGCGCACGCTACCGAGCCAAAACTGCTGTGGCCGATGGTATGGTCGCCTCCACGGCTGCAGCGGCGGAAAGTGCAGTCAATCTGGCCATCTCGGTCGTTCTTGATCCCCTGCCGGGCCCGAGCTTTCCGCGTCGCTGCCGCTTGCCGGAAGGCGAGCGCGTCGACATTGCTGTCGAGGAGGAGATCGGTAAGATCGATCTCAATGCTGCCAATTTGCCCACGCTCGAACGCTTCTTCGTCGGGCTCACGCGGGACAAGGCACTGGGAAGCAGGATTGCCCAGAACATCGTCGACTTTCGCAAGCCTCCCCAGCCCAGTAACGCCGCCGGGCAAACCAGGAACTCCGGTTTTTCGACTATCATGGAGCTTGATCGAATCGACGGCATTTCGCCTTCGATATTCCGCGCAGCCGTTCGCTTCACCACGGTGCTGTCCGGGCGCGTGGAGCCTGCGCCCGAAGCAGCAACGGCTGACTTGCGCATTCTCATGAATCTCGATCCCAGCCGACCGGCGCGCCGGCGGCCAGCCCTGCCTGGTAATGTGACAATCAGGGCCGACGTGAGCGCGCCCGACGGTTCACGCTACATCCGGGAAGCGCTGGTCACTTTTGGAGCCGCGTCGGGACAACCCTACGCCATCCGCGAGTGGCGGCGCGGCGACGTGGTCGGCGAGCCTGCGACACGGTCCGACGGCGAGGCACTGCAGAGCTGCTTCAGGCTCTGACTGCCGACCGGCGAAGTTCCCGCCCCTCACCCCTTCGAACGAAGGACCTGTTGCGGGCGCGAATTTCTTGCGGATTCTTCGAGGCGCTCACGTTCCTCCGCGACCGCGGGTCCCGGCTCCATCACCGTGCAGCCCTTCGTGCGCTGCAGATCCGTCAAGGCATCGAGCCGTCGGCGTTCATCGACCAGTTGCTTGGGCGCATCAAGCGGAAATCTATCAGAATCATAGCCGGCCAGCGATCCCGCGGCGAGCCAATATTCAAGGCGCGCCGCCCGTCTGACCGAATAGCGGAACGAGGCGGCTATCGCGTTGCACGACATGGATTCATCGACAGGCAGCAGCATATAGGGCGATGGCGGATCAATCACTAAAGGCTGGTCGGTCGCGCAGCCGGCCAACAGAAGTGGCAAAGCGCAGACCGTCCCCCACCAGCAGACGAGGAGAGTGGAGCGTCTCACGGCGTCACCAGACGTTGCGCCGTATTGTACGGTGCACGTTGGCGCGTCGAAGCGTGCGGCATATAGACGTTCATTTTGCGCCGATATTCCTCGGTGACTAACCGGCTTTCCGTGCCATCGCGAACCACTTTCGGAGTGATCAGGATGACAAGCTCGGTCTTTTGAACCGAGTCCTTTCGATTTGCGAACACCGCTCCGAGTCCAGGGATATCTCCGAGGATTGGCAACTGGTTGCTGCTCTTGCTCGCGCTATCCTGGATCATGCCGCCGAGCGCCAGCACCTCGCCATCACTCACGACAACTGTCGTCTTAACGCGTCGCTGCTGAATGGTTGGAGAATCGATGTTTGAAGTCGTCGTCTTCACGACACTACTAACTTCCTGCTCGATATCGAGCTGGACACGCCCGCTCTCATTAATCCGGGGCGTCACCGAGAGAATCACGCCCGTGTCCTGCATCGTGATGGAATTCACGATTGCCGTCTGGGAGGTGACCGTGCTCGTAGCCGTCTGCGTCGTGATCGGGACCTGATCGCCGATTTGGAGGCGCGCCGTCTTGTTGTCGAGCACCATCAGCGACGGGGTCGAAATGATGTTGACGTGAGTCAGGGCGTTCAATGCGGTAAGGGTCGCCGCGATATTGGCGGTATTGACTGCATAATTGAACCCGGGGAATGCGGCTGCCACTCCGCCGGTGAGCGCATTGGTAAAAGTCGCAGTCGGGGTTCCCTGCTTGGCAAATTGCCACTGCAGGCCGAACTGAAGATCGTCGTTGAGAGTGACCTCGGCGATCACGGCCTCGATCAGGACCTGGCTGGCCACAACATCGAGCCCTTGCACAACACGCAACACACGCTGGTAATCGCGATCATTCGCCATGATCAGCAGCGAGTTCTTGGTTTCATCGGCAACGATCTTCATGATCGGCTCGGGAACGCCGTTCGATGCAGAGCCGTTGTCGGCCATGTCGGTGGCCTGAGTGTCAAGGTCATTGTTGAAAGAACGCGACGCTCCCTGCGGATCCGCCGTCTTTCCCAACCCGGCTTGCATCGCGGGGTCCGAAACACCCGTGCCAACGGATGAAGCTTTCATCGAGTCGCTTGCGAAGGATACCTGTTTGGATTTTGGCGAGACGTTACGGTTTGTCGGGCGCACGACCTTCATCTCTTGCGAGAACATGGACTGAAGGATTCCGGCAAGTTCAGCGGCTGTCCGGTTCTGGACCTGATAGACGTGCAATTGCGGTTCTGTGCCGCTTGCGCGGGCATCAAGGCGCCGGATCCAGGATTGCGCCCGCGGCAGATAGCTTGGATTGGAGGTCACGACCAGGATCGCACCAAGCCTCGTATTGGCGATGAACCGCACCCGTCCCTTCAGGGGTCCTTCCTTATCCGAGGCAAATACCGCCTTCAGCTCGTCGACCATCTTGTCCGGCTGGGCGGCCTTGACGGGCACGACGGCGAAAGACATGCCCTTCATCACATCGACATCAAAGATGGAAACCGAGTCGAGCATGCTGTCGATTTCGGCTTGTGAGCCCTTCAGCGCGATAATGTTGCGTGCGTCATCGGCCTGAACGATGGCCCCCTTCGGTACCATTGGCTCAAGCACCCGCGCCACCTCAGTGGCAGCGACGTATTTCAGCTGCACGATGCGGACGCTACTGCCCGTGACCGCACTGTTGGTGGCATCGCGGACGGTGCTTACAGCCCCGGTCGCGGCCTGGTCGGCCGGAGCGATCCGGTAGATACCGCGGTTTTGTACCAGTACCGCGCCGATCGGCGCGATAGCCGTCTGGAAGAGCTCGAGGGCATCTGTCTTGGAAACCGGGTTGCTGGTCTGGACCGAAACAACCCCGTCGACCCGAGGGTCGACGACGTAGTTGACGCCGATCAGATCGCCCAAGACCGTCTTGGCGGCCTGCTGCAGGGGAACATTGGCCAGATTGAGGACCACATTGCCGTCGGCTGCCGCGGAGCTCGTCTTGGCGGCCGTCGAGCCGATCATTCGACCATCGCCCCCCTCAACGCTGGCGACCGCCTTGGACGAGGGGCTGGGGAGCGCAATTGCGCCCGTCGGCATTAGATCCTGAGCGTTCGCCTCTAAGGATACCGGCTGGCCGGATAGCTTGGGCTGAGCGTTCAAGGTCGGACTGACGATTCCAGGGGCGCCACAGCCGGCGACGAGGCCTGCGAGCAAGCAAACCACAGAACCCGTGAGAGGGCCACGAGGCATCGGCAATAGGGGGCTCCGAACATGCAAAGACGCACGCCCGGGTATTCGAGCGTAAAGAATGGGTAAATCATCATGGTTAACCTAACGTAAAAGGTTCCAAGCAGCCCGGATTGTGTCGATGGTACTATTTTACCTGGAAAGCCGACAACCGGCCGAATGCAACCTTGTGAGTGCATGTGCAGCTTGTTACACCTGATGCCATGAGGGCGCGCAGAATCGCTGCCTTGGCGCAGGCATTGTCCGCTGTGACTCAGCGATCGAGGGAGTTCGGCGGTCAGCCGTTACTTGGTTTGGCATCCCTGACGGCAGACCTGAGCCTGGCTGTCGCAGGAAGTCATGCAGGGTGTGCCGAGAGTGGTTGGGCAAACCCGCTTACATGCTGCATTCTGATTGTCGCAACTGGACAGGCAAGCATCGGTGGCGGCGTCAGCAAAACGCAACTTTGCCGGGCTGAAGTTTCCCGCCCAGGCGCTCCCGAACGGGCACCCAGCCATGCAGACCAGAAGGATCAGAGCCATTCGCAAGAGAGCCTCCTGCTTTGCCACGCATCTCGTAGGGGCCAACTATCTATTCGAGATGAGGAAATCCTCGATCGAGCGGCCGGTCCGCAGGGCGGCGGTAAGCCATTTAGGCTGTTTGCCTCGACCAGACCAAGTCTCGTGAGGAACGTTGGGATTGCGATATTTCGGGTGAACTCGCGGGTATGGACGCTTCAGCCGCGACGACGGCTCTGACGGAACATTCGTCGCTTCATTCTCGCGGCGAATTTGCGCCAAACGCGTCTCAAGGGCGCGTTTTTCAGCAGTCAGCCGAACCGACAACAAGCGGTTGAGCTCCTCGTGGAGCTGCCAAAGCTCATCTAACGAAAGTGCCTCGAGGTTCGCTTTCTTCATCCGTTCGTCACAACGCAAGGGTTTCCGGCTGCCCACCTAGACCTCTGATTCGATCTACAACAATCTTGCAGTTTTCTCGCTCGAATCGCCAATTAATTTGGTGATAGCATGTCGAAACGGAGATCTGGGACAGAACAAGCCAAATATATCGAAAATCAGCCACTTGTCAGCTACATGGGCGCGAGATTTGGCGGTACGCCGAATTACGGATAACCTAATAGGCGTTTCGCTTCCGCGCGACCTCGAAGAAAGTCTTGATCAGGATGTGAATATCGAGCCAGAGGCTCCAATTGTTGACATACCAGAGATCGAGCCTCACACGCTCCGCGATATCTTCGACCGTGGGCGTCGCGCCCCGCGAACCATTGCACTGGGCCCATCCGGTAAGGCCGGGCTTCACATGATGCCGAAACGCATAGTCTTCCAGGATCTTTTCGAAATAGCTGTCGTGCGCCAAGGCATGCGGTCGGGGGCCTATCAAGGACATCTCCCCCTTCAGGACATTGAAGAGCTGTGGCAACTCATCAATGCTGGCGGCGCGCAGGAAGCGCCCGATTGACGTAACGCGCGGATCCTGGCGCGTCGCCTGGACCACGACAGGGCCATCTTCCTGCACCTTCATGGTGCGGAACTTCAGCATTACGAATTCCTTGCCGTTGAAGCCCTTGCGACGCTGGCGGAAAATGACCGGTCCCGCGCTGTCCAGCTTGATCGCGATCCCAGTGAGAATCAGAATTGGGAACAGGAGGATCAAGGCGATGCCGGCGACCAGGATATCCATGGACCGCTTGACCAAACGCTCGGCCGCGCTGAGTGGAGCGCGCTGCACCTCGACCGCCAGGACGCGTTGTCGGGCGGACGACACGAAGTTAGACAGCGATCGGATGTGCAAATCGGGTAACAATCGCGCCGAGACCGGAAGACTCTTGAGGTGTTCACGCACAAAGTCGATCCGAACGTCGTCATTCCACGGCAGCACTAACAGCACCTCGCGGCAATTGGTGCGGCGAATGAAATCTCCAACCGCCCCGAACATATTCTTGTCTGCGACCAGCCGCGCTCCAGGATCAGAATCTCCGCTCAGGCGGAATTCCTTGACATCGGTCGCGCCGAAGAGGGCGAGACGATCACGAGGGCCAAGGGCGGCCAATTCCCGATGGTCTCCCACGAGGACCGCGTCCAAACGCCTGAGCCCTCCTTTGGCCACCGCCAAGGCCAGGTTCGTTTTCGTGAACTTGCGCACCGCGAGCAGGCCGACCGGGGCAATGAAATAAAACGTAACGAACGCGCCGCGGGAATAATTGCCGCCGACCTTGAGCAGGAAAGCGAAGAAGGCGAGCAAGATGCCGGTGCTGAACCAGCAGACCAAGATCTGCGTAATCTCGGTCCCGGGCTTGGCGCTGTCGGAAAGGTCGTAGTAACCGATCCCGCTCATCCTCAAAATGTAGATGAAACTGGCCATGAGTCCGACTGCGCAGCACGGAAGAAGGTTGGGAATTGGGCTACCAGTGGCAGCGTGATATCCGATCCCTCCCCCGACGCACGCAAGAATGATAACCAACGCATCCAGTGTAGAGAGCAAATAGGGAACGAGATCGAGGGACCACAGCATCCCCCTGCCGTGCGCCTGATCGGCCCTATGCGACTCTTCGCGGAAATCCGATCCGATCGACATCGAATGTCACCTAATCCCAACGATCCTCTGATCAGGAAAATGAACCACGGAACGTCAGTTCCCGATAACCTTTTGTTAATATAATTTAAACTAGGCTTAATGGGGGTCGGAATCAACGGGATAGTTCCCTTCGCCATAGTGTTTTTACGCCATAAGGCCCCTCTTTTTCCCGCCTAATTAATTGGCAGGTAATCCGGCTCCCAAATTCAGAACATGCTCGTCCTGGTGGCCGCGAGTTCGGCGCCGCAGCGGCATCAGATCCGCTCGCGTTATGACCGGAACGGCGTCATGACGCGGCGCCACGACGGCTATCCCATCCTCCTTTGCCGAATCCCTGACTTCTGGGACCGAGCGCTCTCGTCCCCCTCGCTTGGCGGCCACACGAGAACAACAAGTATCGCCTCGATTGGAAACTCGCGAGGTTGCCCTTCCGCAAGAATTGCGCGCCGCATCACTGGCGGACTATAAGCTTCGGAGTTTTCCCGCTCGTTGCGCCTTCATTGGCCCTGGAGATGATTAAGTGGTTCATCGCGAAGCTCCGAAATCGTTCCTTGTGAGTTTTCTTTTCACAGTGAGGCGACTGCTCGGAATTGCAACTTTCGTCCTTGTCCTCATCTTGCTCGTCCCGAAGCTCTTTCTGCTCTTCGACAATCCCAAGAGCGCAAGCTTTTCGGCGACCTTGCTCGATGCGCGCGACGTTGTCCTGAAGAAATCGGCGCCGCTCCTGCACCAATACATTCCCACCAACATCGCGGGCGCTGACCGCTCGGACTGGATTTTGATCGGGCTCGCCATGCTCGTCACATTCATCGCCGGGTCGCTGGCGCAAAGAAGCCAGCAGTCGCTCAATCGACGGTTACTCCGAAAATCGGCGCAGGCCTGGCGCAAGAAAGAAGGCGTCAAACCGGGGTCTGCACTCGACAATGAGCTGGAAAGCACCTTGAAAATCGCGGAGGCCGGAAACACCGTCAATCGGCAAGAGCTTCTGCGCGTTTTCGCCGAGACCAAGAAGAAGCTCGATTCCTTCGGCCGGGAAGTTGCGTTTCTGGCGATCGACGTCGTCGGATCAGCCGCAATGAAGGCGGGCGAAGATCCTGCATCCGTTCAGTACGACTTCGCCGAATATCGAAAACTCGTGGAGCGCATATTCCGCGCGCGGGGAGTGCTGAAGTCCGCCTGGACACCCGACGGAGTCATGGCTTGCTTTGCCCACGTGGAAGATGCCTGCCAGGCAGGAAAGGACGTGATCAAGAGCCTGAAAGCCTTCAACAGCGAAGTGAAGATTTCCAAAGCCGATTTTTTGGTACGTTGCGGGGTCAATGCCGGTCTGGTGTATTTTGACGACTCAACCCCGTTGGAGACTATCTCTGACCGGGTCATCGACATCGCCGGCCACATGCAGAAGTACGCCGAGCCCAATACGGTGCTCATCGCAAGGAAGGTGATCGAGCCGCTGCGGCAGCTGCAGGAATTCACGCACACGAACCAGATTATCGATGGTTACGAGGCGAGCGTGTGGCGTCAGCCGGCGGCCTGAGTCGGCAGGGGACAGGCATTGGTGGCAAGGCTGGGATCGGGACCATCGCTGGTCCGATTCCTGGTCCAACCGGACCGACAATATTTACCCTCTCCGGTCAATCCTTGGGAATTGGGCGAAAAATACCGAAACATGAATTGTCTGGCGCAGCCGCTCAGTTTAAGTTGGTTTTGGATTTAACCTTGAGACATCAAACCAGGCCTTGCGCGGCACAAATTCGGCGGCGCTAGCACGTCGATTTTTGGGCTAATGCATGCATCACCCGCCTCAGGTTCAATTTTCCCGCTCTAGTCCTTGTCGGACCTTTTTAATTGTCGTCGGTACCCGCCCGGAGGTCATCAAGGTAGCGCCTCTCATTCGTCGCCTGCGCGACACGAGCTGGGCCCGTGTGAAGATCGTCGCCAGCGGCCAGCAGAGCGACCTGCTTGGCCAAACTCTCGCCGAGTTCGGCCTGACGCCCGATATTACGATCCGCCATCGCGATGCCTCATCCGGCCCGGCGCAGGTCGCGAGCCGTCTGATCCAGCGGCTGGACCGCATCTTCGGCGAAGAAAACCCGGACTGTGTCATCGCCCAGGGGGACACCACGACGGCCTATGCAGCCTCGGTAGCCGCTTTCTATCAGAAGATTGCCTACGCACACATCGAGGCCGGATTGCGAACGTCCGAACTGGATGCGCCGTTCCCCGAAGAGTTTCATCGGCGGGCCATCGCGGTTTCTGCAACGCTGCACTTCGCGCCGACCTCGGCTGCGGCCCGAAACCTGATCGACGAGAACGTACCGAAGGACCGGGTGCATGTCTCGGGCAATACGGTGATCGATTCACTGCTGGAGGTCGCAGCGACTAGGCCGCCGCCGCCGGCCGAGTTCGGAACTCGCCGGATGATTTTGCTGACTGCGCATCGCAGGGAGAACTTCGGTCCGAAATTGCGGGATGCGCTGACTGGGGTTCGCGCCTTCGTCGATCTGACGCCGGACGTGGGTGTCTATTTCCCGATTCATCCCAACCCGAATGCACGCGACGCGGCCCTCGAGATCCTCTCCGGCAATCCGAGAATCCATCTCGTCGAACCGCTCGGATATCGCGATATGGTTGCCGCGATCCAGAATGCGTGGTGCGTCGTCACCGACAGCGGCGGCCTGCAAGAGGAGGCTCCGGCCCTTGCCAAGCCTGTGCTCGTGCTTCGCGATCTCACGGAACGTCCCGAGGCCGTTGCCTCCGGTGTCGTCGAGCTCGTCGGCACCTCCCGCGAGGGCGTCTTCAAATCGCTCTACGCGCTTCACAAATCCCCGGCAAAATACACTCAAATGGCTCGTCCGGTGTTTCCCTATGGCGACGGACATGCCAGCCGAAGGATCGTCGATGCGCTTTATCGACATTTCTCGACCGATCAAGAGCGGCAGGATGCGACGATCGTTCCTCTTCAATATGCATCGTAGTCTATGACAAATCCGAATGGCTTCCTGCCCGAATATCTCTACGTGATCGAAATCATGATGCTCACGGCGGGCATCATCATCGCCATTTCCAGCTTCGACGATCTTCTGGTGGATCTGCTGTACTGGAGCGGCAAGCTGTTCGGTACGACGAAGACGAAGTCGAGCGAATTACCCGACGTCGAGCTTCTCGAGCAGCTGCCGGAGCGGCCGCTTGCGATCATGATCCCGTGCTGGAAGGAGCACGATGTGATCTTCTCGATGCTGTCGTCCAATTCGCGGCTGCTTCGTTATCGGCAGGCTCACTATTTCGTCGGCGTCTATCTCAATGACCCCTTGACCCAGGACGAGATACGCAAGGCGCAGAGCCTCTATCCGAATATCCACATGGTGCTGGTCCCTCGCGATGGTCCAACCAGCAAGGCGGATTGCCTCAACCAGATCACGTCGGATATCTTCATGTTCGAGGCGGAGCACGGCATTCAATTTGCCGGCATGGTCATGCATGACTCCGAGGATCTCATCCATCCCCTGGAATTGAAGCTCTTCAACAAGCTCGTCGAGATCTACGACTTCGTCCAGCTTCCGGTCTATTCGTTCTCCCGTCCCATTCTGTCCCTGATCGGCGGAATCTACATGGACGAGTTTGCGGAAATGCACACCAAGGATCTCGAAGTCCGGCAACGCGTCTCAGGCGTCATTCCCTGCGCCGGCGTTTCCGCCTGCTTCGGCCGAGAGGCTATCCTCCACCTCGTCGACAAGAACCAGGGCCAAGCGTTCCGTGTCGCATCCTTCACTGAAGACTATGACATCGCGTTCCGCGTCTCCGAACTTGGCTTCAAGTCGGCTTTCGTCGCCTATCCCGCGAGCTACGCCATCGATATCGACATCGATGCCGGCGCCCCCGGTATCCTGCATCGGAGCCTCCCGATTGCGACACGCGAGTTCTTTCCCACTGGGCTGGAGGCCGCCTATCGGCAGCGCGCACGGTGGCTGTTGGGGATCGTCTTTCAGGGCTCCGAGGAAATTGGCTGGAAGGGCGCGTTCGGAACGAAGTACTTCCTGGCGCGGGATCGAAAGGGCGTGATTACGAGCCCGGCGGTGATGCTCGCGTATTTTGCGATGGCCAATCTGATTGCCTTCGAAATGTTTCGATGGTTTTTCGACTCGAACCTCGAACTGACCTATACATTGCTGTCGTCCGAATGGGTTAGGACGCTGTTTTGGGTGACCTTCGCATTCCTGATCTGGCGCCTGTTAAATCGCATGATCTTTACGGGCATGATCTATAATTTGCGACACGCCCTGATGTCGGCGCCGCGGCTCATCGTCGGCAACTTCGTCAATTTTTTTGCGACGTGGCGTGCGGTTCGCATCTACACCAGTCATCGCCTGTCCGGGAAACCGTTGGTTTGGGACAAGACGTCGCACTCTTATCCGATCCAGATGGGCGAACTTCAACTCCCCATCCCGCCCGATGCGGCCGCGGACACGCCCGGCGCTTCCTGATCTCGCTCAGGATGTTATTCGAACTGGTTTAAAGGTACGACGGCTCTCGCGCGCCGAATGCACTGCGAAATGCCGTGCGCACGACCATGAAGCCAGCACAGAGTCCAATGGCGCCGAGCTGCAGCTCGGGGTGCAGCACGACCGAAACAAGCACAGCCCAGCCGCAGACGATGGCGAGGATATCGAGTGATTTCTGTCCGCGCGAATGAGGCGCAGCATCGAGCCCGCGGTCAAGCGCCGCAGCGATCGCTGCAAGGCCGTCCACGGCATCCCTGCCCGGAGGCACGGCGAAATCGGTCAAAATGCGATTGCTAGTAGACATTAACGCCCCCGTCGCAAGCCTCTTGCGGGCTCCACGAGGGCATTTGACTTCGGAGCCTGTTTCCTCCAGCTCAAGCCGATTGCTATAGTTTTACGGACTCCCGCATTTTCGACGGCGACAGCGGCGCTTGAGCGGAGATGGATAACTACGGCTTAACGGATTCCTTTCAATGCTCACGTCCTGCATCGGGAGCGGACATGATGCAGTCTCAAACGTGGGAACGACGCATTCGTTCCGAGGCAGGAGATGCCGCGCCCCATCGGCGATCCTGCTCAAGCAGAACGATGAATGGGCCGTCCAGCGCGCCCGTTACATGACGCTGGAAACCATCGCGCCGTTGAGCGATGATCCAACCGTCAGCCTCCCGGCTATCGCCAGCTGACCAGCCCGGCTCTTGCCGGCGAAGGCGGTGCCCGCCGCAAGTTACAGCGCGCTAGGGGACACGATCACTGTATCTCACGTCGCCTGCTAATCGCAGGAAGCTCGACCGAATAAGAGTTGGTTGTGAGACAGGCAACGTCGGTGCGAACATCCAGGCGCTGGCGCATGTCAGCGGTGCTTCGATCATTTTTTAATATCAACGGTGACGAGAGAATTTTTCGCGAATGCGCCAGCCATAGTGAGGCGTCGCGCCAAGGCTAGTCTGCCAATGTCGTCAGCGAATTCCCTAAGCGTTCGCCGCTTCTCACCGGCGTCTTATTCAATCGTTACTCGACGAACGCGGCCGATGGCTATCGAAGTACTGAATTTTCCGGCGCCCAAGGCGGAATCGAACCACCGACACTGCGATTTTCAGGCTCACCTTTCGCTCGAAACATCAAAGAGATAGAGAATGTCTAGCCTGTCTAAAGGGGCTGCTCTGATCAGTAAGATACCTAAACTTTATCTAACATCCCCCCCGCGTGATGCGCTCCGCCTTAAACAACACGCGGTTTCGTCCGATTTCAGAACCTATCTTGTCGCTTTTGTTTCATGACATCCTGATTGGCTCCCCGCTTTGTTTGGGGGCGTCAATGAGCACAATCATTTCAGTGATTATCTTACTTTTCGTTTCGGTGCTTCCCGCCAGTTCGACGACCTATCAATTACTACCTCACGTCCAGTATTATATTGCAGGCCCATCCAGAGACTGGTTTCTAAACGCGTTTCTGGACGTTTCCTTGTCTCCGCCTGAAATGCCTTCTCCACCCGCACCCTCGGGACCATTCTCTAGCTACGCGCTACTCGTGATTGAGAATGGGCAGGCGGTATTTATGGATTGCGGATCCAATATCGGGGCCGACTGCGGCAAGCGATACGATTCCACAACCCATGGCTATCTTACAATCGTACCTGATCGAGTCAGCACCTTGGGCTCCATCCTGATCGAACCATTCCTTTCAACTGATAATCTTATTCTATCACTTGCGGACCTCCATCTGCAGTTTTCAGTTTCCCTGCCCGATGGGTACTCGATTGTCGCTATGAAATTTGTCCAACCCTAAACTGCCAACAAGACATAGCCCGCCAGAAAAATGTGGTGCGCGCCCATCATGTTACATGACCAACTAAACGGCATTCTTCGCTCGGTCCAAAGAAACACTCCCAGGAGGGCGGCTCGCCCTTATTGCGGTGAGGATTCAATGCAACCCGTTATACGGCACGCAAAGATAGAACCGCTTGTAATGTGCGGCCATGCTGCGATCTCTCGAAATGCAGGTACCCACTGGCGTGATCCAGAACCATCCGAGCCACAGCAACCGCTTTAGCCGCGAGCAGTGCCTTTAGCCGCTTGGCCTCCAAGACCTCCATACCGCCGAACTTCGCCTTCCATTTGTTGATGCTGGCGTCGCTGACGCCGTGCTTGCGGCACAGGTCGGCAACCGAAACGCCGGCCTCGTGCGACTTCAAAATCCCGATGATCTGCTGTTCCGAAAGGTGGCTGCGCTTCATGCTCTGGTCCTTGTCGTGGGCCAGAACGAACTTCAAACTGGATTAAGCTCGTGGGGCAAGGTCGCTACCAACCTATAGATCATTGAAGTTGCAACATGAAGGTTTGCCTTGCAATAGTCAGCCGCCGGGTTCATACGGCGACAGCCACTGGCGCGTGACGCGTGTGCGGTCACCTGATCAGGGAGTACCGCTTGGTTCGCTTCCTTCTCGGCTCCGGCGCCATGCGTAGCCAATCGTTCTCCTGACGCAGCCGGGAGACCTCCAAAGCCTGATCCGCCGACATCGGCGTCGCCTGCGTAGTGGTGGTGGCGCCGTGCCGCCGATGCTGGGACTTGCCGGCGCTTATCCTCGCGGCGAAATAACTGGTACGTTGTGTGTGTTTAACTCTGGAATCATCCAGAAAGCGTCATTGGCGAAGCGATTGAACAGCTCTGGAGGGAGAACCGTCTCTCGTTCAAGCCAGCTCACTTTGCGGCGCACTTTGTGCAAGTTGGGTGTTCCGATTCCAAGATCGAAATCGTCGGCTTCGTACTCGACGTTCTCGAAATCGTGCGCAAACCGGCTCTCACCCAGAAAATCGTAGATCTGATCTAGCGTTCCGCTCGGATCTTTGCACAGGGCCTCGTAGCCGACGAGGATAAGACGGCTTGCATTCTCACCCCAAAAAGCTTCTCGAAGAGCATCGATTGCAAATCCAACGAGTCCATCGCTCGTCGCGAGTCGGTTAACTCGCGTGTAAACGGTGTTGAGCGATTCGAAGTTGAATATCCCGGACAATTCGAAAGCGTTCTGCCTGATGAGACGTTCGAGACTGTCCATGATCCAGGGCACATGCCGAACGCAACATATGACCTTCGCCTCAGGGAATAACTTTACCAGCGTAGGCAGTTTGGAGCACCACGCACGGTTGGTATCGAGCACCATCTTAGTTGGATGGACGGCATGATAGTAGTTATCAAAGATTCCCTTTAGTAATTCTCTCTTTTGCATTTCATCGATGAAAATGGCGGCCTCGTTTCTTCGGCTCATTGCTCCTTGCAGGGCCATGAAAAGCGAACCTACAGGACTGCTCATTCCAGCATGGAGGCGAGGATTCTGGCGAAGAATTGCCGCTAGCAACGTTGATCCGGAACGAGGCAGCCCCGAAATGAAATGCAAGCCATTCTGCATAATCGAAACTGCCTCACTTCCGTTTAAGCACGATTCTCACGATAGACATTCTCACTATGGACATTCTATAGCGAGTCTTTGCGATGAGCCTTGGTCCCACTCTAACCGGTCGCAGCTCCACAACTATCACACATGAGGCGCTGCGATAACATGATTGTCGGCAAGCACATTCCAGAACGTGTTCGCCGTGTTGGACTGAATGTCAGTCGTGACGGCACCGTTGTTCCAGCCGACTTGGGTGCCCGCCATGAGGGTTACCAGTTGGTTCGCATTGAACGCCGCCAAGGCATTTCTCAGATCCTGGCCGTTGATCAAGAGATCGCCGGACTGGGGTGGGCTGTGGATTGTATCAACGTACTGCAGCCAGGCATTCATCGTAGCCTTCTGGGGTGGCGTGGTGAAAGCCTGGGTAGCGGTGTTGTAATCGTTCCCTAAGCTCGTCGCACCTGTCTCCAGAATGCCGTCGTGGTTAATATCCACATTAGCGCTAGTGGGGGAATAGGTGAACGGCGCCAACCCTCTGAGCCAATCGACCGCCTTAGTAATCAGATCATGGCCCGCTGGCTGGCCAGGGAATAGGCCTGGGTCAGCCTTTCCGGCGTCGATGTTGAGTTGGGCTTTGAGCGCCTGTTTCATCATCGATATGCGAACGTCGGGATTCGCATCGCTCGCATTGAGAAGCTGCTGCGCCGCAGCCCAAGGTACGGAAAGTGTAGTTTCGCCATTATCCTGAACGCCATCGCCATTACCATCCCCGAGTAGAATTCCGACCGTCGCGCTGCCGGTCGCCGTCGCCGCCGCCGTACCCGGCGAGCGGTCGCTCAGCGTCGTCGTGATGGTGTCCGTGCCCGGCAAGGCATAGGAGTGGCTGCCACTCACGGCGAAGCTGCCGTTCGCACCCGTCACCGTGCCCGTCGTCGTCGTGCCGTCGCCCCAGTTGATGGACGCAACCAGGTCCGAGGCCGGCGTCACCAGATCGGTGTCGGTGAAGTTCGCGACCACCACGTTGTTCAACAGCTAGTTGGTGTTCGCGCTCAGCGAGGTGCCGGTGCCCGACAGCACGTCGTGCTCCCCGACCACCACCGTGCCTGTCGGCGTGATATGGGCGCTGTCCGAGGTCCGCGTGATCGTCACGCTCAAGGGATCGCTGCCCTCGTCCGCATAGGTGTGACCGCCCGTGCCGGCCGCAACCGTGAACGCGCCGTTCGACCCGCTCACCGTGCCCGCCGTCGTCGTGCCGTCGCCCCAGTTGATCGAGGCCGTGAACCCGCCCGCGACAGGGGGGGGGGGGGGGGGGGGGGGGGGGGGGGGGGGGGGGGGGGGGGGGGGGGGGGGGGGGGGGGGGGGGGGGGGGGGGGGGGGGGGGGGGGGGGGGGGGGGGGGGGGGGGGGGGGGGGGGGGGGGGGGGGGGGGGGGGGGGGGGGGGGGGGGGGGGGGGGGGGGGGGGGGGGGGGGGGGGGGGGGGGGGGGGGGGGGGGGGGGGGGGGGGGGGGGGGGGGGGGGGGGGGGGGGGGGGGGGGGGGGGGGGGCACCCGTCACCGTGCCCGA
>NZ_LBJX01000066.1:0-32643 GCF_028128895.1 Bradyrhizobium sp. CCBAU 11434
CAGAATCGGCGACCTCATGCCGTGGCGCTTCCGCAAGGCGTCAAGCCCCCATCAATAGGGTGACGGCTCAGCGCTTACGTTGATCCGGAAGTTCAGGCCGTAACGATTGCGAAGCTGTGGATCGTCGCTGCCCGGGCCTGCCGAATTTCCGTCGAATACGGCGCCGAGCAGGGTCAGATGATCCGTGACCTCGGCACGAAACCTGACGCCGAGTGCTGCGAGGGGCGGCGAGGGCCCTCCGATTGGCATGTTCAGCACGAAAATCGCCGGCCAGCCAAGCGAGGCGTTGGTGAACACGTCGGTATATTTGGAGGTCGCAAATTCCGAGTCGGCCGCAAGCTGCCCGGCCCGCAGCGCGATCTTGTCGCCATTCCACTTCTTCTCGAACCACATTTCGTAAAGGCGGGTCGACGGCAATGCCTCGATTCCGCTGACGTCGAGATGGTTGAGGAGCGAGCCGCGCGATAATCCCCCGCCGTCGATGCGAAAGACATTGGCGTGGAAGGTGAGAGCCTCTAGGCCGAGGAGCTTTTGAAGGTCGGCGTCGGCGGCAAAGTTGATGCGGTGCTCGTAGATCGAGCCGCGCTTCGCGCCGCCCGTTGGATCGCCGACTGGTGGGTCCCTTCTGGATCCTGAGCAATATTGAACAGCGGTACTAATCCGAGTGTGGTGGGTTCCTATTCGGGGCACAGCGTTGCAGCCATCGCACTGTGCTCTCCCTCCAAGATGGCCCCGGTCCTGTCAGCCCCCGGATCGGGGCCATTTGCATGCGCCTGCTAAGCGGCCAGGTTCCTTCTTCATCTCCGTTAACTTTTCCAAGGTGGTCAGAATTGACCATATGTCCGGTATCCGACATGGCAGACTTGCCTGGTCTCCGCGCAGCCATTGGCATCTATCGGGGATGAGATCGCTACACGCGAACCCGCCTCCGATCCTCTGGAAAGGAGCAGCGCAATGCGCCGCCGCAACCAGCAAACCACTTCTCTTGAAGAGCGCCTTGCTACAGAGGCGAAGCGCCTGCGTGAACAGGCCGCGCTGCTTCCGCATGGACACTTACGCGAAACGGTCGAAAGAAGAGCCCGGCAGGCCGAAACCGGCTCACACATCAGTGAGTGGCTGAGGTCGCCCGGCCTGCGCGCCCCGGCGTAGATTGCCGATATGAGCAACAAAGAACTGCGTGAGAAGCCAAGCTGTGCTCCTAGTCAAAGGCGCACAGAAGAGGCGCGGGAGGTCGTCCAAGAGTACGTGGACGACCTAAGGAATCTGGCCAAAAAGCTCTGTCAGAAGCTCAATTAAGGGTCGCATTTCCGAACTTGGCTAGTTCCAGGAACGAATGTCCACTTTGGCACTTATGGATTCACCTCTGGCAGGGTGAATACGATGAATTATTTCAGCAGCGACAAATTTTCTGGCCCCAAAACTCGCGAAGAGCGGCGATGCAAATGCGGGGCTCAGCCTGAGCTCGTGCACCGCATGATGGACCCTCGGCACGGCCTCACCGTCCGTATATTCGAATGCCAGCGGCGAACGCACTTGGACCGAAGATAAAGAGTAAGGTCGCCCCAGCCCGCCCTCATCCGTTGCGCTTCATACTGTCCGCGATCCGCGTCCAACTTCCAGGGCGAGAACGATCAGGTGATCGGCCTGCCTGGGACGCGCAGCAAGGCGATCCGCCGTGCTCCCCTCCAAGATGGCTCCAGTCCCCGCCAGCCCCTGGAGTGGGGGGCATTCTGTATCGGGTCGCTAGAGTGGCGGCCCCGGCTTCAGGGGGGCTTTTGGGGTAGGCCGGGGCCGCTCCGCCAGCCCGGCGGCGGGCCAGCGCGATTCAAGACCCGTACCGCCGCCAATGTTCCTACCAGCCACCCCCTTGGGAAATTTGCGGGTGCCGCCGGTTCAGGCTGGCGAGCCAATCACGTCGTATTCGAACGCTACGCCCTCGGGGTCATTCTCCTCGAACCAGATCTCTGCGGCCTCGACCGTGGCGAAGACCTTGATGTGATCGACGTCGCCAACCTGCTTGGCGGTGTTCACATAGACGAAGACGGTCATTGATCCCTCTTCAGCTTGCACCGGCCCCAGTGTGGCTCTTTGCCCTTGGGGTTCAACTCGGGAACGTAGTGCCGGTTCAGAGCCCGCAGGACGCCGATACGGGCCATCATTGTTGGCCCGCCGCGCTCGACCACCAGGAGCAGAGCCTCCATTGCGGCCCGCCACTCTGGTGCATCGTGTTCCTTCTTCGGCAGCGCGGCGATGTATTCGCCAGCTTCGCGCAGCGTCGTCGCGCCCGTCGATCTCAATTGGATCCTCGAAAGGCCGCCCCCAGCCTTTGGTCATGTTGTGCTTCGATACCCCATCACCGCCATCTGCGGGTTGCAGCGCTCGAAGTCTGGCCGAACGTCAGCGCCGCGATATCCGCAAGCCTGGCAGACAAAGCGCGGCTCGAGATCTGACAGCCGCATACTGTCATGCCACCGATCGGCGTCCAAGGCGACGTGATGGCCGCAGTGGCAATAGACGAGCACGCCGCGCAAGCCGATCTCGCGCATCTCGCCGAAGGTGATCTTGAGGGGCCGACCGTCGGCGTGCGTAGGCGTGTGGCGTCGAGGACCGGGCATGCCGCCATCGAAACGAGGCGTAGGCAAGAGTCAAATTGTCGATTAGTGGTGGCTCGAAGTGCACGCCAGCTAACGCCCGTCGGGGATGTGAAAAAAAGCCGATCGCACCGCCCCTCGAACTCGGTGAGCTATTGAAGGGAGGCCGCCACGATTTGGCGGCCTCTAGTCTCTTTCGGCGCCGCGTGGTCACAGCCCGAATACGAAACCGATAGCAACGGTTGTGAGAATAAGTTCGCCCAATGTCTGCCCCTTGCCCATACCGGGGCCGCCATACAGCACATAAGCACTGGGGGCTTTGGGGTCCAGCTGGCCCCGGCCGTCATTCATCATCCCGCCGACAACCGCGTCGAGATCCTCAACGGAAAGCAAAGCGACTTCCTGCGTCTTCATGTTTCATCTCCTGTCGTTTGCAAGGCACCATTCCCTTGCCCGAAGGAGTAAGCGGTTCGGCTTATCAGCGTGGTGATTGCTGTCACACAGGAACCGACCGGTGGCCGATCGACCGGGACTGATCGGGATGAGGCAACATCAGCACGAGATCGACGAAGTCGCGCGCATGGAGCGCATCTGTCGGGATCTGGCCAGGACGGCGGCCGTGCCGGAGGAGGCCTCGCCGCCCCGTAATCCAAATCCGCCAATAGTCGGATTAAACCTGACCGTCAACTCGCAAATATCCGGCCCAATGCTTTGCCGACGAACGAGGTGTGCCTTCTGCCCCGGGCCGCAACCAAACTGCTACCGAGACCGGAAGCGACCTCAGGATCCATCGTTATGACCTGCTGCGTATCCAACCCATGATCGATCCGAACGGCCACCCTGCCATCGCTCGTGCGGGTGGTGGTCAAGGTCTGGGGAGCGATCGCCTCTCGACGTAAGCGTTCGGCCGGTGATCCGATCTGTCCCTCGGCAGCATGAAGAAGAACCACCATTTGCCAGTCGAACCATGGCAGCCTTCTGACCGGCAGGTATGGCAACTCGGCCTCGGCACTTTGGAGATCTGAAGAGTGAACCGCCCCGGGATTGCCGGAGGCTCCAACTCTTGAGAAGGTGGAGCCCTTATGAGCAAGACGACGAACAAGTTTTCACCCGAGGTCCGAGCCCGCGCGGTTCGGATGGTTCTGGATCACGCCGGCGATCACCCGTCGCGCTGGGCGGCGGTGACCTCGATTGCGGCCAAGATCGGCTGCACGCCGCAGACGCTGCATGACTGGGTCAAGAAGGCCGAGATCGATAGCGGGCAACGAGCCGGCGTTCCGACCGACATGGCCGAGAAGCTGAAGGCGCTGGAGCGGGAGAACCGCGAGCTTCGGCAGGCCAATGAGATCCTGCGCAAGGCAAGCGCTTATTTTGCGACGGCGGAGCTCGACCGCCGGTCCAAGCCATGATCGCCTTCATCGACGATCATCGTGGGGCGCATGGGGTCGAGCCGATTTGCAGGGTCTTGCCGATCGCCCCCTCGACCTACCACGCCCATGTGGCCAAGCGGCGCGATCCGGCCAAGCTGTCGGCGCGCGCCAGGCAGGATGCCGCGCTGAAGATCGATATCCGGCGTGTATTTGAGGAGAACTTCCGGGTCTACGGCGTGCGCAAGGTTTGGCGACAGCTCAAGCGCGAAGGCTTTGACGTTGCCCCTTGCACAGTGTCGCGATTGATGCGGGACATGGGTTTGCAAGGGGTGATCCGCGGCAAATCCGTCAAGACCACGATCAGCGACAAGGCGGCGCCATGTCCGCAGGATCACGTCAACCGCCAGCTCAAGGCGCCAAAGCCGAACGTCCTCTGGCTCTCCGACTTCACCTATGTCGCGACCTGGACCGGCTTCGTCTACGTCGCCTTCGTCATCGACGCCTATGCCCGCAGGATCGTGGGCTGGCGGGCCTCGCGCACGGCGCATGCGGGCTTCGCGCTCGATGCGCTGGAGCAGGCGCTGCACGATCGGCGACCGGTTCATCGCGGCGGGCTCGTGCACCATAGCGACCGCGGCAGCCAATACGTATCCATCAAGTACACTGAGCGCCTGGCTGAAGCTGGTATCGAACCTTCCGTCGGCAGTGTCGGAGATTCCTACGACAACGCGCTCGCCGAAACCATCAACGGTCTCTACAAGGCCGAGGTGATCCATCGGCGCGGGCCATGGCGCAGCTTCGAAGCCGTCGAGTTCGCCACACTCGAATGGGTGGACTGGTTCAACAACCGGCGGCTTCTCGAGCCGATCGGCAACATTCCGCCGGCCGAAGCCGAGCAACGCTACTACGCCATGCTGGAAACTCCGGCCATGGCCGCATAACTTAAACCAAACAGCCTCCGGCAATCCCGGGGCGGTTCAGAGCGAAGGCCGAGGATGGCTATTGGAAGACGTTGGGACTCGAATAAGCATGATTGAAACCTGAAGAGTTTGCCAAGCCGTGGCCGAACGAAGTCAGTCAGCGCTCGTCGCTCAGCTCGGCAGCTCCGGTCTTCACTGCTGTTATCCGGACCAGATCTGGAGCACCTGAGCCCTCATGCGAAGGTCGTGCTCGGCTGGTCATCAGTTGAGGCCAGACCGGACGTGCCGAGATCGCGGCCGGATCGACCCGAATGACCCGAGCAGACCTCTCGGGGCGCCAAGCAATTTGCGCCCGTCGTCTCGCATTTTCTAAATTCGGAGACCAATAATCCTCACTGAGGCCGCTAACTACGCTGCACGACTACCGGCTTTTAAGAACGTGGTGTGAGTGATGGATACTGTCGTCCCCCCAGCTCCCGACAGAGTTTCGACCTGGGCGTTAAGACTTTGCGCAAGCGCCTTCACGATGCCGCTGCCAAGCCCAGTTTTAGCTTGCGCAAAAACGCCATCCTGTCTGCCAACCCCATTGTCGGCGACCGAAAGCTCCCAATCTGTGCCATTGACTTCATACTTAATGATGATCTGCCCCTCTGTATCGACTTTGGGAAAGGCATGTTTCAAGGCATTCATGACGAGTTCGGTTGTGATCAAACCGATGCTTTCGGCCTGACGGGCATTCGCAGTGCCTCTGTCGCCAACTACTTTCACGATAACCGGCCGAGCATCCCCGATCATTGAGGCAGCGAGGGCGTCACTCAGCCTAGTGAGATAGGCCACCATTTCAACAGGCCCTATTGTTCCCGCGACATGGAGTTGCTGTTGTACGGCTGCTATCGATATGACCCGATCGTGAATGTCCTGCAGCAGCGGGCGCGTATCCTCAGAACTGACCGTGTTTGCCTTCATCAGGATAATGCCCGCAATGATTTGCAGGCTATTGGCAATCCGGTGCTGAATTTCCTCCAGCAAGACATCCTTTTGTCTGAGCAGATCGTCCTTCTCGTCCTCGAGCTTGCGCCGCTCAGTGACATCTTCAATTCCGAGCAGAACGGTCGGTTCGGCGCCTTCTTTGTAAAACACCTGGCGGGCATTCAAGCACATGGTGCGCGTGCCCAAGTGCGGAAATTCGTGCTCGACTTCATAATCTTCCATCACGCCATGTTCAGGGATGATTTGCTCGAGCAGCACGCGAAGTTTGGGAATGTCCCATTGTCCGTCACCTAATGCGTAGAGGAGTTGCCCCTGCGTCTCCTCGGGGCTCACCTCGAATGCCGAGTAAAAGGAACGGCTCGCGGCAATCACGCGCAGAGCCTTGTCGAGCACGATGACAGGTTCCCGGACCGTATCGACAATGCCCTGCGCCAGCGCGCAGGCGTCAGCGACATTGGTGAATTGTTCTCGGAAATTAGTCTTTTGCACATACCCTCCAAGGCGGGTCAACGTAGCATCCCATCGGATGGGCCATCTAGATCGCCCGAAGGGGAGCGCTCGTTAAAGATACACCTCGCCTGATCAGCAGATTGAGCAAAATTGCTCACTCTGAAACGCGACGGTTGAAGTAGCGATTAGACAAAATATCGGGTCAGCCAAGCCCTGCTTCTGGCCCATCGCTTCAGTTGACGTGGTGCTGCTATCTGTCGGTTCACAAGGCAAACCGGAATTTGCAACCGAGCGCCAACCCGACGCGAATGACCCAAACAGACCATCATCACAACGACTCACGATGAGCGAGAGCTTACCGGCTAGATCGGTCCGAGGTTGTTGCTCCGCAATTGCGACAGTGTTGTCTCGATGGCGGACTGCAACTCTGACAGCAAGCACGGCTTTCTCACCACTTGAGTGCCTCTAAATGCGTGAGGCACGCCCGACGACCCGTACCCGCTAACGAAGAAGAAGGGCTTGCCTCGAATAGCAATTGCCGAGGCGATTGGTTCGATGGTGTCCCCGCCGACGTTTATATCTAAAATCGCTAGATCAAATTCGGCGTTCGTCGCAAGGGCGGCGCCTTTCTTGACATCGCCTGCTTCCGCAACGACGGAATGGCCTGCCTCTTCAATCATCTCGACCAACATCATTCGGATGAGCGCCTCGTCTTCTACGAGCAGGATCGAAGCAGGCACGGATTGCGGTTCCTCAGGCGGGACCCGTCTGCTGCGAGCCCTCGTTCAGGAGCTGTGAAACAGCCGATACCACTTGCGCTGGCGCAAAGGGCTTTTGAAGCAGAATGCTGTTTGGTACGCCAAGTACGGGCCACTTATCGGCGGCGCCGCCCGTCATGTAAACCACAGGAAAATGCGGGTCGACTTCACGGGCGGCCCTTGCGACTTCCCAACCGTCCAGACGCCCGAGCAAATTGACATCAGTCACGAGAGCTCGGTAGGGCATGGGACCACCCTTCAGGAGCGTGACGGCTTCCTCGCCCGTCTTCAACGGCCGCGATTTGGAAGCCTCCCTCTGTGAGGGCGTCTTCAACGATAGCTTGGATCGCATCATCGTCCTCGATCAGCAGAATGATCGGAAGTTCCGTTGCCACATCTTCCCCCGCTCACGACCCCCTTGTGTTACAAAGTGCACAGAACGATTTTTGTTCCGACGGCGCAACGGACAAGCGAATGACGCTAAGCTGGGACGGCGGCGGTGGATTGGCCAATTCGCTGTGCAGGGCAGGAACGTTATGACAATTGCCAAGTTTTCCTCGTGCCCTTCCCCCAAGGGCGACCCCGATGGCCCCAGCTCCATGCCCCCCAATATAGTAGCGAGCTGGGGCCGTTTTTTTAAGAAAGAGGTCTAGCTGCACGCCGGGTCGGTTTTTCTGTGAGCCTTGCTGGGAAGCGACTGTCGCATGGAAGTAATCTCCTGGGTCAATGGTTCAAGATCACGCCTCGACAAGTGCATGAGTTCGGTTGTAGCTCTTTTCGGACTTGGCACTGCGTCGGAGGCGAGCCCGTAGTGCGCATCAAAGCGGACGTCGCTATCAAGCGATCTTGTTCATTTTTGCGCGCGCCAGCGCATGTCGAACCGCTCCGCGATCCGCCGGACCGAATCGGTGGTACACGGCGGTGGTCACAAAATCCGACCGGGCTTTTTGAGAATCCTTGTTTTCCGCGGGTTTTTGAGCAATCGGCGCAAGGGGAAGAGAGTCCCACTCTCTCCGCCAAGCCTGAATTTCGTGGAGCGACGATTCCCTTAGCTCGGGGTTGCTCAAGCTCGCCCGGATCGGCACTCAGACAGGACGTGCGACCTCAATCCGGATAGATACCTCCGGCCGCGAAATACGCTTTCAGGAGCGCCTCGCTCCATGCCTTCATCGCAGCGGTCTTCTCCGGGATGCGCTGCGCCTGGAAATACCAGCGCTTTCCGGTCCGGCCGACGCGGTCGAGCTCGTCCCTCCGATCGCCCGCGATCTCGTGGCCGATGATTAGCGAGGCGGTGCCCGGGGGAAGGTTGGTATGATCGAGTACGAAGTCGCCGAGCGTGGAACGAATGATGTGCATGGAGAAGGGCGGAATCCCGCGCAGCACGTTGCGATGGTTGCCTTGGCGCAGGCCTCTCATACTGCGCAGGTGATTTGCGAGTGCGGATCCCGAGACGGGGACGTCGCCGTTGCTCATCACTCGGGAGGTGAAGACCCACTTGCTCGGACGTTCGATTCTATTTTTCTTGCGTTCTTTGGCCGCCTTTCTCCAGTCGCGCATGCAGCAGTCGATGATATGTAGGCCCAATGGCGACACGGGCAGCGTGAAGTCGTTCTGCGCCTTCATGACTTCGGCCTGCCAAGTGGCGAGTCCCCAGCCCGCTTCGCCGTTCGGATCCTGGTATTGCACGTCGTCCAGTGCGATCCATGTGCCGGAGCCGCGGCGGTGCCCGGTCAACGCGTCCCACCACAGGCCCCAGCGGACGGAAGGCGACACTCGCGCGTTCCCGACACGGGAGGCGCAGAAACGCTCGTGTTCGGCCAGGAGTTGACCGAGATGTTCGACCTTGAAGTTCTCCTTCTTCTTCTGCAGGGCGATCTGCCTTTGCCTCTTTTCCCTCACTTCCTTTTCCGTGCGCTGCCGCTTCTCGGCGGCCAGCCACCAGCGGCGTCCCGTCAGGCCGCTCTCCCGGCGCTTGTAGGTGGCGGCCCAGGTCAGCGCGGCCTGGGCGTAGGTGCGAAACTTGCGGTAGGCGGTGAAGCCGCCGGTCTTCCTTGCATGGAGCTTCGCCTGGATTCCCTCGAGCCATTCCTCGTTCAGTTCGGTGAGTAGCTTGTCCTCGTGCTCCGTCACCTCCGGCCGCTGAAAGATCAGGCGGGCGTCGTTCTGACTGTCCGCCGAGGGAAAGATCGGCTTGCCCGAAGCGTCCTCCCGCATTTTCCCGAGCTCGGTGCGATACTCGGTGACGAGTTTGCCCCAGGTCCAGCCCGGCGGCTTCTCGGCTTCATTGTTCTGCGGACGTCCGTCGAGCTTCGCCCATTCCGTACGGGCGAGCTTCTGAGCATCCCGCAATCCAAGAAATCGGTCGCCGCCGGCCGCGCCGCGCCGGCGGGATTGCGGGATCTTGGCCGCCTTGGCGGGCGGGATGGCGGACCCGATCTTGACCGTCCGCGCTCGGGTCTTGACCAGCCAGGAGGCCGCGTGTCCGCGCACCCGAAGGACCCAATACGGCTGCAAGGTGTCGCAGAAGTCGACGATCTCCTTCGTGCCCTTGACGGCGAGCTCGATCGCCTCCTCGACGATCTCAGCGGTCATGCTCACACGTCTCGACGCCATCTTGATTCCCTTAATCCGAAGGTTTCAGTGGTACGTACCACAACGGTACCGTCGAAGTCCAAGAATCCCGTCGGTGGAAAGGTGGCTAGGAGCAGTTTGGCGCTGTTTTTTCCGACTTTTTGCTTCGAAACTGCTGTACGAACGCGCCCGACTACAAGAGGTGAGATATCATAATCCTGGGGTCGGGGGTTCGAGTCCCTCTCCCGCTACCACCTTTCCCCACACTCCTTTGACTTGGTTTGGATAGGCCTTTTCCCCAAGCAGGGCGTTTAGCCGGCCTGCTATCTCCACGGCTACACCACCTGGGCGGCCTGGATCGCGGAACACGGTGACCGTCTCGACTAGGTCTCTGATGGCTTCCGCGGCCTCTCCGTCGCCCGCACTGACGCCTTTACCCAGTGCGTCTTCAAGCCGACCGAGTTGCTCCTCATATCGTTTGAGGATGGCCGGATGCAGCGCGACTTCCTTCAGGGCGGGTGGTTCACTCTGCAACTCCTCAGATATCCGCTTTCGTTCGGCATCTAAGGCAGTCGATCGCGGTCCGAGAACGGATGGATCGCCATGTCCTTTCGCGATCGCATCCACCAGTCGTTCGATTTCCCGGTTTATTTGCCCAAGCTGCTGCTCAAGGCGCTGCCGTTTTGCATGTGAGGTGGCCGCGAGGCGCTTCCGTTCCTCAAGATACGTGCGTACGTATTCTGAGATAACCTTCGGCGCGCGCAATTCGGCCTGTAGACCGTTGAGGACCGCGCTCTCGACAGTGTCCAAATAAAAAGTCTTGGCGTCTGGACACATGCCGCTCTCCGTCGCCGCCGAGCAGCGAATCCGAACGCGCCCCGATTTGTCCCGTCCATTCGTTGCCATACCCGAGCCGCATGAACCACAACGGAGTAAGCCAGATAGCATCCGACGGGGCCGTCGTTGATGGCTGGGGTGGCCGTGGCTGCGCTCCCCTTTGCGTTGCTGGGCAGCTGTGAACAACTCTGGACTGACAATTGCAAGATGGGGCACTTCAGCCACCTGCCAGTCACTCCTCGGATTCGGTCGTGACAGGCGCTTTCCCGAGTCGGGATCTTTCACCATCCTGACTTTGTTCCAGATAAGGCGTCCCATATAAAGTTCGTTCAGCAGAATGCCGGCGCCCCTCTCATGATTGCCATTGATTGTTGAGGCATTCCAGGCGCGCCCCCGCGGAGGTGATACCCTCTCCTTATTGAGATCATGCGCGATTTCCCGAGGCGTACGACCGTCTACGTATTCCTGAAATATGCGCCGGATCACTTGTGCCTCGGTCTCGACAACCACGCGTTCGCCGCTTCTTCCGGTGACCGCGGCATACCCGTATGTCAGGCCGCCGCCAGCCAAACCTTGCTTGACCCGCCCCGCTTGGCCGCGACGCACTTTGTGCGCATTGTCCTCACGATAGAGTTGTCCGACCAAACCGCGAAGGCCGACCAGCACGGTATTAACGACTCCCTCGTGGACCGCCCGGATCTCGATCCCGAGAAATGACAGCCGCTTATGAATGCCAGCGAGATCTTCCATGTCGCGAGAGAGGCGATCGAGCGCTTCGACGATTACGACGTCGAAGGATCTCTCTCGCGCCTGGTCCAACATCCGCAGAAGGCCTTCGCGGCCCATGACGGACCCCCCTGAACGAGCCCGATCTTCATGGGTACTGACAACAGTTAAACCTTCGCGTTCGGCATAGCTTTGACAAAGTGAAAGCTGATCCTCAATCGACCGCTCGTCCTGCAGATCGGTTGAGAATCGAGCATAGATCGTCGCTCTTTTCCTTGTCGTCTCTTCGATTGGCGAGCTCTCTTTCATGATCTTCCCTCGCGGCCACACGAGCAAGTACTCGCGCGAGACGTAAGATCGCCTTGTCTGGATTCGTCTGCAAGACAAATTTGCGATCAGCTTCCCGCACGATCGAGCCTCTACGTCATCGCGAGGCTCAACGAGGTGCACGCACCTGCGCTGGCGCCAGTCGACAAGAGGTGGTGGGGACTGATCATCTCGAGCATCCTGCTCGGGTGATAACTAAGTGCAACGGCCGCTATGAGCTCGTCGTGCAATCGGGTGCTTAATCGATGAAAAAGAGAGCAGCGAACGGCTTTGCTTGCGCCGAATTGATACTGCTCGGAGGGGCATAGCGTCTCAATCTAGCGAATACCAGGGTGCAAACTCCGGGCTCCGTCACGGGACTCTGTTCCAGCTATCGATTTCGCCACCAGTTCGCTCTGATTGGACCCGATGGCTCAAATGTCTCTAGCAGGTCTATCCAGGCGAGCGGAAATGGTCTTCGCGGTTCGGGCAATGATCGGCGGACTACTAGGGCCAGGCCTATGAGCCTGGATATTGCGTGAAAACGGGTACCGGGAGGAAATTTAGTCTTTGGAGCCGCTTCTTTTGGAAGATTCTCGATATCTCCCGCGTCGCCGCGTGCGTGGCACCCGAAGTTCTTGTCTTACCTGACAATCTCGCCGTAACTGATGAGCCAAGCGCGTCGGGAACTATATTGTTCGCCGCAGTCACAGCTTACGAGCGGCACCTTGGTCTAGGGACCGACGGCAGACGGTAAGACGCGCGCGCTCGAGGTAATCGTCACCGGCGTCGAGAGACAACCTCTGAGTTTGGCGTAGTTACCTCGTGGTCCTTCGCCACCAGATAACTTCCTCGATGAAACAGGCGTTCGAACCAGCAAAGCCCACCATAGGTACCGATCTTTGACGAAATCGATGCCTTTCGCTGGCCCACGACCCTTTGTCCCATGAGCGTAAGATGCACCGACGAGAGGCGGGAATGGCGAGCCGCAGGATGAGGCCCGAAGGTCTGATCAATTGATGTCCCCCTTTGCTTTACATGCCTCTCTGTGACGGCCAAAGGCGGCGACTTTATCAAACTCGTTGTCAAAGGGACTTTGATACGACGGTTCCTATTCCAGTTTGCATTGAGGGTTGGGGTCTCATCGTGCCGATGAGCTCTGATGCGTCTTCAATACGTCCGCCACCGCGAAAACGGCTCCAGTGTCGCGCTGTTCTCGACGGTTTACAACGTAGTGGTATTGCTCACGGCAGCCGTGGTGCGCATCGAACGACCGATATACGATCGACCTCAGCGTCAGATCCCAGAACCCATCACTTGCTTAACTGAGGTGAGAAGCACCGCGGGCAATCTATGCTGAGGAGGCACGTAATCAGCTATCCATCTGGGCACCCACCGGAGCAGCGGGGAAGTTCAACCTGCCCAGGATTAGCGGGGTAAACGCGCATATCTTCAAGTTTGACCAGCAGTTTCTCGATTGCTGTGCATGACCACCAATGCTGGTAGGTCACCCGAGGACGCTCTATCGCTAAAGTCCCAACGTACTCTGAGGCGACGGGCCTCGCAGGAAAGCCGGGTGCCTTACCTTGTGATCCCCGGAGCTAACTACTGAGCCAGCGGCACGTGATGGGGAAAGCTCCTTGATATAGGCGCCGAGTCGCATCCGCGCTACTTTCTGTCGAACTCGCCAATTCAGTCTAGTTTAGACGCTTACAGGCTAATGGGCCTCATGAAGGCGTGGTAGCGCATTTTGACGAAACGGACACAATCATCTTCGGTACGAGAACCCAGCGTGGAGCGGGCCCCGGTAAGCGGCGTGGCGTATTCGGGTTCGAAAGCAACTGATGCGCGATCCGAATGGCCAGTCCTGCGCGGTCAAAAAGCTGGCACGAGCCGGGGGGCGTGAGGTCACTCAGTCATAAACGTGCAGTGGATTGGCTGCGCGCTATCCGGCGCGTCGCCCCGGAGCGGCTGCCGCTGATCGCAAACATGCCGAGTGGCTACTATCCGAGGGGTAAACGTCGATATTGCTCTCGGCGGCAAGCGGCCACATGGGCTGCTTTTCGTTATGTAAATTGCTGCGCAGGTCTGTCAGCTTTCGGTAAGCCAGCCCTGATAAACAATCGTTGGGTTTAACGGGGGCGTGGCGGGGACAGCGCATGAGCTGAAGGACCACCATGTGCCGAGTTACGCTTCCGTTAAGCTCATTGCACCGCGGATGCGGCAGAGATCGTGCTTCATGATGCCCCCAGGCCGTCAGGCGCCGAGCCGTGTTCGCACTGCTTCCGACTCACGGGCTAGGTCTCGTTCTGGCGATATTACTCGTTTTACGAGCGCTAAGCTCCCGATTAGCATTTTGCCACCGCTAGCTGAGCTTGGAGCCTGTTAGCGGGGTTGCAGGGACAGCGCTGCCCCGTGTGGGACGAGCGCCGAGTGCTAAGTTCAATTAGCAATGGGGGCGGGCAAGGGGCAACGTCTGCTCCAGTGCTACCAAACGGCGCCGAGCCGCGCCGCACTGCTTCCGATCGATCATCACCAACCCTCTGGAAGGGAAGGAGGTTGCCTGCGAAGCAGCGGCCGCGGTTATCTTGGTGCAATTGTGTCCGCCATGTGTAGCGACGACGACGCCGACTGCGTTGCCGGTACTCCCTGTCGTGGCTTTCGAGGTCTCGGATAATCTTTCCAACGAGACTGCTTCTATCGCGCTCCGTCTGGATTTACTCCGTCTACGTTCTCGCGTCTCTCATGCGCGTTTGGCCGTTCATTCTTGTTTATGCACAGCGCACGTGTCTGGGCGTGGTGGTGTCTCCAATTTATCCAAGGCGAAGACCTAGCTTAGAGAGCCGCCGGTGAGGACGGGACCGACCGATTTTGGTAGGTGCCCTTCGGTACTTCTAGAAGATACAAGTTGATAGCCTTGAGGATTTGAGCCTCCCGGGAGCAAAGGTGGCCAGCTCCAGTCTTCGTGACCGGGTTGGCCACCAGCGCTCGCGGCACTATGCCCACAGGGCAGCTCAGGCCAACAAATGCATATATTCGAGCGGCATATCATGTCCTTGCGGTCGCAAGCCCTTGCGGTGCTTGCAGCCAATCAAGCCCGTGCCGCCGATCAGTCGCTGGGACCATCAGATCGCGACGCCGCAATATTTAACATCGACGAAGTTCAGGCGATGCTAGCCATACTCGATTGCATGACGCCCAACCTGCGGCCGAAGGAAGCACGGCAGATCGCTGCGCGCATACGCGCGCTTCTAGAGGGCCGCAAGGGGCAGCCGCTTCGAATAGGATGCCTGTGAGACCACTTAGATGTGAGTTTTCGGTCGGTTGTCCATCCCTGACGAGGAAGCTGAAGCGTACCCCGTGAGGATCGGATGGATACCCATGAATGCGCCTCTGACGCGGAATGGCCGCAGGGCCATAGTGCCAAGCGTAAATCGTAAGGTGGCGTGACGAAGACTGCGGCGCGCTGCAGTTTCACCAAATGGCCAAGCGTTCCGCGAAGAAGGCGTGGATGGACCGTGATCGCTCCATAAGACATTTTGCATCGTCAAGCCAAACCCTGGCTGCCACGTGCCCGGAAGTCGGAGCGTTCGACGACCGCGTCACACAGGTGCAACAGATCGCAACCGAGGCCACTGCTGCGCCCCGCGGCGCTTTGTGCGGTCGCCTATGTTGGCTCAACGCGGCTGATCGACAACGTAATACTGGCGTTGCCAACCCGGTAGCGTAATGAGTGGCCAAACCGCGCGCAGTGTATCGAGCAAGAAACACTCAAGCCACTGTTACGAGAGGCGGATCGAGCTGGTAGCAGAGGGCGAGCGCCGATACGAATTTGTTCGGCGCGTCAGCCAAGCGACAGTACGTGCGCACGGAATGTGTGGGGCCGTGAACGTTGTGTCCGGCAACCCTGTAAGTCTTGTTGGCGGCGATCAGCGGCCAATTCGACAAACCTTGGTTTAGTGCTTTGCAGCCGATGCTATATCACCCACTTACCTTTGTAGAGTTGAGCGCCGGTTAGATCGTTTGTACTTTCGATGTCGAACCTAGATCATTCGATCTGCGGTTCAGTGCGAAGTTTGAACTGATGCCTTGCCAGAAGTCGGCGCGTTCCAATCAGGTGTTGAGACGAACATCTTGTTGCACGCAAAAAGGGCAGGAGCTTCCTAGAAGGTGCCACTATCGAGATCTCGATCAGCCACCGGATCAGCGGAATAGCACTTTATTGAGCGACGAAATTGGAAGCGGAGGACAGGGCGTCAGCGCTCGCCAGCGCGTGAGCTCTTAGAGTAGCCAATAACGCGTCGCTTGTACTCGGGTCTCTAGTACAGTCGCCGCATTGATGATCATCGCTGGTGCGCGTTGCCGGCGAATTTGCATCCCCCTCTTGAAATGCGAGTCGAGATGGCATTTACCGAGCTTTTCATCAAACGTCCGGTATTGTCTGTCGTCGTTAGTTGCCTGATCTTACTGATCGGCGTTCGCGCGGCCACCGTACTGCCGATCCGGCAATATCCCAAGCTATCTAATACGGTCGTCAATATCACGACTTCCTATCCTGGGGCCTCGGCCGACACGATCCAGGGGTTCATCACCACTCCCCTGGAGCAGGCAGTCGCTTCCGCCGAGGGCGTCGACTACGTTATTTCCTCATCGGTGCTCGGTACCTCCACGATCCAAGTCTACATCAAGCTCAATTTTGATCCCAATGAAGCGCTCACCGAGGTGCTCTCCAAGGTAAACTCAGTTAAATACTTAATTCCGAAGGAATCGAACGATCCGGTCGTCACTAAGTCGACCGGTCAGGCCACCGCTGTCATGTATATCGCCTTCTCCAGCGAGGAACTGTCGGCCAGCGCGATCTCCGACTACCTCTCGCGCGTTGTGCAGCCCGCTATGTCAACGGTCGACGGCGTCGCAGCGGCAGACATCCTGGGCGGCCAGAGCTTTGCAATGCGGCTATGGCTCGATACCGCGAAAATGGCAGGGCACGGCGTGTCGCCGGCCGAGGTGTCGGCTGCACTCGCCGCTAACAACTTCCAGGCCGCGGCCGGCCAGACCAAGGGCTATTTCACTATCTCCGATGTTACGGCAAACACGGATCTGCGGAGTGTCGATGACTTCAAGCGCATGATCGTCAAATCCAATGACGGTGGCTTTGTGCGCATAGCGGACATTGCGATAGTCGAGCTTGCCGCGCAGACCACTGACACTAGCGTCGCTATGAACGGCGAACACGCGGTCTTTATCGGCGTCCGAGCAAGCCCGCAAGGCAATCCGCTAAACATAGCGCGAGGCGTTCGGGCGCTGTTTCCAGAAATGGAGCGTAACCTGCCGCCGTCACTGAAGATGAGCGTGGCCTACGACTCCACCAAATTCATTCAATCGTCGCTCGATGAGGTGGAGAAGACGCTCATCCAAGCCGTCGTGATCGTGGTGGCGGTAATCTTCCTTTTCCTGGCGTCGCTGCGGTCGGTCATCATTCCTGTGGTCACTATTCCGCTCTCGCTTGTTGGTGTCTGCAGCATGATGCTGGCGCTGGGGTTTTCATTCAATCTCCTGACGTTCCTTGCGATGGTTCTCGCAATCGGTCTCGTGGTCGATGACGCGATCGTTGTGGTGGAGAACATTCATCGCCATTTGGAAGAAGGTGCGCCGCCTCTAGAGGCTGCTATAAGGGGCGCGCACGAGATCGTCGGCCCCGTTGTCTCCATGACGATTACCTTGGCTGCGGTATATGCTCCAATCGGGTTTATCGGCGGCCTCACTGGCGCGCTGTTCCGCGAGTTTGCGTTTACGCTGGCAGGAGCGGTGATCGTGTCGGGCGTGATTGCTTTGACCCTATCGCCGATGATGTGCTCGGTCTTCCTGAGGCGCGCAGAGGGGGGGCGGTTTGCAACATTTGTGAACCGCGGGTTCAGCACCATGACACGATGGTACGGCCGAAAGCTCGACCGCTCGCTCGACTATCGTCCGATTACCGGCCTGTTTGCGCTGACCATGCTGGGCCTCGTCGGCTTTCTTTATGTGAATACTTCCAAGGAACTCGCACCCGAGGAGGATCAAGGTATCGTATTCGCTTTAACCAAGGCGCCGAGATACGCCAATATCGACTACCTCGATTATTACGGCACCAAGCTCGAACACGCGCTCCAAAAATTTCCAGAGACCGATTTGAGCTTTGTACTCAATGGTGTTGGCGGCCAGCAGAGCGGCATGGCCGGCATGTTGCTCAAGGCATGGGACGAGCGCAAGCGCTCATCGATCTTGCTCAAGTCGCTCGTCCAGGCCGAGCTGTCCAAAATTGAAGGCATCAACGCGTTTGCCTTTAGCTTGCCGCCACTTCCGGGCGGTTCGGATGGCCTACCAGTGCAGATGGTGATCAATTCGACGTTTGACTTCCAATCCGTCTACGAGCAGATGTCGAAGCTGAAGGAAGCCGCGCGGAAGAGCGGTCTGTTCATGGTGAGCGACTCCGACCTCGAGTTCAACCGGCCGGTGGTACGAATCAAGGTTGATCGATCCAAGGCCAACGAGCTTGGCATCACCATGCAGACCATCGGAAACGCGCTCGCCACCTTACTCGGCGGAAACTACGTCAACCGCTTCAATTTGCAGGGCCGCTCCTACGAGGTGATCCCGCAGGTGCCCCGCGAAGAACGCCTGGCGCCGCAAGCAATCGGGAGCTATTATGTGAAGACTGCGGGAGGCTCGATGCTTCCGCTGTCGACGGTAGTCTCCATCGAGACTGCAACTGATCCGAACGCGCTCACCCACTACAATCAGCTCAACTGCGCGACCTTTCAGGCTGTGCCGATGCCCGGCGTCACGATCGGTCAGGCTGTGGACTTCCTGGAAGCGGAGGCGACGAAACTGCCCGCAGGCTTTAGTCACGACTTCCTTGCCGACGCGCGCCAATATGTGCACGAGGGTAACCAACTGGCCATTGCCTTTGCATTTGCACTCATAATCATATTCTTGGTGCTTGCGGCGCAGTTCGAAAGTCTGCGCGATCCCCTCATCATCCTGATCAGCGTGCCGATGGCAATCGTCGGCGCCTTGATCCCGCCGTTCTTTGGCTGGGCGACGATGAACATCTACACCCAGATCGGACTGTTGACACTGGTCGGGTTAATTTCCAAGCACGGCATCCTGATGGTTGAGTTCGCCAATGAGCTGCAGCTCAAGGAGAGACTTAACCGTCGCTCGGCTATAGAGATGGCGGCGCGCGTCCGACTGCGTCCGATCTTGATGACCACTGCGGCGATGGTCACGGGCTTCATACCCCTGATGACCGCAACGGGAGCTGGCGCCGCGAGTCGCTTCTCAATCGGGCTCGTGCTCGTCGCGGGCATGTCTGTGGGCACGCTGTTCACGCTCTTCGTGCTGCCGGCGGTCTATGTCGCGATTGCGTCCGATCATCGTGCCGATGCGAGCTCCGGCCGCGCGAAGATCGCTGCCGATCTCGACCTCACCGGCGCTGCTGATGCCCACATGGCCAGGCAATGACGATAAAATCAATCCAGGTTCGCTCAGTGTGGTGCGCGAAGGAGCCTGCGATCGCTTCACGTTCCATTACGAATCGAGATCTTCATGCTCCGTTGGCTTTGCGAGGTTTGTAGGCTTTGCGACAAAGCTACGGTGAGCGTTGCGCCTCCGGTTGTCGCAGATCAGCAAAAACTGTCACCCTCTTATGGCCAGCTTAACCGGGAAGGAATTAACCGAAACACCCTATCCACGGGCTCGACGAGCACCGTCCGCTTGCCTAGTGAGGTAGTCCACTAATTTTTGTGACGGCATTGCATTTGCAGGGATAAATAATGCCAGCTTGAGGCCATCATTGTCGATCGCGCCGCCTGCAGGCGACGCACGCAGGATGAGGGGCGTCGCGCTCGCGAGCCCGTTCTCTTAGGAGCGCCCGTGATACTGCCTGCTAATTGGTCTGCCGGCCTGCTTGGGATCCGGCTCGCATTTTTTGTGGCCGGATTCGGCCTCGCGGCCTGGGCGCCTTTGGTGCCACTCGCCAAGGAGCGGCTCGCGGTCGGTGACCGCATGCTTGGTTTTCTGTTGCTCTGTCTCGGAACGGGATCCGTTATCGCGATGCTTTTGACCGGCGTATTGAATGCGCGGTACGGGAGCAAGCCACTTATCCTCGGGGGTGGACTTGGACTCGCGATCTTATTGCCGTGCCTTGGAATTGCCAACACACCTGTCAGGCTCGGTGCTACGCTGTTTGCTTTCGGCGTTTCACTGGGCTCGATCGATGTAGCCATGAACATTCACGCGATTGAAAGGAGCGCGTCACGGGCCGTCCATTGATGTCTGGCTTCCACGCCCAGTACAGCATTGGGGAATTCACCGGCTCTGCCGCCGTGACCTCGCTCCTGTCGCTGCAGCTTGGCCCGCTTTTCTCGACGTTGGTCTGTTCGGCGTTGATGACGATCGCGATTGTATCGGCCTAGCCGGGGTTGCTCGCTGCGGGGGCGGGGGAGCAGGGGCCATCGTTTGTTTTGCCCGATCGCAGTTTGTTGCTAATAGCTGTGCTCGCGGCTATCACTTTCCTTGTCGAAGGTTCAATGCTCGATTGGAGCGCTTTGCTTCTCGTTGAACGAGATCTTCTCGCGGAAGCGCGTGGGGGCATTGGTTGTATGCTCTTCTCAATCTCAATGGCCGCAGGGCGTCTCGGCGGAGATGCCGTGGTGGCGCGGATCGGTGACCGTGCCATATTGATACTCGGGACTCTGCCGATCGTAACAGGATTCTTGGCTGTGGTGGCCGCGCCCGTTGCGTTAATTGCCATGGCGGGGTTCCTGCTCGTTGGATTGGGCATTTCTAATGTTGTACCTGTACTTTGTCGACGCGCCGGCAAACAGAAAATGATGCCGCCAGCCGTTGCGATCGCGGTCATCACGACAGCCGGCTACGCGGGTATACTCGTTGGACCCGCCGGCATTGGGCTCGTCGCACACATGTTTGGCTTGCGCGTGGCGTTTGGGATGTTGGGCGCGCTCATGTCCATCGTTACGCTGTCAGCGAGGATGATGACAGACCATCGCTAAGGCGCTGGTCGAGAGGAAAGGGACACCAGTACGCTTCCGGCTAATGACCGTCCACGGTCGGCACTTAGCGGCTTAGAGACGATGAGCTCTCGACTTCTTGGTAGCAGGTCTCGATCATGGCCATTCTCCCTTTCCCGCAAGTGGTTGGCTGCGTCGTAGCTAGGATACACCGCGTCACTTGGGTTCTCGGCGTCCGACCGAGCCCGGTGACACTGAACGCTTGTCAACTGCGAAGCAAAGTTGGAGGACGTGAGCGGCAAGTCCGCTAGGCTGGACATTCACCGCGGATTGATGCCTAGGATTGGGCCCGTTATCCCGGAACAGGCAGGTCACTTTGGTACCGTTCATCGCTCTCGGCGCGATACGCCCGGTACGCTAGCTGAATTCCGTCCTCAAGCGAGGTCGTGGCGCGCCAGCCGAGCCCGGACAGCCGCCCGACGTCGAGCAGCTTGCGCGGTGTGCCGTCAGGGCGCGACGTGTCGAATCTGATCTCACCGCGAAAACCGATGGCGGCCGCAACCATGAGTGCTAACTCGGCGATGCTGATGTCCTCGCCAGTACCGATATTGACCAATTCAGGCGAGGAATAAGTCTTCATCAGATGGATGCAAGCGTCGGCGAGATCGTCAACGTAGAGAAATTCGCGGCGCGGCGTGCCGGTGCCCCAGACCACAACGCTCTTCGAGCCCGCGAGCTTTGCCTCGTGGAAGCGGCGGATCAGGGCGGCAATCACGTGGCTGTACTCGGGATGATAATTGTCGCCGGGGCCGTAGAGATTGGTGGGCATCACGCTGATGAAGTCGCTGCCATACTGGCTGCGATAGGCCTCCACCATCTTGATGCCCGCAATCTTGGCTATCGCATAGGGCTCGTTGGTCGGCTCGAGCGGGCCGGTCAGCACGGAATCCTCGCGCAGCGGCTGCGCCGCCAGCTTCGGGTAGATGCAGGACGAGCCCAGAAACATCAGCTTCTCGGCACCGTTCTGGTGCGCGGCATGGATCACATTGGCCGCGATCGCGATGTTGTCGTAGATGAATTCGGCGCGCAGCGTGTTGTTGGCGACGATGCCGCCGACCTTTGCGGCGGCAAGGAAGATCACCTGCGGCCGCACGCGCGCGAACCAGTCGAATACCGCGGCCTGGTTGCAGAGATCGACCTCGCGGCGATCCACCGTGACGAGCTTGACGTCCTCCCGTTCGAGCCGGCGCACCAGCGCGGCTCCGACCATGCCGCGATGGCCGGCGACGTAGACGCTTTTATCTTTCAGCTCAAACGCTGTGCTTGCCACGGCCGGCGTCCCGTTTTGCCTCCGCCAGATCGCTTGCCATCATCTCCTCGACGAGCTGCGCAAACGTCCGTTTCGGCTTCCAGCCGAGCACCTGGCGCGCCTTGCTGGCGTCACCGACCAGGAGATCGACCTCGGTCGGACGGAAATAGGTGGGATCGATCTTCACCACGGTCTTGCCGGTCGTCTCATCGACGCCGGTCTCGTCGACGCCCTGCCCGCGCCACGCGATGCGGCGGCCGACCTGCGCAAAGGCCAGCTCGACCATTTCGCGCACCGAGCGCGTCTCGCCGGTGGCGAGCACGAAATCGTCAGGCTTGTCGGCCTGGAGGATCATGTGCATGCCTTCGACGTAGTCCTTCGCATGCCCCCAGTCGCGCTTGGCTTCGAGATTGCCGAGATAGAGCGTGTCCTCGAGGCCGACTTCGATGCGGGCGACGGCGCGGGTGATCTTGCGGGTGACGAAGGTCTCGCCGCGGATGGGGCTCTCGTGGTTGAACAGGATGCCGTTGCTGGCGAACATGCCATAGGCTTCGCGGTAGTTCACAGTGATCCAGTAGCCGTAGAGCTTGGCGACGCCATAAGGCGAGCGCGGATAGAACGGCGTGGTCTCCTTCTGCGGGATCTCCTGCACGAGGCCGTAGAGCTCGGAGGTCGAGGCCTGGTAGAACCGCGTCTGCTTCTCCATGCCGAGGATGCGGATCGCCTCCAGGAGGCGCAGCACGCCGATGGCGTCGGCATTGGCGGTATATTCCGGGCTCTCGAAGCTGACGGCGACGTGGCTCTGGGCGGCGAGATTGTAGATCTCTGTGGGGCGGATCTGCTGCATCAGGCGGATCAGACTGGTCGAATCCGTCATGTCGCCGTAGTGCATCAGGAACGGCACGTTGTCGACATGCGGGTCCTGGTAGAGGTGATCGACGCGCGCGGTGTTGAACGAGGACGAGCGGCGCTTGATCCCATGCACGGTATAGCCGAGACCGAGCAAATACTCGGCCAGATATGCGCCGTCCTGCCCGGTGACTCCCGTAATCAGCGCAACGCGCCGTTTTGACTCCTGAGCCGCCATGGTTTCCCTTAGTAGCGCCGCAAAGAAACGCCATTTCGAAGCCGTTTCTCGAAAAATCTAGATGCGGACACGCGCTCCACCCGCAATTAAAAGAAAGCGATCGTTAGCTCCAGTCATACACATCATGCAGGAATGCACACTATATACATTCATTTATATCTGAACTGAAGGATGCCAACACATTGAGCTTCAAAAATGAAGCCCAGTAACCCTAGCGACGCGATGCTTCCTAAGCAGGCGAGATGGATGGCAAAACGCCCTTACGCGTGCTCGCGGCGCGTTTGCCCCTGGGCGATATTTGTAATGAGATAAAGCGACGGTCTGTGCTCCTTATCTGTCCTCAGGAGCAAGTGTGCATTTCGTGCGGTCTCGTCATGGCGTGGGAGAGCGACGTCGCATTCGTCAATGCATTTGTCGGAATGGCGGCACGCAAGTCAGAACACAGCCAAAGCTTGCTCATAGAGCCGTAGCCTACAAAGCGCTATTAACTTCCGAACAGAACACGCAATCTTGGGTCGACTCATCAACCAAGATCTGTGCCATTGCTAATGTCCAACTCGCAGCAGGCAGTGAGGGGCGACGCGCGACAAAGTGAGAAAGAGTAGCAAACGTTGGTATAGATCGACGAACGTTTCGATATCGAGAGCTTACTTTCGTACAATGGAGCTTCGGCGCCAATCCTTTAACCTTGGCCGAGCGTGAGTTGCCTCGGTTCAAGTATGATAAGTCTCGTAAACCCGCGCTGGAAAAACGTCTCCAGTAACGCGGAACGATTCGAGCTAAAGCTGCTGCGCCGTTTGTACTCATCGGCAGTTATAAGCGGAATGTAGCCGCGCGAAGCGATGATGGCTGAAAGAGATCTAACTCACGCTTGTGAATGCGGCGGCGGTACAGGCGGTCGCGAAAACCGAACTTGACACCGGTTGCCATCGGGTAAGCAAATCTCATGACGGGTTCCTGACTCCTTAAACTTGGGCTGCATTGATCGATATGTGTGGAATTGTTGGTATTTTGGGGCGTGGTCCGGTCGTTGGGCAGTTGGTGGCCTCGCTCAAGAGATTGGAATATCGGGGCTACGACTCCGCAGGCCTCGCGACCCTCGAAGGTCTCAATATCGAGCGCCGCCGCGCTGAAGGTAAGCTGAGAAACCTTGAGGAGCGGCTGCGCTATTATCCGCCGTCGGGTCACACGGGAATCGGTCATACCCGCTGGGCGACCCATGGAAAGCCGACCGAGAGCAATGCTCACCCGCATGCGACGGAAAATGTCGCGGTCGTTCATAACGGGATCATTGAGAATTTCCGCGAGCTGCGAGCCGAACTGGAGCGGAATGGAGCCCATTTTAACTCAGAGACAGACACAGAGGTGGTGGCGCATCTCGTCGAATCTTATCTCAAGAAGAGTTACTCGCCGCAGGATGCGGTACAAGCGTCGCTGCCGCGGCTGCGCGGTGCCTTCGCGCTGGCGTTCCTGTTCAAGGCCCACGACGATCTTTTGATCTGCGCGCGTAGGGGGTCGCCCCTTGCGATCGGGCATGGTAACGGCGAAATGTATCTAGGATCGGATGCGATCGCGCTCTCGCCTTTGACCGACACCATCACCTATCTTGAAGACGGCGACTGGGCCGTGCTTACGCGCACGATGTGCGTGATCTATAGCGTAGACGGATCTGTCGTCGAGCGGGAAACATCAAAGTCTGGCGTATCGTCACTCCTTGTGGACAAAGCGAATTATCGCCACTTCATGGCCAAGGAAATTCATGAACAGCCGACAGTGGCCGGCAAGACGTTGGCGCATTATCTCGACACGGCGGCCGAGCGCGTCGCCCTGCCGCTCACATTGCCGTTCGACTTTAAATCCATTCAGCGCATCTCAATTACGGCGTGCGGCACTGCAAGCTATGCCGGGCACATCGCCAAATACTGGTTCGAGCGGCTGGCGCGCTTGCCTGTCGAGATCGATGTAGCGTCCGAGTTCCGCTACAGGGAGGCGCCGTTGCGCCGGGGCGATCTCGCGATCGTCATCTCGCAGTCGGGCGAAACCGCTGACACGTTAGCTGCGTTGCGATACGCCAAGGACCAGGGCGTGCACACGATATCTGTGGTCAATGTCCCGACGTCGACGATTGCGCGGGAGAGCGAATCCGTTCTGCCGACGCTGGCGGGGCCAGAAATCGGCGTCGCCTCCACCAAGGCATTCATCTGCCAGCTGATGGTATTGGCCGCGCTTGCCGTCGCAGCAGGCAAAGAGCGCAATAAACTGTCTGAGATCGAGGAAACGAAGCTTGTGCGTGCGCTTATCGAAGTGCCGCGGTTGATTGCTACGGCACTGTTGATTGAGCCGCAGATCGAGAAGCTCGCGCGTTATATCGCCGACACAAGGGACGTGCTCTATCTAGGTCGTGGCACATCGGCCCCCCTGGCGCTGGAGGGCGCACTCAAGCTGAAGGAAATTGCCTATATCCACTCAGAAGGTTATGCCGCCGGCGAGCTCAAGCACGGACCGATCGCACTGATAGATGAGGCAGTGCCTGTGGTGGTGATCGCGCCTTATGACGAGGTCTTCGAGAAGACCGTCTCGAATATGCAAGAAGTTGCGGCTCGGGGCGGCAAGATCATCCTGATGACCGATTCGAAGGGTGCTTTGGAAGCGACGGTGGACACACTCATGACCATTGTGCTGCCGGAGATGGTCGCAAGCTTTACACCGATGGTCTATGCCATTCCGGTTCAGCTCTTGGCTTACCATACCGCGCTCGTAAGGGGCGCGGACGTGGACCAGCCGCGTAATCTAGCAAAATCGGTGACTGTGGAATGAGGCGGCAGTGTGATATTGGAGCATTGAGGCCACTAATGGAGTGGGCGAGCTCAAGGAGAACGATCCCACTATCAAAAGCTAAATCGTAGACCGATCCAGCTCGATGAGTCAGTCCTGCTTACGTCATCATTGTCAACCGGCCAACGCCAATGGGGTGAACGCTACCATGTTGTCGTTCGAGCGGAACGGCCGATAACAAGTGGGAATTACGCACCATTGGGGGATCCAAGTCGGCTCTCGGTTATCCAGCCTGCTATCTGCTTTGCAGGGCCAAATCAGCCTGAAGCTCGGTGCACAAAAGTGACTCTCTAACTCATCCTCCCACCTTGCCGAAGCCGACGAGCAAGTCGGTGCACACAACAGCTTCGAGCCGCTCCCTCGCGGATTGTTCACGAGGGGCGCATACGCGCAACAACCTACTTTGGCCGATTGCCAGCATCCGCGCCCATGTCGGGCACGTTGAGCATGCACTTCGACTCCCTGCGACGATTGCTTAGGATTAGCAGTCCAGTTTGTCGCTTCGGCGCCTAGCAGCGGCTCACGCAATCCTGTTGGACCGTACGCGTCACCGCGGCCCTCCCAGCTGCTACGTGTGATCAATGGATTGTTAGAAACCGAACATTCTCGCGCAAGGTCGAGGGCCTACAATCAAGTGTAGGGGGCGCCGCACCGGAAAGACGCCGTGCCCCCGGCTGTAGCGGCAGGAGAGTATTACTATTCTATCCAGCGACGGCCGACCCGCTCATATAGCAGGATCAACCAGTCTTGCAGCGACGCAGGATTTAGCACGACTGGCAAATCCGGTTGGTGGGCAGCAATCGCATCGGTCTCCTACGGGGAGCCGCAGATCTGGTTGGCCAGAAGAACCGCTCTTTATTCCGGGCACGAAATTTGCTGTCCCACTCCTCGACCGACCACTGTCAACGCATGTCTGGGAGGGCGGCGCCCCAGGGCAGCCTCTCCATTTGATCGTTTTGAAGCCTCGCCCCGAGAGTACGAGTGTGTACCCGAAAATCTCAGGGCGACAAGCTCAACAACGCAATAGTGGTGAGATGGCTTGCCAAGCTAGGTCTCCGCTCGCCACACTCCAAGGAGGAACGCGATGAATGATCGAAACGTGGCCGAAGTCGATCTTCACAACCTACAGGTCTCGGATCCACTGATTGGGCAATGCCAGCAGCTGGTCAGGGAAGTGGCAATTCCCTACCAATGGGAGGTGCTAAACGATCGCAATCCCGAGGTGATACCGAGTCACGCGGTAGAGAACTTCCGCCTTGCTGCCGGGCGTGCGAGGGGCGAGTTTCATGGCACGGTATTTCAGGACAGTGACGTCGCAAAATGGCTTGAGGCGGCTGCATGGTCGCTATGCCAGGCAGCAAATCCAGAGCTGGAGAAAGCCGTCGACGAGCTGGTTGAATTGATTGCGGCCGCCCAAAGCGGCGACGGTTACCTCAACACTTATTTCATACTGAACGCGCCTCAGGAGCGCTGGACCAACTTAACGGAGTGCCACGAGCTTTATTGTGCTGGCCACTTGATTGAAGCGGGTGTTGCATTCTTTCAGGGGACTGGCAAACGGCGGTTGCTGGAGGTCGTTTGCAGGCTTGCTGACCACCTCTGCACAGTTTTCGGCCCAGAGTGCGATCAGTTGCACGGCTATGATGGCCATCCGGAAATCGAACTTGCGTTGGCACGCCTCTACGAAGCGACAAAGGAGCAGCGATATCTCACGCTGGCCAATTATTTCGTGGAGCAACGCGGCACGGAGCCACACTTCTACGACATTGAGTACCAGAAGCGCCAGCAATCCTGCGTGCCAAAATCCGATGCCGCGCCTTGGATGGTAAAAAATAAAGCGTATAGCCAAGCGCACTTGCCGCTTTCGGAGCAGCGGACCGCAACTGGTCATGCGGTTCGTTTTGTATACCTCATGACGGCAGTAGCTCATCTCGCGCGTCTGCGCCAGAACGAGCAGCAGCGCCAAACTTGCCTGCGGCTATGGCAAAACATGGTTCAGCGCCAGATCTATATTACCGGAGCCATCGGCTCGCAAGGCGCCGGCGAAGCGTTCAGCAGCGATTACGATTTGCCAAATGATACGGCGTACGCGGAAAGTTGCGCGTCGATTGGCCTGATGATGTTCGCGCGCCGTATGTTGGAGATGGAACTGGACGGCCGCTATGCCGACGTGATGGAGCGCGCGCTCTACAATACCGTTCTCGGCAGCATCGCGTTCGACGGACGTCACTATTTCTATGTTAACCCGCTCGAAGTGCATCCCAAAACGCTGAGGTCTAATGGCATCTACAATCACGTCTCGCCGGTTCGACGACGCTGGTTTGGCTGCGCGTGCTGCCCACCGAACATCGCACGCCTTTTCACATCGATTGGTCACTACATCTACACGGCCAGCACCGACGCGCTCTATGTAAATCTCTACGTTGGTAATAGGGTGGCAATATCCGTCGACGGACATGCGCTGCGGTTGCTCATAAGCGGCAGTTATCCCTGGAGAGACCAGGTGGAAATCGCCGTCGAATCTGCGCCGCCAATTGCCCACACGCTCGCCCTGCGCCTGCCGGAATGGTGCAGCGCGCCGCAGGCGAGCGTGAACGGCGAGCCCGTGAATTGCGAGCCGCGCAAGGGCTATTTGCACATTCGCCGAACGTGGCGGCAGGGAGATCGGGTCAAACTATCGCTGCCAATGCCAGTGCGTCGCGTATACGGCCATCCACAACTTCGCAATTTGGCCGGCAAGGTGGCCATCCAGCGTGGCCCCTTAATTTATTGTCTGGAGGAGGCCGACAACGGGACCGAGTTACACAACCTTTGGCTTGATGCAGACAGTCGGTTTTCACTTATCGGAGGAACTGGTCTCTTTAGTGGCAAGATCTTGCTGCAGGCCGGCGGGACGCGGTTGCAACTCACGCATTATGAAGAAGCGGCGCTTTATCACTACGACAAAGTGCCTGGACAGCTAGAACCGCAGCAGCTGACATTCATTCCGTTGTTCAGCTGGGCTAACCGGGGCGAGGGCGAAATGCGGATTTGGGTAAATGAGCGTTGACGCCGAACGCGCGGTCGCGCTTCTACGAGCCGACATTAGGCTACGTTTCTGGGCAGGCGATATCGTTGCTCAAATTCTGGAAATGGGCCAATCTGTTGAAGGCCGCCCGCGAGTTCCACTGGAACGTCGAAAGAAGACCCCGATATGAGACGGCGCGACGGAACAACGAAAAGAGCACCACCCGATTGGCATCAGCAGGTCAACGGCGATCAACCAAATTCCTAATAAAGGATCGGAGCTGTTCGCGACCTCTCATGAAAACCTGATGAATGCCAATGGCACGAGCGTGTGCCCCCGTGTTGTTCAGAAGGAAGTCCTATGACAAGCCAATATGAGGGCGGCCACGTCAGGTTTTGGTGAGCCAGGCTCCCTATCAGCGCCGCTAGGCCCAAGAAGCCAAAACTAGATGCGGTATGTCCGACGGGAGCACCAATCCATGTATATCGGATCAATGGCTCGTCCTACTTCCAATCCTCTAACTTTGCAGAAACTGACGAGCAAATGGACACCGCCAACTTTGCGGAGGCGTTCGCCAGTATGTGCTTAGCCGAATCTGGCTCGAGTGGCAGTTCATCTTCGGCAACAAGACCGTATTCGCTCGTTTCAACCCCTCCCATCATAGAGATCGATCGTCGCTCATTCCGAGAAGCCGCGAAGGCTTATCATGGCGACGAAATCGAGTACATCCGCGACAACGCCCAAGAGTACTCCGACTTCGTGTCCGAAGGCATGGACGGCGAACAGCCGCTGCTCAGTTCGCGTCCGGCTAATCCGGAAGCAAGAGCCCGTGCGGCAAAGATGGGATTCATCGAGGTCGACGCCGACAACATGGTTCTCGACCCAGAGAAGTCAGACAAGTGGGTAAGGAATAGCGAGGGCAAATGGCAGCGAAAAGGCACTGCTGCGCTGTATCTTTCCAAAGCTGACGACAGTGTAGGTAGTGATACCGAGATCCCAGCCAGCCCCTCAACATACGATTACGAGGATGATTTTATGTGACCATGGAATCACCGGTGATTGGGCCAGATGGAGTAGACTGATCTAGCCTGCTCCGGGCTCGTCTGTGTTTATAGCCTTTTCGGCTGAGAGTTCCTCTGAGTTGGTTCAGAAGACTGCCCCCCAGAGTGCACCTTGGCCTAGCCGTTACTGAGTTGTTTCAGCGTTGGAAGTAGAGCTCACTGCGCAAGGCAATTACGGCAATGCTCGCTGCGGCGAGGACCTGCATGGGGGGCCGCCAAAGTGCGCCCGGCCCCGGAGAGGCCTGGCGTGTTGCGCCGAGCACCCTGGCCGGCTTGGAGGCAGAAGCCCCCTACAGAGGACGGCCTACGAAGTGGTAAGCGCGAAGCGGCGTTTATGGGCAAGACGGCCGGCATACGTCAACGGACATAACGACGCCGTGAGTGCGCATCGTGCAGAGCTCTTTCAGTCGGCCGTGAAGAACCTCCCAAGCCGTTGAGCGGGAGTCGATTTTGCGCTTGGGATGAGGTTTGAGATCGCAAGCTTTGGGGCTTTGAGGGCCCAAAAGCTTGCAATTTCATTTTCAGGATTCCGTCGAATCGCGCGTCGTGATTCCGTGGTCGCATCGGAGGGGACGATGAAGCCAAAGGAACGACGCGACAGCGGACAGGCCGATCTTCTGCGCTCCCGGCTGGACGCGATCATCGATATGGGCCACCCGCTGGTGAAGCTTTCGCGGACGATCGACTGGTCGTTCCTGGAGCAGCGGCTCGGGGCGGTCTATGAGGACAAGCCGGGCCGGCCGCCGCTGCCGACGCGGCTGATGGCCGGACTTGCCATCCTCAAGCACACCTACGACCTCTCCGACGAGGTGCTATGCGAGCGTTGGGTGGAGAACCCCTATTACCAGTTCTTCTGCGGCGAGGAGTTCTTCCAGCACCGCCTGGTGTTCGACCGCTCCTCGTTGACGCGCTGGCGCCAGCGGATGGGCGAGGAGAAGCTGCAGGCGCTGCTGCAAGAGAGCCTTTCGGTCGCCACCAGGACCGAGGCGATCAAGCCAAGCGACCTCAACCGCGTCATCGTCGACACCACGGTGCAGCCCAAGAACGTGATGTTCCCGACGGATGCGCGGCTCCTGAACCGCGCCCGCGAGATCCTGGTGCGGCTCGCCAAGGGAGCCGGCATCAGGCTGCGTCAGTCCTATGGGCGGGTCGGCAAGTTCGCGCTGATCAAGCACCAGCGCTATGCCCACGCCAAGCAGTTCAAGCGCGCCAAGAAGGCCTTGAGGACGCTTCAAACCTATCTTGGCCGTGTCACCCGCGACATCGCCCGCAAGCTTGAAGGCAACGTCGACTTGCTCCATCAGATCGCTCTGGACCGAATGCTGATACTGGCGCGACGGGTGCTTGGCCAGAAGCAGCACCAGCGTGGACCGAAGGTCTACTCGCTGCACGCCCCGGAGGTGGAGTGCATCGGCAAGGGCAAGGCGCATCGGCCCTACGAGTTCGGGGTCAAGGTCTCCGTTGCCACGACGTTATCGCACGCCAAAAGCGGCCAGTTCGTCACCCACGTGAAAGCGCTGCCCGGCAATCCCTATGACGGCCATACACTCGAGACCGTGATCCCGGAGATGGAGGCGCTGATCGGCAACATCGTCGAGCGCCTTGTTCTCGACAAAGGCTATCGCGGCCACAATGCGCCACCCGACTACAAGTTCAGAGTGTTCATCTCAGGGCAGAAGCGGCGGGTGACGCCCAAGATCAAGCGCGAGATGCGCCGCCGCTCGGCCATCGAGCCGGTCATCGGCCATCTCAAATCCGAACATCGGATGGGCCGGAACTATCTCTGGCACCGCCAGGGTGACGCCGCCAACGCCGTCCTCGCTGCCGTCGGCTACAACTTCCGCCGCCTGATCCGGTGGCTCAATCTCTTGCTGTGCCAAATCCTCGCCCCGTTCACGGTCCGACTTCAGTTCACCCCAAGCTGACATCGGCGTTCTTCACGGACGACTCTTTCACCAGAAAAGGCTCAATATAACACGCGGGACGGTTGTTCTAGGCGAAGCTCCGTCATCATCGTCACTGCAGTCGGGCTGCGAACAGCCAATCTCTTGCTTTATCGAGCGCTCTTGCCCCAGCTCCACTCTACGATGAAGTATATAGCCTCGATCCAGACGAGTTAAGAAGTGCTTAAGTCGTCGACTGCTTTGGGTGAGCATTAAGTTGAACGTCGACCTACAGAATGAGCCGAGCTAACGTGCCCTTCCGGTCTTCGCAGCGATAAGATTGTTCTGCATCAAACTAGCCGCCCGGCGATAGTCGGTATTGGACAGGGCAACAATTCGCCTCTCGTTCGCCTTTTAGAGCAACTAGCGTGTTTGACCGCGAAGAGGTTGATCGGTGGCGAGATCGCGTGGAGCGTTTAGATCGCACATCAATTCAAGCTGCATATTGATTGCATCAGATGCCGCCTCGGCCGTCATACGCGTTCAGCGCGGTGTCGAGGCACTCGATTAACGCTTGTCCGGCAAAGGGTTTGGCGAGAAAGCCAATCGCTCCGGCACCCAGCGCTGACGCGCGCACGCGGTCGTTGGGGAAAGCGGTAATGAAAATGAATGGTGCGTCGTAACCCCGTGTCCGCATCTCTGCCATCAGCTCCAGGCCGCTCATAGGCGACATCTGCATATCGGTAATGACACAGGATGTCTCGCCCAATTGCGGGGACCTCAGGAGTTCCTCGGCCGACGCAAATATTTGGGCGATGTAGCCACGCGACTTCAAAAGATTCTCTGTCGCCGCACGGACTGAGGCGTCGTCGTCAACGACGGAAATCAAAGGTGTGGACAAGACGAGCCCTCCTGAAGCGGGAATAGT
>NZ_LBJX01000067.1:0-35828 GCF_028128895.1 Bradyrhizobium sp. CCBAU 11434
AGGCCGCCCGCGCCGAAGGCCGCGCGAGCACCGGCCGCCGCACCGGTTCCGCTCGCACCGCCGCCGGGCGCGGCTCCCGCGGCTGCGGATAACGACTAGTTCGGCTTTGAAAACCCGGGCATGGCCCGCTAATGCTGGGTCATGCCACTCCATCTGATCAAGCTTGCCGTCGGCTGCGACTCCGTCAAGGAATTGAAGGGGTGGGTCGCCGAACGGATGCAGACGGCCAAGAAAAAGGGCCTGCCGCAACACCACATCCATATCACCCGCATGGTGCCGAAGCGCGACGCCGAAATTCTCGCCGGCGGATCGCTCTATTGGGTCATCAAGGGCGAGATCGCCGCGCGTGAAAAGATCATCGGCATCGAGCCATTCCGCGACAAGGACGGCATCGGACGCTGCCGGATCGTGATGCAGCCGAAGGTGGTCTCGGTGTCGCCGCGACCGATGCGCCCGTTCCAGGGCTGGCGTTATCTCACCGACGATTCCGTGCCGCCCGATCTCGGCAAGTCGGCCGCAGGCACCATCGCGGCGATGCCTGAGCCGATGCGGCGCGAACTGCGCGATCTCGGATTGCTCTGAGCATGATCCGGAAAAGTGCGCGGCGGTTTTCCGGAAAGATCATGCTCCAACAATAACCTGAAGCGCGATGCCGTCATCGCGCTTCAAACCGCGATATTGTCGATCAACCGCGTCGTGCCGAGCCTGGCGGCGACCAGAATCCGCAGCGGCCCGTCCTTGCGCGAGGTGACGGGCGCCAGCGTCTCGGCATGGCGGAGCTCGAAATAGTCGAGCGCAAAGCCGGCCGTCGCGACCATCTCGGCGCCGCGCGCCATCGCGCTCGCGATGGCTTCGCCGGCCCGGATCCGTCCGGCGCTGTCGGTCATGGCCCGATAGAGCACCGTGGCGGTCTGGCGTTCCGTAGGCGAGAGATAGACGTTGCGGGAGGACATCGCGAGCCCGTCGCGCTCTCGGACGGTACGGGAGCCGATCACCTTCACGCCGAGGTCGAGGTCGCGCGTCATCTGCGTCACCACGCGCAATTGTTGAAAGTCCTTCTCGCCGAAGATCGCGACGTCAGGCCGGCATTGTGTGAACAGCTTGCCGACGACGGTGGCGACGCCGCCGAAGAAGTGCGGGCGGAAGCGGTCTTCGAGCCCGGCCAGTGCCGGCCCCTCCGGGACGATACGCGTCGCAAAGCCCTCCGGATACATCGCCTCGACGCCGGGGTGCCAGACGATGTCGACATCCTCGGCCGCAAGCTTGGCGATGTCGGATTTCCAGGTCCGCGGATAGGCGCCGAGATCCTCTGATGGCGAAAACTGGGTCGGGTTCACGAAGATCGACACGACGACGCGGCTCGCGCGCCGCTTGGCGAGGCGCACCAGCGACACATGCCCGTCATGGAGCGCCCCCATGGTCGGCACCAGCGCGACCGTGGCCTTTCGCTTGCGAAGATTGTCGACGGCGCGTCGCAGGACGGGCACCGTGCGGGTGATCAGGGGGCTTGGTGACATCAGAACTCGGGATGGTTGGGGGTGGGCGCCGCCAGCCGCGCAGCCGGCTAACCTTAACAAGCGCCGGTCGTGGACGCCATGCATCGACATCGGGCACAGCATTCCCTGCAGCGAGGATGTCGCGTCGTTGTGGGCTGGATCACAGACGAAAGGCCGCGACGCGATTCATGATGACCATCATCGCACTGTGATTTCGTTATCCTGTCACGCATTTCACTTGACCGCAGACGCGGCCAACTCGAAGATATTGTTTAAGGGGTGTTGAGGATCGCCATGCTTGTGCAGGCTAGCCAAAGCCAATCCGGCTCGGCGCACGTCGTTGTGCTCGGCAATGAGAAGGGCGGCTCCGGCAAATCGACCACCGCCCTGCACATCGCGGTTGCGCTCCTGAAGGCTGGTCAGCGCGTCGCCACCATCGACCTCGACTGCCGCCAGCAAAGCTTCACCCGCTACATCAACAACCGTTCTGCCTGGGCGCGCCGCACCAAGCTCGACCTCGAGTTGCCGGTGCATCGCTGCATCAAGCTCGGCGAAACCATGCTGATCGCCGAGAACGAGAATTCCGAGTTCCAGCAGTTCATGGAGGCGGTCTCGGCGGTCGAGAGCAGTTTCGACTTCATCGTCATCGATACGCCCGGCACCGACAGCTATTTGATGCGGCTGGCCCATTCGATGGCGGACACGCTGGTCACGCCGATCAACGACAGCTTCCTCGATTTCGACGTGCTCGGTACCGTCGATCCCACCAATTACGCGGTAACGGGAGAAAGCCATTACGCCGAAATGGTGCGCGATGTCAGGCGCAAGCGTCGTCAACTCGACGGCTCGACCACCGACTGGATCGTGGTGCGCAATCGCCTGTCGATGCTCGGCTCTCGCAACAAGCAGCTCGTCGCCGATGGGCTGAAGGACTTATCGCTGCGGCTCGGCTTCCGCTACGTCGATGGCTTCGCCGAACGTGTCGTCTATCGCGAGTTCTTCCCGCGTGGCCTCACGGCACTCGACGAGATCGACGAGGCCACGCTCGGGATGCGGCCCAATCTTGGCCATCTCACCGCGCGGGAGGAGGTGACGAGCCTGCTGCGCCAGCTCAAGCTGCCGCTCGACGAGCGCGGCCGCCGCCGTGCGGCAAATCGCGCCGAGTGGTTCAGCCAGGTGGACAAGCCGCTCGAGGTCCACGACATCCTCGGCGCCTAGGCACGGTACGCTGTTACTTCCCGGTCGATCATGACAGCCGGTTCCCGCCGGAACGGATGTCGCCTGCAGTTGTTTTCACCGGGCATTCACCGTGAAATTGAACCCGATCGTGACGGGTTGCGTCGGATGGTCATCTGTACCCGGAGGTAGCGGTATCAGAACGCGGTGCCCACCAAACGTGTGCATCGCACAATGAAAGGGCTGTCAGTTCACAATATTTGGCCTTCCTGTCACGCGCCTGTGACATATATTGGGGAATAGGCGACCAGGGGCCGAAGAGCTCCGGAAGAAACACGGTTTTCAACAGGGATCAGGTCGCACGGCCTGAGGCTGAGGACGAAAATGAAGCGTGGAATTGCCGTTCTGGTTTGTGTGGGAGCCCTCTTCAGTGTCGCCTATTTCACGGCGAGCAAGTGGGCCATCAAGCACGAGACCATCACCTTCTACGACCCTTCGCGCGATAATCGTCCCGTGCCTGTCGACATCGCGATCCGTCGCGACAAGGAAATGCAGGCGAATGCCGGCATGATCACGCTTCCGGTTGCGGTGATCAATCACGGCAACACCGTCAAGAACACCGAGTACGGCTTTCTCGCCAACATCTTCGCTGCGCGTGGCTACCTGGTCGTAAGCCCGCAGCATGATTTGCCGACCGATCCGCCGATGGTGACCAAGCCTGGCGAGCTCTATGTCGGCCGCCTGCCGCAGATTCTGCGCGGCGTCGCCAATATCCATCTGGCGATGCAGGAGATGAAGAAGGTTCAGCCCAACGCTGACTACACCAGGGTGACGATGGTTGGCCATTCCATGGGCGGCGACATCACTATGTATTTCGCCAAGCAATATCCGGACGAGGTCAAGAAGGTCGTGACGCTGGACAATCTCCGCGTGCCCTTCGTCACCGCTGGTAAATTCAAGATTCTTTCGTTCCGCTCTCACGATCCGCAGTTCAAGACTGATCCGGGCGTGCTCCCGACCGACGAGGAGTGCGAGAAGGCCGGTATCCAGGTCGTGAAGACCGACTTCCAGCACAACGACATGCGCGACACAGGTCCGGACGACGCCAAGAACTCGATCCAGGGCATGCTTGATAAATTCTTGAGCGACACCGACAGCGCAATTGCGCCGGTCGACACCCGTTCGGCTCCGCCCAAGATCCTGGAGCCGGGTCCGGTGGCTCTGATGGCGCCCGCCAAGAGCTAATCCGAGAAGAGCTGATCGAAACAAGTCTCAAAGCCTCCGCCGGCTCCCGCCTGCGGAGGCTTTGCACATTGACCGGGCAGGGCACGCCATCCACATTGGTGGCCTGAGACCCGATGTGACGATGGATGCCCGACGACCCCACCAAACCCCGCCAGAGCGATGCCGTGTCGGCGCGAGCCGAGAGCGACGGCGTGCTGCCGCAGGCAAAGAGCTCGACCTCCGAGGATGTCGCCGCCTTCGTTGCCAAGGCGCGGGCATTGTCTCCGCATGCACCGGGTGCGAAGGGCCGCTTGATCTTCGCACTGGATGCGACGATGAGCCGGCAGCCGACCTGGGACATGGCCTGCGCGCTTCAGGCCGACATGTTTCGCGAGGCTGCTGCGCTTGGCAGCCTCGACATCCGACTGGTCTACTATCGCGGCTACAATGAATGCCGCGCGACGGGCTGGATTTCCGACAGCAGCAAGCTGGCGACGCTGATGAGCAAGATCGATTGTCGCGGCGGCGACACCCAGATCGGCAGAGTGCTGACCGACGCGCGGCGCGAGGCGGTTACATCAGGTGTGCGTGCTGTCGTCTTCGTCGGCGACGCAATGGAGGAGAAGGTCGACGCGCTCTGCGCCAAGGCCGGCGAGCTCGGCATGCTGAAGGTGCCGGTGTTCCTGTTTCAGGAAGGCCATGATGCAGTCGCCGAACAGGCGTTTCGCGAGATTGCGCGTCTGACCGGCGGTGCCTGGTGCCGGTTCGATCCGGGCGCGGCGGCACAGCTGCGCGAGCTGTTGAGGGCCGCTGCGGCCTACGCAGCTGGAGGCCGCGAGGCATTGCTGAGACTGGCTAAGACGGCGAGTGGCGCCGCGCAACTGATCGGACAAATGAAGTAACGCCTCACGCCGGCGCGGCCTGCGTCGGAGACGAAGCCGCAACGGGCGGCAGCAGGCGTCCCTGCACGATCAGGCGCAGCGTGCCGAGCATGATTAGTCCGACCACGAGGTTGGCGGCCGCGAACAGATAAGGCGCGAGCAGAGCGATCGCGCCGGTGTCGCCGTGCCCGACCACGCGGATTGGCGCGATCGCAAGCGCGGTGGCGCCGAAGGTGAAGCTCCAATAGGACACCGAGAACGGTTGCTCCATGATCCAGGGCAACAATCGAAGCAGCAGGAGCGCCATCATCAGCCCATAGCCGATGAGGATATGCGCGAACATGTCCGGGACACCGCCATTGATTGCGAGATAGGCGACCGCGCCGACCACGGGCGGCGCAAGTTGAATGCCGAGCGTCGGACGCAGCGCGACGGGAAGCGTCTCGACGGTATAGAGACGGTGCAGCAGCACGGATTCGATTGCGAACCAGGAGAACAGCGCCACGCCGAAGGCGAGCTGCCCCCAGTCGGGGTAGCCCAGCGCCGCTGAGACGCCGGCGGTGACGAAGCCGCCCGCAACGGTTGGCAAATAGAGGACCGGCGTTGTCGCGGTGTGATCGCGGTTGCCGCGCCACAGCAGTCCCGTCCGCCACAGTGCGAAACCGAGCGTAAACGCTCCGCCGAGCCCGAACAGGATCATGGCGGCATGGTGCGAATAGGGCGCAGCAGCGAGCGCGATCAGCATGGTGGAGACGCCGGCGAGGCCGATGAAGCAGCACTGGACCGGGTGATGCGCTTCACTGACCGACTCGGCGCGTGCAAAAATCCAGCGCAGCACGAACAGCCCAATCAGAACCGCCCAGACGATCGAGGCGACGGCGAGAATGATTTCGCCGATGATCGCCGGCAACTGCCAAACCTGGTGTGCGGCACGCCATGCATTGCCGAGACCCGCAAGGCCCAGGACGATACCGAAGAAGGCGGCCGGCACGATCGGTGGCTTGAATCCCTCGCTCATCGTCTTCCCCAAAGCCCCCTCATCATTTCCTGGGTGGTGATGCGACCTTCGCTGCTTCCGAGTGCGCCGGAATGATGGGGGCAACTGCTTATGGCAACAGAACAGCTTTTGTCACCGTCCGAACGTGGACGGAGGGAAGGACATCATGCTTTTTGACAAGAGGGCGACTATATTCCCACCATGACTCTGATCGCCGGCCTCGTCGCCGTTATCACGCTCTATCTGCTGCTCCAGATGTTCCGCGCCGCCAATCCGGCCGTGCTTGCGCGCGCCATCAAGGTCGGGGGCGGCGTGGTGGCGCTCGCAGTGGCCGCCTTCACCGGCCTGCGGGGCGAACTGGCGGTGGCGATCCCGCTCGGACTATTCGGGGCTGGTTTGCTCGGCTGGACGCCGCTCGCGAATGCAGGCTTTGGCAATGTCCGGGGCCTGTTCAGGGGTGGCGCATCGCGCTCATCCGGTCAGACCTCGCGCGTGCGATCACAATTCCTGGATATGCGGCTCGATCATGATTCCGGCGAGCTCTCGGGCCAGATCGTCGCCGGGCCTCACGCCGGGCGCGGTCTTGAAGAGTTCGATCTTGCAAGTTTGCTGGCGATGGTCCCGGCGTTCGATGCCGAGAGCGTGGCCTTACTTGAAAGCTATCTGGACCGCCGGTTTCCCGCCTGGCGTCAGAACGCGCAGGGCGACGCGGCAGGGGGGCAGCGCCGCGCGGCGGCGAGCGGCAAAATGACGGCGGAGGAAGCCTATCAGATCCTTGGCTTGCAGCCGGGAGCGGGGCGCGACGACATCAGCCGGGCGCACAAATCCCTCATGAAGAAACTGCATCCCGACCAGGGGGGCTCGACGTACCTCGCTGCCCGGGTAAACGAGGCCAAGGATACTCTGCTTCGTACGCATAACGGCTAACTCCGGCACCACGCCACAAACGCCCGTACCGCGTGAGTTCCGCTTGCTCTGTTTGCCGTCGCCCCGATGCCCGCCATTGTCGGCGTGGTCGATCCCTTGAGCAAAGTTTTAACCGTAAATTCTTGACGAGAGGTTGTCGCGGAACAGCCTGCAGCGCCACCGCGTCCTCAAAAACAAAAATGCCCGCGCAAGGCGCGGGCATTTTGGCTTGGAAGGATCTGAGAGATTAGTTGCGGACGGTCATGCAGGAGATGTCGGCGCGCTTCAGCGTCTTGCACACCGCCTCGGCCTGGTCCCGCTCGAGCCCGGCAAAGCGGGCGCGGTAGAGCTTGCGATTGTCCCTCGCGACGACCGGCTCGGTGAACGGATCGGCCCTGCTGAGTAGACCGCGGGCCGAGCTGCGAGCGGCTTCGATGCGCTGCTGGGCCTCGCTCTCGCTCTCGAGCGCGCCGACCTGCACGATCCAGCCGCTATGGGTGATGGCCGGCTTGGTGGCGCTCATTTGGATCGGCTGCGGGGACGGATCGGCGGAGGCAAGCTTGGCAACCGGTGCGGGCGCCGCAGCGGTGGCGGCCGGCAGCACGCCGAGAACGCCGTTGCCAGTGCCGAAGCCAGCAGGTTGCTGCGGCAGTTCGGCTCGGGCGGGCTCCGGCTTGTTGACCATGTCGGCCCTGGCGACGACGGCGCCGGACGTCTCGGCGATCTCACCGCGGGCCGGAATCGTGTTGGTGACCTGCGGGGCGACCTGTGTCGGGGCGGCGGAGGCCACCTTGACTGCGCCGGCCTTGACTTGAACCGTCTTCACCCGGACCGGCTTCATCGGCTCGGACGAACCCGGAATGAGGGCAAGCGGCTGGCTTGAGATCACGCCATTGGTGAGAGGTGCGGGCTCGATCTTGGACTCGGTGGGCCTGGCTTCAGGCTTGGGTTGAGCCGGCGGCATCGCTGCGGTCGCGGCTGCAAGCGTGGCGAGGCGGGAGGCCGGACGCGGCGCGGGGGCCTCGGGAGCAGGAGCGGCTGCGACCTGGACCGGCGGAACGGGCCGAGCCGGGGTCTCCGATGCATCGGCGACGTCGCTGCTGGCATCGGCACCGTTGCGCTCGGTCACTGCGGCAACCGTGTGGGTGGTTGCGCCCTTCTCGAGGTTCTCGGCGAGCAGATTGCGCATGATGGCGTCGCGCGAGCCGCCGCTGCGGCCGCCGAGCACCACGCCGATGAGGTGGCGGTTGCCACGGCGCATCGACGTCACGAGATTGAAGCCGGAGGCGCGGGTGTAACCGGTCTTGATGCCGTCGACGCCCTCGACGCTGCCGAGCAGGTGATTGTGGTTGCGGATCTGCTCGCCACGCCAGGTGAACGAGGTGGTCGAGAAGTAGCGATAGTAGCGCGGGAAGCGCTCCTGGATGGCGCGGCCGAGCGTCGCCTGGTCGCGCGCAGTGGTCACCTGCTCGTCGTTGGGTAGGCCATTGGCGTTGCGGTAAACTGTCCTGGACATGCCGAGTGCGCGCGCCTTGCGCGTCATCATCGCGGCGAAATCGTCCTCGTCGCCGCCGATCGCTTCAGCGATCACGACAGCGGCGTCATTGGCCGAGCGGGTGACGAGGCCCTTGATCGCGTCCTCGACGCGGATGGTCTGGCCGGCACGCAGGTTCAGCTTGGTCGGATCCTGGTCGGCGGCGTGCTGCGACACCGGCATCTCGGTGTCGAGCTTCATCTTGCCGGACTCCAGACGCTCGAACAGCAGATAGAGCGTCATGATCTTGGTGAGCGAAGCCGGATGGCGAATGCCATCGGGGCTGGTCGATTGCAGCACCGCACCGGAATTCCCGTCGACGATGATCGACGCGAATTGCGGACTGTAGCTCTCGGAGGCCTCGTGATGCACCCGGTGGTGCGCATAGTGCCGCCGGTAGCGCCGTGCGTCGGCTGCATCGGTCGTGAAGATGACGGCTGTGGTGACCGTGAGAAGCCCGAAAACGCCAACCCGCGCCAAGCGCGAGGAAGACCAGTTGCTACGAAGCATGGAACCCCGTCCCCGTTTGTGACTTGATCACCGGCTCGTGAGGCGAAATTGTGCCCTGCGGACCCGGGATCATTACCTGCTCAGGCTGTCCCTCCGCTGGTGTTCACTGCGGGGGACGTTGGGCCTGAGCCGCTGTTCTGGCTAAGGTGATGTTCTCAAACGGCTTTTGGCCGCCTGCGGAAGTGAACACGTCCAGGGAATCAGGGTAGGGTGCCGCGGTTTCCAAAAGCTTAAGAAAACCTTGCGGGAAAGCCCGGGAATTTCCGCAACTTGCGCCGAATTTTGTGCGTCGCACAAGATTCTTGACTTTTTTGTGCGTTGCACTATTTGTGGGCAGAGTCAGGGAGCCGGGGCTTCCGGACGCGAGCCAGGGAAAAGGATTCCAAGATGTTCAAGGTTGAAGACTTTCAGAACTACGGGAAAGAGCATTTCGAGACCTGCGTTGCCTCCGCGAGCTCGGTGCAGCACGGCCTCCAGGCGATCGCCAGCGCGTATGGCGACTACACCAAGAAGTCGTTCGAAGACACCAAGTCGTTCGTCGAGAAGCTTTCCGGCGTGAAGTCGCTGGACAAGGCGCTCGAAGCCCAGACCGATTTCGCCCGTTCCGCCTACGAGACCTTCGTCGCGGAATCGCAGAAGATCGCCGGCCTCTACAGCGACCTCGCCAAGCAGGCGTTCAAGCCGGTTGAGACGGTCGTGTCGAAGTTCACCCCGGCGGCCCAGTAAGTTTCTGAACTGATGAAATCACAAAGCCCGGCTGCATCAGCCGGGCTTTTTTCGTTTGCGCAAGGCTCTGGTCAGCGTGCCACGCGCAGCTTCGACAGCGACGTGCCGATGCTCTGGAACACCGAGACGGTCTGGCTTGCCGAGCGGACCAGGTAGAACTTGTCGCTGCTGCTGGCGCAATATTGCAGCACGCCTGAGGTCGGATCGCCGCCGGTATTGACCTGCACCGTGTAGATCGTGATGTTCGCGGCCTTGGCGTTGTCGCACAGCTTCTTCTGCCGCGCGTCGATCTGCGAGGCGTTGCTGTACCAGCGGTTCTGCGTGTTGAGCCCGTCGGACAGCAGGACGATGGCGTCCTTGTAGGTATAGTTCAAATCCTTGGCGGGCGCATTCGTGGGATCGCCCGTCGACAATGTCATCCAGCCCCAGGCGAGACCAATGCCCTGGTTGGTGTTGCCGGTCGGCTTCATGTTGTCGATCACCGTCTTGAGCGAGGACCAGTTGTAGCTCAGCGGCACGATCGGCTGCAGATAGGCTGAGCTGCCCGTGGTGCAATAGGAATATTGGTCGGCCGGAAAGAGCGTCGCGGAATTGCCGTTCGTCGGCGTCGTGTTCTTGATGTCATAGTCCTGGTCGCGGTCCACCACGCACCCGGTCCACGTATTGTGATTGGCCGGTGTCCAGGTCTTGCTGTTGTTCACGCATGAAGATTGGTTCGTATAGCGCGAGCTGCTGCAGCTCCCGTTCGCGGCATCCCAGTCGGTGAAATCTATCCAGTACTTGCTGTAATTGTCGGCGCCGACATTGACGTCCTTGGCGAACGGGACGATCGAGATGTAGATGTCGCCGTCGGCCTTGGCGAGCGCGCTGAGCTGATCGATCAGGTTCTTCGCGGCGGTCTGCATTGCCGGCATCTTGCCGGCGTCGGCCATGGATCCCGTATTGTCGAGCACCATCGCCACGCGCATCCGCATCGTTCCCCAGGCGCTTGAGGCATTGATGCCAAGCTTCGGGAAGCCGGCGATCTTCATGAAGGTGGTCGTGAAATTGCCGTCACCAGTGAGCTGGATGGTCGAACCCGCGGATGTGCTCGCGGTATAGGTCGCGGTGACCGTGACGCTCGGCAGCGCGGACTTGTCGGTGAACAGCGCGTTGAAATAGGTCGTGGCCTTCGTGCTGATCTGCGATGTGGCGATGGCGCCGGACGACAGGTCCTTGGAGAGCATGAGGGCGGCAGAGTCGAGCGCTGCCTGCATCGAGGTGCGGGCTTTGACCGCGCGGCTGTAGTCGACCGCCGCACCGACGAAGCTCAGGACCGGAACGAGCGCTATGGCAAAGATCACGGCATAATTGCCTTGCTCAGCCCGGGCGAAACGGGCGAGCTGCCGTCCAAGGCGGCTGACAACGGGCAGGCGCAACATGACAACCCCGACATGTGTGGTTTGCCGGATTTCGCGCCACAGCGTTGAACGAGGGGTAAATCAGACCGTAGAAACCCGGAGGAATGGCCGAGCCAAAGCGTCGCGGTCAGGTTCCTGATCAGCATGTTCTGAGCAGGCCGGCTGGAAGTTTTTGTCAAACCGGTCCGGATTGACTAACCTTGCGCAGGATCGCCCGGACCGGGAATCGGGGCGCCGCGGTCGCATCGGCTGAGCCTTTGCATGCTTGCGGCGAGCCGGGGGCGGGCCCATATTGCCTGCAATCGATCCGGCTCGGCCGGACCGGTTGGAAGCGGCGATCCGACGAGGCGGCGCGCCGGCGCGAGACCCACGCGTGTGGGCGGCGCGGCGGACCGTCAGACGCTTCCGTGGGGAATTTGAACGCCTGAGCCATGCTGCAATTGACTTCCAGACTCGACCTGTCCGCGGCTGCCGCCGCCCATGCTCCCCGGATGAGCAACGACGAGAACCGTTCCGGTGGCCCGGCGGGTCCGAACACGTCTGTCATTACCAAGGTCAAGCCCAAGACCAAGCGGCCGAACCTCTATCGTGTGCTGATCCTGAACGACGATTACACGCCGATGGAATTCGTGGTCCATGTGCTGGAAAAGTTCTTCCAGAAGGACGTCGAGGCCGCGACCAAGATCATGCTGCATGTCCATCATCACGGGATCGGCGAGTGCGGTGTGTTTACCTACGAGATTGCCGAGACCAAGGTCACGCAGGTGATGGATTTCGCCCGCAAGCACCAGCATCCCCTGCAATGCGTGATGGAAAAGAAGTAACCGCGCGTTCGAATCCAGTGTTCTTTAGATCGGTTCTGTTCGTGCGGTGTGTGACGTCAGCGCATGCTGCGGCGTGATCCGGCCGACTCAGCGCCGGCGCCTGTCCTGCCCAAATGGGTAGTTTTGCCTAAATCGGAACGGGTTTTGCATCGAGAATGCGGTGGGTGCGTAATGCCCGTAGAGTCGCGGAACCGGTCTTTTGCCGCGATCTTGTATAACTATATGTGACAAAGGTTGTTGTTGCCTGACCGGGCGATGGCGATCATGATGGTGGGGGCCATAGAGGACGCGAATGCCGACTTTTTCCCAAAGCCTTGAACAATCCCTGCATCGTGCACTGGCGATCGCCAACGAGCGTCATCACCAATACGCGACGCTCGAGCATCTCCTGCTTTCCCTGATCGATGATTCCGACGCGGCCGCAGTCATGCGGGCCTGCAGCGTTGATCTCGACAAGTTGCGCACGAGCCTTGTCAACTATCTTGAGACCGAATTCGAGAATCTGGTGACGGATGGCGCCGACGATGCCAAGCCGACCGCCGGCTTCCAGCGCGTGATCCAGCGTGCGGTGATCCATGTGCAGTCCTCCGGTCGCGAAGAGGTGACCGGTGCGAATGTGCTGATCGCGATCTTCGCCGAGCGCGAGAGCCATGCCGCGTACTTCCTGCAGGAGCAGGACATGACGCGCTACGACGCCGTCAACTACATCAGCCACGGCATTGCCAAGCGGCCGGGCGTCTCCGAGGCGCGGCCCGTGCGCGGCGTCGACGAGGAGACCGAGACCAAGGGCAGCGAGGACGCCAAGAAGAAGGGCGAGGCGCTCGAGACCTATTGCGTCAACCTCAACAAGAAGGCGCGCGACGGCAAGATCGACCCGGTGATCGGACGCAATTCCGAGATCAACCGCGCGATCCAGGTGCTGTGCCGCCGGCAGAAGAACAATCCGCTGTTCGTGGGCGAGGCCGGCGTCGGCAAGACCGCGATCGCGGAGGGCCTCGCCAAGCGCATCGTCGACAGCGAGGTGCCGGAGGTTCTGGCCGCTGCGACCGTGTTCTCGCTCGACATGGGCACGCTGCTCGCGGGCACGCGGTATCGTGGTGACTTCGAGGAGCGCCTGAAGCAGGTCCTGAAGGAGCTCGAGGCGCATCCCAACGCCATCCTGTTCATCGACGAGATCCACACCGTGATCGGTGCGGGCGCGACGTCGGGCGGGGCCATGGACGCTTCAAACCTGCTCAAGCCGGCGCTTGCCTCGGGCACGATCCGCTGCATGGGCTCGACCACCTACAAGGAATACCGCCAGCACTTTGAGAAGGACCGCGCGCTGGTGCGGCGCTTTCAGAAGATCGACATCAACGAGCCGACCGTCGAGGACGCCATCGCAATCCTCAAGGGCCTCAAGCCGTATTTCGAGGACTACCATCGGCTGAAGTACACCAATGAGGCGATCGAGGCTGCGGTGCAGCTGTCCTCGCGCTACATCCACGACCGCAAGCTGCCCGACAAGGCGATCGACGTGATCGACGAGTCCGGTGCGGCGCAGATGCTGGTCGCCGAGAACAAGCGCAAGAAGACCATCGGCATCAAGGAGATCGAAACCACGATCGCCTCGATGGCGCGGATCCCGCCGAAGAGCGTGTCGAAGGACGATGCCGAGGTGCTCAAGCATCTCGAGCAGACGCTGAAGCGCACCGTGTTCGGCCAGGACAAGGCGATCGAGTCGCTCGCCGCCTCGATCAAGCTCGCACGCGCGGGCCTGCGCGAGCCGGAGAAGCCGATCGGCTGCTACCTGTTCTCGGGTCCGACCGGCGTCGGCAAGACCGAAGTTGCCAAGCAACTCGCGGCGTCGCTTGGCGTCGAGCTGTTGCGCTTCGACATGTCCGAATACATGGAGCGGCATACTGTGTCGCGTCTGATCGGCGCGCCTCCCGGCTATGTCGGTTTCGACCAGGGCGGTCTGCTGACCGACGGCGTCGACCAGCATCCGCATTGCGTGGTGCTGCTCGACGAAATCGAGAAGGCGCATCCCGACCTCTACAACGTGCTGCTCCAGATCATGGATCACGGCCGGCTCACCGACCACAACGGCAAGCAGGTCAACTTCCGTAACGTGATCCTGATCATGACAACGAACGCGGGCGCTTCGGATCTCGCCAAGCAGGCCTTCGGCTTCACGCGCTCGAAGCGGGAAGGCGACGATCACGAGGCGATCAACCGGCAGTTCGCGCCGGAATTCCGCAACCGTCTCGATGCCATCGTCTCGTTCGGCCATCTCAGCGTCGAGGTGATCGGCACCGTGGTCGAGAAGTTCGTGCTTCAGCTCGAGGCGCAGCTCGGCGACCGCGACGTCACCATCGAGCTGTCCGAGCCCGCCAAGGCCTGGCTGGTCCAGCACGGCTATGACGAGCAGATGGGTGCGCGGCCGATGGCTCGCGTCATCCAGGAGCACATCAAGAAGCCGCTGGCCGACGAGGTGCTGTTCGGCAAGCTCAAGGGCGGTGGCCACGTTCGCGTCGTCCTGGTCAAGGACGAGGCCGACGAGACCAAGGAAAAGATCGGCTTCGAGTTCGTCGAGGGTCCGGTCACCCCGAAGCAGGAAAAACTGCCCGCCCGCAAGCGTCCGCCGGGCAAGCCCAACAAGCCGGGCGGCCCCGGCGGCTCCAAGGGACCGACCTCGAAGGGCCCGCTGGTCAAGGCTTGATCGGCGTATCATGAATCGAAAAGGCCGGCTGCAGAGCCGGCCTTTTTGTTTGGAGCGCAATGCCGGGGTCTAGGTGCCGGCTTCAGGCGCGGCGGCCGCTGGCGGCCGCGGTTTCTTTGGCGCGGGCGGCCGTGTGCGGGGAGGAGGGGCCACAGGCTGCATCGTTACGATGACCGGGTTCGGCTTGTGATCAGTTGCTGCGCCCGTTGCGGCATCGACGCCCATGCCGATGGCACCGCCGAGCAGGAGATTGCCGGCAAAGCCCGCGGCCCCTCCGGTCTGGATGTCCCGGCTGAGCGGTACGATCTGCGGCTCATAGCCTTCCTTCTGGAAGGTGATCGAGACGTCGGCGTTCCGCTTCACGACCACGGAGCAAGGTGTCATGCAGGTAGTCGGAACCTCCAACCCGCTGACCACAGCTTCAACGCCTGACGGTGTGGATGAAATGCTGATGTTCTCGGTGGTGCCGCGCGTGACAGACGAGCAGCCGCCCAGCATGACGCTGAGCGCCACAATTCCAAATAAACGCATCAAATAAGTCCCCAACCCCATGTGCAATCAAGCGCAACCTGAGAGTGATGGCAATAGGCTATTGGTCCAGATGATTTAGTGACGCACAGGTTGCGCGAGGGGGCCGCGGAGACCTGTGCTTGGGAGCCGATTATTCGCCGCGCATGCGCTGATCGTCCTGCACGCGGACGTGTTCGGCGCCGCGTGCGCCGGCCGGCGATAGCCGCAACATGCTCAGCATGGCGCCGCAGAGGGCAAATCCGACGCCGGCGAGAAGCGCGATCCGGGTCCCGTCGTCCGGATAGCGTCCGAGGAACAGCGCAACCAGCGCAGCGCCGGTGGTCTGGCCGAGCAGGCGCGCGGTGCCCAGCATGCCGCTGGCGCCGCCGGCGCGCTCGCGTGGCGCGGCTGCGATCATGGTGCGGTTATTGGGCGTCTGGAACAGACCAAAGCCGGCGCCCGCCAGCGCCATCCGCCAGACCACGTCGAGCGGTGTCGGACTTGCCGGCAGGAAAGCGAGCCCGCCAAGGCCGCAGGCAAACAGCGTCAGGCCGATGCCGCCGAGCAGGCCGGCCGGATAACGTTCGACCAGGCGACCGGCGAGGGGAGCCGCGCACGCCACTGCGATCGGCCATGGCGTGATCAACAGACCCATATGAACGGCCGAATAGCCAAAGCGGCTTTGGAGGTAGAAGGGGATCGCGACGAAGGCCAGCATCTGCCCGCAGAACGAGGCGATCGAGGTCGCGATCGACAGTCCGAACACCGGAATGCGCAACAGGTCGACCGGCAGCAGCGGCGACTTCATGTGCGTCTCGCGATAGATGAGCGCCGCGCCGGCGACGATCGCAATCGCGAACTGGATGAGGCATGTGATTGTCGCCTCGCCATGGCCGACGCTGTCGATCGCGGCGATGCCGACGCCGAAGGTGATGGCCGAGAGCCCCGCGCTCTGCCAGTCGAAGGAATGGCTCGCCTGGATCGTGTGCGGCAGGCTACGCAGGCCGAGCACCAGCGTGACCACGCCGAGTGGCACATTGATGGCGAACAGCCAGGGCCAGCTGCCGACCGCGAGGATGCCGGCGGCGAGCGTCGGCCCGACCGCCGCGGAGAAGGCGACCACCAGCGCGTTGAGCCCGATGCCGCGCCCGAGCAGGCTGCGCGGATAGGTGAAGCGGACCAGCGCCGAGTTGACGCTCATGATGCCGGCCGCGCCGAACCCTTGGATGATGCGCGCGATCGTGAGCAGCGCCAGCGTATGCGCCAGCGCGCAGAAGGCTGACGCAAGCGTGAACAGCACAAGGCCGACCAGATAGACGCGGCGATAACCGACGATCTCGCCGAGCGATGCCAGCGGCAGCAGGGAGATCGTGATCGCAAGCTGATAGCCGTTGACGATCCAGATCGAGAAGGCCGGGCTTGCGTTCAGGTCGGTTGCGATCGTCGGCAGCGCGACATTGGCGATGGCGCTGTCGACCACGGCCATGGTGATGCCAAGCGCAATCGTCAGCACCGCCTGGTTGCGCTGGGGTTGCGGCAGGCCGTCGGCATGCTCGATCGGGACAAACGACATGGTGGAAGCGTGCTTGATTCGAGCCGTGAGTGTCCCCTCGATTAGGAAATTGCGCCGTCCATCGCAACCCGGCACGACACGGACGGTTCCTGCGCCGGAAGCAGGCCTGGTGGCGCTGGGGACATGGATCGGCGCGCGGTTCGCACACTCACCAGCGCGAGGTCGCCTTGCCGTAGATGTAGAGTGCTATCAGCCCAATCGTGACGGCCGTAGAGAAAACTACGACGCGACGATCCCAGTCGATCCGCGTCCGCTCTGCACGGCCGAGATTGAGGGCTGTGAACAGGGCCTTCATGGCAAATCGGCGCATCGGGCTGCCTCGTAGGGACAGTAGGATGCCATGATCCGCATGGGCCGGCTTGACGCAGCTCAAATCAAGCCGGCTCTTGGCGGGTAGCCAATTACACTGGCGGCGGATTGCGGTCGGAGAAGGTCCCGCGCTGGTGCCAATACGGGTAGGGCAGCGTCACCTTGCTCGCGGCATCGAGCTTTGCGATCTGGTCCTTGGTCAGGGACCAGCCGACCGAGCCGAGATTCTCGCGCAATTGCGCCTCGTTGCGGGCGCCGATGATCAGCGTCGACACGGTCGGGCGCTGCAGCAACCAGTTCAGCGCGATCTGCGAAACGCTCTTGCCGGTCTCCTTGGCGACCTCGTCGATCGCCTCGACGACGCGATAGACGTGTTCGTCCGGTACGGGCGGCCCGAAATCGGCAGTCTGGGGCAGGCGGCTCACTTCGGGCTTCGGCTGACCGCGGCGGATTTTTCCGGTGAGGCGCCCCCATCCGAGCGGTGACCAGACCACGGCACCTAACCCCTGGTCCAGTCCGAGCGGCATGAGCTCCCATTCATAGTCGCGCCCGACCAACGAATAGTAGGTCTGGTTGGCGACGTAGCGCGGGAAGCCGTGCTTGTCGGCAACGGAGAGCGACTTCATCAGGTGCCAGCCTGAGAAATTCGAGACGCCGACATAGCGGATCTTGCCGGCGCGCACGAGCACATCGAGGGTCGCAAGCACCTCCTCAGGCGGCGTCATGGCATCAAAGCCATGGAGTTGGAACAGATCGATATAGTCGGTGCCGAGACGGTTCAGTGAGCCATCGATGGCCGCGAGCAGATGCTGCCGTGACGAGCCGATGTCGTTGGGGCCATCACCGAAGCGGAACGTCGCCTTGGTCGAGACCAGAACCTTGTCGCGCCGGCCCTTGATGGCTTCGCCGAGCACGCGTTCGGATTCACCGAGCGAATAGACGTCGGCGGTGTCGAACATCGACACGCCGGCCTCGAGGCAGATGTCCAGAAGGCGCCGCGCTTCCGTCGCGTCGGTCGTCCCCCATGCCGCGAGGCGGCCGACGCCACCGAACGTGCCCGTGCCAAGGCTCAAAGCGGGCACCATGAGGCCGGACCGGCCTAAGCGTCGGTATTCCATCGAACTGCTCCTCGTGGCCGCCAGTTGATCGGCGCGGCCTTGGAAGCGAATGGTAGTGCAGGTCTATGTGTCGGGCCATCACATGAACACATGGCGGCTCTGCTTGAGGGAGCTCCAAGCTCGTGACGCTGTTGTGATCAGCGGTCCGCGTCGCGTACAAGCAGGGGCTTAGCGCGCCAGATCGTCGAGGAGCCTGAGCACTTCGACAGAGGCTTCTTCAACCATGGAAATCTCCTTGAGAGCGCCGGAGAGATCACCGTCTGCGAACAGCTTGGCGGCGCGCTTGCCATGTTCGTGAACCTCCGCATGCGGTCTTTCGAGCAGCCCAAAGGACCGGTGATTGCGCATCGCGAGGGAGCCTTCGCCGTAGTACCATTTGCCGAGCCGGCAGGAATGATGATCGGCGAGCTCGTCGACCTTCAACGTCGTTCGTCCGACTGCCATATCGGCGAGGCGCTTCTTCCAGATGACGTGATCCGCCTTGGCTAATCGCGGAATCTTGTTGTCGAACGACAGGCTGGCAAGATCCTGGAGTTGTCGGCCGGCGATATCCTGGCCGACGTCGAGCTGCGAGGATATACTCTTGATCTGCTCGACATTGGCTTGGGTCATTCGCGCGATCGCGGAGATACCTTCGGCTACCTCGCGAGATGCATCGGTCTGCTGATTGAGGATATTGGCGATCTCATGCATTCCGTGAGTGAGTGTGGTCGTCTGGCTTTCCACGCCCGACATCTCTTCGCCCAGCTGTGTGACGACGTTCTTGCTCTCGACGGCCGCAGACCTGCAGTCCGACATCGCGGCCACGATTAGCTCGACCTCGTTTCTCAATCGTTGGATTCGGTCACGAATGTCTTCGGTTGCCTTGCCAGTCTGCTGCGAAAGCGCCTTGACCTCTGAAGCGACAACGGCAAAGCCACGCCCGGCTTCGCCGGCGCGCGCTGCTTCAATCGTCGCATTCAGCGCCAGGAGATTCGTCTGCCTTGCGATCGCGTCGATCGACGAGACGATGGCGCCAATTTCTTCGGAGGCGGCGCTGAGTGCCACGATCTTGTCGGAGGCTTCGTTGGCCGTCGCTTCGACACGCTCCATCGCCTTGGACGCCTGCCGGACGGTCGTCATGCCTTGGTCGGCGCTCGATTTCATTCTGGCCCCGCTGCCGGCCGCATCTTCTGCGTTGGCCCTGATCTGGCCGACCGAGGCGACCATCTCCTCGCTTGCTGCTGCGAGCGCCTGGGTCCTCTGGTCGACGTCTCGACAAGCCGTGAGCATCCGGGCCGCGGAAATCGCGGTTTCATTGCTTTGAACATTGAGATCCACGATGCCATCGAGCCTCTTCGAGGCATCGTCAGCCAGCTTGGCTGCGAGCTTAGAGACGGCATTGGAGAGACGGTCGCTGCCTAGGTGGCCGGGCGCAAGGAAGTTGCCCTCAATCAAGGCCTCGATCCACACGGCCAGTGTCTCATCGCGATTCGCGGTGGTCGACGGTCGTTCCGGCGCCGCAAGATCATCGTCAGGGAATTGTGTCGGACTCTTGCGGCTGATCACAGCGAGAATGGACATGTGGCGATCCGAGACGGCTCTAGTGGACGGGTGGCATTTCTACGCCGCCTCTGCTGAAGATCCCGTGAATTCGCCTATCGGAATTTGGCAGCGGGCCTCTCAGTGCCGCAGCTGGCTTTGCCTGTAGTCGCGCGGTGACATCCCGAAATGCTCGCGGAAGACGCGGCCGAAATGCGAGACGTCGTTGAAGCCCCAGGCAAACGCGATCTCACTGATGTGGCGATGGGCGAGCAGGGGCGAGGCGAGGTCGCGCCGGCATTGTGCCAGACGCTCTGCAAGCACATGGCGCTGGAACGAGGTGTCCTCGTCGGCGAGGAGATCGTTGACATAGCGCGCGGAGATGCCGAGCGCGGCGGACGTGTCGGCTAGCGAGAGGTCGGGATCGGCGAGGCGCGCGCGGATATGCGCCTTGAGCCTGTAGAGCAATGCGGAGCGATGCGTCGAAGACGGCAGCGATGTGGCGCCGAGCCGTTCGCTCAGCGCCATCGCCAGCAAGTCGACCGCCTGCTCGGACAGCGCAGTTGCGCTGCTCGGCGCAAGCCGATCCGCGCTCTGGCAAAGGCGGAAGATGAAATCATAGGCGAGCCGCTCGAGCGGCGCGTCGGCCGCGAACGTGATCGCGGTGAGCGTCTCGGTGCCGCCGAGCCGCCGCTGCAACATCTCGCGTGGCACCTTGAAGATGCTCTGGGAGAACGTATCCCTGAACTTCAGCTCATAGGGACGCGTGGTATCGTAGAGTGCGAACTCGCCGGGATGGATCACGGTTTCGCGGCCGTCCTGCGTCACACCACCATCGCCGCGATTGCCAAGTGCAACGAGGACATAGTCCTGATCGGAGCGCGCGATGCGCGAGGGCGTGCGGAAGACGTGTTGGCGCTCGGAGCAGACCTCGGAGCAGACGGCTTTGCCAAGCGGGGCCTGGGTGACCGAGCCGTGAAAAGCGCTGCCGAGGTCGGACTTGCAGTCGAGCCCGACAAACACGTCGCAGACGATGTCCTGCCAGAGGGCGAGCCGCCGGTAACCGGGGCTGCCGTCTGTCGTGAACTGGATTGTCATCGTCAGGCCTCCCTTTCACGTCCAGCAAACCGCATGGTGGCGCAGATCCGCCTGATTGCAGGCAAGTTCCGTACCGGAGCGCGATCCCTACCAGTGTCTTTGCCAGTCGAGTTTTTGTTCCGCGGTGGTCGAGCGCGCGGTCGCCCGGCTTGGCCCAATAGACTGCATCGGACGTGGTTTGGGATCAACCGGCAAGGGAGGCGGCAATGGGCATCGAACATCCGAAATACAAGGTCGCGGTGGTGCAGGCGGCGCCGGCCTGGCTCGACCTCGACGCCTCAATCGACAAATCGGTCGCGCTGATCAGGGAGGCGGCCGAGAAGGGCGCCAAGCTGATCGCGTTTCCGGAGGCGTTCATCCCCGGCTACCCCTGGCATATCTGGATGGACTCGCCAGCCTGGGCGATCGGCCGCGGCTTCGTGCAGCGCTATTTCGATAATTCGCTATCCTATGACAGTCCGCAGGCCGAGCGTCTGCGTGACGCCGTGCGCAAGGCGAAGCTGACCGCGGTGATCGGCCTGTCCGAGCGCGACGGCGGCAGCCTTTACCTCGCGCAATGGCTGATCGGCCCCGACGGCGAGACCATCGCAAAACGCCGCAAATTGCGGCCGACCCATGCCGAGCGCACCGTCTATGGCGAGGGCGACGGCAGCGATCTCGCGGTCCATGCGCGCGCTGATATCGGCCGCCTCGGTGCGCTGTGCTGCTGGGAGCATCTCCAGCCACTGTCGAAATACGCGATGTACGCCCAGAACGAGCAGGTGCATGTCGCGGCCTGGCCGAGTTTCTCGCTCTACGATCCCTTCGCGCCGGCGCTCGGCGCCGAGGTCAACAACGCTGCCTCGCGCGTCTATGCCGTGGAGGGCTCGTGCTTCGTGCTGGCGCCTTGCGCAACGGTGTCGCAGGCCATGATCGACGAACTCTGCGACCGGCCGGACAAGAATGCGCTGTTGCATGTCGGCGGCGGCTTTGCCGCGATCTACGGCCCCGATGGCAGCCAGATCGGCGACAAGCTCGCACCGGACCAGGAGGGACTGCTGATCGCCGAGATCGATCTCGGCGCCATCGGCGTTGCCAAGAACGCCGCCGATCCTGCCGGGCATTATTCGCGGCCGGACGTCACGCGGCTGCTGCTCAACAAGAAGCCCTACAAGCGCGTCGAGCAGTTCGCGCTGCCGGTCGACACCATCGAACCCGCGGACATTGCCGCGGCGGCGAGCTGATCACCGGGATCGAAGGGAGGAGGTACCAGCATGGAATCTGCAATTCCCGCGCATCTTGAAACCCAGCGCACGTGCCACAAGCGCGTGCCCGATGATTATCAGCCGCCATATCCATCCTTCGTGGCGCGCTACAAGCCCGGTGTGAGCCGCGTGGTGATGGCTTATTTCGGCGTGCAGCATCGCGGGGCGGCGTCGGCGGCTGCGATGGGCGCGCTCGCTGAAATCGCCGGGCTGTTTGCCGGCGAGGGCGGTCCCACGCATTGGGACCGCGCGCACTATGTCGATCAGGCCGGACATACCAACATCGTCACGGTGGCCTATTGGGATGACATCGCACGCTTCGACACCTGGTTTGCGCCAGCGCATCAGGCGTGGACCGGAAAGCCGCGCGACGGCATCGGCACCTTCATTGAGGTGCTGCGCCCCACCGTGGCGCGGCATGAAACGCTGTTCTCCTCGCTCGGCAGGCCCGAAGGGGTCGCAGCGATCGCCGACAGCATGAGCGGCGAGGTCCAGGAGCACGCCTATTGGGGCGGCATGCGTGACCGCATTCCGCTGTCGCAGACCGACCCGATGTCGCCGGGCGGTAATCCTGAGCTGATCCGTGACGGTGCACGCCTGCGCGTGAAGGCGCACGACAATCTTTGCCTGATCCGCTCCGGGCAGGACTGGAGCGATACGGAGGCGTCGGAGCGAAAGCTCTATCTCGACGACGTCGAGCCGGTGCTGCGTGAGGGCATGGATTTCCTGCGCGACGATGGGCTCGGGATCGGTTGCTATGCCAACCGCTACATGCAGGTGCTCTCGGTTGACGGCAAGGCGACTGAAAAATCCTACGGCCAGAGCTGGTGGAAGAGCCTCGCCGCGCTGGAACGCTGGGCGGAATCGCATCCGACTCACGTGAAGATATTCGGCGCGGCGATGAAATATCTCTCGACGCTGGGGCCGTCAGCGAAGCTGCGGCTCTATCACGAGGTCACTGTGGCGGCTGCCGATGAGCAGTTCTTCGAATATCTGAACTGCCATCCGAAGACGGGAATGCTTGCGGCGGTCGAGACGGTGACCGCTTAGCCGACGCAGTGGCCGAGCAGCTCCGGATGCGCGGCGCAGATGTGATGCGCGCCGGCATCCCGGAGCTCGGCCTCGCTGCCATAGCCATAGAGCACGCCGATCGCCGTCATGCCGTTGGTTCGGGCGCCGACGACGTCATGACTGCGGTCGCCGATCATGACGGCGCTGCCCGCATCGACTCTTGCCTCGTCGAGCGCGTAGCGAAGCAGATCCCGTTTGTCGACGCGGGTGCCATCGAGCTCGGAGCCGAACACGCGCTCGAAATACGGCTTCAGGCCGAAATGATCGATGATGCGGGTGGCGTAGACCGCAGGCTTGCTTGTTGCCACAAACATGCGCGTGCCGGTCGCGGCCACCGCCGCCAGCGTGTCGTGGATGCCCGGATAGGGTGTGTTCTCGAACAGCCCGACCTCGGAGAACCGTTCGCGGTAGAGCAGGAGCGCCTGGTCGGCCAGCGCCTCGGTTCCGGTCAGCGCCTTCAGGCTCGCATGCAGCGGCGGCCCGATGCACCAGGTCAATTCGTCCTGGCTCGGGACCGCCATGCCAAGTTTTTTCAAGGCATACTGGATCGAACCGGTGATCCCGGGCTTTGGATCGGTCAGCGTGCCGTCGAGATCAAAATAGATTGTCTGCATCCTGGCCGGGCTCGGCGTTGCTAATTCCTGCCGTTGCTAGTTGCCTTGGGGTCCGAATTCAAGGGCCGATATTGGGAGCGACATGGCGTTCGCCGGGGCTCAGAAGCTGATCAGTTGGCTGCTCGCGGCGGCGTTCGTTTGCACGCCGGTGCTTGCCGAGAATGCCCCGATGCCTCCGACGCAGCTTGGCCCCGAGGCGCCGGCAAAACAGGCGGGGAACGAGCCTGCGCGCGAGAGCGACACGCGGGAGTCGATCTGTCTGATTGTGGAAGCGGCCGCGCGCGATGCCAATCTGCCGCTGGAATTCTTCGCCCGCGTGATCTGGCAGGAGAGCCGATTCCAGGCCGATGCAGTGGGGCCTGTGACGCGCAGCGGCGAGCAGGCGCAGGGGATTGCGCAATTCATGCCGGGAACGGCGAGCGAGCGCGGACTGCTCAATCCCTTCAATCCGGTGCAGGCGCTGCCGAAGTCGGCCGAGTTTTTGAACGAGCTGCGCAACCAGTTCGGCAATCTTGGCCTCGCTGCCGCCGCCTACAATGCCGGGCCGCGACGGGTGCAGGAGTGGCTCGCCGGCACCGGCGGCATGCCCGAGCAGACGCGCAACTACGTCTACGCCATCACCGGCGCGACGGTCGACGCATGGGCCAAGGCCGGCAGCACGGGCAAGGGACCGCCGAGCTCGCCGCCGACGAGCTGCCGCGACCTGATGGCGCTGCTCAAGCGTGCGCCGAACCCGTTCGTCGCCGAGCTCGAGCAGCATGTCGAGCTCGCTGCCGCGAAGATCTGGGGCGTTCAGCTCGCGGCCGGCTTCGACCGCAACAAGGCGCTGGCGATGTATTCCCGCGCCGTAACGCGCCTCACTGCCGTCATCGGCGACCATGATCCCAGCCTGCTCTCCTCGGTGGTCCGCAGTCGCGGCTCGCACGCCTTCTATCAGGTGCGCATCGGCGCTGACACGCGAAGTGAGGCGGACGATCTCTGTAACCGTATCCGCAAAGCGGGCGGGGCGTGTTTCGTGCTGAAGAACCGCGGCGTCAGCGGGTAGGGAGCACCGTGCATGCCAGCCCCGCCGCAGGCTTCCTTGACGCGGGTGCTTGCATTGCCCGTTATGCAGGCACGATTCCTCTCCGGTCGGCCAGTCTCCCGTGGCGCTTCCTTCGCTCGATTCCCCGCAATGGCAAAGCCCGTGGCGCGCCTTCGCCTGGGGTGTGCGCTCGATCACGCAGACGATCCTCACGCTCGTCCTGTTCGCGACCTATCTTGGCATCGGCGCGCTGGCTCATGACACCCATTTCAGCTTGCTCTGGGCGCTCTGCTCGACGCTGTTCGTCTGGGCGGGGCCCGCGCAGATCATCCTGATCACGACGCTCGGCTCGGGCGCCACCATCATCCAGTCGGCGATCGCGGTCACCGTCAGTGCGATCAGGCTGTTTCCGATGGTAGTCTCGGTGCTGCCGTTGATGCGCACGCCGACGACCAAGCGGCGCGAGCTGTTTTTCGCGGCACATCTGACGGCGGTGACGCTGTGGGTGGAATGCCATCGCTTCCTGCCGCTTGTGCCGCGCGAACGACGCATCGCCTTCGTCAACGGGCTCGGCTTCGGCTTGGTCTCGGTGTGCCTGACCGCGAACACGCTCGGCTATTTCCTCGCCGCCAATCTCACGCAGACATTGGGCGCTGCAATCCTGCTGCTGACGCCGCTGTCGTTCCTGTTCTCGACCGCACGCAATAGCCGCGAGGTCGCAGACGTGGTCGCGCTGACGCTTGGAATTTTGCTCTATCCGCTGGCCGCGAGGATGAACTCCGGTCTTGACATCCTCGTCAGCGGCGTGGCGGCCGGCACGATCGCCTATGGCGTGCACTGGTGGCGGGAGGTGCGCGCATGAGCGCCGCGCAACTGATCGGCGATTGGCAGGCGCTGGTTGTGCTGTTCGTCGCCGGGGTTGTGCCCAACCAGATCTGGCGCATGCTCGGCCTGTGGTTCGGCGGCGGTATCGATGAGGGTTCGGAACTGCTGGTTTGGGTGAGGGCGGTCGCGACCGCGATCCTCGCCGGCGTCATCGCCCAGATCGTGGTCGAGCCGCCCGGTGCGCTCGCCAGCGTGCCGGATGCTCTGCGCTATGGTGCGGTGGCCGCCGGCCTCGTCGTGTTTCTGCTGACCCGCCGTTCGATCTTCGCGGGCGTCGTCGCCGGTGAAGTGTTCATGCTGGCCGGCAAGTGGTGGTTAGGCTAAAACCGCCTCCGAACAGCCAAGGAACAGGAAATATGGTTCGCGAAAACGAGCTCCGCGAGGGCGAGGTCGCCATCGAGCTGCCGTCCACGGAAGATGCCGGCCTCGTCTTCATCGGCCGCATCCGCACGCCCTGGACCTCGCGGCTGGAGACGCCGCGGCAGGGGCGCCAGGACGGCCCGATCTGTCGCCTCGAGATCTTCGAGCCGTTCGTGCCGGCGATCAAGGGCGTCGATTTCTACAGCAATCTCGAAGTGCTCTACTGGCTCGACCAGTCGCGCCGTGACATCGTGCTGCAAAGCCCGAAGAACAACGAGAAGACCCGCGGCACCTTTTCGCTGCGCTCGCCGGTGCGGCCCAATCCGATCGGCACCTCGATCGTCAAGCTCGTCGGCATCGAAGGAAATACAATTTTGGTGCGCGGGCTCGACTGCATCGACAATACGCCGCTGATCGACATCAAGCCGGATCGTTGCGAGTTCACGCCGCTGGCCGCGCCGCAGCCGGGAGATTTCCAGACGGAGTGACGATCAGCTCTTCAGCGCCGCGATCAGCTTGGCCGCGTTCTCTTCCAGCACCTTGACGTCTTCCTTGCGGCTCGCGGGCGGCAGCATGGCGACGCCGTCATGGCGCGGCATGACGTGCATGTGCAGGTGAAACACTACCTGTCCGCCGGCGGGCTCGTTGAACTGCTGCACAGTGATGCCGTCGGCGTTGAATGCCTTCATCGCGGCCGCAGCAATCTTGTGAGCGCCACGGGCGACATGGGCGTAGTCGTCCGCCTTGATGTCGAGGATGTTGCGGGCAGGAGCCTTCGGGATCACCAGCGTGTGGCCAGGCACGCGCGGCATGATGTCGAGGAAGGCGAAGACATGCTCGTCTTCGTAGACCTTGTGGCAGGAAAATTCGCCGCGCAGGATTTTTGCGAAGATGTTGTTCGGGTCATAGGCGGTCATGGCAGCGGCTCCCAAGAACTCTGCGCTTACTGTCACCAGCGACGGCAAACCGTCAAGGCGCCTCGTCGATGCCTTTCCGGAACGGGCCGAGTTCGGCCAGCTCCCGCCCAGCCTCCGCGACATAGGCGCGCTCGCGCTTGAGATAATCGTCGATGGCGCGGCGCAGGCCCGGATCGGCAATGAAGTGGGCGGAATGGGTCGTTCGCGGCAGGTAGCCGCGCGCGATCTTGTGCTCGCCTTGCGCACCGGCCTCGACATGCGTGAGACCACGCTTGATCGCAAAATCGATCGCCTGGTAGTAGCAGACCTCGAAATGCAGGAAGGGGTGATGCTCGACCGCGCCCCAGTTGCGGCCGAACAGCGTGTCCGAGCCGATGAAGTTGATCGCACCTGCGATCCATCGGTTGTTGCGGCGAGCCATCACCAGCAGCACGTCCTGGCTCATGGTCTCGCCGACCAGCGAGAAGAATTCGCGCGTGAGGTAGGGCCGGCCCCATTTGCGCGAGCCGGTCTCCATGTAGAAATCGAAGAAGGCGTCCCAGGCATCCTCGGTGATGTCCTTGCCGGTGAGCCAGTGGATGGTGATCCCCGCGGCAAGCGCATCGCGCCGCTCGCGCTTGATCGATTTTCGGTGGCGTGAGTTCAGTGTCGCCAGGAAATCGTCAAAGGTCGTAAAGCCCTCGTTGTGCCAGTGGAACTGCTGGTCGGTGCGCTGGAGGAAGCCGTGCTGGGCAAGCAGCTTCCACTCGGCCTCGCGCGCGAAGGTGACGTGCACCGAGGACGCCTTGCTGACGCCGCACAGCGCCACCAGGCCGCTCGCCAGCGCCTCGGTGATGCGCTCGCGATCGACGCCGTCACGCACCAGGAGCCGCGGCCCGGTGGCCGGCGTGAAGGGAACGGAGACCTGAAGCTTGGGGTAATAGCGGCCGCCGGCGCGCTCATAGGCGTCGGCCCAACCGCGGTCGAAAACATATTCGCCCTGGCTGTGTGATTTCAGATAGCAGGGCACGATTCCAGCGACGCGGCCGTCGATTTTGGCCACAAGGTGCCTCGGTCCCCAGCCGGTGCGGATCGTGGCCGAACCTGATTTCTCAACGGCAGAAAGAAAGGCGTGCGAGACGAACGGGTTATAGCCGGACTTTAACAGGCCGAGCGAGTTGCCTGGAAGCCCGGATGAGATTCCCAAGCCGTGCTCATTGCAGGAATTCTCATTAAGAGCCCTGCCAGGATTAGCGCAGGCGTCCCAATCCTCCGGCGAGACTTCGCCAATGGACGGGACCGCCTCCAAGGTGATTTCGGATGATGCCATTGCGCCCAAGATCGTGCATTGCAGCAGCGACTTCAAGGGTCGCGAACATCAAGCCTACGGCAGGAAGCCCTCGAAAATCATCTGATCGGCATATTGCGCAACCCGAGTCCGCTGCTCCGGTGTACGGGTGGTCCAGCCGAGCAGGGCGCAGCCGAAGACGTTGCGGGCGATCCAGGGGGCGGGCGCCGGCAGGTGATCGACCTTGAAGGCGACGAAATGCGGCTGGGTCTGAAAGCCATGGCGCAGGTACAGCATGCTGTCGCGCTGTTCCTGAGTGAGATAGGTCCAGTATTCGTCCTCATAGCTCCGCTGCGCGACGATACCGCGCGGGCGGGAGGGCAGTAGCTCGCGCAGCGCCAGCACCTGGTCGGGGTCGAAGGACATGCCGACCGCATGGCCCTGATAGGACGCCAGCACCTCGGCCATCCTCTTCACCAGCTTGCGGTCGCCGTCAAAATGGCTCTTCACCTCGATCACCAGCGGAACGCGGCCGGCGACCATGGCGCAGAGGTCACTGAGCGACATCATCCGCTCGGGCGTGTCCTTGAACGTGATGGCCTTGAGCTCGGCCGCGGTCTTGGCGACGACCGGGCCAGTGGCGTCGGTGAGGCGGCCGAGCGCATGGTCGTGATGCACCATGGCCTCGCCGTCAGCGGAGAGCTGAATGTCGACCTCGATCGCAAAATTGCCTGCGATCGCGGCCTGCACCGCGCCCGGCATGTTCTCGACGATGCCGCGAGAGATGTCATGCAGACCGCGATGGGCGACCGGCCGCGCTGTCAGCCAATCCGGAGCACGCACGATGCTGACCTCAGGCGACCTCGAACACGCCTTCGACCTCGACTGCCGCGTCCGCGGGCAGCGAGGCGACGCCGACCGTGGTGCGGGCGTGGCGGCCCTTGTCACCGAAGGCGGCGACCATCAAATCGGAGGCGCCGTTCAGCACCTTCGGTCCGTCCACGAAGTCCGGCGCCGAGTTGATGAAGCCGCCGAGGCGCACCACGCGCACGACCTTGTCGAGATCGCCGAGCGCAGCCTTGACCTGCGCGAGCAGATTGACGGCACAGCCGCGCGCGGCTGCGGCACCGTCCTCGATCGAGACGCCGGCGCCCAGCTTGCCCTTGGCGATCAGCTTGCCGGCAGGGTCGAAGCAGACCTGACCGGAGACGAACAGCAAATTGCCGGTCCGTACGAACGGGACGTAATTGGCGACGGGAGATGGGGCCTGGTGCAGCTTGATGCCCTGTTCCGCCAGTTTCTGCTCGACCGTGCCTGCCATGTCTCGACCTCGATGTCTGAAAACTCGTCCGTCCGGTGCGTTTGGGTAGCCGCCGGGTGCGCCCTGTTTCGCCCATCGTGCCGCCACATGCAAGCAAGCGGATTTGTTCGCGCGAGGGCCGGGGCGGACTGCATTTTCCTGAGGCAGGTCAGAAGGTTCGATCGAGAGGCGCAACTTTACGTGAAACCGCCGCAGTTGCGACGCAATGGAACGGTCATTAAAGTGTCGAATCTGCGCGTCCCCAGGGAACAGATATGGTGCACCTTTTCCGGACTTCACTCGGTGTGATGGCGCTCGCGGCGGCCGCACTTGGCGCCGGCAGCAGCGCGCATGCCGCGAACGGTCCGTTCCTCGCGCACCAGGCGCTCTATGATCTGAGCCTGGTCAAATCGCGCTCGAATTCGATCAACAGCGCGCGCGGCCGCATCCTCTACAATTTCGCAGGCAGCGCTTGCGAGGGCTATACGTCCGAATTCCGCCAGGTCTCCGAGCTCGACAGCGGCGAGGGCAAGATCACGCTCAGCGACCTCCGCTCCAATTCCTGGGAGGATGCCGGCGGAAAAAGCTACCGCTTCAAGATCGAGACGCGGATGAACGAGGCCGAGGCAGGCCTCGTCGACGGCTCGGCGGAGCGCGACGGCGACCACATTAACGTCAAGCTGAAATTGCCGGCGCCGAAGAATTTCACCCTGGACGGCAAGATCGTGTTCCCGACCGAGCAGATCCAGCGCATCATCGCAGCCGCCAAGGACGGCAAATCGCTGCTTGAGCTCTCCGTCTATGACGGCTCCGACGATGGCCAGAAGGTCTACAACACGCTGACCGTGATCGGTCAGCCGATCCCCGCCGACCGCACCGCCTCGCCAGATCCGTCGACAGCGGACGAGCACATGAAATCGCTGACGCGCTGGCCGGTGACGGTCAGCTATTTCGATCGCGAGGCCCAGCAGAAGGAGGGCGAGCAGACGCCCGTCTACGCGATGTCGTTCGAGCTTTACGAGAACGGCGTCTCCCGCCAGCTCGTGCTCGATTACAACGATTTTGTGATCTCCGGCGCGATGGGCAAGTTCGACGTCAAGGACAGCAAGCCCTGTAATTGAAGAAGCCCTGCAATTGAGCGGCGATACTAGCCCTCAACGCCATCTCCGGTTACGCTCGCTTCCAATCATAAACGTCGGGAGCCAGCCCATGCCCAAGCTCGATCATCTCCGCCCCAGCGGCCTGCATCACAATCCCGCTTATTCCCACGTCGTCACCGCCTCCGGGGCGCGAACGATCTACATCTCCGGTCAGGTGTCGACCGATGAGGAGGGGCGGATCGTCGGCGAGGGCGATATCGCCGCGCAGACCACGCAGGTGATGCAGAATCTCGGTCACGCCTTGAAGGCGGCCGGCGCCACTTACGCCAACATCGTCAAGATCACGACCTTCGTCGTCGGCTACAAGCCGGAGCTGCGCCCGATCATCGGCAAGGCCCGCTCGGCCTTCTTCGAAGGCATGGAGCCGCCAGCCTCGACGCTCGTCGGCGTCTCTGCGCTGGCCGCGCCGGAGTGGCTGATCGAGATCGAGGCGATCGCGGTCGCGGATTGAGGTCACAGGCCGCGCTTCCGCAAGAACTCGAAAACAACCCCATGCACAGTAGAAACGCTGTCTCGGAACGGCGCGCGTTTCGGTTTTTTAGAATTTACTTTGACGCGTCGGGCAAAACAGTGGTACTATGCAATCGTAGCCATTCGAGCACGGCAACGGCCGATCGGGTCAGCCGAGGCGATCATTCGGAACGACGACCATTTCTACCCTGACGAAGAGGAGCTGCAGCTTGACGATCCAAGTTCGGCTATCGTCGGCTTCGGTCATCGGCGTCGGAATGTCCGCTGTCTGACTGGACGCGGATTAAGGTTGGACAGCATCGTAAGCCCGGTTGTGACTCCTTGGCGGAATTCTCCCTTCCTCAACTCGAAGACCAATGCGATGTAGCTTGCTGGCTCCCGCATCTCGCTCTGAGCTAGCAGGCAGGACTGCTACAAGCTAACATTGAGCCCCGGGGTGAGGTTGGAGCAGGGTATCCGGGCCGCCTCTGGGTTTCCGAAAGGTCGAGGGGCGATTAGTGGACGGGCTTGTGACCGAGGAAGAGTGGCCGGAGCCGAACTGGCAAATTAAACTGCCTGAAGCCGCGGGCTGGTCCCCAAACGCGCTCGCTAATGTAGACGCAATCGCGGGTGAGATTGGGACCGCTGCTCTCATGATCATCGAACGCGGAGCCGTCGTTCATCAGTGGGGTGCGGTTGCTCATCGCTTCATGTGTCATTCGATTCGTAAGAGCCTCTTGTCGGCTCTGTTTGGCATTTACGTTGCTGAAGGAAAAATTGATCTCTCTTCCACTCTCGCCTCACTCGGAATCGACGACAAGGAGGGACTGACCGATCGCGAGCGCCTAGCGTCCGTAAATTCACTGCTCATGGCACGCTCCGGTGTCTTCCATCCGACAGGGTATGAAACCGCCTTGATGATCGCGAGGCGGGAAGCACGTCACAGCCATGGCCCAGGAACCTTTTGGTGCTACAACAACTGGGATTTCAACGCGCTCGGCACGATATTCGAGCAATGCGCCGGTCTTAGCTTGTTTGAGGCCTTTCGGGATCGGATCGCGATACCCTGCGGCATGGAAGATTTCCGTTATGGGCCGGAAGCGAAGGACGGAGATTACGTGAATCTCGAGAACAGCATCCATCGGGCCTATCCATTCCGTCTCACCGCTAGGGACCTAGCGCGATTTGGACTGCTTTATCTCCGTGGCGGACGTTGGGGTTGTCACCAAGTGGTTCCGAAGAAGTGGGTGAAGCTCAGTGTACAGCCATATTCAGATGCGGGGGCGGCCGGAGCATATGGTTACATGTGGTGGGTGGTCCGCGACGGTATCCATTTCCCCGAAACGATTATGCCTCCGGGCTACAGTGCTCAAGGAGCTGGTGGTCATGTGATGATGGTACTGCCGAAGCAGGAGCTCGTATTGGTGCACAGGGTTGATACAGATGAAGGTCGAGCCGTCTCACCGCTACAGCTTGGTCGCCTATTTGAAGCAATACTCAGCGCAAAGTATGACGCGCTGTACTAGGGATGGCCGATTATCAGCCTGTGTGGCAGTTCCCGGACGGCTAGCAGATTCTTGGTCCGGTTGTTGACGGCAGCTTCTGTAGTCCGAAGCTGACCTATCGCTTCGTTTCTCGCGGTGGCCGCTTCTGGCCCGCAGCTGCCCCCCGAGTGCCGCGTCTCGTTATAGGATAAGCCGGACCAGCGGCACGACAAGCCCGACCGCCGTTTTTGAGCCATCCAAGATATTGGATCAGCCTCCGAAGCCATACGCACAACAAGCACAACAATGGGTCTTAGTCGGTGCGCTTGAACAATTCGGTCTTATTACCAGTGACAACCGTCAGTTCGGATGGTCTTCCGCTATCGTCGCCGGCAAATCGCAGTCTCAAGTTAAGCGCTCTCGCGACAAATTCCCCGGTGACCGCAGGATACGCCGCAAGCGCCCGTTGACCTGCAAACTCGATGAGAAGGTGGTCTCGCTGCTGCCTCACGCATATCTTGCGGTTCGCGTTCTCGTAGGTTCCGGCATGCGCGAGGTCAGGTACGGCCTCGCTGATCCGTGGAATATCTTGGAGCACTGGCCAGCCATACTCGCGTCCTACTGCAGCCACGATCTCGCTCCGCAACATCGAGCCTTGATTGGAATTCAGCATCACAACCACGCCTTTGCCAATTGCCGGCAGCATCAGCATTGTGGCTACGTACCCATGATCCCAGCCGTGGTGGAAGAACCGAAAGTTCTGCTCCTTACCTGCGCAAAACCAGCCAAGCCCCACGAATTCCTGCCCGATCTCCTGGTCCGGCAACTGAGGACGAAGCATGCTCTTCACCGTCCCGGGCGCGAGGCCGAGTTTGGAAACATCGCCGCGTAACGACCGCATCATCTCAACGCCCAGCGCCGTAAGATCGGCGGTCGTGGTCCAGAGCCCCGCAGCTGCCATTTCGGGATAGACGTGGTGGCCGCCTTCTATCTCGGTACCGTTCAAGGGGTGACCTCTGGCCGCTCGTTTGGCGAAAGCGGACGGCAGAGGCTGTTCGAAGCTGCTATCCGTCAAACCAGCCGGCTCCAGGATGAGTTTGCGCATTAGCTCGGGAAACGGCGTTCCCGTCACGTCGACGACAAGTTGCTGAGCAATCGTCGTCCCACCACCTGAATAGCGGTGCTGCGTACCCGGGAGTATATCAACCACGACCGGCTGAGTGTTTGCTGGAGGGACGCCGCTCAGGACTTGAGGTATCGTCGGCCACGGCCCTGAAGCGGGATAACCGGGAAATCCGTGTATCGTGGTGCCTGCAGTGTGGCTCAACAGCTGCCGCAGCGTGATGCGCGGTTGCCATCCGTCTCTCCCGGGTACGCGCCACGATTTGAGATAGTCGTTGACGTCGGCATCGAGATCGATGACTCCGGTTTCGACGAGCTTCATCAAGGCCAGGGCAAACACCGGCTTGCTGATCGAGCCGGATTGGAACGGCGTATTCGCCGTTGCCGGTTCAGCCCCCGCGGCAAGCGTGCCAAAGGCGCGGGTCCACGCCACCTCGAAGTTATCAATCACACCCACGCTCAGCGCAGGTGTGCAGGTTTGCGCCATCCTTTGATGAACGGAAGCGGGCAGACCATACTGGCCCGGAATGGTGGTCTCCTCGCGCAAATCCGAAACAACTCGACCGATCTGCTCTTCCAAGTGTGAAGTTGACATAAGGCTCAGTTTCCAACATGGTTACAAGTTGTTGCAATGATCAATTGCAACCGCGAACTCATGATAGTCAAGGGCACTTAAAGTCCGCGGTTGGACCGAAGGGGCTGATCCGGTACTTCGATCGGAAGTCAGCTGCTCCCAATGTAGCGGACTCGATATGCTCGACCCGGGTTCTATCGCGTCTGACCAATCGGTGACGTTCCAATCGCATCCTAATTCAGGATCTGAAATCCTACGTCGGGGAAATCGTGGTGGAAGCCCTGGAATTGCTGACAAGGCGTCTGCGATTGAGGACGCCTCAAATCGATGATGCGGACGCAATCCAATCGATCGTGGCGGACCCGCGTGTTGCTCTCACCACCGCGTCAATCCCACATCCTTATCCGGAAGGCGGAGCGAAAGGTTTCGTCCTGCATGTCCGAGGGGTAGCGAGTCGCGAGAGGCGTAATCTGGTGATGACCCTCCGTGAGAGCGACGAATTGATCGGAATGGTCGGGTATCAGACCAAGGAGTTGGAGGCTGAACTGGCGTACATGGTGTCTCCAACCCACTGGGGACTCGGGTATGCCAGCGAAGCTTGTAAGGAGATCGTCGCGCACATTTTCAACGCGACGGAAGCTAAGGCAGTCATTGCTCGGGCGATGACTGAAAACAAGGCTTCCGAAGCTGTCCTCAGCAAGGCGGGGTTGCGTTGGCAGTCCGAAATGCCCGTGGAGCTTCCGATACGCTCCGGCACTTTCCTGACTTCATTTTGGCGGCTTGATCGTGAGGATTTCTTAGGCTGACAGAACGACCGTGTCTGAAACCGGCCCTCAGCGCCGAACCTCAACCTCGCCTCAACTTCGCCTTGGCGTCGGCTTTTTGGGGGGACCGACGCGGTCGCGGTCATAACCGATCGACGCAAATACCCCATTGCCGGCCTTCCTTGGCGCCCCCAAATCTGAGGAGGACTGCGGGTGAAAAACGAAAGGTCGTGCAATGGACGTCTATACGGTTCGAGAGGCCAGGCCCGACGAACAACGTGAGCTCACGCGCCTCTGTGTGCGAGCGACGATGCACGCGGGACACGACGAAGCGTTCATCGACCGAACCATGCCCGCGCTTACGATAACTGTACCATTGATTGGTGCGAATTGTGTTCAAGTGGTAGAAGACGGCACCAGTACACCTGTCGGTGTCGTTGCGGTGACGCCGACCGCGCTTCAGGGAATTGCGCAGATTTACGGCCTATATGTTGATCCAGCACATTGGAAACGAGGGATCGGTCGAGTTCTGTTCGGGGCGGCCGTAGCTCGCGCAAAAGGGATAAAGGCTGGGGCCCTCATGATCACTGCCGAACCTTCGGCGGAAGGGTTTTATAAGCGCATGGGGGCCATCCGAATCGGCGAAGGACCATTTTACTTCTCGCCCGAAACGATACTGCCTTCCCTCCTGTACGTCATTCCTCGCGAGGCATGATGCTGTACCATGCCGTCTCGGTGGCTGCTTATGGCCCCTGAGTAAACCTGCGGCTTGGTTGTCGGATGCTCGTCCACTTGCCGGTATCCGTGCTGTGCTTAGCGCAAAGAAGGAGGATTGAATGCCGTTCAAGCCGCTGGAACTGAGAGAGATGACTCCGGAAGAGAGAGAAAAGCGTGATCTTGCAATAAAGCAGGCACGAGGCTCTGAGAAGGAAGACGCTGCTGAAAAGGCGGTGAAGCTCAGATCGTCATCTGCAAGGAAGAAGTAGTAGCAGCGACGACAAGCGGCCCGCGGCCGGATCACGAAGCTCACGAATGGAAGACACAGCCTCGGCTATACGCCGAGGCTTCTGTTTGCCAGATGTCCGGAT
>NZ_LBJX01000068.1:0-36591 GCF_028128895.1 Bradyrhizobium sp. CCBAU 11434
CGGAAGGGTGGGCGAGATCATCTCGGAATCCTGGGCGAGATCAAATCGGTACACCCGGGCGAGATCATCGGAATCCGCAGATTCACGAAATCAAATATGACGGCTATCGGGCGCAGGTACATGTGAACAGCGGCGCCACGAAAATCTTCACCCGCAACGGTCACGACTGGACGAAACGGTTCTCGCGCCTCGCAAGCTCGTTCAAGCTGAAGAGCCAAACCGTCTTCGATGGCGAGATTGTCGTGGTCCACGAGGACCGGACCAACTTTTCCGAGCTGCACGCAGACTTGGCCAAAGGCCGTCAAGACCGGATGCTGTTCTATGCCTTCGATATCCTCTTCCACAATGGAGAGGATCTTCGGAGCAAGCCCCAGCTTAAGCGTAAGGAGTTGCTGAAAGAGCTGATCGACATGCTCGATCCGCCCATCCTGTACAGCGAGCATCATGAAGGCAACGGGCAGGCGCTGTTCGAGGCTGCGGCGCGGTTGAACTATGAGGGCATCGTATCAAAGCGTATCGATGCACCTTACCGCTCGGACAGGGTCGAGGCTTGGCAGAAAATCAAAACTGTCCAGCGCGAAAAATTCCCTGTGGTCGGATTCATCAAGGATCCGACAGGTGTCGCCGCCCTCTACCTCGGCAAGAGGGAAGGCAAAGAACTGGTGTACATGGGCAAGGTCGGTACCGGCTGGTCTCGCACGGTTTCCAGTGAGATCCGAAAGAAGCTCGACACGGTGGTGAGCCCAAAGGCAAAATTGACAAAGCCCATCAAGAAACCAAAGGCTACTTGGGTCGAGCCGACGTTTTATGCCGATATCGAATTTCACGACATCACTTCAGACGGCCTACTGAGGGCGAGCTCGTTCAAGGGATTGTCTCGAAAATAGGCGCGGCGAGAGGGCTAGCCGTATCCTGGAATTGGTCTGCGCGTCACTGGCTGCTTGGACGTCATGCTGTTCTATTGAAGTGGTCTGCCGCAAAGTCGATACGGGCGACTTACTTAGCCACGAGGGTCGTTTCCTTTCGGCTCTTGTAGATATTTCGACATGTGTCCTCGCGGTTCGCGATCACGTGGGGCCGGGCGTTCAAACGGGTCGCGGCCAAGCTTGGACTGCAACTCGACGAGATCAGTGAAGACGTCGGCCTGGCGGCGCAGCTCGTCGGCTATCATCGGCGGCTGGCTGGCGATAGTGGAGATCACCGTGACCCGCACGCCGCGGCGCTGCACGGCCTCGACCAGCGAGCGGAAGTCGCCATCACCCGAGAATAGCACCATCTGGTCGATGTGTTCGGCGGCCTCCATGGCGTCCACCGCTAGCTCGATATCCATGTTGCCCTTGATCTTGCGGCGGCCGGATGCATCGACAAACTCTTTAGTCGCCTTGGTGACGACCGTGAACCCGTTGTAGTCCAACCAATCGAGCAGGGGACGAATCGAGGAAAACTCCTGATCTTCGATAACTGCGGTATAGTAGAATGCCCGAAACAGTTCTCCGTGGCTGTGAAATTCCTCCAGCAGGCGTTTGTAATCGATGTCGAAGCCCAGTGCTTTCGCCGTCGCGTAAAGATTGGCGCCATCGATGAAAAGCGCAATCTTGTTAGTCGAAGCGGATGACATGACTTGCGGGCTTTCCAGAGCGCCGATCTAGGCCTTGGTCGATAGACCAGCAACTGAATCCTTGGCTCGATCTCGAAGAGAGATGCGCGAAAATACTTCAAGCATCAAGCAATCTCATGGCGAGCAGGAACTCCGCTGCCACTAAAGAAGTTATCCCATTATATTTGTTGAGCAATGTGGCTATTTTAGGTGGTTGTTTATGAGTATGCTTCCAATGAGCGATGTGGATTTTCCTGTCTTTGATAGTTCGATCACACGGCGCGGTCGCAGCTGGCGTTGGTGCGTTTATGGCAAAGCTGGTAAAATCATCCTGCAGGGTACTGAGCGCGGCCGACTAGCGGCACAGTACATGGCTGCGCGCGCGACCTTTTTGCTGCTCCTCACCGCGCCGTACCGGAGACCCAGGAACGAACTGCTTCCAAAAAATCCCGTGCGCTCGAACTCAATAGGACTGAGATAGCCGAAGGTCGAGTGCACTTGTAACTCTCGGCGACGGGAGAAGGCCAAGTTTACACATCTTAATTCTGGAGGAGCGAGCGACCTCAGCTCTGGAAGGGTGAGGAGCTGAGGCCGCCTGAGCTTCGGAACGGAGGCGAATCCAACCGACGCTCAGCGAAGGTAGGCTGCATCCATTCCCTCGCATGGTGCACTTGTGAACAAAACTGCGACGATGTTAGCGCGCGTGCTTTAAGTCCCGTAGTTGTCCCCCGTCTTGCGCGACGAGCCTCACGTTAAGGCTGCCGAATTTCGATAGGCTTCGGTATTCCAACGGGGGTGTGCTCGGCCTCACCCAAAACTATGCTGCCGCGCTCTGAGTGAGCGTGAAATGGCAAGCGGCCGCAACAATGAAAATCCACCCGTGCTCCTCTGCCAGGAATGCAGGCGGCCGATGGAGTACCTCGCGATGCTTCCAGAGATTGCCGGCCTGCAAGCGATACACGCCTACTTATGTCGGCCATGCCAGGGGGTCGACAGCATTACGTTGAAGTAGGACCAGCGGATTTGCCTAGCCGTCTCGGCACCGAATGCCGAAGTTGTCGCAGGTCAACGCGAAGGCTTCCTTCGCCTTTGCATCCTCAAAGCAGAAGCGGGTGCCGATGTCTGCGCGATCAGTCCACCATCCCAATTTGCTGTCCTTCGCAAGGCGAGCAGCCTCTCCGCGCAGCAGATCCAACTGTCTTCCAGCTGCGTGGACAACCAAGCAATTTTCTTTTGCCATGAATGCGGTCCTCAAAATGATGCAACAACACCAATTTGTTTCCGCCAAAAAATGAAAATAATGTGGCGTTAATGCTGGCGCTACTGATGCGGAAACAGGTCGGCACCTGCCGATAACAGCCGCACATAGGTGCCGCTTTCGTGCGGCTCGAGCCAGCCTCTCTCGATCGTATACTTGATGCCGGCGCCAAACTCCGACCCGCTCGCATGGTCTTAGAAAGGAACGGACCGTTGATCTTCTCGATGTGGATGCTCGTTGATCACCTGGACGCTTCTGGCAAGCTCGATGAGCTTTCGTGCGGCGGCTTCCGGTTCGGCATAGGGGCGGGCGTTAGCGCATTTCATATGGCAGTCTGATCCTCCTTCACGCCACGTGCCACGATTCGCAATGCACCGTCTGCAAGCGGACGCTGAAGTATTTGGGCTTCATCCCAAGAAGCGCTCATCCAGGTCTCAACTACGCCCGGCCGCATCAAGATGACCGGCATCGCTTTCGGGTGAATAGCGCCGACCTCGGCATTGGGCTCGGTCGTTAGGAATGCGTACAAGTCGTTCGTCGTTTCGCCTTCTTTGACCTTTCGCACCGAAGTCCAATTTGCCAAGATGGCCGCGAAGCAGGCGAGGAGGCGGGTCTCTTTGAGAGCGAACCAGATGTCTCCGCCTTCGGCCTTGTTGAACTCGCGGAATGAGTTGAAGGGTACCACGCAGCGGCGCTCCGGGCCAAGCCACGCCTCCAGGGTTTCGAGCTTAAGTGCCGCTGTCGGTTTGTCGCCCGTTAGGAAAGCATTATTGCCTTCAGGCGATAATTTCTCATCCAACTAGATAAAGGTTGCTCGACTTGGGGCCGATTTTGAAAGGTCAAGGGACCGTGGCGGCCTGCGTATTCGCTACAGCTGCGATTTTCGCGATAGTCTATTGGATTATCGGAGGAGCCGTATTCCCCACGGATGACGCCTTCATCAACTTGCACAATGCGCAGGTTATTCACGAGGGCCACGATGAGAATTATATCGGAGTTCCCGCTCTCGTCGGAGCCACGAGCGGTGTGCATCTCGCGCTGCTGCTGGCTATCGAGAAAGTCGTCTTTTCTGACACTCTGGCATTGTACTTGCTCGGCGCATTCTGCGGCGTCGCATATGTGCTCGGTCTATTCCTCGCCTGCATCAACGTCGGATGCTCCCGCCTGGAGCCAATGCTAATCGCTGTTGGTGGCTTGATCTTTGCTGGTACGCTGTTTCAGCTCCTGAATGGAATGGATACCGGACTCGCGATGGCTGCGGTGGCCTGGAACATCAAGCTGCTGACAGACAAGAGACGGACGATCTCGCTCCCCCTTCTTTGCGGGATCATGCCGTTTATCCGGCCGGAGCTTAGTCTTCTGTCTGTCGGGTCGATGCTCATTCTGCTTCTCGAAAACGGTCATTCGCTCCGCTTCAAGATCGCTGCATGCGCGACGTCGCTTCTAAGCGCTGTGCCGTTCCTCATGTGGTACTGGGTCGACACGGGTTCGCTGGTGCCTAGCACTGTCGGCGCCAAAACCTACTACTTCGCAGACCGTTACGCAGATTGGCCGGACAAATTGCGCTTCGTATCGTTGGCAACGGCTCGAGCTGCGGTTGCCTGTTTCCCTCTTTTTCTCTGCGTTCGCTTTATACGGCCGCGCTCGGTCGGGATCGTTCTGGCCGTGTTCGCTACCATTTTCATAGGCTCGTATCTCTGGAAATTCCCTAGCGGCCTCTCCCATAATGGAAGTCGATACCTCTACATATTTGCGCCGATCATACTCTTTGGAGTGGCGTGCGGCCTCAGTTCGGCAGCTCGCACGAATACCCTTCGATTTGTCGGGATATCGGCTCTCTTTCTGCCATTGGCCTTCGGTGGGCAACTTTCCGACTACTGGACACACCTAACAGGCAATCAAAAAAGCCTTTCCGACGCCGTACATTGGATCAATGAGAATTTGCCTGATCGACCGACAATATTGGTGCATGACGCTGGCTATGTCGCCTATGCGGGGCATGTTCGGCTTGTCGACCTCGTAGGACTGAAGACGCCGGCCGCGATCGAGTTTCACAAGCGGCTGACGTACCCAAGCGCCGGGGAGCTGAGGTCAAAGGCGATCGCTGAGATCGCTCGATCATTCCACCCAAAATACTTGTTAGCGCTTCAAGAGTGGAACGAGAAATTTGGTCTCGTTGATGGTCTACGCGAGCAGGGTTGGGTGGTGGAGGAAGTATACACGGGAAAGGGTCAGACGAACACGCCCTCGCCAGACATTTACCACATCTACAAGCTGAGTGAGCCAATCACCGCGGCCAGACAGAGCTAGCAAAAATACCTCTTATTAAACCGAAACTTTTCCATTTACTAAAGGGAGGGGACTTGGAGGAAAGGTCGCAATCGTTGTCTGCAGACCAGCTACACACTCAACGCGATTGCCGGCCTTGGTCCAAATCGCGTCAATTAGTTCTATGGTCGCGCCTCAATGAAGCCGCTTTCTAATACGGCTCGTTTTTAAAAACAGCCGTTCCGACCAACAATCGCTTGTTGCCGGACAGGTTCGACGGATTCCAACCCAATCCGGTAACGATCTGTGGCCATTGATAGAACAACCGCACGACAACAACATCTCCCGGGCCACCGGGGTTGAAATGAAGATTCGTTCCGACGAAGTTTCTGTTGCTATCTATCGGGCTACTTAAATTGATGCTCGTGAACGAAGGATAGTTCTGCACATCGATGGAGATACCACTGCAGTTGAAGAGCGCCGGGATCTTGCCGCAGACGTAGTTGGTGAACTGCGCCGAGGTGTAAGACGCGGCTTGGACCTGACCTGTTAGGACGGTCCGAGCCGCATCCAATGTAATCGTTTCGAGCAACTGCCCCGCGAGAAACAGGATTCCCGTCTCAAGAATGGCGAACAAAAGTGCAAAGAACGTCGGCGCGACCAACGCAAATTCCACTGCTGCCGATCCCCGATGGTTAACGCGAAACCGGCGGAGCCGGCGCCGAACCAACAAGGCAGTAAAAGTAGGCGATGGCATTAAACAACTCCTGGCGTTCGCGCGCCTCTCTCTTTCAACTTACGAGCAGATGTCTTCCCGAATCGATTCGCCATCAGGCCGCGCCTCCGACATCGTTTGTTCTTCTGATCGATTCTAGAGCGCACGCATCAGGTTTGAGGGCACGTGGTCGGAAGTGGGTTCGGGGGGTTATAAAACACGCACTGAGATAACCGTGGACGGGTGTAGGCGAAGTCGCTCAAGGCCACTCCCTCCTTATTCATCACGTAGCCGATCGTCGGTACGTAGGTGTACACTACACTGGAGTAGATCACGTAAGTGTTAGCCACCTGAAGCGAAGTTGGTATGTTTACTACCGTTCCCGGCGACGCCGCTAACGAGCCATCGCTGTTCACCGCCCACTGGACTCGTGCCTGCAGGCTCGAATTGACCCACAGTTGGACAATCGACATCTTGAGATTCGGATCTGTAGCACTCGTGGCGTAAGGATATAAGATGCCCGTCGAAGCTGAAAAGAAATTAGTGAGGTCCGAATCCTTAACCGACTTTGATTGCGATGTAAGGTCGGAGGTCGTATGCGCCATGAGGGATACGGCGCGATAGGCAGCAAGGCCGTTGGTGAACTCAACTACCCCAAAAAACAACACGAGCATGATCGGGACGATCATGGCAAACTCGGTCGCTGCGACCCCGCTACGGTCTCGCATGAGTCGTGCTAGAAGGCGCTGAGTGCGCCGCCAAGGCTTCGCCTTATATTTCATGACGAGTCCTTCAGTTGGTAATGTGCGCATTGACGAGGGCATGATTGAACATCGCATTCAGTGCAGCAGTGATGTCCGCCGGAGTGTTCGCGGTATAGAAAAAGCCAGGCGACGCGCACCCCTGCAGGCTTGCGGGAATATTGGGTATGTTATTGTTGGCGTAATCGTCCTCGTCACCTGCAAAGCTGGCATTGACCGGTGAGATTAGCTGGTAAGGGATGTAGAGAACCGACACGATGATGCCCCTATTCTTGAGTGGGGCGCAGTCAGTTGCGGGATTAATGACCGTGGCATGGTTGCTGCCGGACCAGCCGCCGTTAGGAACGCCTTTCACTTGCGGGTCCTGAGCACCGTCGGTGATAAGGAAGACATAAGGGAGGGTATTGTTATAGGAACTGCCGTTACCTACGCTGCTGATTAGGGTGTTCGTCGACGAGAGCGCTGTATCGATGTGCGTGCCACCCGAGCCGAGATTGGCGTTTGTATTGGTGTCAAGCAAAGACGCCAGATTGGCGGCCGCATAGTTGATGGTGGACGGATTTGTTGAGGAGCCGTTGATACTCGAAGTCAGTGGAAAATAGTTTGAATAGAGATACCGGATGAAGGGATACAGACCGATCCGGAATTGCTGCGGTAACTTCTCGCTGTTATTCGCCGTAATAAAGAGTTGGTTCACGGCATAACCCACCGCATCGAGCCGCAACTGGATGCAATTATCGGTGCCCGTAGCCGGACAGTTCGCTACTGTGGGGAGATTGTTGTAGAGCGAATTCGGCAAGCCGGAGACGATATTGTTGGGAAGCTGCTTTCTCATCGGATTGTTGTTATTGGTCTGGAGGAGGCCTGTGTATCCAGACTGGCTGACGCGGGAGATCGCGTAACCGAGGCAATAATTATTCGTAGGATAGCCTTGCGTCCCCGAGTCCGTGCATGCGCTATTTTGAGGCGAGAAATGGCAAGCCAACGTGCATCCGGTGGGATATTGCCTGAAGTTGTCAGGATTAATTGCCTGCATTCGCTGAGCTTCTGTTGGCGTCGAGGGCAGCCCCATTGACCCCGAAACGTCAAGCAGCAGATAGAAATCAAGATACATCGGCAGTGAACCAACCGATTGTGACGAACCTGAAAGCGCGATCGTGTTTATGCCGATTAACTTCACGAAGGTGGTGGGCATGTCAGCGCTGAAAGTCACTTGAGAGGTGATGTTCGAATTCGTCTTAGTGACCGTCGGAGTGACATGTAAGTTCGTATAGTCCGCGACATTCCGGAGGTTTGCATAGAAGATATTGCTCGCATCGGTGACGCCGGCGGCTACTGGTCCGCTGCCAGCCATTGTACCTGCCGCAACATACGCGGGCGAACCTACTGCCAGTGCTCCAACGCTTGCCGCATCGGCCGCGCTTTGCAGCTTGGCTTTGATCTGAGTCGCCATCGTGTAGTCCACCGCACAACCAACCGCGGTCAGAAGCGGGACGGCCGCAAGAGCAAAGATGACGGCGATATTACCACGTCGGTCGCGCAGGAAGCGACCCATCAGATCAAAACAACCGCCGCTCATAATTTCTGCCCCGAGTTTGATAGTCTAGAGTAACCTCTGGCTGCTTAAACGTTGCCTTAAGGCGAACGCAGATCTTCTCATCTCAATTCCCGCGATGTCGCCACCGAACGCGCTTCTCACAGCGAGAAACCGGAGGAGCATCGCTGCGGCTCTCCACACGGTCGAAACGACAATCTGGAATTGATCTCTTAAACAATGCTTACCAGCGGTTCGCCGAATGAACTACGGAAAACGAAGCGCCATCATTAACTGAGACTGAAATGTCTTGGAGAAACGCGGGTAGCCCGTCGAAAGTAATTTCGGTCCGATTAGGGGTGGGCGGGCAGGTAGACCGCAAATCACACAGTACTCCGCAGATTCGATTACTAGGCGAACAATTATGTGCTGCGAGATGGTCCATCGCCGTAAGGTCGGTGACTTGGCCTCTGAGCAGAACTTGGATCAGTTGTATAAGCGAACTATTAACACTCAAGGTGCATATGTATTCGACTTTGGGTTGTAGCCGCTTCTGCCCGACCAGCTGCTCCTTCCATCTGAGCGAACTTATTCCTAATGAATAAGCGGACAGGAAAGTACAGAGAATGATTACTCGCGTATTGGGTTCCGTTTGTATGTTCGTGGCCGCTCTGACTCTCGCCAGACACCTAGGTTTTTTGCCTATAGAAATGTGGAGCTTTGGAGTTGTGACCGGCTGTGGAGTCTATCTCTTGAGCGGCAACAAAGCGCTGTCGCTATCTCCTCGGTCGGGAGAACCAAAATTTGGCGATTCTTAAGCAGGTGCTTTGGAAGTCCTTGATCCTTAAAAGATGGAGCGTGCTCGACTGAGACCGAGGATAACCAGTCGGAATGGCATGCCGTGCTGGTTATCGAGGGCGGCAGGCCGGTCATGTTCGCCGCATCGGGATCATGCGAGCGCTGAACGGGGGGCGGCCTAACACAGACATCGAGCCGTGGGGCAAGCGGTGAGGTGCGATCGGATCCACCAATGAAGCCCGTGCCCCATTTGCATCGGTCGGGACCACAGGCTTGGGATTTACTGCATTTGAGTCGAGAAATTTACCTAGTAGAAATTCGGCAAGCTTAGCCTTGGGCCCATCAATACCCATGGCAGGGGCTCGAAATGACTTTGGTTAGTCGCTTCATTGCAGATGAAAATGGTGCTACCGCGATCGAGTACGGCTTGATCGCAGCCGGTATCGCGCTGGCGATCATCACCGTCGTCAACAGTCTCGGCACCACGCTAAACGACAAGTTCGGATCAGTCAGCAGCTCGCTAAAGTAATTGGTGCCGCACCATCTGCAGCGCGCGCCGCCGCCGCGCATGCATTGTTCCTGGCTGGCCGCTGCCTGCATGGCGCGCGCGGGGGCTTCCTATCAGACCGCGGTCTGCAGCATCTTCTGAAGGGCCTTTGGCACTGGCGGACCGATGATCCTCCTCAACTCGGCCGCGACGCCGTTGAGCACCGCCCGCTTTTCCTTCATGCGGGTAGAATGATTGTAGACCTTGCCGGTGACGGTCGGCACGACGACCTCGGCCTTCTTGCTGGCGGCATGATCGAGACACTTCGCGATCCAGGCGTCGTCGAAGCCGAGATCTCCGGCCAGAGTCGCCGCTGTTCGCCGCAGATCGTGCGGCGTGAACGGCTTGAGGCCGAGTAGCTCGCAAATTGCGGCGGTCTTGGTCTTGTCCTTGTTTTTCTCGTGCTTGGTGCCACGTAGCGCGTCGGCCATTGCCTTGCGATGGATCGGTTGGCCCTTGTACATGGGGCTCTCGAAGACGAACTGCTGATCATCCGAGGTCAGCGCTTCCCGGATGATCTCGACCGCCAGATCGGACAATGGCTGCTGGATCACTCGCCTCTTCTTGACGCGCTTGAGCGGGACGTCGAAGCGGGGATGAGCGCCCTCGAGGTCGAACAGCTCATCGCGACGGGCCCCGAGCAATTCACGAGAGCGCAGCATGGTGACCAGCTCGAACTTGAGCGCCAGCCGCGTCCGGCGATCATAGGGGAGGTCGTCGCGATCCAATCCACGCCAGAATATCCTGATCTCGTCCTCGGAGAGGACGCGGGTCCGGGGATGCTCCGGATCGAGCTTCGGCAGGTTGACGCAGGGGCTGGCCGTGACATAGTCGCGACCGGCTTCCGCCGCCCAGTTGAACAGGCCCGAGGCCGCCTTTCGCATGTGGCGCGCGTTGCTGACGGACGGCTTGCCGAACTTGCCCGCGACGATGTCGTTCGACAGTGTCGCTATGTCGTGCTTGGTGACCTCCATGGCAAGCTTCTTGCCGAGGCGGGGCCGGATGAAACGGTTGAGGTGGCTCGCTGTATATTCCCACGCCTCAAGCCGGGGCGCATCTCGCCGTCCGGCTTCTTGACCGGCGTCTTCATCCACTTGATGCGCTCGTCGATGATCTCCGCGACGGTCTTGCCGCGTTTCGCTTTTGCGGTCTTCTGGTCGCGGAAAGTCTCGAGAAGCGCGTCGCCGCCCATGGCCTTGAGGCCGTAGACCTTGCTGCGGGCATCCTCGACGGTGAAGGTCTCGGGATTGTAGATACCGAGCCAGCCGGTGCGCTGCTTGCCGGTCTGCCGGTCAGTGAACTTGAAGGAGAAGGTGGCGACCCCCGCCGCGGTGATGCTGACGTAGAGGCCATGGCATTTGCGGTCGTAGAACTTGGTCCGCTTGGCGACCCGCTTCTCGCAGAGGCGATCGGTCAGGATGACGCTGCTGTTGCGGCCCCGCTTGCCGGCGGGGGAGGGGACAGTGATAGTATCCATGTGGTTTCGGCTCCTAAGGCTTGGGACCAAAGGGCTCGGCTTTGGGACTTTCAGTTTGTCGTGCGGACGCTGAAAGGCTCTAGGGCCGGGCCCTTGTTTTGGTGAAGCCCGCTGAAACAGCCCGCCTCAGGCTAGTTCAAAAACGCTTATTTTAAAGGGTTTTCTTAGTTTCGGCGTGTTTCACCGAGTGCCAAAATATAGACGTGTGGTCCTGGCGCCCGGAGCCTGTGCGCCAAGGCTCGTGATGATGTGCGATGTCCAACCGGGCGTGCACATCAGTCATCTGCGAGACGACGGGGGCAATAGTGCATCGCTCCCCGGGGAGATCACGACATAAGCCGTCAAACCACTGCGCAGGGGTTCGCATAGGCCAAAAAGCGTAGATAAATCAATGCAATCCGCGCCGCGTATCCCCGTTCGTGTCCCAATCCGCTAGCCCAAAAATATTTTGCATCCACAGCCCTCACCCGATCACCCGATAGCTCTTCGCCCGCTTCCTCCTCGGGCCCGCCGCCGGCCTGCCGGCGTTGATCGCCCGCATGATCCCGATCTTGGCCAGCATCACCGGCCCGCCGAGCTCGACCACCAGCAGCAGCGCCTCCAGCGCCGCTTGCCACTCCGGCGCATCGTGCACGGTCTTCGGCAATGCGGCGATGTACTCGCCGGCATCGCGCAAGGTGCGCAGCGTTCTGCCGTCGTTCAACCTGATCGGATCGTCGAACGGGCGGGACCAGCCCTTCACCTCAGCCATGGTGCACTTGTAGCAGGAACCACTGTTCTAATGGCCGCTTGTTCGCTCGGCTGCGTCGATCGCGCTGGTCTCCGCAGTCCGGCCGGCCCCGGCCTTCACACCGCCGCGTGCAAAGGCGCGGGGTCGCGCTGGGCGATCATCAAGGGATTAGCCTGAGGGTGTCTTAGTTCGCCGATTGCGCCTGCGGATCAGCCACTGCTTGACCGCCCCATAGATGAAGATGCTCACGCCAGCCGCTGGAATAATCAAAACAAAAAGCGCGTAGTTCATGATGCTCCGCCGTGAATGGAGGCATCATCGAACGTGACCCTTACGCAAGCATTACACAGAGTTAATGTTTCGGGATGTTTCCAGAGAGCAGTTAACATCGCCTCGGTTGGCGGCCTTTTTTATTCCGGTCCAAGCAGTGACCTGCATGCTGACCCTTCGCTCTATCGGCCCCGACGACTACAGCGTCCACGAGGACGGCCACCTGATCGGCCGCATCCGGCGCGATGATCGTCTGTGGCTGTGGACGGTCGTGGTGACGCTGCCCGGTCCGCCGGCCGGCGACGCGGCAACGCAAGGGCGCGTGGGAGAACTTCAAAGCCAAGCACGGGCCTGAGACGCTGGCGAAGGCGTTCGAGCAGATGAATTGGGCGAACCGTCCGGGCCGGTTCGGGCGGTGATGCGGCCAGCTTCATCCACCTTATCCACAGGCGCCTCCGTAGTCCTCCGGCTTCGCACTACCCTGCATTGTGGCATCGTCGTGGTTCCCTGATTCGTCACAAGGACCCAGAGCATGGCATTGAACGACGGTGAGATCGCGATTGTTAAAGGTATGCTGCTTCGCGGAGACCGGCAGCACGACATCGCTGCATACTTCGGCATCAACGGTGGCCGCATCGCTGAAATCAGCACCGGGCAAACCGGCAGCAGCATTTCAGCATCGCCAGCAGAAGACTTGCCGCCAGCAGGCCCGTACATGGCTGGCCGCTCGGCGCTCCGCGCTCGCGACACGCTAACTGCGCTCCGCGATCTCATCCAAGACGCGATCAACGATATCGACCTTTACGAGAAGCCGAGAGATTGAAACATGGCGCAGGATGATCTGGCCGACTCTAGCAAGACCGTTCACAACGAAATCCAAAAACTGCGAGCAAATTTCTGCAATGGATGCGGCATAGCCGCAGTAGCAGCGGGACTAATTTTGCCAGTTCTCAAACAAGTTCAATCCCCTGACTGGATTGGCTGGCTAGCAGTCGCTGCTCTTGGTGCCGCCGGGCTCAGCGTTGGCCTGCTCTGTCATTCGATTGCGCGCATCTACATTTTAAAGCTGAAGGACTAGCGCGCTGTAGTCACCAACTCCGGTGTGAGAATTTGCGATGAAGGCAAGTCAACGATTGTTCCTAGTCATTCTAATCATCGTCGCCTTTGGGTTTCTGATCGCAATTCCGTTGTCCTTAGAAGCAGGACCGGTTCAGCATTTGACTGTCGCAAAACTCGTGGGCAGCAGCGGATTGGTATTCGATATCGCAGGTATCATACAATTAGAAGCCAGTGGAGCGTTTGACTCACTGCTGGAGCGCTATGGAGACATTGAGCGTTATCCCTACGGTCCTCCGTCCCACATCACGCGACAAATCATCGACAATCCAGATGCACCGATTAGAACGGCCGCGCGAAACTTCATCTTCTTTGAACATCGCACCGGCATTTTGCTGCTGCTGATCGGATTCTTCTTGCAGCTCAGCGCCGTTTGGATTTGGATTTGACGGCCGGACCCTGCGCGTCCACCCGGCGTCGCCTCGGCCACAACCGGGTTTTTCCAAAACCCACTTCGGTGTGCGGGTTTTTCAACCGTTTGCTTGATCGGATCGATCAGGATGAGCATTCATATTGCACAGTGGCGTCATCGGGGTCCGTACGAACCTGCATCAGAAGCGCATTGGAGCCGATCGTGAACGGCGCATTCTGCGTTAACGTATAGTCCGCATCGCTGTAGGTGCTCTTGTCGCTGGTCTGAAGGTTTGGGTGCTGTTGAAGGTCACCAACACTGGCGCGACATCGGCACGCGGAGTCGTCGTATTGGTTGACTCAATGACACTGTCATTGGGTGGTTCATTTGCTGGTTTGTTGGACGCGCTCTTCTTCCTACTTCTCGCGGTACTGGCCTAAATCACGCCACAACACCGAGTAACCGCCACCAAGCCGCCGATGGGTGGCGATGCTTCGCGAGCGCGTGTTGTTTCGCATTCAGACCAAATACGACGCCAGCGTCGTATTTGCCGCCTCGACCATCCGCGCCAGCTCTTCACGCGACGCCGCGATCTCGGCCGCGAGCATCTTCGCGTCGGTGATGTCGGCCGCATCGATCAACTCGCCTGCGCGCGCCGCGCGCTCGATAGAGTCATACTTCGCGAACAGCAGCGCCTGCAGTTTACGATTGCGCGCGATCAGGACATCAAATTCGGCATCACTGCCGCGTCGCATGATCGTCGTCCTCATCATCTCGCGCCCAAGGCCTCTCGCCATCGAACGGCAGATTGCGCCCGATCGATCGCGGATGAACCCGCGCCTGCACCGTGAGCCGCAAGCTTCTCGCCAACGCCATCTGCAGCTTCACAGCCCTTTCCCATTCCGCGCGTTGGCTCGGCTTGCGCGCCAGACTTTGCGCGAGCAGGCAGGCCTGCACATAGCTCACGATTAACGGCATGTCGGCGCGGGTTAGATGTCCGTCGCCCACGCTGGCCATCAGCTCAGCGAATGCTGCCTTCTCGGACTTCGTTAGCGATGCCGGCGGGATCAGCTTCGATGGTCGCTCGGTCGGGCGCGGTGTGGTCAGGGATGCAATCGATTGGCGGCCTCGGTTTCTCATCGTTCTGGACCTTTAGGACGGATAGCTTTGACCAGTTTTGCTCCGCTTCGAAGATTCTGGACGAAAAGCCGTGTGATGCCTGCGGGCCGATCGGGACCACCCCCACCCTTCTAGGAATTCCTTATGCCCCCCGGCCCAAGGATCAAACGGCGCCGCGATCAATCTCAACTTCGCCACGTTCGACCAAGTCAGCGATGTCGCGCAGCTTCTCGGCGAGCATGACGCGTGCTGGCTCACGCAGACCGATGCTGCGTTTCGGCAAACTGTCGATCAGCGAACGAAGCGCGCAATCCGGTTCAGCATCGAGCCGTGCCAGCTCGCGCTGACGTGCCGCTTCGTAACGCGCCATGAAATCGGTCTGCCAATTACGCTGCATGCGTCTTCCTCTTGGTCAACCACGCTACGTTGCTGCCACGATTGAGCACTTCGCTGATGTCAGTCTCAAGAGCATCGAGCCGCGATTCTAGTTCGTCCTGCCTCGCCTCGATACTGCCGAGTCTCGTGGACACTTCTTCCCTCAGAGCATCCACCGCCGTCCCGTCGCCACCGCGACAAACCATACGCTCAAGTCTGCCGGTTACTTCGGCGATGCCTTCGACAAGGTCGATAACCTCGGCCCGACTGACGAAATCTGGCTGCGGCTTCTCGACCAATGCTTCAGCGGTCGTTTTGAAAATGAGACCGGATGACGGCGCGTGCTTGCGCACCGCGTTGCGCTCATCCGGCAGCTTCCACATCTCGCCATCGCCATTCAATTCTCGCTTCTCACGACGGCGCTGCATGTCGCCGCGCATCTCGTCGTTCTCGCGGCGCAACTGTTCGGCCCATGCTCTGTGATCGATACGATCCATGGCTCACCACGAAATGCCGTCGACCCACGCAAGCGCGGCACTCGATCTCAGAGCGAAATCGACGTCAGCGCGGAGCCGGATCGAAACACAATCTGATTGATACAAGCTCTGGATTGGAAAAGCCGCCGTCGTGGCCGTGGTCAACGGAGCCGGATCGTCGGCCATGTGCAGCGAAGTTTCGATGCTGACATCGAGCTTGGGCGCATCGAGACCACCCGCGATGGCCACGCAGCTCGGCGACAGGCACAGCACCTGATCGTCGGCCAGCGCAGAGGAGATCGCCAGCGGATACTTGAACAACGGCTGTCTCAAACCGATCTTGATGCCCGCCGCCGGACCGGCAACGTAGAACAGATCACTGGAGACCGCCGCGACGCTGGCACCAATGTTGCTCAGGTCCGTGATCATCGCCTCATCAGTGCCGCCTGCCGTCGCGGCCGTCGCGTTGATGCCATAGCGCAGGCCCGCAGGCTGGCTTGCCGAAGCCGCATCTGTCCCGAACAGCGCCTTTTCAAAGCCGAGCGAGGAATTGCGCGCCATCAGATCGCGCAGCACGGGTTCGCAGGAGCTATATTCGAACAGCTCGCGGCTTGCGACCACGATCGTGGCCATCTTCTTCGTCGTCAACGTGATGCCGGCGTCGAACGCAAACTGCTTCACCGGAATCGGATTGCCCTCGCTCACCCAGCCGACCGCGTCGGCATCCGTGGCAATCGATGGAAGTGTCACACCGTACAGACCTTCAAGACCGACGTTGAGCATCTTCGGCAGCAACTGACCGATAGCGCTCTTCGGCCCCATCACAGCTTGCAGCGTGTCGATGGTCGTCTGCCGCAGCGCGGTCACCGTGCCGGTGTCGGCCGGCGTCACGACGCCCTTCTCGACGATGCTACGGGTGACGGGGTCGCTGAGGTCTTCATCAGCCTGCTTGCCGCCAAAGAGCGCGCGGCGGCCGAGCGTGTGGATGCCACGGGTGATGCTGAGCGCACGGGAGGTGCGCTCGGTGGCGAGGGCGCCGGAGTAATCCGGGCGAAGGGGGACAGGTGTACGCATGTCCGGACCGTGGGCCCAGTCCAAGCCCGCCGATGTCATGCATGACCAGAAAACAGCTTCTCCTGATTTCGGGGAGAAGCTCTACTTCCCCGACCGCGCCGCCTCGCTGATTGCCCTCGCGATGGCCTGCCCGATGTCCTTGCTGCTGTAGGCCTCGCGGTGCGGCAGGTAGTCCCAGCGCACCAGCGCATCCACCATGACGCCGTCGTACTCGACTAGTGCCACGGCCCGCTTGTTGCGGCCTTCGCGGCGCTCCCGGTAGCGCTGGACGGCTTCCTTGTTGAGCTGGCGCTTGTGCCAGCGGGACCGCGTGATCAGCTTCCTGAAGCCCCGCAGGCGCGCTGCGGGCACGATGATTGTGATCGAGCCGGGCGAGCGGGTCAGCATGGCAGCACCGGGCGCATGTAGGCGAACGGCGCACGGGTCGTCAGCCGCAATTGCGCTGCCTCGGGCCGGATCACGACGCCAACCACCTTGCCGGTCTCAATGCTGATCTGGCGCACGCTCGACGCGGCCGGGCGTTCGGGCTCGGGCTTTCTCCAGCCGCGATAGAGACGGACGGACTGCCCGGCGCGGAGTTTCGCGCGGACGGTCCGGGGAAGTCGATGGCCGGGCATGACTGTGCACCTCTCTCTACCCATCGATAAGAAAAATAAGACGTAAGAAAACGGCCCGCGCCATGGTCGGACGACTAGTTCCACCATTGCCGCGCAGCAAAGTTGAAATCCAAAGTTCCGTCCTCTCTTCGTATCTTCTTATCACTCTTATGGGGGGGATATTGCTGAGGGCGCTGAGGGCATGTGTAGAGCCCGCGACCGGCCTTAATCACCTCGCCATCGCGCCCCATTTTGAAAAGCAGCTGGTCCACGTTGTTGCGCGGCATGCCGGTGCCCGCCACGATGTCCTGAATTCTTACCGGCTCTCCGGCGTCGATAAGAAACTGCAAGATTGTCGAGCGCTCTCCGGACCGGTGAACCTCTGCCGCCGGACCGAGCACCCGCCACTTGCCGGTGAGCTTGCTGAACTCCACGGCGCTCTCGATCTCCTCGATATCCCGGCCTCGGCCGTACAGAGTGACGCCGCTGGCGTCACGGTCCAGCACCAGCGTGGTGTCGGCGGCGCCGGACAGGCCCATGGTGCCGGAGACCTTTTCAAAAGGATCACTGTCGCCCATGCTCTTGCGTAGATGGTGGACGATCACGATGGCAATGCCCGACTTAGAGGCGATCGTCTGTAGCCCTTGGATCGCGGCATAGTCGCTCTCGTAGGGTTGCTGGTCCTTGCGACGAGGTGAGCGGAAACGGGCCAGTACATCGACGACGATCAGGCGCGGCTTGCGAGCCTTGGCAATCCACCCGGTGATGTTGTCAATTCCACCCTCATCGGCACGCGGCCATTCGGTGGCGTAGTCGAACGCGGCGGGCCACTCGCTACTGTCCCCGATCAGCTTGGTGATGCGCGAATGAAGCCGGCGCTCGTTGTCCTCCAACGCCAAATAGAGCACGTCACCTTGTGCACACTTGATCTCGCCGAGGCAGTAACCGTCATCAGCAACGGCCAGCGCAATGTCGAGCATAAGCCAGCTCTTCCCGATCTTCGGACGACCGGCAAGGATTGTACAGCCGTCAGCGACATAACCGGGGACCACGTATCTGATCGGCTCGAACACTTTGGTGCGAAGCTTCGCAGCATTGCGGATCGGGCCGCTATCACCAGCATCGCCCGGAAAGTCATCCTTGACCTCGTAGTCAGCCATAAGCCGCCTCCCGCTCGACAATGTCGGCCATGTCGTCGCCCGGCTTATTCGGAACGACGCGACGCACATGCACGCCGGCCGTAGTCCACCGCGCCGAGCATTCCCGCGCTGCATCCGGGCCAGGTATTCGGCCGGTCCTCGGATTGCGCTTGTCGTGATCGACCATGATGGTCAGGCACTCGATGCCGGACAGCACTGGCAGCTTGGCGATGCCGCCGCAGAAACCCAGTGCCCACATCGGCACGAAGCCCAGCATCATCGCAGCAATCGCGGTCTCGACGCCTTCGGCAACATGCAGGCCCAGCGTGACTTCCTCGTCAGGCGTCAGCTTGCAGGCACAGCCATCGATCGGACCCAGCGCGAAGGGGCCTTCCTTCTCTGCTTCCATCGTCAGCTTGATGCGGATGATCGCGCGCGGCTCATCGGTGCGGATGTCGCGCATGAGCGCGATCAGGGCCGGGCGATATTCGCGGGCGTCGCTCGGTCCGAACGGACATTGCAGGTTGAAGCGCAGCGCAGGCGAGAGATCGCACGGCAGGATCAGCCTGCGGCGTTCGAGATAGCGCTGTGCAACCGGATGATCGAGGCCGGTGGCGTCGCGGAAAATTTGGAGCGCGGTCTTGGATGCTTCGCGCACGACGTCAGTGCCACGGCGCGGGTTCCTATGAGTGATATTATCACCATTTGGAACATCCCATATCCCGCAGAACTCGCGCGCCCATTTGATCGCATCGCCAATGTCGCAAGCCTGCTCGCGCATGATCAGGTCAAGCAGTGATCCACCTTCGCCGCTCTCGTGATCGATCCACAATCCGTTTTCGATCTTGACGCAGAGCGAGCCCTTGCGACCCCAGCGCAGCTCGTGCCTGCCCTGATGCTCATGATCTGGCGCACCAAGCAGGGTGTTGGCCACCTCAGCGGCCCGCCTGATCAGCTCGGCGCGGAGATCGTCGAGGCTTGCGTCGGGTGTCCCTGACGATTTATGATCTGCTGGCATTCCGGAACCTCGAAGCCTTCGGGACTGCATCTCCGCTTTGCTCTTTGCTAGGTACCGCCCGACGTGGAGATTGAGACCGCGCCGGGCGGTATTGCGCGTTCATCCTATGCATTCACGGCAGCCCCGACTGCTGCCTCCACCTCGGGCGAATAGTTGAAATGCGCGAGAATGCCTTTACGCCATGATGCTTCGGCGACGGCAGCATCGCCGCCCTGAGTGCCGTCGAAGTCGAAGTCATCTTCGATTTCGCCGTAGTAGACGATGTAAACTCGATAGTCGTCTGGAATGCCGTTACGGATCAGCTCTGAAGTCGCCTTCCACCATGCCTTGCGACGCTGATACCAGCCGTCATCCATCGGGTCGGATGGCAAAGGGCGTGAGCAAGGGTAGGCAGGTTCAGGGCAATGGAAGCTCTCAACCATCCAGTTACCCGAACCAAAGCCAAAGCCCGCATCGATCCAGATCGCGCCGTAGGTCATGCGGCCGATCAACTCTCCAAAGATTGCGTCGCTTTTGTAGAAGCCGTGGATCATGCCCGGTGCCCACGGATGCGTTGCCATGATGGCCTTGAGTTCGTCGTCGGTCTTTTGATCTTTTGCGCAGATCAATGCTTTCTTGATCATCATAAGCTCTTCTCCTCTCGCTCTCCTGTGTTGCCCTCAGCCCTTCAAAAACGCAGAAGCCCGGCGCAAGGCCTTGGGCTGGGTGGTCATTCTTCGAACTCAACCGGCGGCTCCGCTTCCATGCCGCATATCGAAAGGTTGAACATGAGGCGGCTGGTGTACGAAGTGACATCCGTGATCAGCCGCTTCATGTTGGCCTCTAGGCTGTCTCCCTTGGGCCAGCCATTTTCGTCCTTCTCGCACTCGATCAGCCCGTCCCATTCGTTGGCGATGTCGTAAAGCTCGCTAAGCGCTGTGCGAATTTCCTCGCGCGTGAATGGTGGTCGCGGTGGTCTGGGCATGCTCATTGCTCCTCTTTGCTCTCGCTGTGCCCTCAGCCCCCATCTCAAAAAAAGAGCCCGGCGCGCGGCCGGGCGTGGTGGTGGTTCACGATTGTGCGGATGCTTGGTCGCGCTTCTTCCACGGATGGAATTTTCCGGTGACCAGTGGCTCGGCTTTGGCCGCTTCGGTGCGGGTCTTACGCCACTCCAGCTCCTCTTCGCGGCTGATTAAACGCTTGGTGCCGACAGTATAGCCGTGCGGCATTTCGGGACGATACTTGTAGAAGGCCTGCAAAGAGATTTTGTTGCGACGGCAAAACTCAGTGATGGTGTATGAACCATCATCATCATCGGCGTCCTCGGGGATCGTGGTCTTGCCGATCTTCTTCACGGTGCTCAGTTTCTTGCCGGTGACTTCAGCTCGTGCCATTGCGCTCTCCTCCAAAATCGGCGACGCAGACTTGATCATCCATAAGCATGAGAGCGACAGGCCGGCTTGGAAACAGAAACAAATCGCTCGCGGCGAAAAATACTGAGGGATGGTGAGTCGCATTTTGCTTGACGCCTTGATTGTGTCACCGTTGGGCTTGGACCGCGTCGCCTCGCGTGAAAGTTGGTCAGAAAATTTGACAGAGCGCATTGCGAGAAAAAGAAAAGCGGCTCACATGAGCCGCTTTGAGATCAACCAACATAGAGTGTTGGATCAGCTCGCCATCGCCACCACGTTCTCGCCGCTCGGCGGCTCTTCCTGCAGAAGGCCGATGCGGGCGTGATCGTCGGCATGCTCGGTGATGAAGCGCGCGTAATGCCGTTGAATGACCTTCGGGCTCGTGTTGTGCAAGCTTGCGACCAAGGCCACTGGCATGTGACTCAGCAAGCGCCGCACGATGCTGCTATGTCGCAACGCGTAGACGCTGACGATGGCCGGATCGAGTCCGATCGACTTGACGACGCGATCGACCCAGCGATGATAGCGCTGGCCCGGATTGTCGCCCCACGGCGCGCCATCGGCCTGCAGCAGCAACGGCGCATCTTCAGGGCGGCCCTTGGCGGCTTGGCGCAACCTCGCCGCCAGTGTTGTCGTGATCGGCACGCTGAAGCGCTCGACTCTCTTCTTGGCGCGGTTTTTGCCGCCCCCTTTGGCGGATTTCGGCATCGCCAGTTTCGGCTTTGTAGGATGGTCGTGCAGATCGGCAACGCGCAAGCGCACGGCTTGGCTCGGCCGCGTGCCGGTGACCGCCAAGACGTCGATCAACAAACCAAGCTTGTCATCGAGCGCGTAGGCCTCAGCCACGAAGGCACGCACCGTGGCATCAGGCAACACGATGTTGCGGGCTTCAGTCGCATCGGGTAGTGGTGCAAGCCCGATATCCCAAGCCCGCTTGTTCTGGATGCGCTTCGGATCGTGTTGTGCGGCCAGTTCCAGCGCGGCGGACAGACAACCGCAGAGCCGGTTCACGGTGGACGGCGCAAGCGTGGCCAACAGACTGTCGCGCCATGTCTGCAATTCGTGCGACGAGAGTACCGCGACCGGCTTTGCGAGCAATGCAGATGTCAGGTGTACGCGAACCCAATCGGAATTGTACGGATTCGCTTGGCGGGCTTCCAGATCGCTCCGGAAGGCCTTCAACGCGGCATCGACGCTGAGCGGTGCGGCCTCGCTTCCGCCATCGTCACCGCGCGTCAGTTTGCGGATAGCGTCCTGTGCCTCGTGATAATTCAGGATGCTCCGGCCGTTGCTGTCGTCGAGATCGTCAGCTTCTGCGATGACCTTGGTCCAATATCCGCCGTGACCGTTCGCACCGCGCGCAATCCAGCTGCCGTTGCCGGTCTTGTTGCGGCGATAGTCTTGTCGAACGCCGCGCCCGAGCGACGGCCCCGCATAGGGCTTGCCGCGCGGCGGCTTTTTCAGTCTCGCGGTGCGTGTTTCCAAGCTGCTGTCGCGGCGCATGCGTGATGCCATGACGATGTCCCCGGTTTTGTCCAAATGATGTGGGCGTAAGCTGAAAGATGCTTGGGGAACGATATGGCAATAATTGACGGGCGATCAACGGCTTAGCGGGCATAGTGCCCGCTCTACGCATCTCCACGCATATAAATTCTGCCCTGCGCAGGGAAGGCCGGATGTTTCGGCTTCACCTGTATGCCGCCGTGCAGCCTGTTGTAGCGCAGATATCGCACAGTGGACCGCGGGTGCCAGCCTTGCACCCGGTCTTCCCTGCGCCCTCTTTCAGAGGAGGGTGAGACGATGAAGCAAAACTCGGGCGAGATGAGCCCCGAGGATGCGAAAGTGTGTCTGAGAGGAAGACGCAAACAATAGGGCGATGCCGATGCACCTCACTCCGTCATTGCGAGCGTAGCGAAGCAATCCAGACTGCCACCGCAGAAAGACTCTGGATTGCTTCGCTACGTTCGCAATGACGGTGTTGATGCAGGTGTGCCCAAAAGCAACCGTCTCGTGCCCCGGACGCAGCGCAGCGTCCCCGGCGATGCGAAGCATCGTCCGGTGCGGTGCGCTGCAGAGCCGGGGCCCATGCCACAGCGGACTCGGTTGCTTGCTCGATCCCGGCTCTGCGCAGCAGCGTAAGGACGCTGCAGCGCGTCCGGGACACGGAGAGCACGTGTCAGACCGGCTTGCCCGTATACGGCATCGATGCCGTCAGGCCACCGTCCACGGGGAACGCTTGCCCATTCACATACGACGCTTCGTCGCTCGCCAGGAACAATCCCATCGCGGCGAGCTCGTGCGGCTGGCCGGGGCGCTTTAGCGGGTTGAGCTGGCCGATCTTGTCCTGGGTGCCACGCTCCTTGGCGCGATCGAAGATCGGCTTGGTCATGCCGGTTTCGATCAGGCCGGGGCACACCGCATTGATGCGCACGCCGGTGCCGGTGAGCGAATAGGCCGTGGTCTGCACGAGGCTGATCACGCCCGCCTTGCTCGCGGCATAGGGATGCCCGCTGGCGCCGGCCTTGAGGCCTGCCACCGACGCCGTGAGCACGATCGCGCCGGATTGCTGTTTCACCATATGCGGCATCGCATGTTTCACCGCGAGGAACGGTCCGATCAGATTGATGCGGAGCACCTCCTGCCAATGCTCGACGGTCTGCTCGCCGAGCGGAACGAGACCGCCGGAGATGCCGGCATTGGCCCAGATCACGTCGAGCCGGCCGTGGGTCGTCACGGCCTTGTCGATGAACGCCATGACGTCCTTTTCGGAGCCCGCGTCGGCGATCATCGCCTCGGCGACGCCACCGGCCTTCTTCACTTCGTCGACGGTCTCTTTCACCGCCTCGGTGCGATCGACCGCGATCAGCTTGGCGCCTTCCCTAGTGAACAGGAGCGCAGCCGCGCGGCCGATGCCGCTGCCGGCGCCGGTGATGATGACGGATTTGCCTTGCAGGCGGCCCATGCGTTTCTCCCTTTGCTTCGCACGCGACGCTTGCCGCGCGACGGAATTTCAAACAAGATTTCAAACAGTAAAGTGTCTTGAGACACGTTCACACCTCACGTACAGCGACATCACACGAGATGGAAGGGTTTCGATGGCAGCCGAAGACAAGCCTGTGATCACGACGCGGTGGTGGTGGGTCCGGCATGCGCCGGTGCGAAACGACGGCGGCAACATCTACGGGCAGAGCGATCTGCCCTGCGACACCAGCGACACCTACGTCTTCAATGCCGTTGCCAAGGTGCTGCCACGCCAGGCGGTCTGGTATTCGAGCAATCTGATGCGCACGCATCAAACCGCCGAAGCGATCTGGGAGGCGGGCTATCCGCGGCCCGCGTCAATGCAGCGGGAAGCGGACCTCGCCGAGCAGAATCTCGGCCGCTGGCAGGGCATGAACCGCGCCGCTTTTATTGCCAGCCGTCCCCTCGGCTCGAACTGGTTTGCTGATATCAACGAGCCCGTGCCCGGCGGCGAGAGCTTCATGGATCTTTATGTCAGGACGCGCCGGACCATCGAGCGGATCAACAACGAGGCGGCCGGGCAGGACGTGATCGCGGTCGCGCATGGCGGCACCATCAAGGCGGCAATCGGCCTTGCACTTGACGGCCAGGTCGAGCGGGCGCTGTCGTTCGATATCGACAATGTCTCGATCACGCGGCTCGATTATTTCGCAAGCCCCGAGCGCTCGGTCTGGCGTCTGCCGATGGTGAACCAGCAGCCGTGGATCGCCGATGACGCCCATGCCGAGATGCATCAGCCGTCGGGGCCGGAAGTCAAGAAACTCGCGTGAGAGAATTGTCATTCCGGGTTCGATGCTTCGCATTGCACCGGAATGACATTGAATACGAAGACCAATCTGGGAGGAAAGCATGACCTTGTTCGACATGAAGGGTAAAGTTGCCGTCATCACCGGCTCGACGCGCGGCATCGGGCTTGCGATCGCCGAGCGCATGGCAGAGCACGGCGCCAAGGTCGTGATCTCCTCGCGCAAGGCCGATGTCTGCGAGCAGGTCGCCAAAGACATCAACGGCAAGTTCGGCAAGGGCACTGCGGTGGCGATCGCCGCCAACATCTCATCGAAAGAGAATCTGCAAAACCTCGTCGACGAGAGCAACCGCGCCTTCGGCAGGATCGACGTGCTGGTCTGCAACGCCGCGTCGAACCCGTATTACGGTCCGCTCGCCGGCATCTCCGACGATCAGTTCCGCAAGATTCTCGACAACAACATCGTCGCCAACAATTGGCTGATCTCGATGGTGGTGCCGCAGATGATCGAGCGCAAGGACGGCTCGGTGATCATCGTGTCGTCGATCGGCGGATTGAAGGGCTCGACCATCCTCGGCGCCTACGCGATCTCCAAGGCTGCCGACATGCAGCTCGCGCGCAATCTCGCCTGCGAATACGGCAAGCACAACATCCGCGTGAACTGCATCGCGCCCGGCTTGATCAAGACCGATTTTGCCAAGGCGCTGTGGGACAATCCGGAGAATTTGAAGGCCTCGACCTCGCGTTCGCCGCTGCTGCGCATCGGCATTCCCGACGAGATCGCAGGCGCGGCGGTGTTCCTGGGTTCGAAAGCCGGTGACTTCATGACTGGCCAGACCATGGTGATCGACGGCGGCGCGACGATTAGTTGAGGCGTCGCGCGGGAAGGGCGTGCAGCTAGCCCAATGACAGGTGTCATCGCCCGCGAAAGCGGGCGATCCAGTACTCCGCGGCGGAAGTTATGTGAACGAACTTCCGCTGCGGCGTACTGAATGCACTGGTCAAGCCGGGGCATGACAGCGAGTGTGTGGATACGGTGTCGCGACTAGCAAGACTTCGCGCCCAATCGCAGACCTCAATCCACCGCCGCGTAAACCAGATCCCGCACCAAGGTCCGCGTAAAATCACGCTGTCCCGGGCCTTGGCTCATGAACACCGTGAACAGATCCTCCTTCGGATCGATCCAGAAGAACGTGCCGGCAATGCCGCTCCAGAAATACTGGCCGACGCTGCCGGGGAAGGGCGCGATGCCGGCCTCGCGCCGCACGGCGAAGCCGAGACCGAAGCCGTGGCCGGGCGGGAGCAGCGTGCCGTTGGTCTGAACGTGAGGGCCGAGGTGATCGGAGGCCATCAGCTCCAGCGTCTTGCGGCCGATGACCCTGGCGCCGTCGAGGGTGCCGCCATTGCGCAGCATCAGGGCGAAGCGGGCATAGTCCATCGTGGTCGAGACCAGACCGCCGCCGCCGGATTCCATCACCGGCTGCTCGAGCATGTTGAACAGCGCGACCTTATCGCCGGTCCAGGGATCGGCTTCGAACGGTTGGGCGAGCCTGCCGGCATTGGCCTCGGAGGTCGAGAAGCCGGTCTCGGTCATCTGCAAGGGCGCAAGGATGCGCTCGGTCAGGAATGCGCCGAGCGATTTGCCGCTGATGACCTCGATGATGCGGCCGAGGATGTCGGTGGAGCGGCTGTAGTTGAATTCGTCGCCGGGGTGGCAGACCAGCGGGAAGCTCGCCACCAGGGCGGCGTGCTCGGCATTGGTGATCTTGCGGCTGCGGACGCGGGATTCCTGATAGAGCTTGTGCACGGGGCCGTCGCCCTGGTGCTCATACGTCAAACCAGACGTGTGGCGGAGCAGGTCCTGCACCGTCATCGGCCGCTTCGGCGGAATCAGCTCCAGCCTGCCGCCGCTGATTACGCCGACCTTCTGATTGGCGAATTCCGGAATGAACTTGGCCACGGGATCGCCCAGCAGAAGGTGTCCATCTTCGACCAACGCCATGACCGCAACCGACACGATCGGCTTGGTCATCGAAAAGATCCGGAAGAGCGAATCGCGCGCCATCGCTGGTCCCGCCGGACACTGCTTGCCGAGCGCCTCGAACCAGCCGACCTGACCGCCTCTCCACACAAGAACGGTCACGCCGGGGATGGTTCCCTTGTCGATCTCACGCTTGAACGCATCCGACATCGCCTGCAGGCGGGGCCGCGACAGGCCGAGGGTTTCGGGACGGGCGTCCGGCAGGGCGGGTGTCCGGGCTACGGAGGCAGCTGTCGTGGCGGCATGGGCGTTCATGGGGGCTCCCGGGTGCGGTTTCTTGTCGTTCGGGCGCAACACTGGCCCAGAAGCGGCTCTGTGAACAAGCGGCCCCAATGCGCTTCTCCCTTGCAATCCGGTCGTCCCCTGTGCTTGAAAGCGCCCCTGAGCCGCGGCGACGCAGGTTCGTAGGAGTGTAGCTCAATTGGTAGAGCACCGGTCTCCAAAACCGGGGGTCGCAGGTTCGAGCCCTGCCACTCCTGCCAGCAAAATCAAATAGTTAGATGGTCAGTCCCCCGTCTCGTTCGAAATTTGCTAACGGTTTTGCTAACCGGCGCTAAGAAATCCCGCCGCCAAGCTCGCGATAGCCTCGGAAAGCTTCTCATCGGCCTGCGTGGTCCGCTTCCGCTTGGTGTAGGCCTTCAGCAGAACTGCAGGATCGTCTCCAATTCGCTGGGCGACCGTGTGCACGGGGATGCCAGCATCGAGCAAGGCGGTGGCATGGATGCCCCGCAGATCGTGAAACCGCGTCTTGCCGAACCCGAGCTTTTCCGCACGATCGGCGAAATCTCGCGAGAAGTTGCGTGGATGGCGAGGGGTCGTGAACGACACCGTGAGCGCGGGGAACATCAGCGCTTTGCTGGGCAGGTGGATCAGCGATAGATCAACTTCGGCGCCATCTGGGATGCCAGCATGTAGCCGCAGGTGCCGTTGTTTCTCCTTCAACAACACGGCCATGGTGTCGTCGTCCAGATTAATGGTCCGAAGCCCGCGCTTGGTTTTCGGCGGCTTGATCCTGATCCCGAATTTCTTCGTGTGTTCCAAAGCCCGCTCGATCCGCAGCGTCTTCTTACCGACGTCGAGATCAGACCACCGCAAAGCCAACAGTTCATTGCGGCGCGCGCCACTGGCGGCGGCCAACACCACGATCGGGTAGACGGTGCGCGATTTGAAGCCGGCGATCAGCTTCGCCAGCTCCGTTTCTGTTAGGCCCTCGCCGATCTCGTCGATTCCATCAATCTCTTGATCGTCGGCTTCTTGATTTTCTGGGTTGAAGGCTTCAGGCGATGGAATTTGCTCGACCTTCTCCATTGGATTGGTGGCAATTAGTCCTTTGCGGTGCGCGGTCGCCAAGCAGCCGCCGAAAACCGTATGAACGTGATGCTGCGTGCGCGGCGTTATGAGCTGGGCGTCGGCCATATCTGAATAAAGCTGGTCAATCTCGGTAGCGCGTACCTTCTGCAGCAAACGATGGCCGAGCTTTGGTTTCACATGCGTTCGCAGCAATTGGCCGTAACGTTCTAGGGTGCGCTGGCTGACTTTCTTCTGCCGGCGTCCGGGCGCGCCAGCTTTAAGCCATTCCTCGATCCATTGACCGAGCGTGAGCTTGGATGCTTCCACATGCTTGCCGTCCTCGATCTCGGTGACCAGCCGCGCCAATTCCTTCTCGGCCGCACGCTTGGTGCCCTTGAACGTCACCCACTTTTGACGACGCTTCTCGCCGCGCTCGCGCGGCAGATCAATGATCAGCGACCAACTCCCCGGTGAGCGTTCCTTGATGCTGCCAGCCATCACTTATCCTCCTCTGGAGCGATGAAACCGCTACGCAAGCCCGGATGTCCGGGCGGCAGCCAAGCCGTGCCATGCGGTGTCCGCAAGGGCATATAACCCAACCTGCGGAACGTCGCCTCGACGTTGCCGCGCTCGATCTCCGTGAATGTCTGCTGCATCCGTTCGAGCATTGTGATCGGTGCGAGCGCCATCTCGATCAGGTGCTCCGCCTCTTGGCTCTGAGTGCGCCCGCTGTTTCGGGCAGCGGTATCTATCCGTGCCTTCACTTCCGGCCGGACCTTGAGCCCCAGACTGACGCGGGTGCCTTCCTGTACCGGCTTGACCGGGCGGCCGATCCGCTTCGCGCCGCTGGTACGGGCCCATTCCGGTTTTGCGGGCGGCTCTTTCTTCTTCCGCGTCATCCCAGTTCCCCTCTCATCCCCTCTTTCTAGGGAACATGAGAAAGGATTGTCAACATTGCAAGGGAGGTATAAGGGAGTTGGATTATTTCTCTTGATCAGCAGAAAGGAGCTGAACCCGATGGCTAAGCCTGCGAAGAAGCAGCGCCGGTATCCAGCACCGGCAAGACAGCGGCTTAGACTGGGCCGGACACAGAGCAAGCCGCCGCAGAAGGTCTTGCTTGGCCATAACAAGCCCCCTCCCGGTCCTCTTCCCGGCGACATTGATGGACCAGCAACCCTGACCGTCGAGCAAGTCGCAGAGTTGCTGCAGATCGGACGCAATCAAGCGTACGAGGGAGTTCACAGCGGCCAAATTCCATCGATCAAGATCGGCAGGCGTTACCTCGTGCCGACAGCGGCGCTAAGCCGCCTGCTTGGTCAGACCGCATGAAGCACAGCCCGGCCGATCGCGCCGGGTTTTCGCATTTCGGGCTGGGCAACAGGAGCAAGGATCATGACCAGACCACCGCGACCACCACTCACGCGCGAGGAAGTTCGCGCAGCACTTGGCGAGCTTTACGAGCTTGCCAACGAATGGGACGGGTTGATCGAGTGCGAGCAAGATGAAAATGGCTGGCCCAAGGGAGACAGCCTAGAGGCAAATATGAAGCGGCTGATCACGGATGTCACTTCGTGCACCAGCTTCCTCATGTTCAACCTTCTGACATGCGGCATGCAAGCGGAGCCGCCGGTTGATTTCGAAGACCTAGAGATACAGTGACCACTTAAAGCCCGGCCGATCTGCGCCGGGCTTTGTTCGTCTGAAGGGGTTGAGGGCAACCAAGGAGAGCGAGAAGCACGATGCAAAAACCAAGACCCCGAGTTCACTTTGTCGATGAAGCCGACGAACAGGAGCATGTGCTCAATTGTGCATGCTGGATGTACGCGGAAGACATGGCGCTGGAATTGGACTTACCGCCAGAATTCTGCGCCGATCGCGTCAAGGCAATGGTGCTGGACGGGCGCCTCATCTTTGAAGTTGCCGGTGAACGTGTGCGGCTGATGCCAGCGCCGTCATTGGCTGAACATTGAAGACGAAACCGCCGGGCGCGGTCTCAATCTCCACGTCGGGCGGCACGACTTCAAAAGAGCAAGAGGTTTCGATCACCGAGCGACAAAAATCGGAGATCACATGCAGGATACGCCCACCCCCACACCCGGCGCAAGCGCCGGCAAGGTCCTCGATTACAACGGCGCGGGGCCGCAGGTGCCGTACTCGCAGATTGATGAGTTCATCCGCAGGATTATGGCGGGGGTGCCGGAGGCCGCACGGTCGGAGGTCGGGGCACCCGATACCGGCAGCTCAGACCTCGATTATAACCGCGCCGGCCCGCAGATCAGCCCGAAAAGGCAGCACATTGACATCGCCGACATCCGCGCCCGCGTACACGGTGATGCCCGAGGCTTCGTGGAGTGGCTGTATTCCGGCCGGGCAGCGATCCACCGCAGCGGAGCCGAGGCCCGGATCGGCAACGTCGAGGGTGAGGCCGGATCATCGCTCTCGATCCGTTTGACAGGCGCAGATGCCGGGCTCTGGAAGGATCATGCCACCGATGAGGGCGGTGACCTGATCACGCTGTACATGCTGTACATGAACTACGCCGACACCAAGGAGAACTTCGTGCTCGCGGTGAAGGAGATCGCCCGCGACTTCCTGCACGACAAGATCGAATTCCAGCGTCCCCTCTGGACCCCGACGGCGGAGACGGTGATCCGCAACAAGAAAGAGAAGTACGGCGATAAGCCGCTCCAAGATGAGGACAATAGCGTGCTATTGGGCGCGCCGGTCGCGACCTATTCCTACTTCGATGCGGAGGGCAATATCGTTGCGCAGGTGATGCGCTATGATCTGGACAGCATCGACGAGCACGGCAAGCGCAAAAAGACGTTTCGGCCGCATTGCTTCCGCGAAGTCGACGGCAAGCCGAAGTGGATCACAGGCGCGCCGGACGTTCGGCCGCTGTATCGCTTGCCACAGATTAGCAAGACACACATTGTCGTGTTGGTTGAGGGCGAGAAATGTGCCGATGCCTTAGCCGGCGTCGATATCGCGGCGACCAGCGCGATGGGCGGTGCTGAGGCGCCGATCGACAAAACTGATTGGTCGCCGCTTGCAGGCAAGACCGTAATTATTTGGCCCGACAACGACGATCCCAGCAAGGCATATGCGCGCAAAGTCTCGCCGCATCTGGTCGCGCTCGGCTGTAGGGTCCTAGGAGTTGATCCACCAACGGACTCAGCGCCGAAATGGGACGCCGCCGATTGCATCGCCGAAGGCAAACACCCGCGCGACCTGATTAACTCGGCAAAGCCGGTCGTCTCCATCACAACAGACCCGGTTGACGTCTGGGCGAAGTTTGATCCGCCAACTTTGCCGCGCGGTCTCTTGCCGGACGTGATCGAGCGCTTCGCCTTCGCGCAGGGCATGGACATGGGCGCCGACATGGGAGGTATCGCTCTCTCGGCTCTCACGGTCTGTGCGGCTGCCATTCCCGACAAGGTTCAATTACAAGTGAAGCGGCACGGGAATTGGCTGGAGTCGGCTCGGCTCTGGAGTGCGCTCGTCGGCCTTCCCAGCTCAATGAAAAGCCCCATGATGGCCGCTGCTGTTCGGCCGCTGCGGCAGGTCGATACCGACATGGCACTCCGTTATGCGAAAGCGCGCGCGGCATACGATGCGCTCAGCAAGGAGCAGAAGGCCCAGACCGAGCCGCCCCAGCAGAAGCGCCTCCTGCTGCACGACACGACCATCGAGGCGGCACAGGAGGTCCTGAAGGACAGTCCGGACGGCGTGCTTTGCTACCAGGACGAATTATCTGGGTGGTTTGGAGCAATGGATAAATATTCGGGTGGTCGCGGCGCTGCAAAGGATCGCGCGTTCTGGCTGGAAGCGTTTAATGGCGCAACCTACTCGGTCAATCGGGTCGGACGCGGTGCAGTCTTCATCAAGAACCTGTCCGTATCTCTCATCGGAGGCATTCAGCCCGATCCCATTCGAAAGCTGGCGGGCGACAGTGCGGACGACGGCTTATTGCAACGTCTGGTGCCTATTATGCTCCAATCTGCCGTCGCAGGTCGGGATGATGAGGAGACATCGCCGGTCGTCGCGGAATATGACCGGCTCGTGAAGCGGCTCCACAATCTGAGCGAGACGGACGCCAAGGTTCTCAAGTTCGATGAGGGGGCGCAACAATATCGCCAAGAACTGGAACGCAGGCATCTTGAGCTGCAAGCGTGCGAAGCGATCAATCCGAAGCTGGCCGCGCACATCGGCAAGTACAACGGGCTCTTCGCCAGGCTCTGCATAATCTGGCACTGCTGCGAGGCCGACGTCGATAAGGTCGGCAATACGCACGATTTCAACTTTCCGGTCCCGGAACTGCTACCGCTCATTTCAGAGCAGACGGCCCGCCGTGTGGGAGCATTTCTGCACAGATTCCTTCTGCCCCATGCACTCGCGTTCTACGCGGGCGTGCTGGGCCTCTCCAACGACCACGACCGGCTCACCTCAGTGGCGGGATACATTTTGGCGCACAGGCTTGAGAAGCTAACGAACCGGGATATCCAGCGTGGCGACCGTACCATGCGAAACCTGAGCCGCTCAGAGTTTGAGGTGATCTTCGAGCATCTCGACGCGCTGGGGTGGATTGATCGTGTTCCCGGACCCCGGCCGAGTTCTCCACCGCACTGGATCGTTAACCCACTCGTGCACAGCAAATTCGCGGAACGAGCTGTAGTCGAGGCGGAAAGACGGGCGCGGGATCGCAAGATGATCGCCGAGCTGATGGGCAAAACGACATGACAAGTTTTGTCGTCACTGTCCCTTACGCGCGCGAAACATATGGGTTGCCTTATGTAGAAAAGAGTCGAATCCGCATTTCTTTGACATGCGCGCAAGGGACTTTGTCGACAAAAGTCGGCTAGCCTAGCCCGACCGCACCGCCAACGCGATCGGCGTCTTTGGCGGCCTGTTGTAAGCGCGGCAGCGAATTCGCCCCCGAGACTTCTTGGGTCAGCCATCACCCTAGGAGCGCGAAACCCCTGACATTAAGATCTTTTTCGATTTATACTCACATGGCCACTCGCGCACTTTAGCGGCGTAGATGACACTCTCTCTTTCTTGGGATTGTCCGTTGTCGGGCCGTGCCACGATTACGAATCTTCGAGGGGGCCCTGCTCGACGTGAAAGAGGTCGTCAAAACTCCGGGGTGACGATGTGACTAGGATGGTCTTTGTCGAGACGCCCGTGAGCGCTCCCGAGCCGGTTGAGGCAGCTCCCGTGCTGATGCCGCTGAGCGAACAACTCAGTCGGTGGATCGGGCATTTCTGCCGAGTTCCTAACGGCGTCCGCAAGGGTGATCGAGTCGATCTACTTGACGAGCAGAAGCAGCTCATCAAGGCGATCTATGACGGCCTGGCGATGGAGCATGTGGTGCAGGGCGACTTGGCCAGCTATCTGGCGCTGGCGGCGATGTGCGGTCCTGCAAAAGGCTACCCTCACGTGCGGTTCGTCGTCGATGATTCTTTGATTTGGGCGGCCGCTTCACCTGAATTGCAAAGCATCATCGGTCGCGATGCACAGGGTCGCCTGTGGTTCTCTGGCAAGGCCGTGCTGACGACATGAGGCGATTTTCAATGATGGGCATGTTACGGACCTGGCTCAGTTCAGCGGAGCGCGACCGGCGCATCATTTCGTCCGTCCTAGGCGATGAGCAGCTTGCGCAGATGGACGCGGAGAATGCCGAAGTTGACGCGCTGCTGTGCAGGCGCCGACCGGAGGCAAAAGCCAATACGTTGCTGCGCAGCGTTCGTGCGAAGGTCAAGGCCAAGATGCTGTTGCGAAGGCTCGCTAATCGCTCTGTTGAGTCGGCCAAGCAGAAACCATCAACGCAGGGTATCATTCGCAAGACGTATTTCAATCGATAGCGATGATAGCATGGTGATGCCGTTAGCGGGCAAACACGCGACCAAATACATCGTGCAGTGAGCGAGTTGTGGCCATGATGACGCGCGAACAACTTGAAGAGATTGATCGGCGGAACGCCGAATGTGACGCCCTCCTGCTTCGGATGCGCGAACGCCGTGAATGTTTGGAGCGTTCGCATTCTGGAGCAGCAGCCGAGAGCCTTGCTGTTAACAGTATGGTTGCAAGAATGCGCGACTCTGCATCGCAGTATGTCGATAGTGATTGTCTGCAGCGTGCGCTTGAGGCCACAGTCGGCATGTTGGGTGAGGAAATTGGCCTGATCGAGCGCAAGATCAGAACGGACATGATCGCCCGTCAAGACGACGCACTTCGCCAGATCAATGAAAGGCTTAATGGCATCGATGCGAGGCTTGATGAATTGGCATCGCGTTTGGATCAGATCGAAGGCGATGTCGGCGACATTGAGCGCAATGCAAAGGTCACGCTGTTGAAACGAGGAAGCCGCCGTGTTGCCTAGTATATGGCAAGAGCAATTTTATCAGGCTTACGAGCGCGCACGGTTGCGAGAACTGGCCAAATACAAGACGCACGATCCTTCAGTCGATCTGTCCAGCGCGCATTTCGCGCTGCGTGTTCTGATCGAGAGCCTGCCGGGCCGCGCCGTCCGCTTAAGCGGGCCCGCTCGTTGCTTGCTTGCTGAAAGAGCACGCGATGCGGCTGATCTTATCGAACGCGGCGAAGTTTAAACCGGCCGGGGGGACATTTCTTTCGCGGAAGGGATGGGGGTGGTCCCGACCGGCGACACGGCCGAAGACTTTTGAAATTGGGTGAGAACATTCGCGCGAGGGAATTCGCGGTGACGAAGAGAACAGCATTTACATTGGTTGATGGGACGCCGAATCCCAGCCCACCGCCCACATCCCTCGGTGCAGCGGGTGTGAAGTTGTGGCAATCCCTGCTTGCCGATTTCGTCATCGATGATGCTGGCGGCCGCGAGATGTTGACGCGGATATGCGAGGCCGCCGACAGCCTCGCCGAGTACGATGCTGAGATCGCGCGTGACGGCACGACGATCAAGACCCGCAACGGGCTGAAGGATCACCCGCTCTTGAAACATCGCTTGGCGACACAGAGCTTCATCGTCAGATCGCTGCATCGATTGGGGCTCGACATCGAGCCGACGCGCAACACGGTCGGGCGCCCACCGTCCAATCAGAGAAAGTCATGAGCACGATCACCCGACGCAAACGGACATCGCGGATCAACATCGGCCCGTACAAGCGCCATGAGCTTCTATTCGGCGAAATCAGATATCCGGTCTATGGCTACAGTGGGTATGGCGATGGCTTCGGCACCGATCTGACCGTGTTCATCAGCGATGACATGCGCGAAGACTGGAACGCAAACCGTGATGAGCTGGTTTCGTTTTGGAAGTCCGGCGAGTTTACCGACTTCGAGACGTTCTCGGACAGCCTGCCGTGGCTGTTTGACCGCGGTTACACGGACGGGCTGCCATGGGCGTCGCTTAATCTCGACGGCAGGAGGCCGCCGCAGGAGTGGCCGGTTGGCAACGCGCCATTATCGCCATTCGCGACGCACGCTTGCCGCACAGCGGGCTAGAGCGCAGCGAATGCACGTTGGGTCCATCAATGCGGTATCCCACGGCCGAAGATATGTCGGCTATCAGTGGTGGACCGGACCTAACTCGACTCTCGGCCAAACCGTCGCGAATCAGTGTCGTCGCTATGCGGTGAGGTTGCCTTTAGCGTTACGCGCGAGAGCGGCCCAAGCCAAAGCAGCCCGAAGCCACTTCTGGCGTTCAACCGGGCAACTCGCGGCAATGGCTTTCCTCATTGCAGCGAGCGCTTCTGCTTGATGGTCAGGCTCCCGCGTCACACGCGTAATCACTTGTTAGAAATTATCGAAGCGCGAAATATCAAAGCTAGAAGTTATCAAAGCTGATGAAATTCAACAGCTCCGGAAAAATACCGGCTGCCAGGCAAGACGGGCCCCAAGGTGCAACTTGGAGAGCACCCGGAACAGGCGCAGGGGCTAGGAAGGCCGGCCGGCATTGGTCAACATCGAGTGAGAACACTCCTATGGACACGTTCTAATTTATCACATCCTGTTCGTGTGTTGTTCGAGAGGTGTTCTAAAAAACACAACCTGAAAAGACCTCTGAGGTTGTATTGAGCGTCCTAGGTGTATTCATCCAAGGAACACCCGGCTGTCTGTGCAGTTGGAGACGCGTGACTTAAAGAAGGTAGACTGCCTGCCGTCGGCAAACCCGCGCGGCGGGTATTTTTGTGAGTTGCGTAGCGTGGCGAAGCGTACAAAAGCACGTCCTGTGATGCCGGGGTTCATCAAGCCCCAACTGGCAACTCTCAAGACGAGAGCTCCCTCGGGCGTCGATTGGATACACGAGATCAAGTACGATGGTTATCGCATCCAGCTCCATATCGACGGCGACATTCGCAAGGCCTTCACCCGCAATGGACACGATTGGGTAAAGCGCTTCTCCACGATTGCCGGGGCGTTCGACCTTCCATGTCAGGCGATCATCGACGGGGAGGTCGTCGTCGTCCATGAAGGCCGCACTAACTTCTCCGAGTTGCAGGCTGAACTCGCGGGAGGTCGTCAGGATCGTTTGCAGTACTATGCCTTCGACTTGCTATGGCTCGATGGCAAAGACCTGAGAAACACGTCTCAGCTTGCCCGTAAGGAGCTATTGAAGGAGCTATTCGATGAATGCGGCATCGAAGCGCCCGCGCTCTACAGTGAACATTTGATCGGCAACGGTCAGGAAATGTTCGAGCATGCTGCACGGCTCAATTTCGAGGGCATCGTCTCCAAGCGCATTGAAGCCCCATATCGCTCTGATCGCAATGAAGGCTGGCAGAAGATCAAAGCCGTCCAGCGAGAGAAATTCCCCGTCGTCGGTTTTATCAAGGACCCCACCGGCGTCGCCGCGCTATATCTCGGCAAGCAGGAAGGCAAAGAGCTGCGCTACATGGGCAA
>NZ_LBJX01000069.1:0-41332 GCF_028128895.1 Bradyrhizobium sp. CCBAU 11434
GAGCACATGGCGGGCACGTATCGCCAGCGGCTGACGCTCACCTCGGGACGCTTCGCCATGATCGATAATGGGCTCGGCTTCCAGCTCGTGCCCTGGTCCCGCGAACTCGAAAAGAGGTTCGGCCAACACGTCACCGGCGTCGTGAAGGACAGCGGTGGCATCGAATGGGGCTTTGGTCGGAAGCGCGACCTCGGCTTCTAGCAATCTACCAATTCAGTTGCGGAAGGACGCTCGGAATGTCCGGAACCAAAATACTCTGGGGGCAAGTGATCGTTGTCGGCCTGATCGTCTTGCTGGCCATCTGGGGAGCAACCGAGTGGACGGCGTGGCGGCTCGCCTATCAACCGGAGCTTGGGCGACCGTGGTTCGAACTGCTAGGCTTCAGGATCTACTACCCGCCAGTCTTCTTCTGGTGGTGGTTCGTCTACGATGCCTATGCGGCTCAGGTCTTTGTCGAGGGAGCTTTCATCGCGGCGTCCGGGACCTTCGTTTCGATCGCGGTGGCAATCGGCATGTCGGTGTGGCGCGCGCGTGAAGCCAAGAATGTCGAGACCTATGGCTCGGCGCGCTGGGCCGATGCCGAAGAGGTCCGGGCGGCCGGACTTCTTAGCCCGGATGGCGTGGTGCTCGGCAAGCTCGACCGCGACTACCTCCGCCATGATGGGCCGGAGCACGTGCTGTGTTTTGCACCCACCCGATCCGGAAAGGGGGTCGGACTCGTGGTTCCCTCGTTGTTGGCCTGGCCGGCATCGGCCATCGTGCACGACATCAAGGGTGAGAACTGGCAGCTGACCGCGGGCTTTCGCTCGCGGCATGGTCGCGTGCTGTTGTTCGACCCGACCAACCCGAAATCCTCAGCTTACAATCCGCTGCTCGAGGTCCGGCGCGGGGAATGGGAGGTTCGTGACGTGCAGAACGTCGCCGACGTCCTGGTCGACCCCGAAGGCTCACTCGACAAGCGGAACCATTGGGAGAAGACCAGTCATTCGCTCCTGGTCGGCGCCATTCTCCATGTCCTCTATGCCGAGGCGGACAAGACCTTGGCCGGTGTCGCCGCCTTCCTGTCCGACCCGAAGCGGCCGATCGAGGCGACGCTGAAGGCGATGATGACCACGCCGCACCTTGGCGAGCAGGGGGCTCATCCCGTCGTCGCCTCGACCGCACGCGAGCTACTCAACAAGTCGGAGAATGAACGTTCTGGCGTCCTATCTACCGCGATGTCGTTCCTCGGGCTGTACCGTGATCCCGTAGTCGCCCAGGTGACCCGCCGCTGTGACTGGCGGATCGCCGACCTGATCGCCGATCGCCGTCCGATGACGCTTTACCTCGTCGTGCCGCCCTCCGATATCTCACGGACCAAGCCCCTGATCCGGCTTGTGCTGAATCAGATCGGCCGGCGCCTGACCGAGGACCTGCACGCCAGTGACCGCCGGCATCGAGTCCTGATGATGCTTGACGAGTTCCCGGCGCTGGGGCGTCTTGATTTCTTCGAGTCCGCACTCGCCTTCATGGCGGGGTACGGCATCAAGAGTTTCTTGATCGCCCAGTCGCTCAATCAGATCGAGAAGGCCTACGGGCCGAACAACGCGATCCTCGACAACTGCCATGTCCGGGTCAGCTTCGCGACCAACGATGAGCGGACGGCCAAGCGGGTGTCTGACGCGCTGGGCACGGCGACCGAGATGCGCGCAATGAAGAACTACGCCGGGCACAGGTTAAACCCATGGCTTGGGCACCTGATGGTCTCACGGCAGGAGACTGCGAGGCCGCTGCTGACCCCGGGCGAGGTCATGCAGCTTCCGCCAATGGACGAGATCGTCATGGTGGCAGGGACGGCGCCGATCAGGGCGAAGAAGGTCCGCTATTACGAGGATCGCCGGTTCACCGAGCGGGTTTTGTCACCGCCAGATCCGGCGAGCGCCGGCCGATCGCCGCGAACGGACGGATGGTCAGCGCTCGGACCGTTGACGCCGACGGCAGGTCCAACTGACAGAGCCACGGAGGCCGAGGAGGACACGGCGAACAGCGGGCTCCGTCGTGAGCCCGAGCTCCCCGATCACGTCGCGATCGCCAAGGAGACGATCGAACCGACGCCGGCTGAGGAATTTGCCGCCGTTCTGGACGATGACGAGGATGCCGTCCGCCAGTCCCGGCTCATACGTCAACAGATGCGCGGTGTCGCCCGCCAGGTCGCCATGGACCCTAGTGACAAAATGGAGCTCTAAGGCATATGCGCGACCGGATGAACGTCTACTTTCCGCCAGAACTTTTGAAGCACATCTCGGAGCTCGCTGATCGCAAAAAGCTCTCCCGGTCCGCGATCGTGGAAGCGGCGGTCGCTTCGTTTCTATCGCCAGATGGCGCTGACAGGCGGGAGGCAGCGTTTACCCGGCGCCTCGATCGGCTGTCGCGTCAGATGCAGAGGCTGGAGCGCGACGTTGGTTTGACGGCGGAGACCTTAGCTCTCTTCATTCGTTTCTGGCTGACGATCACGCCGCCACTCCCCAACGACGTACAGGCGGCAGCGCAGGCAAAGGGCAGGGAGCGTTTTGAGGGATTTGTCGAGGCGCTCGGGCGCCGTTTGCAAAAGGGGCAGAGCTTTCTCCGCGAGATTCCAGAAGATATCCGCCGTCAGGAACCGGCCGGCGAAATCTAATCGAGCGCCCTTAGATACACTAGCGCGGTGTCCCTCCTTTTTCTACGCCAGCCTAGCAGACCTTGATCCCCGCTTGCTGGCAGGTGAACTCGTAATAGGCTCTCTTTCCTGGCGTTAGCACTCGCCTTCTCGCGTTGCATCAGGTGATCATTCAGCCAACGAAGCCGCTCCCTCCTGTAAACGTACCGGTCAACTGAGAGCGTCTCCTAACCGCGCTCAGCACAGTGAGGAACCAGAGCTCCTGCAATGCCGAGATGCGAAAGACTTGGAACTTGAGTCATCGGATTAGAGTCGCTACAATTGTTGGTGGAGAACGGCAAACGTATTTCAGTCGTCCTCCGTTGGTAAACTTAAGCCCTTTGCGGCCCCGTCTCCGGGTGCCTAACAAAAAGTACGTTGCGGACCTATTTGTCCTCTCTGTTCTTCCCAATGCCTCCGGAGGCGGGCCTTTTCCCACGGCCTGCGAGCCGCCGCTTGCTGAGCTTGAACCTTTGCGCGAGGTGCAAAGACATCAATATGGGTCGGGGACCATCTTGGGGAGCAATGATGCCAACGTCCATTTCAGCACCAGCGATTTGCGCTCGCAAATCCGCCTCGTCGAATACCGACTCCGACCAACTATTCGCAGTCGCCATTTTTTCAGGAATCGGTCTCCTGGCCTCGCTCCTGGCCGTGCTCTTGGGTTCCCAAGGCGTCTGGCTTTAGCACCGTTGACAGAATCCTGCCGGCTTCACGTTTGTCGGCGCGCTGAGATGTCAAGAGGAGGGCCAACTTCGAAAGCGCCGACATAAAGAAAGACGCATAACATACCCTTCGAAAAGGGCATTCCACATTCCCGCCGTGGTTGAGTCAATTCGCCTGAAGTACGATTAAGAGGTTGACTCGCTCCGCTGAGTGCCCGCAGAAATGTTCGTGTCGCCTGGAGAAAGTCAGATGAGCACCGAGATCATCACCACCTGTATCAACTGCGTCGCACCTGGAAGCCTCTGGGCCATCCTCATTGTAGTCGCGATCGGAGCCGTGGCTGCGGTGCAGTATGAACGGCAAAAGCCTCGAACAAACTCCTCTACCTAGGACATCTCGTCCCCGCATGTCACAGATTTTGGGCAATCACTAGGGCCGCGGCCAAAACGACCAGCCCTGCAGTCCAGCGAATAGCTCAACATCTCCCGGATCATTCCGAAATTTCCACCCCCGTGACGCCAGCACGCTCAGCAGCCAGACAGCCACAAGCATTCCCGCACCCGCTCCCACAAGTTTTTCCAAGAGGTCGCTTACACGGGCACGAGCAGCTGGAGAATTTCCAATCCGATCGTTGCGCAGACTATGAAGTTGCGGATCTGGCGGTGACGCGCTGGATAGGCGCAGAACAGGAGAAATCTGACCACCCCGAACGCCCCGACATGTTTAAAGAGCAGGGCGATCGGAGGCTCCGTTTCCGTCAGTTCGGGTCGCGAAGAGGGGGCGATAACGTCGCAAATGTCATGAAGCCGGACCATGTCCAGGCGACTAATGACATCAAGCAGCGTGCACGTCGCAACCGAACTCGCGCGTTAAGCTTGATGCCTGCGCTCCGGGTTAAATCTAGAGCCTGAGTCTGATGCCGTTTGACATGCCTCAAGGCACGGGAGTGCGACTGTGACACAGTCAGTATACAGCCTAACAGTTTGCTGCTGGGCTTGAGGTATCTCAAGGCACTCTGGGCCCTTTTCTTTGAGAATATGTTAGCCCGCCATCAGCCAAGTCAGCCCAGCGATCATCCCATAGAAGCCGGCCAGCGCTGTGAGCACAAAAGCTCGTTCGATCTTGTCCATGGAATTCCCCCTGTAACAAATTTCCGCCTGGAAACATCGCCGAGGTTATTCTCGCCTGGTTTCAAATCAACAGCGCTGTCAAGCGCGTGCGGGCCCCGAGCTGTGGATAATGGGGAAACTAGTTTGTGTGCGCTTGGTGGCGCACAGCTTTACCTTCGGGAAAATCGTTCGTCCTTCTATCCGCGTTTTGTCTCGCATCCTTGCCGGCCTCCAAGTTGCCGGCATGCAGTTGATTCGAGCCTAGCCAACAAAGGGCGCGGAGGAACGGGTTGGAGGCATAAGAGCCTCAGAATGTTTGATGCTGAGTGGTGAGAACTGACTTGCAGCGAACCGATACGATTGAGTAGTCCTCAGAGATCAGTTCTCAGTCTTTCTTTTTCTTCGCTAATCTACGATCACTGAAAGCCATTGTTGCACGAAGTCCGTTAATGCCTTTCTTAATCATCCCCATCTGAGGGCCGTCTTTGGACGCTCTCATTCGGTGGGGGCGAACGGTGTCAATCCATTCCATTCAATCGGAAGCGAGTTCGCGCGGCGCGCGAATGCTGCGCAGCGCGCTTGGCTCTGCGATCTCCGGCTACCTCGAAGACGAAGCGATCATCGAGGTGATGCTCAACCCAGATGGGCGGCTGTGGATCGACCGCTTGTTGAATGGCCTGATGGACACAGGCGAAACTCTGTCGGCCGCGGACGGCGAGCGCATTGTTCGTCTGGTAGCGCACCACGTAGGTGCGGAGGTGCACGCCGGTGCGCCACGGGTTTCGGCCGAACTGCCTGGGACCGGCGAGCGTTTTGAAGGTCTGTTGCCGCCGGTCGTCGCGGCACCGGCATTTGCGATCCGCAAGCCTGCCGTCGCCGTGTTTACGCTCGACGACTACGTCCGCAGGGGGATCATGACCTCGGAGCAGGCCAAGATCCTGCAGAACGCAGTCGCCGTACGGAAGAACATTCTGGTCGCCGGTGGGACATCGACCGGCAAGACAACATTGACGAATGCGCTCCTGGCCGAGGTGGCAAAGAGTGCCGATCGGGTCGTGTTGATCGAAGATACGCGCGAACTTCAGTGCAAGGCGCCCAATCTTGTAGCCTTGCGGACCAGGGACGGCGTCGCATCGCTCTCGGACCTCGTTCGGTCTTCGCTGCGACTGCGTCCCGATCGTATCCCGGTGGGTGAGGTCCGTGGTGCCGAAGCACTTGATCTGCTCAAGGCCTGGGGCACCGGTCATCCCGGCGGTATCGGCACTATTCATGCGGGTAGCGCGCTCGGAGCGCTGCGGCGTCTTGAGCAACTTATCCAGGAAGCCGTCATCACGGTTCCGCGTGCCCTGATCGCCGAGACGATCAACCTCGTTGCCGTGCTTGCGGGGCGCGGCGCGGACCGTCGCTTCACTGAGCTCGCGCTCGTCACGGGGCTGAGTGGCGCCGGCGATTACAGCCTTTCATCAGCAGGAGACTGACATGCGTCTGCAATTTCGTTTCCGTCGAGGTGTCGCTTCATCGGTCGCCTCTGGCGCGGTTCTTCTGGCGTCGGCGCCGGCATGGGCTGCCGGCTCGAACATGCCGTGGGAGCAACCGCTCAACCAGATCCTTCAGTCGGTTGAGGGGCCGGTCGCCAAGATCATTGCGGTCATCATCATCGTCGTGACCGGGCTCACGCTCGCGTTCGGGGATTCGTCGGGTGGTTTCCGCAGGCTGATCCAGATCGTGTTTGGTCTGTCGATCGCGTTCGCGGCTTCGAGTTTCTTTTTGTCGTTCTTCTCTTTCGGCGGCGGCGTGGTGATCTGATGGAAGAACCGGTCACAGGCTTTGTTGTGCCGGTTCACCGCGCACTCACCGAGCCGATCCTGATGGGCGGCGCGCCGCGGTCGGTCGCGATCATCAACGGCACGCTGGCGGCCGCCCTTGGGCTTGGATTGCGGCTCTGGATCGCGGGTCTCATCCTCTGGTTCATCGGCCATATGGCCGCGGTCTGGGCCGCCAGGCGCGATCCCGCCTTCGTCGATGTGGTGCGCCGACATCTGCGCATTCCCGGTCATCTTAACCTCTGAGTTCTCGGCCATGTTGAACCTTGCTGAATATCGTCATTCCAGCGCGCGCCTTGCTGACTTCCTGCCCTGGGCAGCCCTTGTCGACGAAGGAATCATCCTGAACAAGGACGGCTCGTTCCAGCGGACAGCAAGGTTCCGGGGACCAGACCTCGATAGCGCAGTGCAGGCAGAACTTGTCGCCGTAGCCGGGCGTCTGAACAATGCACTTCGCCGCCTCGGATCGGGCTGGGCAGTATTCGTCGAGGCGCAGCGCCATTTTGCGGGGAGTTACCCGCCGAACATCTTTCCGGATGTCGCATCTGCGCTGGTTGACGCCGAGCGCCGGGCGCAGTTCGAGGAGGCGGGTGCCCATTACGAGTCCAGCTATTTCCTGACCTTCCTCTATCTGCCTCCAGAGGAAGGGGCCGCTAGGGCAGAGCAACTGCTTTACGAGGGGCGGGATCGCACCGCGGGAGCGGACGCCCGCGAGGTTCTCCGCGGATTTGTCGATCAAACGAGCCGCGTGCTGCAGCTGGTCGAAGGGTTCATGCCCGAATGTGCATGGCTCAATGATCAGGACACGCTGACCTACCTGCATTCCACGATCTCGACCAGGCGCCATCGCGTTCGAGTGCCGGAAATTCCGATGTACATCGATGCGCTGTTGGCCGACCAGCCGCTGGCCGGCGGACTGGAGCCGATGCTGGGCTCAGCCAACCTGCGGGTTCTGACGATCGTTGGCTTCCCGGGCGCGACGACTCCCGGAATTCTTGATGACCTTAATCGCCTGGCGTTTCCGTATCGGTGGTCGACCCGGGCGATCATGCTCGACAAGACCGATGCCACGAGGCTGCTGACCAGGATTCGCCGGCAGTGGTTCGCCAAGAGAAAATCGATCGGCGCCATCCTCAAGGAGGTCATGACCAGCGAGGCGTCGACGCTGCTCGATACCGACGCCCACAACAAGGCGCTTGATGCTGACGCTGCATTGCAGGAGCTGGGATCGGATCAGGTCGGACAGGCGTTTGTCACGGCAACCATCACGGTGTGGGACCGCGAGCCAAATGCAGCCGACGAGAAGCTGCGGCTGGTCGAGAAGGTCATTCAGGGGCGCGATTTCACCTGCATGATCGAGACGGTGAACGCCGTCGAAGCCTGGCTCGGCAGTCTACCCGGGCACGTCTACGCCAACGTGCGGCAGCCGCCGGTTTCGACCCTCAATCTCGTCCACATGATCCCGATGTCGGCAGTATGGGCGGGCGAGGCGAGGGATCTGCACCTCAAGGGTCCGCCGCTTCTGTTCGGCAAGACCGAGGGATCGACCCCGTTCCGGTTCTCCCTCCACGTCGGCGACGTCGGCCACACCCTCGTGGTTGGACCGACCGGTGCTGGCAAGTCAGTCCTGCTCGCGCTGATGGCGCTGCAATTCCGGCGCTACCCGAACTCACAGGTCTTTGCTTTCGATTTTGGCGGTTCGATCCGGGCGGCCGCACTCGCCATGGGTGGCGATTGGCATGATCTTGGCGGTGCATTGTCTGACGGGGACGAAAATCCCGTTGCGTTGCAACCACTGGCCTGGATTGATGATCCCTCTGAGCGCGGATGGGCCACCGAATGGATCGGCGCGATCCTCGCACGGGAAAAGATCGCGATCACCCCGGAGGTCAAGGATCATCTGTGGTCGGCGCTGACGTCACTCGCCTCGGCGCCGAGGGAGGAGCGCACCCTGACGGGCCTGTCAGTGCTCCTGCAATTGAACTCCCTGAAACGTGCCTTGCAACCATATTGCCTCGGCGGTCCGTCCGGGCGCTTGCTCGATGCCGAATTCGAGCGCCTGGGCGAGGCCTCGGTCCAGGCATTCGAGACCGAGGGCTTGATCGGAACGAGTGCCGCCCCGGCCGTTCTGGCTTATCTCTTCCATCGCATTGGTGACCGCCTCGACGGCCGGCCGACGCTCCTTATTGTAGATGAAGGCTGGCTTGCCCTTGATGATGAAGATTTCGCGGGCCAGCTCCGGGAGTGGCTGAAGACGCTTCGGAAGAAGAATGCGTCGGTCATCTTTGCTACCCAGTCGCTTTCGGACATCGATGGCTCGGCGATCGCGCCGGCGATCATCGAAAGCTGCCCGACCCGTCTGTTGCTTCCGAACGAACGGGCCATCGAGCCGCAGATCACTGCCATCTACCGCCGCTTCGGCCTCAATGATCGCCAGATAGAGCTCTTGAGCAGGGCAACGCCAAAGCGCGACTATTATTGCCAGTCCCGTCGCGGCAACCGGATGTTCGAACTTGGGCTTGGTGAGGTTGCGCTCGCCTTCACCGCAGCCTCCTCCAGGACGGACCAGGCCGCCATCGCGCAGTTCCTTGCCGAACATGGACCGGAGGGCTTCATGCTGGCCTGGCTCCAGCACCGTGGTGTCGGCTGGGCCCTCGACCTGATCCCCAATCTCGTCAATCTGGAGAAATCGCAATGAGGCGCCTTCGCTTGTTGGCAGCTGCTGGCATCCTCGCGCTGGGGTTTGGCGTCGCGGTGCCCGCACGGGCGCTGATCGTGTTTGATCCTAGCAACTACGTCCAGAACGTTCTGACCGCCGCGCGGGAGCTGCAGCAGATCAACAACCAGATCACCTCGTTGCAGAACGAGGCACAGATGCTGATCAACCAGGCGAGGAATCTGGCAAACCTGCCGTATTCGTCATTGCAGCAATTGCAGACATCGAGCCAGCGGACGCAGCAATTACTGGCACAGGCCCAGCGCATTGCCTACGACGTCCAGCAGATCGATCACGCGTTTTCGACGAGCTACGCGCCGGCTACCAGCAGCCAGTCGGATCAGTTGCTGATCTCGAACGCTCAGTCGAGGTGGCAGAATTCATATGCCGCAACGCAGGACGCGCTTCGTGTCCAGGCGGGCATCGTCGGTAACCTCGACACCAGTCGCATCCAGACGTCCGCACTCGTAACGTCAAGCCAGGGCGCCAGTGGCGCCTTGCAGGCGACACAGGCCGGCAATCAGATTCTCGCGCTGAACGCGCAGCAGCTGGCCGACCTCACCGCCGTCATAACCGCACAGGGCAGGGCGCAGAGCCTTGAAGCTGCCCAGCGCGCCTCGGCCCAGGACCAGAGCCGCGAACAGCTTCGACGGTTTCTGACGCCAGGGCAGGGCTATCAATCCTCGGACGTGCGGATGTTTCACTGATGACCGACGCGAAGGCTTTCAAGGCGCTGTCGCTGCTTGCGACAATCGGCGTGCTGGTCGTTACAGCCTGCACCATTCAGCTTCGCGGCGGAAACGAGTCTCCGCCACTGCCGAAGGCGGAGCAGACGACAGATGCAACCAGCTCTGACCTTGCAAGCTGCCGCGGCGTTACTGCTGCGGAAACGGCCGGTTATCGTCATTGCCAGCAGGTTTGGGCGGAAAACCGGCGCCGCTTCCTTGGAAGGAAACACGACACCGCGGCTCCCGGTCACGATGATTCAGCGGGCTCGAGTCCTGTCCCGAAGGATCAGAGCCGGGTCCCGCAGGGATCTCCGAACCTGGCGACACCTGAAGCGAGCGAGCGATGACGGGTACGGGGATCATCGACCAGTTCCTGGAAACGTTCACGCGCTACATTGACAACGGCTTCGGGTTGCTGGGGAGCGATATCGGATATCTCGCAACGACGCTTGCAGCGATTGACATCACGCTCGCCGCATTGTTCTGGAGCTGGGGAACGGACGAGGACATCATCGCGCGGCTCGTCAGGAAGACGCTCTTCGTCGGTGTTTTTGCCTGGCTCATTGGCAACTGGAATAGCCTGGCGCGCATCGTCTTCGAGAGCTTTGCCGGTCTTGGGCTCAAAGCATCGGGCGCAAGCCTCTCCGCATCAGACTTCCTGCGACCCGGGAAGATCGCCCAGGTCGGTCTCGACGCAGGGCGACCGCTGCTCGACTCGATTTCCAACCTGATGGGCTACATCAGTTTCTTCGAGAATTTCGTCCAGATCGTCGTTCTCCTGTTCGCGTGGGTCGTGGTGCTGCTCGCCTTTTTCATTCTGGCGATCCAGCTCTTTGTCACCCTGATCGAGTTCAAGCTGACGACGCTGGCGGGCTTTGTGCTCATTCCTTTCGGGTTGTTCGGGAAGACCGCATTCGCGGCGGAACGGGTCCTCGGCAACGTCGTATCCTCCGGGATCAAGGTCCTAGTCCTGGCCGTCATCGTCGGCATCGGCTCGACCCTGTTCTCGCAGTTCACCGCCGGCTTTGGTGGCAATCAGCCAACCATAGAAGACGCGATGACGCTGGTTCTTGCTGCGCTCTCCTTGCTGGGACTCGGTATTTTTGGGCCCGGGATCGCAAACGGCCTTGTGTCCGGCGGACCGCAGCTCGGCGCCGGCGCCGCGATCGGAACAGGACTTGCTGCCGGCGGCATCGTGGCGGCTGGCGCAGGCCTCGCCGCCGTCGGCGCCGGTCTCGCCGGCGGTGCGGTTGCGGGCGCCGCGCGCGGTGGGGGTGCTCTCTTGAGCGGTGCGTCCGCCGCCTATCGAAGCGGAGGCGTGGCCGGCGTTGCTGAGGCTGGTGCCTCCGCCGCTATGAGCCCGTTGCGTCGTGCAGCGGCTGCGCTCGGCGGAGGTGGGGAAGCTGGTGCGCAGACCGCGAACACTTCGGCCGAAGGGCAGCCCGGTTGGGCGCGACGCATGAAGCGCGCCGAGACTATTCGGCATGGTGCCTCGGTCGCTAGCCAGGTCGTTCGCTCGGGCGATCATGGTGGCGGCGGCTCCTCCGTCGACTTGTCTGAAGGAGAGCGCTGACACGCACCGGTGCACCTTATCGCAGACGCCCAACCGTACCTCAAATCCGAATAGCACACGAAGCAAACCGATCACCTGATCCGGGGGCAATTATGATGTTCAAGCGACCATCCGTTCATTACGGGCGCATGCCCGAGCCGGTTACGCCGTATCAGAAGGCGGCGCAGGTCTGGGACGAACGCATTGGATCAGCACGCGTGCAGGCCAGAAACTGGCGCCTGATGGCCTTTGGCTGCCTGATACTGTCAGCCGGTCTCGCAGGTGGCCTTGTCTGGCAATCGAGCCAGGGCTCGATCACACCCTGGGTGGTCGAGGTCGACCATCTCGGCCAGGCCCAGAGGGTTGCGCCGGCCAACATCGATTATCAGCCTACAGACGCCCAGATCGCATGGCATCTGGCGCGCTTCATCGAGGATGTTAGAGGCCTGCCAGCCGATGGCATTGTTCTGCGCCAGAACTGGCTCCGGGCCTACGATTTTACGACCGATCGTGGCGCCGCCGCGCTCAACGACTATGCACACAACAATGACCCCTTTGCGAGGCTGGGCAAGGCGCAGATCTCCGTCGACGTCTCGAGCGTGATACGCGCGTCTCCGGAGAGCTTCCGGGTCGCATGGACCCAGCGAACCTACGAGAACGGCTCGTTGAGTTCGACCGAGCGCTGGACGGCCATCCTCACCATCGTGATCGAAACGCCGCGGGATGCCGAACACCTGCGCAAGAATCCCCTTGGCGTCTACGTCCGCGCCATCAGCTGGTCGAAGGAGTTGAGCCAGTGACCAAGACGATATCCGATGTCCGTTCGTATATGACCTCGAAGCGAGCGTTTCTCTCTGCTCTTCTGCTTTGTTCATCCGCGCTTGGTGGCTGCGCGGCCTACATTCCGCCGGAGATCAGCTATGACGCTGACGTTCCTCCGCTGCCGGCGCCACCAGTAGCTCCCGACGACAGATCGCGACCGCTTCACATTCCACCCCTCTGGAAGCCGGCTCTCGGCGGCAAGTCGGCAGCGAAGGAAGACGCAGAACCGGTGAGCCGGGTTGAGACGGCAAACAGTGCAGCGCGCGTCGAACCGCGCAAGCGGGGGTATTTCAACGCGGCCCAGATCTACGCCTACAGTCCCGGGGCGCTCTATCAGATTTACGCCGCACCGGGACAGATCACGGATATCGCGCTCGAGGAGGGCGAGCAATTAACGGGATCAGGACCCATCGCGGCCGGAGATACCGTGCGCTGGGTCGTGGGCGATACCGAAAGCGGGAGTGGCGACACGCGACGCGTCCATATCCTGGTCAAGCCGACCCGCGCATCGATCGAGACCAACCTTGTCGTCAATACAGACCGGCGCACCTATCTGATGGAGCTGCGCTCTCGCGAGCGGCCGTACATGCCATCTGTTGCCTGGTATTATCCGGAAGCAGCACATGATCGATCCCGTTCAGCTGCACTGAAACCCGTTCTTCCGGATCCGGCGCAGCGCATCTCCCGCTATGCCATCGAAGGGGACAGTCCTCCCTGGCGGCCGCTCGCCGCATATGACGATGGCCGCAAGGTCTACATTGAATTCCCGCGAGGCATCGTGCAAGGCGAGATGCCACCGCTCTTTGTCATCGGACCGGATGGCAAGACCGAGCTCGTCAACTATCGCGCTTACGGCAATGTCCTGATTGTCGATCGGCTGTTTGGCGCCGCTGAACTGCGGCTCGGCGGTGAGCACCAGCAGAAGGTCAGGATTGTCAGGACAGACGGGAGGCCGTCGTCATGAACGTCAGGAATGGAGATGACAGCGAGCAATCTGTCCCGCCGGCGACACAGGAGGACGGGTCCGGGAGTTTCCGCCTGAGAGCAGAGCATCCGCGCGTGACGCGGTTGTCGCGAAAGGTCCTCGCCGGAGGGAGCGCTGCAGTGTTGCTGGTCATCAGCGGAGCCGTGTTGTGGTCGCTCCAGTCCGGCCGTCCCCGAAACCAGGCTGCCGATGAGCTTTACAGCACCGATCATCACAATGTTGCCGACGGCCTTGCCGCACTGCCGAAGGACTACACTGGCGTTCCGCGCCAGGTAGTCCCGCAGCTTGGCCCGCCGCTCCCAGGCGACCTCGGTCGACCGATCCTTGCGGCTCAAGGGCAGTTGCCTGCGATCGGCGCTGATCCGGAACAGCAGCGCCGGGACCAGGAAACCGAGGCGGCCCGCATCAGCCATTTGTTCGCTACGACGAATGGAGCAGGAGTGCATCCGTCCGCCGCAGCGGCTCCTGGAAGCGAGCGCGTCACGTCACCGAACGCGGCGAGCATCGGCGATGACGGACTTGTGCAGAACGGTCAGGACCGGAAGCTTGCCTTCGTGAACGCAACTGTGGACCGTCGTACGGTCAGCCCTGATCGTGTCACGAGGCCGGCTTCACCCTACATCGTGCAGGCCGGGACGGTCATTCCGGGAGCCCTGATCACCGGAATACAGTCGGACCTGCCAGGCCAGATCACAGCGCAAGTAACCGAGAATGTCTTTGACACCCCGACCGGCCGCTTTCTACTTGTTCCTCAGGGAGCCCGTCTGATCGGGATCTACGACAGCCAGGTCACATTCGGACAGTCCCGAATCCTGCTGGTCTGGACTCGGCTGATCATGCCGAATGGACGTTCCATTGTGCTCGAGCGGCAGCCCGGCGCTGATACGGCAGGCTACTCGGGCCTTGAAGACCGGGTCGACAACCACTGGGGTGAGCTGTTCAAGGCCGCGGCTCTATCGACGTTTCTGGCGGTCGGGACAGAATTGGGCGCCGGTTCGGACACCAACAGCAACGACAGTGCCATTCTCCAGGCGCTTCGGCATGGGGCGGCGGACTCGCTGAACCAGACCGGACAACAGGTCGTCCGGCGCAGTCTCAACATCCAGCCGACGCTGACCGTGCGACCTGGTTTTCCGGTTCGCGTTCTGGTCAATCGCGACCTCATACTTGCGCCGTACGGAGGATAAGGAATGCCCAAGCTTAGAATAGGAGTGCTGCCCGACGACAAGCCGGTCAAGGTCACCACCGAGTTGCCAGCATCAGTGCATAGGGATCTCGTTGCCTATGCAGAGGCCCTGGCACGCGAAAACGGGCAGCGTATCGATCCAGCAAAGCTGATCGCGCCCATGCTGGCACGCTTTATGGCCACGGACCGCGGATTTGCAAAGGCGAGACGAACGAATCATTCTCCAAGAACCGGCGGAGGCGAAGGATAGCGCTCCGCTAACAGACTGAGGAAACGCCTCAGAGCGGGATTTTCATTGTCATCGCGCCAGTGCGCATGAAAGTCGACCCGGCTTGGTCCCGTTCCGTCGTGCAACTCGCGGTAAACCAGGCCTGCGCAGCTTGCACCAATGTCTGATTCCATCACCAGACCCAGCCCCATGCCCATGCTTGCCAGACTCTTGATGATACTACGGCTGACATCATGCCGTTCTACTTTGGGACGGTCGTCAGGCAGTACGAGCTTCGAGATCAGAAGATCCTCGAGTTCTCGTCCAGGATCATAATCGCTCAAAAGAATTGTCTGGTTACGTAAATCGGTCCAGTAGATGGTCTCGCGTCCTGCCAGGTAGTGTTCCCGGGGCAGCGAGATCAGGATGCGTTCGCTCCACAGCAGGAGCGATCTGGTTTCTCTTGAAGACAGGCGTCCAGGGCTAACGACCACATCAACGGTACCGTTGCGGAGCGCAGTCATCAGACGGGAGCGAGAACGTTCCATCGTTGCCAATTCGAGTTGCGGGAGCCGCTTCCTGAGCTCGCCCACCGTCGCCCGCAAATTGCCGGCTGACATGGACGTGCAGAAGCCAATGACAAGATGGCCGGTGTCGCCGCGGCCACCAGATCTCCCTGTCTCAACGAGCATGTCGACTTGCTCGAGAATAAGCCTCGCAATTCGCAGAACCGCCCGCCCGGCAAGCGTCGGCCTGATCCCGCCACTTGAGCGCTCAAACAGGGAAGTCCCTACCAGATACTCGAGCTGGCCGATGGAACGACTGACAACTGTGTGCTTGATCGAGAGTGCTTCCGCAGCCCGCCGAAAGCTTCCATAGTCGCAAGCGACAACCGCCAATCGAAGCTGTTGCAGGTCGACAGCTCTCGCTGCGATCCGTTGACCGCTTTTCGTCTCATTGTCCGTCATGTTCATACTCGGCGGGCAATCCGCAGGACCCGGCGCCCTCGCTGCCGGCGAGGACGCAGATTTCGCTTGTTGTCAGGGATCTAGGCGGCTGCACAGATTACCGGCGTCCAAAGGACCGGTGCCGGAAGATCGCCAGCCTTGCGAAGGCCAAGCAGAGCATCGCGGGAAATCTTGAGGTAACCCGCCACGGCCAGGGTGTTGCCAATTGTGGAAGGTTTGCCAATACGTCGCAGGGACCAGCCGGCCCGTCGAAGGATTCGCTCCATTCGGACATCCGTGACGGTAACGATGTCTGTAAGCTGCCGTGAAAGCCCGAACTCGACCATTCCCGCAAACAGCTCGTAAGCCGCGCGGGTGATGCCGTGATCGCCTTTCGGGGCATCGACAGCAACATCGATTGCAAATCGACTGCTTTCCCAGATCTGACAGGCTGACGGCGCGGATTGACCCTCGAGGAGAGCGGGAAAGGTGTCGCGGAGCATGGTCGGACCAAGGGTAGGGAGAAGACGTACGGAGCCCTGCACCTGGCCGCTGTGAGACATCTGCACCAGGTAGACCGGACCCAACGCGTCATAATCATCGACTTCCATGTCTCCACTGGTTTGAACGTCCCACGCCAAACGCAGCTTGAAAACACGATTTCGCAGCCGGTGCATTTCAACGAGAGTGCTGGAAAACTCCCCATACGCAGGTGGTGTGATCAGTTGAATCATAATCCTCGTCCCTCCAAGAGCGCTGATCAGCTCTCTTGAAGCGGGGTTTTCGGATAAGTTCATCACCTGCAGTTGCAGGGGGCCGGAGGTCCTAAATCCGCGGCTTTCTGTTCGCAGCCACCAGCAAGCAGACCGCTTGCACAACTGTGCGAACTCCCAGCTTCTCCTTTGCGTTCTCCAGATAGTATGCGACCGTATTGCGCGAGATGCCAAGGATGCACCCGATTTCCCAGGCGCTCTTGCCTCGCGACGCCCATTCAAGGCATTCGTATTCCCGCGGAGAGAGAAGTGTCTCACCGATCCTCGGCTCATCCGAGAGCTTGCGTCTGACGTGAGCATGAAAATACATTGCCATTAGCTGAAGCACTCGCGCATGCGAGTTGACACAGACTTCGAATGGCGCCTCTCGCTGGCTGGTAGCGAAAGTCAGCGCCGCGATCGGGCCGCGTCCATCATGAATGGGAACTGTGAAACCGGTTCGGATGCCGAACTGTGCGGCTTCGTCCAGGAGCCGCTGCTGTGCCGGAGAATTGAACGAAGACGGCAGACCAACGCCCCACTGAAATGGCTCCGGGCTTTCGAGCACTTGCGCGATCACAGGGTCGATACGCTCATATCGGCTTCCAAGGTAGTGAGAGGTCCACTTTTCCGGATACGTTGCTATCAACCGCGGTTTGTCCTGCGGGCGGCGAGGCAGGCTTAAATACGCGAAGCAAGACAGATCGAGATCTGCGGCCGTCACTGCCATCGCATCAGAAAACCCGACTGGATCTTCTGCGGCCGACAAAAGGTCAATAAACCTTTGAAAGATGCGGTGCATCAGGACGTATGCTTGCGGTGACCTGGTTTCGCAGCGCGTGACTTCAGCAATCAGACAGCGGTCTTCAGGTGGTCCAGCATCGCGATTACTCCTTCAGCTGGTTGGCAATATAAACGCTCATGCCGGTATTCGGTCCGCGTGTGCTTCTCATCAGAAACCGGCGTGCGTCACCGGATTCTCATTTTCGGGGCATGGTCCAGAGATGAGTCATTTCAAGAGGGCAGGTATTGTCCGCCTTCCGCATGATTGAACTCAGTCCACAAAACAACGAGACTCGCACAATCGAGCGGCATCTCCGGGTTTGAATAGATCATCCGGGTGTGGGCACCGGCCGCTCCGAAGATCTGATTGATCAAATCGGATGCTCCGTTGAGAGCTTTGGCATGTTCTGTAAAGCCTGGCGCAACGTTCAGTACGCCTTCGAGCCGGACGATACGTATGACCCGCGAGAGTTCACCTAGCGCGCTCTTGAGCTGGGCAATAGCATTGAGCGTTGAAAGTTTGCAGGCTTCATAGCCTTGCTCGGGGGTGAGATCCTTGCCAATCTTGCCCTTGAATTTTAACTGCCCATCGATCCATGGCAGTTGTCCCGACGTGTAAAGCATGTTGCCTGTAATCACGCATGGCTCGTAGTTGGCAACGGCGGCCGCTGCCTTTGGCAGTGAGAGCCCTGCGGCCAGCAAGCGCGATTCAGGGCTTGATGAACTCGTTTCTGATTCAGCCAGATGCATTTTTGATATCGTCCAGGTCAACAGGCGTCGACGGTCCGCGATGCGCGGGGACCGAGCCAGCTCTTAGAGCGTAGACTGGCTGTGAGGGGTGTCACTTTCGCGGAAAACCAGTTCCAGGAGAATTCCTGTGGGGGTGCGTATAAAGAGACGATGTTCCCCAAGCTCAGGCAATTCCATCCGCGAATAGGGAATTGCGAGCTTATCCAGCTTGCGACGCATGCCATCATGGTCGCTGAGTCGGAAGGCAATGTGGTCGATTGTTTCGCCCGTGCGATTTACCGAACCCCCATTGCCCGGAATGAGATGCACCTCGGGCGAGCTATCGGCATAAAGCCAATAGCCCGGGAAGGGGAAGTCGGGCCGGTAGCCAGCCTTCAGGCCTAGCACGGCCTCGAGGAAGGTGCGTGTTCCGTCCAGATCGTTCGTGCGTATCGTGGCGTGATCAAGCATGGCAACCTCAGGCGATGGCTCCGCCCCCGTCGACGCGTACAGTTGAACCTGTCGAGAAGGGTGTCGTAGCCAGGAACATGACTGCGTTCGCGATATCCTGCGGCTGACCGACGCGGCGTACGGGCAGGCGCTGTGCCGCGTTGGTGAACATCGCTTCGCGCTTTTCCGCCGCCATTCCGGACCATAGTGGCGTTTCGACAAGGCCTGGAGATACGGTGTTGACCCGCACCGGCGCCAGCTCAAGGGCCAAGCCCCGGGCGAGCGAATCCAGCGCTGCGTTGATCGCGCCTTGAAGGACTGACGTCGCCGACGGCCGGACACTCAGGAAGCCCGAGACGAAGGTTAGTGAACCGCCATCGTTGATCCTCGCGGCGCGGGCAACACGATAGGCGCCCCAGAACTTGCTTTCCATAGCGGTCTTGGCGTCGACAAGGTCGAGTGCACGCACGGGTCCAGACGGCGTCTGGGCTGCCGAGACGATGACGTGATCCCAGGGAGCTTCCTCAGTGAAGAAGCGTTGCACTGCTGCCTGGTCGCCGGTGTCAATCACGACGGCTCGTGTCGATTTGCCAAGCTTTGCCAGGGCAGCATCAAGTTTGGTCTGCGAGCGTGATGCGATCGTTACGTCGGCGCCGGCTTCGACGGCCTGGACAGCTGTCGCCAGGCCGATACCCGAGCTGCCACCGAAAACCAGCACACGCGCATTCTTCAATTGATCTGACATTGAGCATTCCTGTCGCTTTGTCACCTCTGCTGTTTTCGATCTAGCCCTTCTGCACCAGGAAGATTATCTCCGTTCGAATGGAGGGTCCCTCCACCAACGGGAAAGTATTGGTCCGCCAGGCTGCTCCTGATGATGTGCCTGCGTGCCCTGAAGGTCTCACATTGCCCCGGCGATGCCGCCTGAAAATCCACTCAATCGGTCGGCCATCGCGTCGAGAAATGCGCGCGCCCGGATCGGCAGGTGGCGGTTCGACGGGAAGAGTGCGCACACCGGTGCCGGGTCGCTGCGCCATTCGGGCAGTACGCGGGTCAAGCGCCCCGCGCGCAGGTCGGGCTCGACGTCCACCCAGGATTTCAGGATAAGGCCGCAACCGGCCAATGCCCAATCGTGTGCAACCTCGCCGTTGTCGCTCTGCAGACGGGACGCACCCCGCACGTCGACGGATTTCCCGCCGGGCCCGACCAGACGCCAGCGGCTTCCGACCCCGCGGTAGTGCAGACATTCGTGATCTTCCAGTTCTTCCGGCGTTTTGGGGAGCCCGTGACTCTCGAGATAATCGGGGGCTCCGACGATGACGCGAAAATTATCGGCCAGCTTGCGCATCATCAGCCCTGAGTCGGCTGGAGTGCCGATCCGTACAGCTATGTCGATTTCCTCTTCAATCAGCTCCACCAGCCGGTCTGTCAGCACGAGATCAATCGAGAGTCGCGGATGCAAACGCACCAGTTCGCGACAGACAGGACTGACATGGGTTTTGCCGAGCCCCATCGATGCACTGACGCGCAGTACGCCACGGGGCTCATCGCTGTCGTGGCCGAGTGACGCCTCGGCAGCGTCGATCTCCGCAAGAATGCGCTGGGCGCGTTCGTAAAGGTCCTGTCCTTCTTCCGTGGGGGCAAGGCGTCGGGTGCTGCGCTCTATCAGGCGGGCCCCGGTACGACGCTCCAGCGCCGCAAGGCGCTTGCTGACCACGCTGAGAGCCAGCCCCATCTCACGCCCTGCAGCGGACAGGCTGCCTGTTGCGATAATTCTGACGAAGGTGCGCAACTCGGTGATGTCGTCAAGCATGGCTGCGTCCATTTGTTTCCCGCCGGTGGAGAGTGTCTCCACCGGGGTCAGGATAATCCTTCGGGGTGGAAAAAGGCTAGATGCCGAGGTGCAGCAGAGAACCGCACGGGAGGAAAGGTCGGAATGAAGGTCAAGGCGGTCAGGATTCATGCTCAGGGTGCGGCAGATGTGCTGCGTGTTGAGCTTGTGGAAACGGGATCACCAGGCCCCGACGAGATCCTGATCCGGCAGACTGCAATCGGCCTGAACTTCCAGGACATCTATCATCGTTCCGGGTGGTACTCGCTCCCTCTGCCATCAGGGCTGGGTACCGAGGCTGCCGGCGTCGTCGAACAGGTTGGCTCGAACGTAACCGAAATACGCCCAGGAGATCGTGTTTGCTATGCAGGCGGTGCTCCAGGCAGCGATGCGGCTTACCGGCTGTTTCCCGCGGACAGGGTCATCGTGACGCCTGCTGGCGTCACTGACGAAGAAGCGGCCGGCGTGCTCATGAAAGGCATGACAGTCGAGTACCTGCTCAATCGTTGCTATCCGGTCGAGCGCGGCATGCCAGTCCTGTTTCACGCCGCGGCCGGTGGCGTCGGATTGCTGGCCGGTCAGTGGGGCAGGCATATCGGCGCAAGAATGATTGGAATCGCGAACGGGCCCGAGAAGTGCGCATTGGCCTTGCGTAACGGTTACGGTGAATGCATTGATCGATCCAAAGAAGACATTGTGGGACGTGTCAGGGCCTTGACGAAAGGCGAAGGCGTTCCGGTCGTATACGACTGTGTTGGAAAAGACAGCTTCGAACAGTCACTGCATTGCCTCGCTCCTCGCGGCGTCTTTGTGTCGTTTGGCACAATAACCGGACCGCCCCCTCCGGTATCAGCACCATTATTGCAAAAGCTGGGCTCTCTCTATTTCACGCGCCCGACGCTGGCGACTTACATCGCGTCAGTGACAGATTTGCGGGCGAGCGCTGCGGCGGTTTTCGATTTGCTTGCCCGAGGCATCCTCGAGATCAATATCAATCAGCGTTACCCGCTTGATGAGGTGGCGCTTGCGCACAACGACCTTGAACGCGGCAGGAATACGGGATCGACGCTGCTCATTCCGTAGCAGTGCATGCGCAACGCGTAACAGAATGCGAGGACCGGTGGAATGTTGAAGCTGGCTGTGTTGTCACTGTTGAACGGCATTTCGGTGGCGGCGCTCTATTTCATCGTAGCGAGCGGCTTCACGGTGACATTCGGATTGATGCGAACCATCAACCTTGCCTACGGCTCCCTTTTCCTGATTGGCGGCTACGTGGGCTATCAGGTCGGCGATCTGACCCGGAACTGGTATCTCGCAATGATCGCGGGAAGCGCAATCGCTGGCCTGAGCGGTGCCGTTCTTCAATGGGGTGTTCTGGACCGGCTGCGCGGCCAGGATATGCGCCAGGCACTGGTGACGATCGGATTGTCGATCGTAGCGGCAGACGTACTGCTCGCCGTGTTTGGCGGATTGACCTACCAGTTTACACCACCTGACTGGATGCAGGCGACGGTTTCACTGGGCGTGTTTGGCGGCTATCCGGCCTTTCGACTGCTGTTGATTGCTCTTTCGCTCTTCATCGGCGTCGTTATATGGGCAGGCTTAACCTGCACGAGAGTTGGCCTTGCGATCCGTGCAGGGGTCGACGATCGGGAAATGCTGTCTGCCATAGGCGTTAACCCGTCCCGGTTGTTTGTTATCGTAGCCACGTGTGGTTCGGCGCTGGCAGGGCTTGCCGGTGTCATCGGTGGTACAGCGTTGTCAATCTCACCCGGCGAGGACTCCCGTTACCTGCTCGCGTCACTCGTTGTCACGATCGTCGGCGGGATGGGCAGCATTGCCGGCGCAGCGGTGGGAGCCTTGCTGGTTGGGCTGCTGGAGCAGGTCGGATTGCTCTACTTCCCGAATTACTCAATCGTTGCGGTGTATCTCGTCATGGTTGGCGTGCTGGCGCTTCGTCCGCAAGGCCTGGTGAGGGGAACGGCATGACGAGGCAGGAGAAAACCGCGCTTGCCGTAGCGGTCCTTGCGTTAGCGCTGGTACCCGTCGTAGCAGACGACTTCTGGCTCGTTCAGATCTTCGGGCAGTCGTTTGCGCTCGGACTTGTTGCCTTAAGCCTGAATTTTCTCTCCGGCTATGGCGGCTTTGTGTCGATGGCGCAAACGACGCTCGCGGGCTGCGCCGGATACATGGTTGCGCTCACGAGCGTGAATGCGGTCGGCAAGGGAGTTCCACTGCATCCTGTTGCAAGTATTGGTCTCGCCCTTGGCGTCTCCGCCCTTGCCGGAGCATTCGTTGGATGGATTTCAGTCCGGCTGCATGGCGTATACATGCTCATGCTGACCCTGGCTCTCGCCATGGGCTTCTTCTTCTTCGCGCAACAGAACGTTGAGCTGTTCAACGCTTTCGACGGTATCCGGGGTATCGTCGTGCCAAACGTCGCGGGAGTGTCGCTGCGCAGCCCAAAGATATTTTTCTATATGTCGCTGATTTGCTCCGCGGCAGCTCTCTTCGCGGTCATGATGACAGGTCGCTCACCTTTTGGCCTTGTCCTGAAAGCCCTGCGGGATCATCCGCGCAAGGCTGCCGCTCTTGGTTTCGATGTCGCGGCACACCGTATCGCCGCCTTCGCCGGCTCCGGTCTTTTGGCGGGATGTGGCGGAATATTTTACACGTGGTTTAACCAGCGGATATCGGCCAGCACTGTCGGCCTCGGAATGATCAACAGCGTGTTGATCATGGCAATTATCGGCGGTCTGCGATCCCCGATTGGCGCGTTTACAGGCGCATTCGCGTACGTCCTCATAAACACGTTCGCTAGCGGTCTCGTGGGTGCCGAGCGCGTCAATACGCTCGTTGGCTCTGCATTCGTGGCCGTCGTGCTGGCGTCGCCGGATGGCATCGCGGGCGCGGCCAAATATGTGCGGAGCCGCGTTCGTCAATCATCGCTGTTTGAGCGGTTCGTTGCGCAACCGGCATCCGGCTCCGCGCGCTCTGCCGTCAATGAATAAAATCAAGAGGTCGAAGACCCGGTTGAAAGCAGTCGAAGTCGTAGCATAAGACAGGAGGAAACATTTATGACGATCTGCGCATCACATTTCGGCAATCGACCCATGACTTGGGCAATGCTTGCCGCGGGCATGACTTTGATGGCGCACGATGCAGTAGCGCAAAGCGGCGATACCATTCGCATCGGGACCATGTTCGTAACAGAAGGAGCACTCGCAAGTCTTGGGCAGGAGGCCAATCGTGGCCTTGAGATCGCCCTGGCTGAGTTCGATGGCACGATCGCCGGCAAGAAGATCGTTGTTTTCAAGGAGGGGACGAACGCCACTCCTGATCTCGCTGTCCAAAAAGCGCGCAAGCTGATCGAGCAGGACAAGGTGGACGTGATCGTTGGTCCATTGTCGGGCGGCGAGGGCCTTGCCGTCAAGGAATATGCCAAGACCGTCCCATCGAAGACGTTCGTCAACGGTGCTGCGGCCTCACAGGACACGACGATGCGCGATCCCGCGCCCAATTTGTTCAGCTTCCGTGTCGACGGCGCACAGATGACCGCTGGACTTGGAAAATACGTCTACGACGAAAAGAAGTACCGCAACGTCGCAATCGTCGCCGAGGATTATGCATACCCGTACACCCAGGTCGCCGGGTTTGTCTCCGAATTCTGTGGCCGCGGCGGCAAGATCGCTGATCGTTACTGGGTGCCTCTGGGAACGAAGGACTACTCCTCGGTCATAGCCAGGATCCCCTCGGACGTGGACGCCGTGTATGTGGTTGTGGGCGGAGCCGACGCGGTCAATTTTCTGAGCCAATACTACCAGACTGGCGGGAAGGCGCCGCTCATCGGGGGGTCAATTACCGTTGACTCGGACGTGCTCAACAGCAAGGGGCCGTTCCGCAGCAAGATCATAGGCATCTTGTCGTCCAGCAATTCTGCGGACGAGTCCGAAGCGCCTGAATGGCAAGCCTTTGCAAAGACCTATCGTGCGAGGTTCCCTGATGGGCTTCCCGCGCCGTCGAGTCTGGCCGCCGCCTACTACATCAGCATGAAGGCGATGTTGCTGGGATTGCAAGCCGCCAGGGGAGACGTCAGCGGAAACCAGGACGTCCTAAAGGAGGCGCTCCGGACGCTGAAGTTTGACACCCCGACAGGCCCCATCAGCCTTGATCAGAACCGCCAGGCCATCGCCGACAATTTCCTCATGGAAGTCACGAGCCGGCCCGATGGCAGTCTCTACAATAAGGTGGTGAAGGTCGTGCCACAGGTGAACGCGACCTTGAACATGCCGCGTGAACCATACATTGCAATGGGGGCGCCGTCGCGCACCAATCCGCCGTGCCGCCAGGTCGGGAAAGTTCTGTGAGCGATCCGGCGTTGTCCATCGAAGGGCTTGGTGTGAGCTTCGGCGCACTCCAGGCCCTGGAGTCCATCGACATGAGCGTGGAGCCCGGTGAACGCCGGGTTCTGCTGGGGACCAATGGCGCGGGAAAAACCACGCTGTTCAATGTTATTGCGGGCGACCTGTCGCCCACCCGAGGCAAGGTAGCGCTGTTCGGGAGGGATCTGGGATCGATCCCGGCTTTCCGTCGCGCGCGCGTGGGACTGGCACGCACTTATCAGTCGTCTGCTGTATTCGAGAGCCAGTCTGTGAGGGACAATCTCTATCTTGCAGCTTTGGGCGCGCGGGGCCGGCAATGGGGACCATTGCCAGTCGACGATTTGAGCGAGCCTATGCAACAGGCTGCGGTTGATGCTGCCAGAGTTGGCCTCGCGAACCTGGTCGACCGTTGCGTAGCAACCCTCTCGCATGGTCAGCGGCGGCAGCTCGAGATCGGAATGGCGCTTGCCCAGCGACCAAGGCTGCTATTGCTCGACGAGCCGGCGGCTGGCCTGTCACCAGGCGAACGGCCGCTGCTGATCGAACTCGTGCTGGCCCTGCCTCGCGACATAACTCTGGTGATGATCGAGCACGACATGGATGTCGCACTGCTCGTTGCAGATCGCGTAAGCGTGATGAAGAACGGCCGCGTGGTTGCCAACGGCAGTCCGGCGGATGTCCGCGTCGATCCAGCAGTGCGAGCGATTTACCTCGGAGGGGAGCATGCCTGAACCTCTTCTCGAGTTGAGGGGATTGTTTGCCACCCTCGGTAACACTTGTATCTTGCACGGCGTCGACCTGACCCTGGCCTCAGGTTGTCTCGCTGTCGTGGGGCGAAATGGGGTCGGCAAGTCAACGCTATGTCGAAGTATCATGGGTTTGGTGCCGGACGTTACTGGACGCCTGAGGCTCGCCGGACAAGAGCTTCTCGGGCGCCCGCCTCATGAGATGGAGGGGCAGGGCGTCGCCATCGTGCCGCAGGGACGTCGTACATTTCCTTCGCTCACTGTGCACGAACATTTGCGTTTGGCGCAAAAATCAAAGGCAAAAGCCTGGACGATAGAGCGGGTCTACCAAACGTTTCCGCGGTTGGCAGAACGACGTCGAAATCGTGGAACGCAGCTGTCGGGCGGCGAGCAGCAGATGTTGGCCATCGGCCGGGCCCTTTTGCGCAACCCGCGCCTGCTTATCCTCGACGAGCCATCCGAGGGTCTTTCTCCGCTGGTGGTTGAGCAATTGAGCGCGCTTATGCAGCAGCTGTACCGAAGTGAAGGCATGACCCTCTTGCTGGTCGAGCAGAATTTCCGGGTAGCCGTTTCAGTCGCTGAGCGCGTGGCTGTGATGATCTCCGGTCGCATCGTGCATGAGGACGAAGCGTCCAGCTTCGCTTCGGATCACGAGGCGCATGAACGATTTCTGGGCCTCGGTGAAGCCGCATGAAAAAGCAAGCGCGTAAGTCGCTCGCGCAGTTCTGGCCGCTGCAAAAGCCGGAATGGATGTCCGGTCCCCAAGGCAGCTTCGAACGACAGGTGTTTTGGAATCTCCGGCGACTCCCCTGGAGATGAGGACGGCTTGATCGTGTTAACGACGCCACCTCTTACTGGGCCGGCGCTACGGCGCCGGCCTTTTTCACGTGGGCCGAGATTGAGTGGTCGCCGGCATCTCTACAGATCTCGTAGCGGAGAAACGTAATCCGAGTCCCATCGCTCAGTATTCGCGGTCTTTGTCCGCTTTTAGAAAATACCTGACCTGTTAGCGAATGACCGCCCTTGCTCGCAGTGAAATGTTGCCGGTCACAAATCGTATCCACTCGCGGGGAAAGAAATGATGTCAAGGGGAGGGCATGTCGAAAGCAGCAGGCCTCAGCCTCGCCAAGCCACTCGGGCGCAAGTTCGCTAGCCCATAGTTTCGTCATTCCGATCAAACGCGGGCAAGGGCCAATTGGTTGGCACGACGTGGTCGCCGTCCAACGTGAGGAGAAATCAAGTGCTCTACGACCTGAGAACTTATCGCTGTCGCCCCGGAACGGTTTCCGCCCAGCTTGCTGCCTATGCAGAAACCGGCTTTGCGGCGCAGTGCCGTCACCTCGGCGCTCCGCTCCTCTACGCGACGGTGGAGACCGGAGATGTCAACGCCTATGTGCATCTTTGGCAATTCCAGGATGCCGCCGACCGTGAGCGTCGCCGCGCCGCGCTTTATGAGGACGAGCAGTGGCTCGCTTATCGCCGCCGCAGCGCCGAAGCCGGCTTCCAGACCGGGCAGACCAACATGCTCCTGAAGTCCGCCTTCTTCTGGCTGCAGCATCCCACGCAAAATGAGGACCAACGATGACAGCGACGGATCACCCGCCAGGCCGGTTCAACGGCAAAGTAGGCCAGAGCCTTGTTTCAGAAAGCGACGGGGTTCGCGTCTGGCTCATTAGACTGCAGCCAGGCGACTATCTCGCGCCGCATTGCCATCAGCTCAACTATTTCTGGACCGCTACGACCGCGGGTCGCGCTCGCTCCGTCTACGACGACGGCCGCACCGTTGAGCGCGACTATGCGGTCGGCGACACTGCTCATTTCAGGATTGGTGCCGGCGAATTCTTCATCCACGACCTTCGCAACACCGGCGACAGTGTGCTCTGCTTCACCACCGTTGAGTTTCTGGATAGTGCGAATGAGCCACTCCCAATTGGGCAGTCGCAGGAGGATGTGAAGTGAAAGGCGTCATAGCCGCGATTGCCACGCCCGTGACGGAAGGGAACACGCCCGATATCGCGCGCTTTCTCGAACATGCCCGGACGTTGCTCGAGACAGGCTGCGACGGCCTGAATGTACTTGGCACCACCGGCGAGGCTACATCATTTTCCACAACAGCCCGGCAGATCCTGATGCAGGCTGCCGCCTCTGCTTTGCCGTGCGAAAGGTTGATGGTCGGGACTGGCGCGGCGGCGCTTGGCGACGCCATAGAGTTGACAGCTGCGGCAGCGGATCTTGGATTTTCCGGCGCGCTCCTGCTGCCGCCCTTCTACTATAAGAGTGTTGCGGACGACGGTCTTGCAGCCTTCGTGACGGCCGTGGCAGACGCGACTGTTTCTCCAGAGATCCCGCTTTACCTCTACAATTTCCCGCAGATGACTGGCATCGTCTGGAGCGAAACACTGGTCAGACACTTGAAGGATGAACTCGGCCCGCGCCTTGCAGGATTGAAGGACTCCTCTGGCGATCTTGCCTATGCCAGCACGATGGCGAAAATTGAAGACCTCGCGGTCTTTCCCTCCAGCGAGGCAGTGCTGCTCGACGCGCGCGGTGGCGTTTTCGCAGGGTGCATTTCGGCGACGGCCAACGTGAATGCGTCGCTCTGCAACCGGGTATTCCATCAAGGCGATGAAGATGCGCTTGCAATGGCGGTAGCAATCCGGGATCTGCTCGGCGCGGCGCCACTTATTCCGGGAATAAAGTCGGTGCTCGCTCACAACTATTCAGATCGAGCCTGGACGAGAGTTTTGCCGCCACTTCTTAACCTGGCGAAAAGTAGTCAGGAATCCATTGTTCGACGGGTCAATGAGATCCGGAGCAGGACGTCCTCAATGCTGCGGAACTGCTGAAGAGGGCCTCCAAGGTCGAATAGGCCAAGGCATGTTGTCGGTCGCAGTTGGCTGTCGGCCTGATCCGCTCCAGCCGCGTGCGCTAAAGCTGGTTGTTGCGCCCCATCGGAGCAATGCCTGGACTTGAAGTTTTCGAAGGCGCAAGCAGCGGTCTGACTTCCCTGGCTCTCGCATTGCCTCGCGCATAGGCGCTGGGCGTTGAACCGGTATAGTTGGAGAATGCCACCGTGAAGGCACCGAGACTGTTGAAGCCGACGGCATAGGCGGTTTCGGTCACGCTGGACTCACCTCGGCCGAGAAGTCTCATCGCCTCTGTCATCCGGAGTTCGTTGATGAACTCGCGCCAGCTGATACCGAGCTCGTCCTGGAAGCGACGGCGCAACGTCCGCTCCGACATGCCGGCAGCAACCGCTGTATCGGCAATGGAGGCGGTCTCTATGTGGTCACGGGCAAATGCGATGGCGCGCTCCAGATCCGGAGCATTTCCGAATGGCGTCCACATCTTGCGTTTGTTGTCGAACCATACGGCGAAGAGTTGACCCATTGTGTCGAAAAACCGGTTGGCAAGACGGTCAGTCGGATCCCGGTTCGGTCCCCAACGATGAGCAAACTGGCACATCTCGACAGCGAGTGTTGACATCGCGGTTGCCCAGCAGCCGGTATGGTGCCAGACCGTCTCCGCACCGGTGAACTTCACCAGCGTCAGATGCACTGGCACATTGGCCGCCAGCCGGTAGGAGCGTTCCGCCGGGATGAAAACCATGTGGCCTGAAGGCAGCGTCCATCGTCCGGAAACGCCAAGCAGCTGCACACCGCCATCATGAACGGCGACCAGCATCCCGCCTGGCTCGCGCTCCGAACTCGCATCGAAATACGGAAGCTTGAGCTCAACCGAGTGGCTTGGCTGACCCGCCACGACTGCGAAGCGTTTGTCGGACGGTCCAAGAGCAAAACGCTCGGCACCATCGGCCCCGCCGGTGAAGGGGCAGCTCTCCTCAGGCTTCGGTCTGTTCATCTCATCCTCGAGACGGATTGTCCGCTTTTAGAAAGTGGCTGGCCTATTTTCGAATGACGGCCTTTCTCCGCAGTGTCAAGGTTTGAGTCAAGCGAGGCATAGAGGTCGCACTCAAAAAGCCTTGAGCGGGAGGGACAGGATGAGGCTCGACAGCCATGTGCAACGCAGCGAGAACTTGCAAGGTGTTGCGGCCAACCTCCTTGAGGTCTCCGGCGTCAGCAAGCGCTTCGGCGGAACAGTTGCGCTGCGTGATGTCTCCTTCTCGGTTGCCAGAGGTGAGATCGTCGCGCTGCTCGGCGAGAACGGCGCCGGAAAATCCACGCTGATCAAGATCATGGCGGGCGTCTTCCCGGCGGATTCGGGTTCTCTCCGCTTCGGGGCAGATGCGGTCGAGGTTGCGGTCAGATCGGACCGCATAGCCTTCATCCACCAGGATCTCGGCCTTATTCCCTGGATGACCGTGGCCGAGAACCTGATGCTCGGCACAAGCTACCCCCGCCGTCTCGGTTTGATCGACTGGCGCGCCGGCCGCGAGCAGGCGCGCAGGGCGCTGGCCGAGGTCGACGGCAAGATCGATCCCGACGACCGTATTGAAACACTCAGCCGCACTGACAAATCATTGGTCGCGATTGCGAGAGCGCTGACGAGCCAGGCCGAATTGATCGTACTCGATGAGCCGACTGCGAGCCTGCCGCAATCCGAGGTCGAGAAGCTGCACGTGGTACTCAGACGCCTGCGTGACCGCGACGTCGGGATGATCTACGTCTCGCACCGGCTGGATGAAGTCTACGCACTCTGTGATCGTGTCATCGTGCTCCGGGATGGCACCGTTGCAGCGGCGGCACCGACCGCCGGGATTGATGCCGACGCGCTTGTACAGGCAATCATCGGCCGGCCGCACGACCAGGTTTTCGTTCGACCCGCCGCGCCGGCTCAGTCGAAAGAAACTGTCCTGAGTCTCGATCATGTCGAGATCGGTGCTGTCGGTCCGATTGATCTTGAACTCCGGGCCGGTGAGGTCGTCGGGCTCGTCGGCTTGCGCGGGGCCGGGCAGGACGCCATTGGCAAGGCACTGTTCGGAGTTGAGCCCGTTGCCGGAGGGAAGATCCGGCTTTGCGGCACAAGCTATCTGCCCCGGGATCCCTTCGATGCCGTGTCCAAAGGAGTGCTGATGGTCGCCGGGGATCGCGCCGCCGAGTCCATCGCGCAGGGCATGAGCATCCGCGAGAATATGTTCCTCAACCCGGTAGCGTCCGGTCGCAGCCTTCTTTCGTTGCGCTCGGCGGCTTCGGAGGATCGGGAGTCAGAGAATCTGGGGTCGGCCGTGCGGCTGCGGCCCAACCTGCCGTCGGCGCCGATCGAGACGCTTTCCGGAGGCAATCAGCAGAAAGTGGTGATTGCGCGCTGGATGCGGATCGGCGGCAAGGTCCTCGTTCTGGAGGATCCGACGGCAGGTGTCGATGTCGGCGCAAAGGCGGAGATCTATCGGCTGCTCAACGCTGCGCTGGCGGATGGTCTGAGCGTCGTGCTGGTCTCGACCGATTTCGAGGAAGTCACTTCCATCTGCCACCGCGCCTATGTCTTTCGTTCCGGTCGGATCGTTGCGGAGCTGGGCGAGAACAGGCTCTCGATAGCCAGTCTTTTGAACGCAGCCTCGCTGTCACCGGCGGCCTGACGGCGAGCGGCACAACGATATCTCCAAAGAGAACAACCGGCCGAAAAGCCGGAAGGGAGGACGACAATGGAATCCATCAAGTCAACGGCACTTGAGCCGACGCCACGGGATCTGGCGGGCTTGCCGCTGCTACAGCGTGCGGCACGACTATTGCCGGTGTACGGCCTGCCCATCCTGACAGTCTCGCTGCTTGTGCTGTTCAGCGTGCTGTTGCCAGCGACTTTCCCGACGATGCTAAACCTTCGCTCGGTGCTCGGAGACAAGTCGATCATTTGCATTCTTGCGCTCGCCGCCACAGTGCCGATGATGGCCGGTCGCATCGACCTGACCGTCGGTTACGGAATCGTCATGTGGCACGTGCTGGCGATCAGCCTGCAGACGCATTACGGGTTCGGCTGGCTGACCGCCATCCTGATCGTGCTGGCGCTGGGGATGATGCTTGGCCTCATCAATGGCCTTCTTGTCGAGATCGCCCGCATCGATTCCTTTATCGCAACCCTCGGCACCGGCACCGTGCTCTATGCGCTGGCGCTGTGGCATACCGGCGGCCGACAGGTCATCGGTGCGCTGCCGGCAGACTTCACCATGCTCTACGCGAGCAGTCTCTTCGGCCTGCCGATTGCAGCGTTCTATGTGCTGGCAGTCAGCGTCGTGCTTTGGATCGTCGCGGATTATCTGCCGATCGGCCGGATGCTCTATGCGATCGGTGCCAATCAGCGGGCCGCCGAGCTCAATGGCATTCGCACTCATCGCTTCGTCATCGGCGCCTTTGTGACCTCCGGCCTGCTCGGCGCCTTTGCTGGAATTGTGCTCGCCGCGAAGCTGCGTATCGGCCAGGCGAGCGTCGGCCTCGAATTCCTGCTGCCGGCGCTTGTCGGTGCGTTCCTTGGCTCGACGACGATCCGCCCCGGTCGCGTCAACGTCTGGGGCACCGTCGTCGGCGTGACAATCCTGGCCGTCGGCATCTCCGGCATCCAGCAATTCGGCGGCGCCTTCTATGTCGAGCCGCTGTTCAACGGCACCACGCTGCTCGTTGCCATCGGTATCGCCGGATACGCGCAGCGCCGGCGCGCCATCGGCCCGACGGCACCAAGGCAAGTCCAGTCAAACGAGAAGGGCGGCAGCTGAATCCGCCCCGGCACCCAACCCAGCATGTCAGATCGCGAGGAAACAGATGACAGCAATCTACCGGAGAACCACAACCCTTCTTGCTCTCGGCCTTGTCGGCCAGATGATGACAGTGCCTTTCGCCCTTGCCGGTGAAAGTGGAGGCAAAACTGCGCAGCAGTATATGGTGGATGTCACCGAACCCAACCCTCCATGGACGGGTCCGACCACCGGTCCAGCCGCGCAGAAGGGCAAGTCGATCGTTTATGTTTCCGCCGACCAGCGCAATGGTGGTGCCCTGGGTGTTGCCGACGGCGTGCAGGAGGCCGCCAGCGCAATCGGCTGGACTGTACGTGTGCTCGACGGGCAGGGCACTGTCTCTGGCCGCTCAACCGCACTCCAGCAGGCCATCGCGCTCAAGCCCGATGGCATCGTGCTTGGCACGGTCGACGCAAAGGAACAGGCGGAGCTTATCCGCCAGGCCGCCGATGCTGGCATCAAGATCGTGGGCTGGCATTCGGTAACAAAGCCAGGCCCGTCGGCTGAATACAAACTCTTTAACAACATCGCGACTGATCCGCTCGAGGTTGCAAAGGCCGCAGCCACCTTCGCGGTGACCGACTCCGATGGCAAGGCCGGCGTCGTGATCTTCACTGACTCGACCTATGCGATCGCGATCGCCAAGTCGGACGCCATGGCCGCGGTAATCAAGGCCTGCAGCGGTTGCAAGGTCCTGAGCGTCGAGGACACGCCACTCGCCGAGGCCAGCACCCGCATGCCACAGCTCACTACTTCGCTGCTCCAGCGCTTCGGCAACCAGTGGACCTATGCGCTCAGCATCAACGACCTGACTTTCGACTTCATGTCGGCCTCGCTTTCTTCGGCGGGCATTGCGCAGGATGGTTATCCACGCAACGTTTCGGCAGGTGACGGCAGCGAAGCCGCTTTCCAGCGCATCCGCACCAAATTCTACCAGTCCGGTACCGTCGCCGAGCCGCTGCACCTGCATGGCTGGCAGGCTGTCGACGAGCTCAACCGCGCATTCGCAGGCCAGCCGGCATCGGGTTTTTCCGCTCAGGTCCATCTGGTGATCCCGAAGAACATCAGCTCCGACGGCGGTCCAAAGAACATCTACGACCCGGAAAACGGCTATCGCGCCGTCTACACCCGGATCTGGAAAGGTCGCTGAAGTTTCGCGGAGGCCTGATCGGCCTCCGTCCATTCCCCCAGGCACGAAGGACGTTCCAACCATGAATAAAGCCTATTGGCCCGACGGCAGCCGGCTTGTCATCTCGATCTCGATGCAAATGGAAGCTGGCGGTGAAGCTCCGTACGGTCCGGGCGGACCGTTCTCGGGCTTCATCGACATGGATCCGAGCTACCCGGATTTCCCTACGAAGTCTTGGTACAAGTACGGCTACCGCGAGGGCATCCAGCGGATGCTGGACCTGTGGGACCGTTTCGGCGTCAAGGTCACCTCGCATATGGTCGGCTCGGCCGTTGACCGGTCGCCACAGGTCGCGAAGGAGATCGTCGAGCGCGGCCACGAGGCCGCAGCCCATGGGCGCGACTGGGTGCAGCAATACGATCTCGACTACGAGGCCGAGAAGAAGTTCATCCAGGATAACATCGACAGTGTCCGGAAGGCGACCGGGAAGGTGCCGGTCGGCTACAACGGTGCCGCCATGCGCGGCACAATCAACACGCTGAAAATCCTGCAGGAGCTCGGCTTCCGGTATTTCATCGACGACGTGAGCCGCGACGAGCCGTTCCTCATCAAGGTGGGCAAGAGGGACATGGCCATCGTGCCGTATTCCCTCAATCTCAACGACATCATCCAGTTCGAAGCCTACAAGTTCTCTACGGGGGAATATGAGCAGCAACTCAAGGATGAGTTCGACCAGCTCTATGAGGAAGGCGCGACGCGCCGGCGAATGATGGCGATCTCAACGCATGACCGCATTCAGGGGCGTCCCTACCGCGTGCGTTCGCTCGGGCGGTTTCTCGAATATGCCAGCAAGCACAAGGGCGTGACTTTCCTGCGCAAGGACCAGATCGCCGACATCATCTACTCGGATCCCGAGCCGCTGCGCGACATCAACGAACACGATGCCTGGGCCGAATGGGAGCGCAAGCACGGCAACCAGAAAATCGTGCCGATTGCCTGAAGCAGAGGGCTGGCGTGACCCGCCAGCCCTCAAACCGCAGCATGAGTCTCGTTGATGAACCACGATCTTGCAATTATCGGAGGCGGCATCGTCGGCCTGGCGACGGCTCTTGAAATCACCGAACGCGTTCCAGGCCTCTCTGTCGTCGTGCTCGAGCGCGAAAATGATGTCGCCTTGCATCAGACGGGGAGGAACAGCGGCGTCATCCATGCCGGCGTCTACTACCAGCCGGGCAGCCTGAAGGCCCGCTTCTGCAAGGAGGGGGTCGAGGCAACGATCCGCTTTTGCAGAGAGCATGGCTTGCCCTTCGAGCAGTGCGGCAAGCTGCTGGTGGCAACTGACGCCGCGGAGCTCGATCGCATGACAGTCCTTCACCAGCGATGTATCGCTAACGGGTTGCCGGTCGAGAAGCTGGACGGCGCCGAGCTGCGCCGCCGCGAGCCGCATATCCACGGTGTCGGGGCGCTCTTCGTGCCAGCGACGGGCATCGTCGACTACGGCCTCATAGCTCGCACCATGGCGAAGCTGCTGAGGGAGCGAGGTGTTGAGATCCTGACCGGCGCCAGGGTCGATAGCATCGAGGAAGGACCGGCCGGAGTTATGATCGGAGCAGGGGAGCACAGGATTAGGGCCCGCAACATGATTGCCTGTGCCGGGGTCATGGCGGACCGTATCGCCCGACTGGGCGGTCTTGATCTCGATTTCAGGATCGTACCGTTCCGGGGTGAGTACTATCGCCTGGGCAGCGACAGGAATGACATCGTGAGTCACCTCATCTATCCAATCCCGGATCCGGCCTTGCCATTTCTCGGAGTGCATCTCACGCGGATGATCGGTGGCTATGTCACGGTCGGACCGAACGCCGTACTGGCCCTCGCGCGGGACGGCTATCGCTTTGGCGATGTCAGCCTTCGTGACCTCGCCGAAATGATCGCCTACCCGGGCTTCAGAAAGGTAATCGCCAGCAATCTGCGCTCCGGCCTTGCGGAGATGTGGAATTCATTGAACAAGCGCGCCTATCTTGCTCTCTGCCAGCGCTATTGCCCGGACCTTAGGCTTACTGACCTCAAGCCGTATCGACCCGGCATTCGCGCACAGGCTGTTCTGGCCGACGGGAGCCTTGTGCATGATTTCTTGATACGCGAGACGGCGCGCAGCCTCCATGTCTGCAACGCGCCTTCGCCTGCAGCGACTTCCGCAATGCCGATAGCCCGCGATCTCGTCACGCGCGCCATCGCTCAATTCCGCTGGAAATGACGACGCCCCTGGGCTCATCGTGGTGCGTCGGGCGCGAAAAGGACGGAGCGCGCACAAGGCAAATATTTGGCTGGCTCGGTCCCGCGGCCGATGCGAGGTTTTACCAGCCTGATCCTGAGTGGCGTGGTCGCTCTGGCTTTCCAAGACAAGCCCGGCTTGAGTAGCCCATTCAAGCGGGCCTATTAATGTCACAAGCTCCTTCTCCCGGTCGATGGACCAAAGATGAAGACGAGGGGCAGGCGGGTAAGCGTAGCAACCGGCTGCATATTCGCTCTCGGAGGCTTTTGGTGGTTCGACGAAACCAAGCTTGCTGATCTGGCCGAAAGATCGAGAAACTCTGGGCTGGTGAGAGCGTCGATTTGCTGGATGCATCGTGGGATCCACGCCCAGATGTTCTCCGCGGCGTTCCGTCCATTCATCGCAGGTTGGTCCAGATGCGCAAGCACGGCAGAGAGTCTTGATCGCTCAAGACGTTGCTCATGGACTGCATCAACAAACTCAAGGCGTCGCTTCTCGCGCGTATTGATTAGAGCGTCAACGCTGGTGGCCGAGTCCGATACCGAGCGCAAGAGCCTTCTGCCGGAGGCTTCCCTCGCTGCGCTTCATCTGCTTCGCAATCTTGACAACTGGCGTGGGTGCCCTTGAGTGCGAACGCAGTTGCTTGACGTCATCTGCGCTGTAAGTGCGACGTGTTCTCTGCTTGGCCTACTTTACCATTGGTATCCTCGCCCGTTGGTAAGTGGGTCGTCCTTCTAGCAAGATCGCCCAAGATCGCAACGTCGCGCCGGTTGCAACGTAAGCGTCGTTCTCAGGCCACGGCTTTGAGGGCTTGAGCTCGGTAGGCCCAGGGCAGGAGCTGGTCGATGTCTCGGTTTGGATGCCCGTTGACGATCCTTGTCAGGACGTCGGTGAGATAGGCGAGCGGATCGACGCCGTTAATCTTGCAGGTCTCGACCAAGGTTGCGACGACGGCCCAATGTTCGGCGCCTCCGTCGGATCCGGCAAACAGTGCGTTCTTGCGACTGAGCTTGATGCCACGGATTGATCGTTCGACCGTATTGTGTCGAGTTCGATGCGGCCGTCATCGATGAAGCGCGTCAAGCCTTGCCAGCGCGAGAGGGCGTAGCGGATGGCCTCGGCGAGCTTGATCTTCTGGCTGATGAGAGCCAGCTTGGCGCGCAGCCAGGCCTCGAAGGCATCAGCCAGCGGCCGGCTCTTCTGCTGCCGCACGAGGCGACGCTCCTCCGCGCTGCGGCCGCGGATCTCCTTCTCGATCGCATAGAATGCGGCGATATGCTTGAGCGCCTCGCTCGCAATCGGCGCGGGGCCGGCTGTCGCGAGTTCGTAGAAGTTGCGCCGCATGTGCACCCAGCAGAAGGCAAGCTCGACCTCGCCACGTTCGGCAAGCTTTGGATAGGCGTTGTAGCCATCGACCTGCAGGACGCCCTTGAAGCCGGCAAGATGGCTGAACAGGCGCTCAGCTTTGCGGTCGGGTGCATAGACATAGGCGATGCCGGGCGGATCGAGGCCGCCCCAGGGCCTGTCGTCGGCGGCATAGGCCCAGAGCTGGCCGGTCTTGGTGCGCCCTCGACCGGGATCGAGCACCGGCACCGTCGTCTCGTCGGCGAACAGCTTGGATCTCGCGCGAAGCACAGTGAGAAACCCCCGAATGTCTCTCCGCGATATCAGCAACGGCGCTCGCAGAAACTGCGATCGTAACGCAGCTTGGCAGGTACACGCGCGAAAGCCGACCAGCAACGGCGGCCCCTGTCGAAAAGCCGGCCTAAAGCGCGCTTCAGGCAGGCACCGCAGTCGTCGCGGCACAGCGGTGGCGGAGGGGTATGGCGGCTGATGACGCACCGCCGACGATATACTGGCGGGCCTAGCACTCCCGGCGCTCTAAATCCGCAATTGGATGGGCAGCCGGGAGCATGGGGGCTGGAACACAAGCGGTGCCATGTTCGCTCTCAGGATGCAATCCTTCGAATGACGCCGATTTCGGAACGGTGTGTTCGCCTGAGGGAAAGCGCAAGTGGAAGGGAACAAGTGGCGATGGGATAGGCTTCATCCTGCTGCCAGGCAAAAACCTTAAGTTGCCCCAATTTGAATCGATCCTGATATTTGGAGCTGTCGGGCATACCCTGTGCATTGAGGTTCGATCATGTCGTTAAGCAAGGCCTTGAATGAGCGACTAACAGAACTAAAGTTTCATCCAGCCGTCCTCGCGGTCAGACAGATCAAGAAACGTTTCGCCGACAGTGGACCTGCACTGCGCCTCAAATTCAATGGCCAAAAGCGCGATGAGATCCTCGGGGAGTACAAGCGTAAATCAAGCGTGCAAGACGTCATTGACTTCACCAAGCAACATATGGGCACAGGCTCCTGTCAGATCGAAACGGAGATTTCGTCGGCCCTCGATTACATCGCTGCGTCCGCTCCGAAGACTGTCGTTGAAATCGGAACGCTGAACGGCGGAACCTCGCTTCTGTTCGGACGATTTCTGCCGACGATGGAGACGATGATCTGCATCGATCTGCACGTGAAGAACAAGGAAATGCTGAAGCTGCTGGCGACGCCGAAGCAGCAATGGATGTTCTACGACATGCCCTCCTACGCGGATGACACGGTCAAGCGGGTCGAGAAATTTCTCAATGGCCGGCAGATCGACACGTTATTCATCGACGGCGATCACCGTTACGAAGGCGTCAAGCAAGACTTTCTCTGCTACCGGCATTTCGTTCGAGAAGGAGGGATCGTCCTGTTCCACGACATCTGCGAGTCCAGCGGAAACACCAGCGCCTGGGCCGGCGGTGTCCCGCGGCTATGGCGCGAATTGTTGCCGTTCTACGAGCATAAGGAATTCATCCGAAACCGTAGCCAGGAAGGTTTTGGCATCGGCGCTCTGAAATACGCCAAGGCCGCGGAGCCATTTAAATCGACGTGACTTTGGCCGAACACAAGGCCCAAGCGGCCGCGTAGCGGGTTGAAGACCGTCAACGAAGGGCTCCGGCACAACATGACGATAGTCGCGATCGCATCGGCCGCGCCATAGCTTGGCCGCAAAAAAGGGGATCAGCCGTCACGCGCGAGGACGAGATTGGTATCGTGGCCCAATCCAGGCAGACCCGCGCTCGCGCCAAAGCACTTCAGGACCTACACGACAGCGAGATCAACTACACGATCGCCACGTTTTGGGTGCTGGTTTTAGGGGCATGCTTGGTGACGACTTGAATTGCCGCCTTTGCATCCAGCCCCTCGGGCTGGACGAGCCGCGCGATGATGTTCTGCGCGCTCTTGACGGCGAGTAGGATACGCTTTTAGGGGTCATATGGGATCAGCCTGCATGCTGCAATGGCAGGCTGAGCTGTACGTCGATCGCGCGGCCGAGCTGGCTCTTGATGAAATCTCTCAATCCGTGTGTAATGTCGCGGTGTTTCCCATTGATATGGCGCTCGAGCTCGCGCGATGGGGGAAAGCGCAGGCGGCGCCGCAAGTGAGCGTGCTGGGGTCTGCGGCTGCCAACCGGCCGGTCAGAAAACGCAAAGGCCGCAGCAGTGAACTGCCGCGGCCCGCGCCTTGTCAAAAAATCCGGGTGAAAACGATCTAAGTGAAATATGCAGCCAGCCCCGGTAAGCAGCAGCCTACAGCAGCTCTGCCGCAGTGCAATGTGATCTATTTCACAGTTTGAAACGTATTTAACGCGCCAGCGAGGCAAGAACCGCCCGGGCTGGCTGCTGGCGGCCCCTTATTAACGAAGGGCGAAAATCTCAAGCATTGATGGCACGAAACATGCTGAGTACCCGCCGCCGCGTCGATCGTGCGGAACGTCGTGGCATCGGCCGCAGGAGCCGTATGCAGAGCGGAGCCTGCGGCCCCTCTGTTAGCCCGTTCACGCTGGCCGGCCTTCAGGCCCCTGCCGGCGTACGCGACAGGGGGCCGTGTAGGTGGACAGCGCGAGCGTCATGCCATGAGGGGTCGCGCCAAGGACCCGCACAAGTCGAGACCATCGGCGCGCGATGGATGAGCGCATATGTTGTGCAAGGCGCGCAAATTAGAGGCCAGATGATTTCACTGCTGCTGCCGTGCCGGTTCACGCTGGCGGGCCATCTGCTAAAATCGCGACGCGATCGGTGCCCGCCGATCGTCAAAAAATCTTGGCTTTCAACTCCGCCGGCTCACAAGGTCGGCGGATTTTCTTTTATCAATTTACAACGATCGCCGCCCTCGATACATTTCACACTATTGCAAATCCGAAACCATTCAGTGAGGGCGTTATGTCGAGTGCGATCGAGTTGATTGTGAGTGGATACGCTACGCTTAAGGATCGACAGTCCCTTGAAAACCTGAGAACGCACCGTCGGCACTTGGCAGTCGATTTGAAGGCCCGGAGTGGCTTCGACTGCCGGTCATCGATCGCTCAGCTCGAGCAGGACATTGCCGCGATCGAGGCCGGACTTCAGGCGCTTTCCGAGCCGGTGAGTGGCTGATTAGGAATTTTGCGCTCGCATCACGCGGCGCCTCAGGTGTTTGCAGTCGCTGGAGGACTTGGATCGCTTTCCCATAGTATTCGGCCACTTTGAGAAGACCCTCCCTCGCAAACTCCAGGGAAGCAATGGCCCAGTGTTCTCTGCACGCACGTTCGGGCCTGCGAAATTGCTTCAATTCCCCTATTCAACGACAGCTCCCCAGCCTGGGGCAACTACGTCTTATTTGGCCGCCTTAATTAAACCAGTAGCTGAAACCCGCAATAACAAAAATCAACCGCTGGCTGTTTCGAATTGCTGATTTTCGATAGTGTCAAGTTGCCTGAGGTCGGACAAACGGCGCAAGCCTTCGGCCTTGACGCCCGAGTTCACGCTGGCGGGGCTATCACCTCGTACTCGAAAGCGGCGCCTTCGCGATCGTTCTCGTCAAGCCAAGCTTGAGCGGCTTGCTCCGTCGCGAAAACCTTCAGATCATCCTCGCCTTGATCGTAAATCCAGACAGTCATGACTGGCGCTCCGGGAGGTCGCGTTGAGGGCCTAGGATGCACACGAGCATCGACCAGGACCTCGGTGATGGCGTCTCGAAGGCCGTCGCGATCGAGGATGCGGGTAGGACGATCAATGGTGGCTTCTGCGTCGCGCTCGCGGGTCAGATGGTCTGCCAAGGAACCATTGCCACGGCGGCTTAGCCGTGCGTTGGCAGAGTCCGCCCAAACCTGAAGTCACGTTTAACGTGGGCGTTTAGTGTCCGCCACCTGGCCGCTTGGCATGTCGGGGACATCATCCGGGTTGCCCGTTCGCTCTGTTGCAGAAAGGACAGGGCTCACCGGGAGCACCGCAGGGACAGGGCCTGCTTTCGCTACCCCGAAGGGCGGTCAGGGTTCGCCTCGCAAACCCAGCGGCTGTTGTCGCATCGTGGGCAGAATTGCATGTTAAGGCCACATGGTCGTGAGCAATTGGTTTCGACTTACGCGGCGAAGCTCCTGCCTCTCTCGGTCAGCTCGAAATGAGGACCCTTCTCAACAAGCAGGCCGAATTTCAGCATCTCCCGCGCCAGGGACAGCGTACAAACCGGATGGGATGATAGACGTGCGTTCCGCGCGCGATGAGATGCCCATATAGCAGCGCGAGCCGCAGTGGCCTGAGCATTCCCCGCAAGATATCTGGCATTGTTGAAGAAGCGGCTGAACGTTCTGCCGTTCCTCAGATCGCGTCAGGCGGCTCCCCCCGCAGCGGCAATGCGAGTTGCAAGCCATATGGGCGCGAGCTATTGGCTTCGAATGAAGGCGTCCAATGCCGGCGAGAGGTCCAGCCGTTCGCGCGCAGTTCGTTCGGCGAGCAGGTCCGCGATTTACTCGGTCGCGTCGCGCGACCAGCCCCTCGACGGCGTTGCAGGCGACGATCCGCACGAAATAGGCATACTGGCCCGAGATCAGGTCCCGCAGCACGGTCTGGCGCTCGGTGTCCTGTTCGTCGGTCTCGCGCCGGGCGCAGCCGGCCCGCGCGCCGATGTCCTCCAGCACCAGATAGATGTCGCGGTCCAAACGATGCAGCGGCATGATCGAGAGCGAGGCACGCACACGCTTACTCCGATACTGACTGAGGAGAGAGACGGCCCCGGCTCGCAGGGGGCTTGGGGGGTATGGGCCGGGGCCGGTCCGCCAGCCCGGCGGCGGGCCAGCGGGACTCAA
>NZ_LBJX01000070.1:0-42221 GCF_028128895.1 Bradyrhizobium sp. CCBAU 11434
GAATCCCTGGCCGGCTTCAATCGGTACAGGCGGCCGGCTTCGCTCGGAATCCACGGCCGACTTCGTCGGAATGCGCACCAGCAGACGCTTTTCGGCGCCTTGGCCGTTGAGGCCGCGCTCAACATCGAACAACGCATCGATGCGCTTGACCGCCTCCAGGGCAATCGGCGAGATCGTCGCGGCGTTCTTGTCGCGCCGTGTTGGCAGCAATGTCCGCCAGCTAGATGAACTGACGCCGGGCGTGGGCCCGACGAGTGCGGACGTGATTGGTCCCTGCGCGCGGGAGGCGTCATACAGCTCGTTGTAGCCGCCCTGGGCGTCGGCCTGCAGGATACCGGAGAAGCTTTGAAGATGCCGTGTGTTGTCTCGCTCAGGCCGACCACGGTCAGCGACGTTCGTCTAATCCATCGCCAAGAATCGAACTGATACGAAGAAGGTAAGCGCTGGCCAGCGACAGTATGCCGAGGTACATGAACACAAAAATATCTGCAAACCCTGCTATTGTTTCCAACTTGAACGAGAACTCTGGCGGTATTTCGGCGAAGTAGACCGTGACTGTCGCCAGAAGCCACATCAACAGTGAGCTGCGCAGCCCAAAAACTAGAGCGTGAGTGAAAACCGCAGCCATGTAAATATTGAATATTCGGCCAAGCTTGAAACCTCCCGCATAGCTGTCGAGCACTTCAATAGCCACGAATGCCGCGGCTGCGGCCGTCATTTGATAGCGCAGCGGCCACGAATAGAGCCGTCCGAGAACCGCCAACATCCGATTTCGCGCCGACGAGGTAGGGGCGTTCGACGGCAACATATAGGTTGCCAAGCAAGCGGTCACGAACACTCCCGCATAGGAGGTCCAAGCCGCTCCTCCGAGCCGCGTATTCGAGAATGCAACAATCAGGAGGAGAACATAGGCCAACACACGGCAGCCCCACCCGTTCGGCCGCGTCGCCAAAGTGGATACAAGCTTGTCTGACGTGTAACTCATGCTCCCCGGCGACCCGCACCTTATTGATCGACCTTCGTCCGATCGGTACGGATCCAGGAGGCTACTTTTCGCCCGAAGTAGACCCGACCGTAATACGGCACCTTGCTCAGCAAGGACCCCCCAAGCCGCATCATCTCGTCCAACGAGATAATTTGCTGACCATACCTCATCCACGCGAGAAGCACAGCAAAACCTACTGCAGCGCAATTGACCAGAGAAAGAATGAGCGGAGTGGCCATCCCTACGATCAAAAACCACGCCAGAGTTGCAAACAGCATCAATGCAATCAGCGGGACCAGCATCGAGAACGGCGGAATCATCATATCCAGGACCAGCACGAGCAGCCCCAGATTGCGGGTCACCAAAGCACGGAGCAAATATCGCGGCAATTGCTGCAGAATCATCCGGAGATGTCCCTGGATCCAACGCTGACGCTGCGTCTCGGTCCCGCGCTGAGTTATGGGAAACTCACTCGTCCCCACGACAGACGGGTAAAAGCAGGGAGGGAAGCCGATTGCGGCCGAATCCAAACCGAGCTTCAAATCCTCAACCAAATTTCCGTCCATTCGCAAATCTCGGATCAACCGCCAGGGAAACATCATCCCGGTTCCCATTAATTGCACGGGAAATCCGAGACCGGCGAGACCGAGCGGCCGAACCCAATTTCGCACGATCCAGAAGAATTCAGCGAGCCTGTGATCGACGGGCGAGTGCTCCGGGGCCGTCATCAAGAAGCAGGCCTGCACAGGCCGCGAGGCGTAAGCGCAGGCGTCCTTCAGACGCGGAAGCATGTCACCTTGCACGCGACAATCCGCGTCGACGAACAACACCATATCCGGGGGGTCTTGTTTGAGGTGGGCCATCGCGTGGGCAAGCGCGTATCCTTTGCCGATATGAGCCAAATCATTGCGCTCGATCACTTCGGCGCCGGCTGCTGCCGCTATCGCAGCCGTGTCGTCCGAACAATTGTCTGCCACTACGATCAGACGATCCTGAGGCGCTAGTTGTGGCTTCAGGTCTTGCACAGTCGGCACGACCCCCGAGCTCTCGTTGTGAGCAGGAACCACGACCGCAGCGCTCGCCGAACTTCCAACACCCTGATGTTCGGCCAGCTGATCGTGGAAAACCGCCAACGAGGCCAGAACCTCGATAAGCAGCACCATGACCGGAAACGCCATAAGGCCGGCGAGAACAGCAAGCAGATTACCTAGCAGCATGACGCTCCAGCCTAGCCTACCGACAGCAAGCTTTTCAGCTTGCGATATGGTATTCCTGCTCCCCCCGCTCGCAGACAAAATTCTGCATGCGACATCGCTCGATCTGGCATTGATATCCGCGGAAGTTTGAAACGGTCGGTCCCGGCTGAGATGAGATCTGAGTGGGTCAAGAAGGCGAGTTCGAAACCGGCCTCACGGATCACCCGATAGGTATTGACGTTATGTGTCCCATCCATCCCGTAAGGATAGGCAAATGATTGGCAGCGTCCGATTGCATCGGTCAATATCTTCTGCGTCGCGCCGACTTCGTAATCGAGCCGCTGCAAGCTCGCAGTCGCGAGCTTGATGTGCGTGACGGAATGACCGCCGATTGCAACCCTCTCCGAGGCCATATCGGACAGTTCGTCGATCGAGCAGCACACGCGAGGCCCTTTCCCTTGCCGCTTCCAGTCCAGCTCCTGCGGGACGTCGAGCTTAGTCCAATCGGCACAGTTCAGGATCAAATCGATCGCTCGAGCTCGCTGATCCCCATCACCGCCAATCCTCAAGAGCTGCCCCTCGATATCCAACGCGAGAGGCGGCCCCTGGTACCATTGGATATTCGTCACCAGCGTCGCAAGGGCGATCTCCGGGCTGACCGGACCGGAGCTCTCTCGGGCGGACCACCCCACACAGGCAAATATACTGATTGGTACGTCGAAGCTCTGAAAAATATCCAGCACGTTCAAGATCTCGATCTTGGCGTCGTCGATCGTAACCAGCAATCCGTTCGGCGGCAGAGTGCCTGTTGCGAGACCTCGCTGGACCTCGCCGAGCGTGACGAGATTGAAATTTCGGCACAACCAATCGCACTGGCGCTTCAGTCTCTCGCGCGCATCGGCCGAGTTATCTCCACCAAAAAAGAAGTGATGGAAAAGGATCGCCCTGAGCCCCGCGTTGAGAATGGTCGAATGACCGATCATCTATCAATCCATTCCGGCTTTGCTTTGATGGTTCACGGCGTCCTTCGGCTCCAGACGGGAGGGCGACAAGGGTCTCAATAAAATTCGCACGGCGTGGACCAGTCGTTCGATTAACCGTGCCCGCAAATAAGCAATTGAACTCTGCGGTCTTTCGTCGCTAAGTCGGCCATCTACAATACTTTAGAGCACTATTTGAAGTGCAAGGCGATGACAAGGTGAATGGGCCCCCCGTCAACGGCGAACGATTTTCACGCATGCGGATCGCATATTTAGTTAATCAATACCCGGCCGTGAGCCATAGTTTCATCCGTCGGGAAATCCTGGCTCTCGAGCGGCAGGGGCTTGAGGTGATGCGCATCGCGATCAGGGGATGGCGCGACCAGGCGCTCGGGGAGGAAGACCAGTTCGAGCAGAAGCGAACACGTTACGTCCTCAAGGGCAGAACGTTCGGGCTCGTTGCGGCACTCATGCAAATATTGGCGACGAGCCCGGCCCGCCTAGCCGCCGCCGCCGCGCTGGTCTGGAAGACTCGCCGTCCGGCCGACCGGCCTCTTGCGGTCCAAATCATCTACTTGCTCGAAGCCTGTCGCGTGCTTCTCTGGCTGCGCGCGGAAAAAATCGAACATCTTCACGCGCACTTCGGAACGAACTCCGCGCAGGTCGCCATGCTCGTCCGTGAACTTGGCGGACCGACCTGGAGCTTTACGGTTCACGGTCCCGAGGAATTCGACAAACCGGCAATGATCGCTCTGCCTGAAAAGATCGCACGCGCCGATTTCGTGGTGGCGATCAGCTCGTTCGGCCGAAGTCAGCTTTATAGGCAGGTCCCCCACAAGCAATGGAGCAAGATCGAAATCGTCCATTGTGGGCTTGAGCCCGGCTTTCACCAGAATGTGCCGGCAGGCGCCGGCGCTGATAGCCGGCGCCTGGTCTGCGTCGGACGCCTCTGCGAGCAAAAAGGTCAGCTTTTGCTGCTCGATGCCGCCCGTCGGCTGGTGGAGCGCGGCGTCGAGTTCGAGCTCGTGCTTGCCGGCGACGGCGAGATGCGTCCCGAGATCGAGGGGCTGATCGCTCTATACAAGCTCGAAGGGATCGTTCGGATCACTGGCTGGATTTCCAGCGATCAAGTCCGGCAGGAGATCCTCGCTTCGCGTGCGCTGGTGCTGCCGAGCTTCGCCGAGGGACTACCGGTCGTTCTCATGGAGGCTATGGCGCTTCGACGACCGGTGATCAGCACCTTTGTCGCAGGAATTCCCGAGTTGGTCGTACCCGGTCAGCATGGCTGGCTCGTGGCCGCCGGCGACGTCGAGGCTCTCACCTCAGCCATGCTGGAGTGCCTTGCGGCACGCTCCGAGGTCATCGACGAAATGGGGGCGAACGCCCGGGTCCAGGTTCTCGAGCGCCACGATATCGATCGAGAAGCGACAAAACTCATCAGCCTGTTCGCGCGGACGGCGACCAGGTTGAGCCGCTGATACGCGAGGATCTCGACCTGGCGTTTCCTGCACGGTCGTAGGGGACGCTGCTGCAGATCTTGAAGCCGTGATCAACCCGATTGGGCCTGCTGAGTTCGCAATTCGTCGAGTCCCACCCCGGTCTTGAGCAGGTCGGTAACCCAGCGAGGCCGTTTGCCCCGGCCACTCCAGGTCTGAGATGGATCGCCCGGATTTCTGAATCTAGGAGCCCGGTTCGCCTCGTCGGGGGCGGCCTGAAACCTGCCGCGCAGTGCGACAAGACGCTCATCCAGCTGACGCATCTCTCCTTCGAGGCGGCGCTGGAGAATAGCGACGATCGCCTCGTACAGCGTCCAAAGCTCATCCGTCGAGCATCCATCGAGCTCTGTAGGCGTCATGGCCGCCTCCATCCAGCTTCCGATCAGCCAACCCAACAGACGCGAAAAGCCGCCCCCGGGGGGCGGCTTTTGCTCTCTCGTTTGAGTCCGATTGCGTCAGACGAGACGAAGCGCCGCCCCATGGCTTTTCCGCCGATAAGCGAGGAAACCAACGCCGGCGAAACCTAGCACCAGCATTGACCAGGTCGACGGCTCCGGAACGGTTGCAACGAGTGTTGAACCGACGAGGCCGGTTCCCGCTGTACAAGCAGAGTCGCACGTTCCGGAGACCGAAAGATCGGCCACAAACGCGATGTTATCTGACGCAAACAGACCATGTCCCAACGGCGCTCCAAGATCGAAGGGATGAGCTGCTGTCGCTCCGCTCGCTGTAAAGTGAAACGGACCGCCGCAGATCTTGCCCGAAGTATTGTTGGTACAGGTCGCTTCGTAATTATAGGTTCCCGGAAAATTTCCCGGGTTCGGATCAAAAGAACCGGCAACCAATGGGTTGTAGCTGTAGGTCCCACTGCCAATGGTCCCGCTGTCACCGATGTTGGAGAATGCAATCGAAGGGCCGCCCGGATCGGTCAGTTGAAAGTAGAAGAACGCTCCCGTTCCGCTGTTTCCGCTATGATTTGCGTGAAAAGATACCCCGTGGGCCAAGTCAACAGTGAACGTCAGGCTGGAGGTCGTATTCCCGGTCAAATGGACCGTTCCGCAGATGCCCCCCGGACACGTGCCGCTGGTCATACCATTCAAATCGAGATCGAAAGTTTCGTTTACGACGGCTGCGCCCGCAACGTTGGCGCTGGCTATGCTAAAGCCGAGGACGGCGATCGCCTTAAGAACATTAAATCGGCTCATGTGATGCAACTCCTAAAAAACCGCGACGCTCGAATGCACGAAGATATTATTTAATAATGTTATCTCCTTTCGAGGCAGGCGTCAAAATAATCGGGAAATCTTGGCAAACTGCACCATCAACGGCTTGAATAGCGCAATAAAAACAACATTTTAGGCCTTGTAAGGCAGCAAGGATGAATACTGCCGCCTAAGTGGCAGTATTCCAGGCCTACAATCAAGTTACCGCGTTAATTCCCGCACTACGTGCATTTTACCGCCATGGTACAAGCGGCAATACGCCGACAGAGTCGTCAAATTACGCGCATTCGTCGCTTGCAAAGAGGTGAGCTGTCCGAAGGCCAATCGAGTTGACGTCAGCGTCGTCCACAATTCTGTTCGCGACAGACGAAAAAGTCGTCGTCGCACCTCTGAATGCACGCGCCCGCTCCGTTGCACTTGAGGACGCATGTGGTTCGCGTGTCTGCGCACATCCCGCAGTATGATTGCGCGACGACGAATTTTCCGTGCTCCACCCGCAATCGGGTTGCTTGAGCTTCAGCGGGTCCGACGTGCAAGAGCGCGGCCGAGACGAGGAGAGCGAATGCAATTTTCATGGCGAAGCTCGATTGAAACGGTCATGGGACGCAGCGGCTTGACGGATGATACCGGAAGTACTTCCCTAATTGACAGCCGGGTGTTCACGAGGCCTTGATCGCAGCTCAGGACAGAAGCGCAAGGAATTGCGAACGCGCAGCTTGGGGATGCACTGTTGGCGGCGCAGCTGCGCGCGAGCTCGCAGGCGCGAACTCCGTAGGATATGCCCACAGGCTTAGGTTATGGTCAGATCCGCGGCGCACCAAGCCTCCACTTGCACGCACCTTGCCCGTCACTGGAGCGAGCTCTGCCCCAGGCTCAGGCCATTTTGAAGGGCGTCTCGTTTGGGAGAGAAGGCAAAAGAGCTGGTTCTATTAACAAAGGTTGCCATGGCAGCTCTGATGAAAAAACAAAGCAAGTTCTCTTCAAAACTGCCCAAAAAAATATCGCAATCAAGATCGAACAAAGACTTTCAGAACTGGACGAAATGCTGCGGTACTTGACCGCAGAGGAAAGGGGCGAACGAAGACATCGTTGAACCGCCGATGCAGATAGTCGCCCCTATCGAAAGAGGGTTGAGCCCGGAAACCGCAGCGGTCAGTCCTGAGCTACGTCTAGCGCCTCCGACGGAATTTACTTTGCCTTTGGCTTGACGTTCGCCTCGCAAAGACGCGGGGCGCCCAACAGCGATGCAAGAAGACCGCCAGCGGCGGTCTTCTGTCACCAACTCACCGCTACAGCGCGATCCTTTGTGATTGGCGACGGCGCATGGCCAAGTAGCCAACGCAAATAAAACCCGAAATCATCATGGCCCAGGTTGAAGGCTCCGGAACGGCTGTGACGTTAAATGTAACCTCAGTACCGCAGCAGCCTCCCGAAGGATTCGAGTTGAAATCCACAATTCCGTAGTTCGAGCCGGTCCACCCAATTCCAAACTGGTTTGATGCGGTCGTGAAAGCGATACCCGAGAAATCGACAAATGGAGCAGGAATGAACAACAGGTTGTTCGCGCTCGCGTAGCTCGACAGCCCAAGGATCGTTTCAGTCAAACCGAGATATGTCTCTGTGCCGGATATTCCCGTGATGGTGAAGGGAGAGGCGACGTCGCTCGTCGTGAATGTCCCGTGACCAAAGATATCATTTGCGGAATCACCATACGTAAAGTCGAACACACTGGCATTGGCTGAAACGGCAGAAAGCAAGCTGCTGACGGATAACACCACAGCGAGAGTTAGCTTCTTAAGGAGCATTTTTGTCATTTCCCCATTTTGCGCCCAGCGGCAAAACCGCATTGATTCGCCCATTAAACGCAACCCGGAGATTAGAAGTCCGATTCACCAAGTCAATCGAATCTCGCAAGCCGACCGAGATGCGCTCTGAAGGAAACCGCTGCCGCTGACGCTCAGGCCGTATGGGGGTGAGTTTCCGGGACACTTCGCTTTCGAAGACGGCTGACCAGACCGAACGCCAAACCCAACACCGCGTCGAACATGAACATGAGAACGACGGCGACGATGAACAAGCCAATGCCGGTCATATCGTGCACGATGCCCTCAAGAAGGTCCGGCCCGCCATAATAGGCGATGAGAACAAGCGTGAAGACTCGCACGAAGTTGGCGAGAATCGTGATCGGAATAATCGCCAGCAAGAGCAGCACGCTCCGCAGCTTCTCCTCCCAGCGGAATGCATATGCGTAAAAAACTCCGATTGCCGAGAGAGCAAAGATTGAGTTCATTCCGGAGCAGGCATCTTTCACGAGGAGTTGGTATGAGCCGATCATGATCATCACACCGTTCTGCGCCACGGGAAAACCCGCTGCGTACAGCACCTTCGTGACCATGTTCGAGATGAAGACTTTAAGCGGCACGGTAGCGGCGTCGACCAGCCAGTCCGGCATCGGCACGGCAAAGATGAGGAAACCGATCGGAAAAGCCAGGATGCGCAGCGTCGGCCAGCCTGCCGTGAGCAGGATGCATCCGACGATCACCGGCAGCAGCGACGCCATTTCGATCGTCACCAGGCCCTGCTCAATTCTGGCAAGATACATCAGCATCAGGCCGCACAGCAGAATTGCCCAGCCGGCAATCGGTGCAGGAGATACTTCAACCGCCTTCAGACGAGCGCGAGACTGCCAGACCCACCACAACGACGCTGCCATGATGAGAGGACCATGCCCCTCCTGCTCGGTCTGCCAAGGACCATCAATCAACGTCAGGAGTGTGGGAAAATAGGCGGCCAGCACCGAGACGACGAGGAGCGCCGGCCAAACATATTTGGACAACGGCCGGGCTTCTGCTGATTGCACCACCTGGGAATATGTCATGCATTTATCCACTGTGCTGAATGCTCAATAGGCTAGCATCGGAAGAATCCAGCAACAATCATTTATCTGCGGGCCCCCAGCGCGGCATACCCAATGCCCGCCAAGACAAGGACGGCTGCCAGATAGAAGTGGCCTCCATTTCCGACCTGGTTGGCGACGGCGAAAACGACTCCAGCCAGAAGAAAATGCAAAAGCGTCGCGCGCTCTCGATCCGTAAACTGGAAGAAGGCGATCACTAATCCAATAAAGCATGTCACAGTGAGAATATCGAAAACGGTCGTCATGAAATACTGCGATCCTCGAGCCGAGCCTAGCCGCAGGACCTACTGGCTCTTCCCCTGCCCCTGCATGATTTGCTGATAGTCGCCCTCAAACTTGGCCTCCATGTTAGCCGAATAAGTTGCGATACCAATCTCTCCCTTGAGTGCGTCATTTCGCATCAATTGCCGCGCGACGTTTGCTGCAGCCGCTCCCTCCAGGGGGCGCGGCTCCTCACCTAGCACCTTGAAGAAAATTCCGTTTTGACCGGAACGAATGAAGAAGACATCGTCCGCTTTTTTGGCTTCGATCTTGTCAAACAGCTCCGGACCGACATCGCCGCTCGAGAGCACACCACCCTGGCGACCGTGCGGTACGGAGGCCGCCGTCAGTTGCTGGTCGATTTCATCAAGCGACTTTGCGTCGCGGCTGGATTCGACGACCGATTGAGATGCCGGACCAAACTGGAAGGCGATTTGATCGACCTGCAGCAGCTTGCGATTTGAGAACTTCGCGGGGTTATCAGCAATATAACGGTCGATATCGGCCTTGGTGGGCGGCTTGGACATGACCGTACGCACCAGATAGGCGTTTTCGAGCACCTGCTCGCGCGCCCGCAACAGGTCCAGAAGGACACCCGGCTCGCGATCGAGCTTGGCATTGAGAGCCTGCTCTAAAAGGTACTTGCGCGTGACCAGCTGCCCCAGCACCTGCTTGACGATTTCAGGGTCCTTTTGCTTGTCGGGCGGGATATTGGCCAGACGAAACTCGTTTTCGAGCTCCTGATTGGTAATCACCTCGTTGCCGACATGGGCAACTACCTGGCCGCGCTGGGCTGTGGCCTGCTCTTTCTTGCCGCACCCGGCCAGCAAAGCAGCGGAACAAACGACGACGGCAACGGAGCGATAAGGCCAGTTCGGCCAGTTCCTCATAAAACGAACTCCGAGCGATTTGAGCACAAAATCTGGGCGAGTAAGCGCCAAGAGCACTACTTCAAAAAAGACTACCGATCACTACCGGCTTGGCGGGCTCGCGTCGAGCCGAACGTCAGGTTTGGCGCCGGGTTTGGTTGGTTTATGTTAACATCGTAAAATCTCTCACTCGCATTAAATTGTTCCTGAGGCGACTTTTCTTCGGCAATCGAGACCGGTATATTTCGAAACATGCGATTGTCCCGTATTCATTTTGTGCTCGCTTCGGTCGCCATTGTGGGCGCCGCCGTCATGGCCAACGTCCTCGCCCCGCGCGAGCTTATGGCGCGAACCTCGGCTGCACCAAGCCTGGAGACCGTGATCCCGCGTCAGTTTGGAACCTGGAAAATCGTACCTGAAATTAGCCCGGTACAGCCGGTCGACCCCGAGGCCTATGTTCAGCCGGATCCGCAGTCTGCAAAGGTCTATAGCCAGGAAGTCGGCCGCGGCTATTCGGACGGTCAGGGCCACATCGTAATGTTGATGGTGGCCTACGGGCCGGTTCAAAACTACAGGCTCAAGGCCCATCGGCCCGAGATCTGCTACACCGCCAACGGCTTTAGGGTCTCGGACAAGGTTGACGCCCCCGTGAGCTTCCGCAACGGAGCCTCGCCGATCCTGGCGACTCGTCTCATCGCTGAGCGAGAGTCGCGATACGAGCCGGTGACCTACTGGATCCGGATCGGCAACGATGTGTCAAATGGCGTGGTCAGTTACCAGCTAAGCCGCCTCAAGTACGGGCTGCGCGGGCTGATCCCGGATGGGGCGCTCATCAGGGTCTCTACTATCGGCTTGCCACGAGAAGCATCGTTCCAGCTGCAAGACCAGTTTATCCACGACCTCTTGGCGGCCGTCCCCCCCCAGGAACTAAAATTCTTCACTGGGGCGTCCTCCTGACGCTCGGATATGTTAGCTGCGAGATTGGCTCGTTTTCGAATTTCGGAGCGATGCTGTAATGGTGGCACATGTCGGGACGCATTCGCGGGATTTACTTTAGCGGGGGGTTGTTTCTAGCTGCGCTTGGCCTGGGTTTTGCCCCGCCGCCCCCAGCCGTCCAGTTTGCCCAAGATAGTCTGCAGTTCGCGGAGGACACTCTGCTCCCCTATGCAGTCAATATTCACCGTACCCCGACACAGACGTGGACAGGCTATGGCATTTATCTCGGGAAAGGCACGTTCATTACAGCCGCCCATGTGGTAGGTCGGGGATGGTTGACCTGGCCAAAAGTGGTGATTGCGGGGGTCGAATACCCGACCCAAATCGTCAAGGAAGGAAGCTTCGAATCAACTGACCTCACCCTCTTGTCTGTAGACGACAAGCTGCTTCCGATGCGGCTGCGTCTTCGTCAAATGGAAGTGTGCCGCCACCAACCTGTCACGGGTGAGCCCGTCGTGACCGTTGTGCCCGAAGGCGTGGTCCCATCTCGTGTGATATCGCCCGAGCGCATCCCGATAGGCTTGCGGCGATTCAGCACGGCGATCGAGGATGTCGCGCGGACGGGAAATTCCGGGTCAGGCGTGTTCGATATGCAGCAGCGTTGCCTGCTGGGAATCATGAGCCGGAAGATCATGCAACCGCGATCGCCTCTCTCAATGGGCAAGAATTATAATCGCGACGTCGCCAAATACTTCGTGCCTGCGCGCGAGATCGCGGCCTTTCTGCCTTCCGGCCTTTGAAGTCAGGGCTTGGCACGAGACAAATAGCGCATCGCGCGACGAAGCTGGTCAATGCCCGAGTTGGACCAGCTTCCGGTGCCAGGCGATGCTGTGATGCTAACAGATTGTCGGAGTTCTGGCCGAAACAGGACCCGAAGGCAGTTTCGCGTGGTCGCTACGAGGCTGCGACCTTGCGGCAGCGAGTGTGATCTGGTCCGTGCGACGATACCCCAACAATCGGGGCTTGAAGCTTGAAGAAGCCCAGGATCATCATCGCACAGCCGATGGCTCACGAACTCGGTATCTGCGCTTGGGCGCCCTCGCATGCGTCCGGTGTTTCTGAAAAGCCCGGCCGCCTACGACGAGGAATGGGTATTTCTGAATCGGCCGAAGTCAGGGGGCTGCTTGCCATGGAATCAGCCATTCAAGGTGAGGTGGCGGCCCGTACGCGCCATTACTCGGTGTTGAACGACAAAGTCCGGAAAAGCCCTAAAGCCTCAGGAAGGTCGAGGATTGTGCTCAACAAGTCGCCAAGCGGGAGTGAGACCGCGATAGTCGCCAAACGGGCTAGAGAAGTGTGTGACCCTCATGTGATAGTGCCCGAACAAGGGCTGCGGCTTCCGCCACCCAAGAGGGTAATTCCGCCGGAATGGGCTGGAAAACCAAGACCTTAAGACAGCAATATTGCAGGTCGCCCACAGCGGGCGCCAAGAAACACTATTTAATATCCATTAAATTTCACTCGGAAAGGCGGGGCAATTTGGTCAGAAGCGGCGTCTTCCTCCTATCATAGCGGGCCTCCAAGTCCCGCACTTGTAGGCAATAAATCGCCAGTCTGATGCTTGGATTTTAGGCTTTTGGCTCCTCTAATAAAAAAATCGAGAGCCCTTGAATCCCCCACGGTTGAATGGTAGTAAATAATTGGTAAAACCCGCGCAGAGGAGTTTAGATCAAATGAATATACGTCAAACATTAATTGCGGTCGGCACAGCGGCAGTCATGTCGATTGGCCTCGGTACTTCCGCGAAGGCGGTTGAGCTGCTCCAAAATGGCGGCTTTGAAAGCGGCGCTCTCGCCCCCGGCTGGACCTTGACGGGGAATGGCGGTTTCACCGGTGTGGGCAGCAGCCCTGTCCATAGCGGTAGTTTCTCTTACTTCAGCGGCCCGATCGGCAGCGATGGCGTCCTGACGCAGACCTTCAATGATATCGTTGGTGCGCTGTACACCTTCTCGGGTTGGGCTTTCAGCAACGGCGGCACCCCGGCCGACATAGGGATCAACGTGGGCGGCACCGCCAGCTTGACCTTGGGTCCGCCGTCAGTTCCCTCCTTCGGCTGGACACCGTTCAGCGGCTTTTTCATCGGTCACGGCACTGATTCATTCGTGATCGCCAGCCGAAACGACCCGGCTTTCAACTTCTTCGATGACCTGTCGGTGCAGGGCCCCGCTCCCGCGGTTCCTGAAGCATCCACGTGGGCGATGATGCTGCTTGGTTTCATGGGCGTCGGCTTCGCTGCATATCGCAGGAGAAGCGGGACCAGCTTCCGCTTTGCCTGATCTCTTGCAGGACGATTTAGAAAGGCCGCCGCGAGGCGGCCTTTTTGTTTCACCGAAATCGAGCCTCCTGCAAAGGAGGCGATTTCGGTTGAGCATCTCGACAAATCTCAACGAAGATCATGACCGGCGTGGCCTTGATCGCGCCAATGTTGCGCCTCGGCGGCCAGAACGTGATTTCGAAGCGCAGAACATCATGTCGACCGTAGAAACCAGCTTTGGCGCGTTGACCTGGTTTCCTGCCAACCACACTCCAAACAGGCAATCAACATTACCTTGAGCACATCAGCGTCAGATTGAGCGGCGACGTCCACGCTGAGGTTCGGCTGCCCAGCAGCTGAGTACGGGAGCCGCCTAGATGCCATTCTGACCTCAAAGCTCATTCCCAATTGGGAAAAAGCTATTCAGACAGAGTTGGAGGTCTAATTGGTCCAGATCACTTCGGTAATCGATCCGACCAGTGAACTTGCCCCGCCCCAAAAGCGTTTATTCATTTCCAGAATTTAAATTGTTAAATTGATTTGATTAAGGTCTAAGCGTAGTCCGTGCAATTGTCACAGCGCCCACCAAACGCATGTCCGGAAGTGCTGGCGCAAACAAAGAGACCGCCCGAAGGCGGTCTCGCTGTCTCGAAACCCTGATGTGACTAGACGGCGCCGAGCGTGAGCTGGTCCTTGCGACGATACGCTAGGAAACCGAGCCCGAAGAAGCCGAGGATCATCATCGCCCATGTGGAGGGTTCGGGCACCGCGCCCACCGAAGAGAAGTTGAAATGTCCCTGGGCTTGGGCAACCTCGAAATTGTCTCCGGTATCCCTGCCAAAGGGATCGCCACCTTGTAAGACGTAGTTGTCGAGCGAGACCCCGAACGGATTCGTCGCAAATACGCCAGAGTGGATGTTTGAATCGGCGACGCTCAACAAAGCTGATTGTCCATTGAACAGTCCGTTGAGGGTAATAATGACGCCGGTTTGCGGCACGGTATTAAAAGGGCCGTTAAATCCGCCAACGTTGCTCGATTCGTTGCCAATTGCGAAACTTACAGCCTGACCTGCAGCCAATGTGAGTCCGAGGAAAGTGCTGGATAAATCTCCCCCGAAATTGGAAACGGCGGTGGTACTGATGGTACCAACGAACGTCGTGGAACCATTATTTCTGACCTCTACGAAGCCGGTATCGGGGCTCGGGGTCCCACCACCCACGAATGTCGATCCGCCGAATGGGTTAGAGAATCCGTAGCCGGTGAAGACGTCAACGTTATAAGATGCCGCTTGCGCCCCGCAGCTGTAGCATATCAAGCCAATCGCAACGGGGAGCGGGAGGGCCCTCTTAAACAGTAGATTGAATTGCATTGCTTCCTCCACTGTTAATAGTTTATTTAAAATAAAAACACACATAGTAAAAAGGGACTTGCCAAAAAGTCAAGGGGATTAACAGTTGTTTCTGCAAGTTTTGCAGACCGCCGGCAGCGTTACAATCATCGTCGGTGCCGCAACAAGCATGCCGAGGCCGTCCCAGTTCAGAAAATCCCGATTTGAACAGGGCTGATCTACCTTTTCAGGCGCAACGTTCACCGCAAGTGGTGACAGCTCCCGATCCAAGTAGGTTGGGTTCAACCTGGCGGTGCGCGCTGCCCGCCGCAATCGGCTAGGCGTTTGAGCAGGGTCTGACTGCTCGGATGGACTTCCATCGAGTGTCCGCGCGCCTCGACAGACGATATGTTTCTAATAATATCCGTAGCCGTAATAACCCTCGGCCGCCACGGCGGTTTTGTTGACTACCACGCGGACGACGGGCGTTCGCTGCAGGTGCTTTTGGCACTCCTTGATGTCCGTAACCGAGGTGCTTCCGACAGCCGCAATCAAGAGAACCGCATCCATACGGGGCAGGATGGAAATGACATCATCGCCGAGCAGCATCGGTGGCAAGTCGAAGATCACCGTCCGGGATCTGAAATCTCGTTTGATCCGCTCGAGCAGCGTCGCCATAGTCTGCGAGGCCATCCATTCCGATGAGTTGTGAGATGTTGTCGATCCCGGCAAAACGAGCATCTTGGTTGGGCCAATCGCGGTTTCCACGACAGCCGACGACAGAGCCCCCGGCCCCTCAAGCACATCGGTGACGCCATGCTCGGGCTTGAAACCTAAATATGTCGCAAGCGTAGGCTTACGCAGGTCAAGGTCGACAAGAAACACCGAGCGCTCAGGAAGTCTCGCGATGCTCAAGGCGAGATTACAAGCCGTCACCGTCTTGCCGCATCCTGGCGTCGGAGATGTGACTGCGAGGAACTGCCATCCCTTCTTGTCCATCTCCTGCAGAACTTGCGTTCTGAGCATATCGTAGTAGCGGCCAGGTTGTCCCGAAATGCCTCCGTGCGCAACAATACGATTTTTCTCGAGATGAGCGGGATTAAGTCGGATCTCCCGGAGCGCATTGGGAGCGTTGCCATGCGGCACAACGGAGTGGCCATCGACAACTCGAGCGCCATGTTCAGCTGACCGGGCCAACTCGACTGCGTGCTTGATCGAATCCACTTGCGAACTCCTAAAGGCGGAACAGGCCAACACGGGCCTTGGCAAACATGAGATCGAGGGGCGGCAAGACGGAATATGCGATCGCTGCCAGGCCGACCACCGCTGCAATGACCATGACGGAGGCAACTATAATGCGCCGCCGGTGGCGGCGTGTCTCTGTGACCGTTGTAATGTACGGGATCGAAATGATGAGCGGAAACTCGACAACAGACAACATATCCGAGCTGCGACGAATCGCCTTGTCGGAAAACTCCATCAGAAATGTCAAGCCGGCACCCGCCGCGAACGCGAGAGCGAGAGCAAGGGCGGCAACCTTCGGACGATTGGGCTTGACGGGCTCCTGCGGCACCGTTGGCTGTTCAATCACCTCGAGCTTTTCGGACTGCTGATCCTTTTCAAGATTCTCGCCAAGGCGCGCTGCCATAAGTTTGGCGGTTGCCGTCTCTAGATTCTTTTGCAGGCCGTCCTGCTGGGCAGTAAGGGCCTCCAGGCTTGCCGCGACAGCCGTAGGATCATTGCCGCTACTCGCGGCAGTGGTGCTGCCGCCCGCCACTGGGGCCGCAGGCGTTGTTGCCGCCTTTTCCATCGCCTCGATCTGGCGCTTCAGCGACTGAATGGCAGGATGGCGCTCCGAGTAGAGTGCACCTTTCTGGATTAGCTCAGCCTTGAGCTGCCCAAGCGTCCCCGCGGGGGCGTCGGGACCGGAAGCCAACGAAGACGGCCTTGCTTGCTGCACGAGTTTTAGCTGCGCGATTTTGGCGTCGAGGGCGACGTTTTCGGTCTGAAGACGCTGGACTTCGCGCTCCAGGAATTTCGTGGTGTCAGTTGCGCGACTTGTACGGTCGCGCAAATCCTCGTTGAGGATGCGCGTCATCAGTTCATTGGCCACACGCGTGGCCACAGCAGGATCGTTGTATAAAAACCCAACCGAAAACACGATGGTTGGGTTTTCTAGCGCGGCGCGGGTTCGCTGCTTGAAATCCAGGTGAAGATCGACTGGCTCGATCTTCGTACTCTTCCTCATAAGCTCGACGAGCTCGGTCGGAGACATCAATGTTCGCTTTTCGGGGAAAAGCTGGAATCTGTCCGCGATGGCGATCAGATTGTCGCGCGTCATGGTTCGCTGCTCGATGACCTGAATGCGCTCTTGAGCGGCATTGGTAACCGTCGGCCTGACGAGATCAGATGGAATCTGTTGAGTCTGAACCAGCACCTTCCCTTCCGACAGATAAGTCGCGGGCCAGAGCAGCGCTCCCGCAACGCCCGCCGACGCAATCGCCACGAACGGAAGAACAAAATAGGGCCAGCGTCTCTTGAATACGCTCCAGTAGAAGCCGGGTCGCAGGAGATGGCCTCGATCCTCCTGTTCGGTCGCCTGAAAATCATCCTCGAAATTGAGCTTTTGCAACATGGAGCGAAGCCTTCAATGAAGCGATGCGGCAGCAACACGCTGGAAATGCGATAAAGGCCTGCCACCGATTAATTCTAGCATCAAATTCGGACGGAACTTATGAATTGTTGCTCTGCGGAAAGGAAATTTAAATTTTCCTTAACGGGTTCCCACCTTTGAACCTTTACAAGAGCGCGTTTACATAGCTCTCAAAATCTAGCCTGTGACCGGAGTACTCTTGGCTGATTGTGGTTATATTGACCGCAAGCGGTCAAGGGACATCGATGTACGAGGCATTCTATCACCTTCGGGAGAAGCCATTCTCAATTCTTCCCGATCCGGATCTCATCTACTGGGGCAAAATGCACTCCATGGCGTTCACGATGCTGGAATTCGGCGTCATGAACAATGCGGGGTTCACCGTGATTACTGGTGAAATCGGCTCGGGAAAGACTACCCTGGTGCGGCACCTTCTGAAGAAGGTGAACGCGGGAATCACCATCGGACTGATCTCAAATTCACCGCAGGGGCGCCAAGAGCTCCTGCAATGGATTCTGATGTCTCTAAATCAACCGTTCGATGGGGATTATGCCAATCTTTTCAAGCGCTTCCAGGACTATCTATACGGCCAGTATGCTGGCGGGCGAAGAACGATCCTCATTATCGATGAGGCTCAAAATCTAGAACCGGAAGCATTGGAGCATCTCCGGATGCTGTCGAACATCAATGCGGATAAATTTCAAATCCTTCAGCTTATCCTCGTGGGACAGCCCCAGTTGCGTGATCTCTTGCTGATGCCGCAATTGCACCAATTCGCGCAGCGGATCTCTTCAGACTTCCACCTTAGACCACTCGATCGCTCGGAAGTTGCAAACTACATCAATTTTCGGCTTCAGGCCGTGGGTGCCCACCGGCAGCTCTTTAACGAGCAAGCTTGCTCGCTCATCGCGTCGGCGAGTGGAGGAATACCTCGTATTATCAATGTCTTATGCGATACATCGCTGGTCTATGGATTCGCCAATGATCAGGATCAGATTTCCGAACAACTGGTGCGGGACGTTATTGCAGACAAGCAACAGTACAGCATTTTTCCCGTCAGACAGTCGCCTGCCGTTCCCTAAGTAGCTGAAGAGCATTACTTTCCCTTCCAGACTCGGGGTTTGCCGCGACTCGATGAGATCGACCCATCCAGTGGGTAGATGGCATCGCGACAGCTGGCTTTGTTTAACGGTTTTGGGGGATGGACATGCGGATCCTGCTCGTGTTGCTTTGTTTCGGTTGGCTAATTTCCGCTGCCGACGCCCAGACCCTCAAATCAGGAGATACGCTCTCGATCACCGTCCTGCAGGACCCGAAGCTTGACCGCACCGTGGTGGTGGATCCGCTTGGTGAGATCGCGTTTCCGCTCGCCGGCCACATCCGCGCGCGAGGTCTCACTCCCGTTGCGCTGGAAAATATCCTCAAGGCCAAGCTCAAGCCGAACTACAAGGATGACACACTGGACGTAACCGTTGCGATCGCGAACGCTCCAAAAGAAGAGGTGCCCGAAGAGGATCTAAAGCCAAAGGTCTTCGTCACCGGAGAGGTCTTGAGGCCTGGTTCTTACGTCGTGCGCCAGCCGACCACGCTCATGCAGGCCATTGCTTTGGCCGGCGGGTTTGGACCCTACGCATCGAAAAAGCGCATCCAGGTCCGCAGGCGCGCGCCGGGAGGTGACGAGACGATCTTTGTGTTCAACTACCGCGCATACGAAGCCGGCGCAGACCTGGAAGGCAATATCACGCTTCGGCGCGGCGATGTCATCGTGGTTCCCGAAAGAGGATTGTTCGACTGAGCACACGCTAACAACACTAGTCAGAGGCAGTACCCGCCGTGAAGAGAATTGCCGCCGCGGTTTCGGTATGCCTTGGCATAGTGCCGTCGTCGGCATTCGCGTTCGACTGGTCGATCAGGACGTCGGAAAGCGAAACGGTCGAAGTTAACAGCAATCAATTTCTCAAATCATATCAAGCAGGATCGCTAGGCTCCTATTCAACTCTGACGGCTAATGCCGAAGCCAGAACGGCCACCTCGAAATTCGACTTTGACGGAGATGGGACCTACAAGAAATACTGGGGACCCGGAGTCGCAGGATTGGCTTCCGAGTACCTTAGTTATGGCTTTAAGGCTCGATACGAGCAAAGCGAAAAGACGAAGTTCGATCGCGAATTTATCGAATCCTCTTGGCGTCAGCAAAGCACCGCGCTTGCGGTTTTGAATGACCTCGGTGTTGCTACCAATGTTCATGGATTTCTCGATCGCTTGACTGCGACCGGCGGGATCGATCGCGCGCCCACGAACCTCGACTTCGTAAGCCTCTTTGCCACATCGACGCGCACCAGCTACGAGCCATCTAGTGGTGGCCTGCCCTTCACCGACACCTTGGCACGAGGCTCCTGGCGCCACTCCTTTAGCCCCATTGTGGCAGTGAACCTCTCGTCAGAGGCCGAGCTACTCGACTACGACAATGCTTTCAACTCGCGCGTCCAGATCTACCGCGAACAGGTCGGCGTGGACGCAACACTTTCGCCGCTTCTGTCTTTTCGGGCGAATGTCGGTCCGGCCTACCTCGTGACCGAGAATGGCGTGTCTACCTCGCCCTTCGGGGGCGCCGGAGCAACCGGCGCGGTTTCTAGTTCGGTTCTGGATTGGATTGGTGACGCGGTTCTTACCTACAAGATGATGAAAGACACGACACTGACATTCCTCGCGAGTCAGTCGGTCGGACCAAGCATAGTGGGATCGCTCTTCAAACGAGATTCGCTGAGCGCGAACCTCATCTACACGATCAACAGCCACTCGAGCCTGTCGCTTTCGGCTAGCGGTAACAGGCAGATATCTACGACAACCACAGACTACGCATCTGCGTCAGCCACTTACAGCTACAACTTTACGCGCGAATGGCTTGGCCAATTCACGTATCGCTACCAACACCGCTTTGCCAGCACGGGACCGACGACGATCGAACCGCTGACAGGCATTCCGACCGTTTCAGGAACAGGCCCAGCGGATTCGCACAGCCTGCTCTTTGTTTTCACGCACAACTACGTGCTGCTACCGTCCGGGAGCTACTAACCGCTAGACTTCATCGCCGAACGAATACGTTCCTTTAGTGGTGTGCCGTCCGGTTCTAGATCAAATGCCTTCTTAAGCGCGATCCCCGCCTTGTCCGGTTCTCCTGCAGCTGCGTAGCTCATTCCGAGATGATATTGAACGGCAGCCAGATTCGGGCTCTTGGCGGCTGCGGTCTCCAGGGCAGAGATTGCACCCTTCAGATCGCCCTGTTTGTAACGAGCCCACCCCCAAGTGTCCTGGATTTGTGGCAGGCTGGAATTCTTGAGTATCTCAGATAGCGAGAACGCACGATCGAGGCTTTCCTTGTCAGAACGATTGTCGAGAATCAAGCTGACGAGGTTATTGGCCGCGACCTGCGACGAGGGTTGCTCCTTGAGTATCGCTTCATACTCAGCCATTGCGCCTTCGGTATTGCCTTTCAAAATCTGGAGACTGCCGAGCGAAAGGCGCAGGTTCAGCTCTTTAGGCATTTCTTTCAGTCCCGACTGCAGCACCTTCTCGGCAGCGGCGTAGTTCTTGCTCCGCATATAGTATTCATTCAGCGCTGTGTAGCCAGCCACATCCTTCGGTTGCTTTGTCATGGCCTCGTTGAAGGCAGCGATGGCCTCATCATCCTTCTTCTGGGCTAGCTTCGCCTGCCCGAGCAGCACCAGGAGCATGGCATTGTCCGGAAACCGCTGATGCATATCCTGCAACAAGGCGGTTGCCTGGTCGGCACGCCCCTTGCGAATGTAGGCAGAAGCGAGCGCGACTACCGGTTGGGCGGCCTCGGGCGCGAGCTTGTGCGCCTCTTCCAGCGCGGCAATGCTCCCATCATCTTTGTTTTGTCCCTCGAGAGCAGCGGCCTTGATCTCAGCTGCCAGCACTTGTCCTTCCTTGCTGCGCGGCAAGGAATCGGCAACAGAAAGCGCCCCGGCCCAGTTCTGACGGCTCAGTCGCACTTGAGCCAGCGACGACAAGACCTGAAGGTTATTCGGATTGCGGTTGCTCACCTGAACGAGGACGTCCTCTGCCCGCGCAGCATCGCTTCTTTTCTGCAGGTAAGCGACATATCGCAGAGCTACGTTTGGATTAAGATTCGAGGCTTTCAGCGCGTCGGCATACTGCCGATCAGCTAGCTCATTCTTTCCGCCTCGCTCGTAGGCAAGGCCCAGGAGCATCAGAAGCTCCGGAGACTTCGGTTGATCATTCAGTGCTTCGCGAAGATCTGCAATCGCAGCGTCGATCTGGCCCTTGTCTACGTTCATGGCGGCACGCAGGCGTAGTGCGCCACCGTTGCGCTTGTCTTTCGAGAGAATATCGGCGACGAGTGCCTGGGTCCCCTGCTGATCTCCTTGCGCGGCAGTCATTTCTGCGAGCTTCAGCTCTGCAGCGATTTTCCTAGCCGAACTGTCAGCATTGTCCGCGAGATTTCTCAAACTCCTCGTCGCGTCGCTGAAGCGCTTTTGGGCAAAATCAAGCTCGGCCAGAGCTATGCGGTAGTCGAAATTGTCGCTGGTCCCTTTAATGCGCGCATCGAGTTCCGCGCGGCCGGCGTCCGGCCCCCTGTATGCGGTCAGAAAGCGGACCAGGTCGAGCCCGACCTTGCTATCATTCGGAAGCGCCTGGGTCTTGGCCCGCAGCTCTTTCTCCGCATCGTCGAATTTGCGCTCGGCGATCAACAGCTGAATGAGCTGAGAACGATATACCTCCTCCTGAGGATGGTCGGCATAAATCTTTCGAATGATGACTTCTGCCTTCGGCAGGTCGCCTCGTCGAGCGAGAATGTCCGCCCTCAACAGCGAAATACGGAGTGCGTCGCCCGAGGGGGATTCAGGTATGGAGTCCAGGAGTTTCAACGCGCCGTCAGCGTCGCCATCGGACATCTTCTTGGAAGCGAGCAGCAAAAGAGCGTCGGCATTCTTCGGATCAATTTCGAACGCCCTTTGCGCCTCCTTTACAGCGCTCGAGTTTTCCTTTGCTCTAAGAAGGATCAGCCCTCTCAAAGCGTGAAGTTCCGCGTTTGGCTTCTCACCCTCATTGGCGGCGTCGACCACCCGCTGCGCACCTTCGATTGCTCCTCCAGCGAGCATAATCCGAGCAAGCTTCAGCCGCGCATCAAGGTCATTCGGATCGAGTTCGACGATCCTACGCAAATCCAGAAACAATGAGCTGGCCTTAGTCCGTTCATCGATCCCGGCCAGAGCACGCCAAACCTCAACCTTGTCGCTCTTGTACTTGACTGCTTTGAGCAGTTCCAAACGGGCGCCGAGGTCGTCTTTCTTTTCGATGAGCGCCATGCCCCGCTCGTAGTAGTTCTGGGCCTGCTGTTCGGGCGCCCCACAGCCGCTGAGGAACACGGTGAGGAACGCGCAGACTGCGGCGCTAGAGAGAAAGCGGTGGCGGAGCTTGATCATGATGAAACTCGGGATATTTGAACGTGCGGTCAGTGCCGCAGACGCACGGCTATCATATATCAGCCGGCAAGAGATATTCGAAGCGGCTTAACCTAAATAGGCGTCGAACCCTTGGTGGCACGCCCGTGAACTGCAGCGAACGGTGCCGTCGCATCATCGCCTTGCGCAGCATTAGGAACAACCCGAAGAATCGGGCATCGATGATCTTTGCCCCGGTCAAATCGACCCTAAGATCCTTCTCGGTGCTCAGCATAGCGCGGAAATGTTCAACGGCGCTCCCCACGTTTGCTTCGATGGCGGCTCCGGCAAGCTTGAGGGTAACAGAAGATGGCCCCTCGTCTACACTCACCGAAAACGGAGCATCTAGCGCTACTTGGCGCAATTGAACCATCGTGGGCAAAACAGACGTTACCAGCAATCCAAGAAGCGTGGCTCCATCCCTCACATAGCGGCGCCAAAGGTATGGCTCCTCCTTGATCCGCCAAAGCCACTCGAACCCGGTGCTCCTCAGCAGCGGCGGAGCCCGCCTGACGGTTCCAGCCTCGAAATTAATAGTGGCGCCGAACTGGGCGCGAATGGGTGGTCGCAAGCTCTGGTGGTTGTGCATCAGCCAAGCCTGAGCCTTCTCCGCGCCAAGGAAGACGGCCAACAGGTCAGCTCCACTGGCGTTGATCGTTTCAATAATCTCAGGCGAGCTCATCTCCTCGATGGTCCCGAACCCCGGATTAAGGGCGCCAACGCATTCCATGCCACTGTTGGTAAAATTGAGTTTTTCGCCGACTTTGACGACGAGATCCTCACTGCCGCCGAAAAGGAAAACCCGAAGTCGCGGCCCCGTCCTCGCTTTCAGCCGCCCGAATAAGTCGCTGCCAGCCACCCTCTCTCTGATCGGGATGCCTAAGGCCTTGGCGATCCAGATTAGCGGCATGCCGTCGACCAAACAAAGGTCGCTTGCCAGAATGCTCTCGCGAAATGCTGCGTTGCACTGACTCTTGATGAGAAAATTCACATTGGGAGTCGAGATCAGGGAAGGCCTGCTGCACTCGGCAGCGTCGGTTATCCTCTTAAGCAGATCAGGGAAATCAATCGCGTCCACCGGAACCCCGAGGAAACCGTAGACATCTCGCGCAAGATCGTCAGGCTCAGCGATGGGAGTGGGTGCCAACTCCTCTTCGCCGGCCGAATACTCCAGGCGGAGTGTTCGCAAGCTATTCAACACAAAAGCCTCGCGAATTTAAATTGTGCCCACGCCTACAACGCGAGCAATAAGAGTATTTTGAACGACGATACCACGTATCATGCCAGACTTAATCGGTAAAATCTAATTAATTCACGTGATTAACGGATGGGACAGGGCTGTTGCTGGGTTCCTTCCGTACATTGGTGACTGCACGAAGCCAAGTTTGGATCTTCAATCTTTTCTGAAAAACAAAATATTGCCCATTGCGAGGGCCGGCCATGGCATGTGTTGAAAATAAAACTCGTTCAACCTGAATAGCGGTTTCTTGAGCAAGCGGACCGGCACATTCGTGTACGCCTCGGAAAACTGCCCCGCAATGCGGGCCTCCAGACGAAGGCCTTTCTCCTGCAGGAAGCGCGTCAGAAATTCCATATTCGTTTTTCTGACCATAAGTCCTCCGCCGTCTTCAGTGAACCACGCCTCGCTGCCTCGGGGGGTCATTTCAATGTGGGGCATCTTCCGGCCGACCAATTTCTTGATCCAGCCAACGACCCGTTCCCTGATTTGAACGTCCAAAGAATAGAGGTTGTTCTCGCAGAGCACTAGAACTCCTCCTGGCTTGAGCACGCGGGCGAGCTCGGCGAGTGCCTTTTCCATCTCCGGGATATGCATGATAACACCCCAGCTCACCACAAAATCAAAGAAGTCATTCTCAAAGACGAGGCGGGTCAGATCGGCTTGCTGAAGCTTGACCTGATGATCGAGCCCCGCCCGACTAATGGTCTTGCTGGCGATCGCCAACGCCGCCTCCGAGAAGTCGACCGACGTAATGGCGCAGCCGCCGCGCGCGAGCCGCTCGGTGTGATAACAATATCCGCAACCGGCATCGAGAAGCTTGTCCTGAGGTTGAGGCTTCAATCGGCGCAAAATCTCCGCAAAAGCGAGATCATAGAACCGGTCCATATCAGCATTCAAATAATCGTTCTGCCACTGTGTGTGGATCTCGGAACGAGCGAGATAAGACTTGGACTGGGAGGCGAATTCGTTGGACATGGGCACCCTGCAGCGGGAGGGATCAAGAAATAACCGATAACCGGGCCAACTAAAACATAAAACCGGAATTCGCTCGATAAGGTAAATGTCTATTCCAGCGCGATGCGGCTTGGTTCGTCGTTGCAATTGAGAACGGAACGTAAGAAAAAGAGCGATAATTTTCGTATTTGAGGCGTCGCTCCTTTGGAACTTCTTTCCACCCCTCTTCCGGACGTCAGTGTCTTGGTGGTGAACTACAACACCGAGCACCTGATTGACCGCATGATGGCCAGCCTCGTGGCCGGAGCCGATCAACTTCGCCTGCAGATCATCGTAGTCGACAACAACTCGAAGGACGGCTCCGTCGACCTGATATCGACTCGCTATCCAGAAGTCGAACTTGTTCGAAGCGAGGTCAACCTCGGCTTCGCCAGAGCCAACAATCTTGCGCTCAGCCGTGCGCGGGGACGCCATGTCCTACTGCTGAATACCGATGCTTTCGTAGAAGCGGATACGCTGGCTCAAACGGTGCGTTTCATGGATGCACATCCAAAGTGCGGCGTGCTGGGGGTCAAGCTGGTCACTGAAGATGGATCCCTACAGCCCTGTTGCCGGTACTTCCCGACCCCCTGGAACCTTTTCCTTCGACGCACCGGTTTGGAACGTCTGTTTCCTCACACGCGAATGATTGATGACATGGGCTGGGACCATGCAACGGTTCGCGCCTGCGACTGGGTCCCTGGATGTTACTACCTGATCAGGCGCGAGGTCATCGACCAGGTCGGGTTGTTCGACCCACGTTTCTTCTTGTATTCCGAAGAAGTGGATCACTGTCGGCGCGTGCACCAGGCAGGTTGGGATGTGATTTTCTTCCCGTACACCACCGTGGTTCACCTGGGTGGAGAGAGCGCAAAGGCTGACGGGAAACCTATCGACGCCTATCGACAAATTTCCTCGCTCCAGATCGAAAGTGAATTGCTCTACTTCCGCAAGCACTATGGATTGCCGGGCGTCCTCGCCTCGACGCTTCTCACTTTTCTTGCTGACGGTGCAACGGCAATCCGACGGATCCTCAAGTGGAAGGATTTGCAGCAGGCAGGGTTGGCGCTTGCGCATGCCGCGAGCACAATTCGCATATTGGTGGCCACCGATTGGGCCTCCAGGCCGACCCGCTGAGCGGTGCTGCCAATGCAACAGATAGACAGCTCAATGGTTGAAAGCTCGACTGATCGGATGGTTGTAATCGGCGCGGTCGTGATCGGACGAAATGAGGGCGAACGCCTACGCGCTTGCCTTTCTTCTCTGGCGGGCGCTTCGACGGTGGTGTACGTCGATTCCGGCTCCACAGACGGTTCGGTTCAGCTAGCGCGCGCTCGCGGTATTGAGGTCGTCGAACTGGATCTCTCCATTCCCTTTACTGCGGCACGGGCACGAAACGCCGGCTTCAGGCGGCTCAGACAAATCCGTCCCGACGTCGCGGTCGTCCAGTTCGTCGATGGCGATTGCGAGCTTGATCCATCGTGGTGCGCGATGGCCGCCGAATTTCTGTCGAACAGGCCCGATGTTGCCGCTGTGTGCGGCCATCTCCGTGAGCGATACCCCGATCAGTCAGTCTACAACTGGATGTGCCAACGCGAATGGGATCGGCCGACCGGCGAAATCCGAGCCTGCGCCGGGAACGTGATGATGCGCGTCGCGGCTCTGGCTGAAGTCGGAGGATACCGCGAAGACGTCATTGCCGCGGAGGAAGATGAGCTTTGTGTTCGTCTACGCGCCGCGAAGTGGCGAATTTGGCGTCTCGCTGACGAAATGGCGGTGCACGATGCGGCCATGCTGCACTTCCGCCAATGGTGGACCCGAAGCGTGAGGGCCGGATATGCCTTCGCGCAGGGTGCCTGGCTGCACGGCCGGCCTCCCGAACGGCACTTCTCCTGGGAACGTCGACGAACCTTGATTTGGGGAATAGCCATCCCTCTCGCGTGGCTCATCGGCGTTGCGCTCATCGGGTCGTTTGGAAACATCGTGCTGCTGATCTATCCGGCCCAGTTCCTTCGATTGACCCTGCTTGGAACTGGCCCCCTCAGTGAGAACCTCATACTTGCATTTTTTCAATTACTGTCGCGCTTTCCCGAGGCCGTCGGACAGTTGCGTTTCTTGCGCGATCTTGTGTGGAGACGGGCGCCGACGATCATCGAGCATAAAGTGAGTGTCTGAATGGCCAAGACTACCTCTTCCCACACCTCCGCGGAACTGCAGTCGATCCCGCGGACGCAAGCATCTGGAACGGAAACGAATATCGTGAGCGCCGGCTCTGTAGCTACGAAACAAACGCAGCAGGCGGCGAGGCCTCTGCGCGTTGGGATCGTCGGCGCTGGCTACATCGCTGAGTTTCACGCGCACGCGATCAACTCGACCGACGGGGTGGCGCTTGCGGCAATCTGCGATTCAAATCGCGAAAACGCAAAATCCCTGGCCGCTGCGTGGAACGTCCCGTTGATCTTCGAGTCTATCGAACAGATGATTGCAGGTGCCGAGCTCGATTGCGTTCACCTGCTGGTACCGCCAGACCTACATTACTCGCTCGCGAAGAAGGCCCTTGAAGCCCGGCTCCACGTTTTCGTGGAAAAGCCGATGTGCACCAGCGCGGCAGAAGCGGACGACCTGATCGCGCTCGCTGCGCGGTGTGATCGCCAGCTCGCGGTCAGTCACAACTTCATGTTCTTGTCTTCCTACACAAGATTTCGGGAGGCTGTACGCTCCGGAGCGCTTGGTCCGATCGACCAGATCACCTTTCATTATCTTTTCGAGTTGCCTCAGATCCGCTTTGGGCCTTTCGATACGTGGATGCTGCGCAAACCAGCCAACTTGATGATCGAGACAGGACCGCATCTGCTCTCGATATTGCTGGATCTCGTGGGCGGGCCGGACGATCTCGCTGTCAAGGCGGACCGCATGGCGATTCTGCCAAAGGGAGCGCAGATTTACCGTCGCTGGCGCGTGCTCGGAACGGCGCAGAAGACTGCGATCGCCATGAACGTCAATTTCGGGCCGGGATTTCCCCAGCGGACCATCTTCGTCAGGGGATTGTTCGGGACTGCGACGCTCGATCTCGACGCCAACACCTGCGTGATCGATCAACGCACCCCGCTTGACCCGGATATCGATCGTTTTACGAGAACCAACCGTATAGCGCGGCAACTGAGTTCACAGGCGCGACGAACGCTCGGCGACTACATCTTCGGCAAGCTCAAGCTGCGCAAGCGCGGAAGTCCCTATCAAAACTCGATCGTTGACAGCACACACAGCTTTTACCATTCGGTTCGAGCAGGTCTCCCGCTGGATCCCCGGATTTCGGCTGCGTCCGGGCGCGCTGTGATGGCCTGCTGCGATGATGTCGTCAGAGCTGCCGCCCTGCCCGACCCGGCTCCTCCCGCAACGAGTATGCCTCCGGTTTTGGCGGCGCGACCGACCGTGCTGGTGCTCGGAGCCGCCGGCTTCATTGGCCGGGAGCTGGTGCAGCACCTGCTGGCGCGCGGATACGCGGTACGAGCGATGGTTCGTGGATCGACAGCATCGCTCGAGGAGCTCGCCTCCGATCGTCTGGAGATCGTGCGCGGCGACGTGCGTCGAGGCGAGGATCTCGCCGGCGCTATGTCGGGAATAGATTTCGTATATCATCTTGCGCATGCGGCGGGGCGGACCTGGGATGACTACGTCAGCAAGGATATCGAGCCCGCACGGCTTGTCGGAGAGGCGTCTCTCGCGGCCGGAGTCAAGCGCCTGGTCTACACCGGCACCATTTCGTCGTTCTACACGGGCAGCGGCGCCGGCGCGATCACCGAGTCCACTTCCCTCGATCCGAATATTGAATCGCGCGACTACTATTCGCGGGCAAAGGCCGCATCAGAAAAGCTCCTGATGGACATGCACCGCGAGCGCAAATTACCGCTGGTTATTGCGCGACCGGCAATCGTGATTGGAAAGGGCGGCACGCCCTTCCATTGGGGCGTGGGCCGCTTTTCCGACCACATCTGCGAAGTCTGGGGAGAAGGTCGACATCCGCTTCCCTTCGTGCTCGTCCAGGACGTCGCCTCGGCGCTGGTCAGGATGATCGAAGTTCCTGGGATCGATGGACGATGTTACAATCTCAGCGATACGCCTCTACTCAGTGCGCGCGAGTATCTTGCCGCCCTGGAGAGCGCGTCAGGGCTAAAGCTCGAGATACGCTATCAGCCGACCTGGAAACTCTACCTCGCCGACCTTGCGAAATGGCTGGTCAAGTCCGCGGTCGGCCACCCCGACCGGATTCGTGTACCAAGCTACCGCGACTGGGACTCTCGACGGCAAGCTGCGGTGTTCGATGCAACGGGTGCCATGCGCGATCTCGACTGGAAGCCGGTGGGCTCACGTGACAGTCTGGTTAAATCAGGAGTTGACGAGGCGCTCATCTCGTGGCGGGAGGCGCTGGAATGAGCCGAACGTTCCGCCTGTTTGTTACACTTGGTCCGGGCGACGTCGTGTCTGCGCGGCGGCGGGCGGCGGCAGGTGAGGCAGTTAATTCGACCAGCATTGCATACTCCGAACAGCTTGTTGCCTATTGTAAGGAACGCAACTTTCCCACTCTGGCCATTTCAGCAAATCCGCGATCGGATGTTCTGGTGGACGGAGTTTTGACTCTGGAGAACCGGCCAAAACCGCTGCGCGAGTCCGCGGGTGTCGCTTTCCACGTCTCCCAATTATTGTATGCCGTCTATCTCTGCTGGCGCGCGGTGCGCTTTCGTGCCGACGTCGCCGTGATCGATTCAGGGACGACACACTATTTCTGCCTTTGGCTATTTCGTCTGTTCGGTATCCAGGTCGTTCCAAATTTGCACAACACGCTGTGGCCGCGGGGATATCGCCCGACTGGGACAGCGAGCCGCCTGCTCCTCGGGCTCGACGCGCTGTTCTTTGCCTATGGCGCCTCGGCCGCGATTGGCGTTTCGCCAGAATGCGAGCGCCAGGTTGCCACGCAGGCGCGCGGCCGAATTCCCTTTTTTCAGTATCGCTGTCAGTTCCGGGACAATGGCTTCACTCACGCGCAGCCCTATCGCGGCGGCCCTTTCAGGCTCTGCTTCGTGGGCCGGGCAGAACGCAACAAAGGGCTTCTGGATCTCGTGACGATTGGCGGATCGCTCACTCGGCAAAGTCCGGTGCCGGTCACCATCGAGGTTTGCGGCGATGGACCTTCCCTGAATGAGTTCAACAAGCTCGTTTCGGAACAAGGGCTCGCGAGCAGCATCCGGGTGCACGGTCGGCTAAACCGGACGGAGCTGCTCTCGGTTTATGCGCAATCGCATGCGATGGTGGTCCCTACCCGAAGCGACTTCTGCGAAGGAGTGCCCGCGGTGTGCGCCGAAGCGATGATGGCTAGACTGCCTGCAGTTGCAAGCGATGCGACGAATTCCCTGGACGTCATTGGTCCGGCGTCGCTTCAGGTGCCGACGAACGATGTTGGTGCATTCGTTGAGGCGATCTTGCGTCTCATCAACTCACCCGAGACCCACGATGCTCTCCAGGCGGCATGCGCAGGAGCGGCAGATCAATTCATAGATCGCAGCTTCAGCATGCCGGCGGCGATTGACCGGGCGCTGAATGCGCTGACGGGCCAGAGCACGCTTGCGAGTTATTCAACGCTGTTCCATGAGCGTCAGGCAGCCCGACCTTAGTTCAGGAGAATTGATGCGCCAGCTTACCGAATGTCCCGTCTGTCGGAGCCCAGAAATTCAGCCGGCCTACTCCGCGCCCACGACGCGCGGTAGCGACAGCAGAACCTGGGCAGTGTCGTACTGCCTCGCCTGCGGTCATGGGTTCATGAACCCGCAACCGTCGTGGGAGGAATTGCAGCCCTACTACAACACAAACTACGCACCGTACAAAAGAACCAATGAGCTGGAAGACGACGAGAGCGCGTTGCGCGAGGCGCGCAAGACAGGACAGCTTCGTCACATCCCTCTTCCGACCGCGAAACGTCTTCTCGATCTCGGCTGCGGCGCGGGATCGTTTCTGCGCCTTGCAAAGAAGCTCGGCTCGATCGAACAGGGGGTAGAGCCCAGCAAATACGCCGCTTCAGTGGCTCAGAAGCAGGGCTTGAACGTATTCTGCGGTACGCTGGAGCAATTCGCAGCGGCGAACCCAGGAGCGAAGTACGACATCATCACGGCGAACCACGTGGTCGAACACTTGCCCGACCCGGTCGCCACACTGCGGACGATGAAGGCGCTGCTCGCCGATGAAGGAACGATCTGGATATCCGTTCCGAACGCAGCATACCCGATTTGCCGCGCGTTGAACGGCCTGTGGCACAGCACCGATCTTCCGTACCATCTCATGCAGTTCTCGCCCGCCAGCATGGCTCGAGCCGGCACGCTTGCAGGCCTGACCGTCAGCAAGCAGAAGACGGAATCCATTCCTCACATTGTTGAGGCATCCATCGGTCAATATCTGCGATATCGCTGGATGATACCGCGCAGAGTGAGCGGGCGGCTTGGCTTCCTCCGCCCGCTAGCAGCAGCCTATGCACGGAAGATGGACAACCAAAACAGGGGCGAAGCCATCATTACGGAATTTCAGTGCGGTGGGGCGTCCGATTGAGATACCGTTCCGAAATTGATGGACTGCGCACGCTCGCCGTCGTGCCAGTAATCGCGTTCCACTTCGGCGCCGCCCGGATCAGCGGTGGATACGTGGGGGTGGATGTATTCTTCGTCATCTCCGGCTATCTGATCGGGACGATGATACTTGCCGAATTGCGCGCTGGCGAATTCACTTTTTCCAACTTCTACCGGCGCCGGTTCAAGCGTATTCTTCCCGCGCTGTTCGCAATGGTCTTTGCAGTCAGCATTGCCTGTTGCTTCGTTTTGCTACCCACGATGCTGTATCACTACGGCCACAGCTTGATTTCCGTGCTCGCGTCCGCGTCGAACATCTATTTTTGGCTGACGTCGAACTACTTCGCACCCGTTTCTGAATCCAAGCCATTGCTGCACACTTGGTCTCTAGCGGTCGAGGAGCAGTTCTATCTTGTTCTCCCGCTCCTCCTGACGGTGCTGTACCGAATGACCGCGCGTAGGATCGAAACTTGGATCTGGATTCTCGCTGCCGGCTCCTTTGCCGCTAATGTCCTCCTTGTAAAAGATCATGCGACATTTGCCTTCTACATGCTGCCGACGCGCTTTTGGGAGCTCGGATTGGGAGTGCTCATCGGCACACGAAATTGGCCCTGGTCAACCAAGCGCGTTTTAAGCGAAGTTTGTGCCGGCGCCGGAGCGATCCTGATCGTCGGGTCAGTGTTCTTGTTCGACAGAACGACCGTTTTCCCGGGTTTTGCCGCCGTCATACCCTGCCTGGGGACGGCGCTAATCATTTCCTCGGGCGACCAAATCAAAACGAAAATCTGCGACGTTCTGTCTCTGCCACCCGTCGTTTTCGTCGGAAAGCTGTCGTATTCGTTGTATCTCTGGCATTGGCCCCTGCTGGTTTTGGCACGCCAAGTGCGGTTGACAGAGGAACTTGCGTGGTACGATGTCGGCGCGCTTATCTTCTTGACGTTTCTGCTAGCTGCTCTTTCCTATCTATTCGTCGAACAACCGCTGCGCGCTACGAAGTGGTCATTCGCGCATGTTCTTTCCGCGACTGTCGCAGCCACGGCAGTTCTCGGCTTGATTGGCGGAGCGTTCACCTTGACTCGCGGCATGCCGGGCCGCTTTAACTCCGAGATTTCCAACATAGCTTCCTTCCTCGATTACAATCCGAGGGCGCAGTTCCGCGAGGGCAAGTGCTTCATAAGCATGTCGACTCTTTCGCTTCCCTTGGAGAAAGAATGCTTTTCGCCTGCCCGGGATGGACGGAAGAACGTCTTACTGATCGGTGACAGTTTTGCGGCCCACCTGTGGTACGGCCTCGCGGAATCGCTTCCGGAAGATAAGGTCTTGCAGGTGACTGCATCGAACTGCCGACCAACGATTCAAGCGTCACCCATCGCATCGACGGTTTGCAGACAAATGATAGAGCAGATTTTCGGGGAGATTGTTCCGAATACCCGGATCGAAAGGGTGATCCTCTCCGCTCGCTGGAGCGACGCAGACCTGCCTGATCTGGCGGCAACGCTTAAATGGACAAGCGAACGGGGCATCCGCACCACCGTCGTGGGACCTCCACCCGAATATCAAATCCCGCTTCCGCAATTGCTGGCGATGTCCCGGCTGCATTCGAATCCGGGCCTGATTGACAGTCGACAGAGGCAGGATCGATTTGTGCTCGACGGACTCATGAGGACGCTTGTTCGCGAGGCAGGCGGCGAGTACTTCTCTCCCATCGATATACTATGTTCGAAGCAGCACGAGTGTCAGACATCGACCACAGAGGAAGATCCTGTTCAGTATGATTATGGTCATTTTACCGAGAGGGGTTCGAAGCTAATAGGCCAAAGTCTCGCCGATGCCCTAAGAGATCACAGCCAATAATGGCCAACAGCAAAATCGCTCCGGCCGCGCCAGGGGTAGTACGATGCTCGCTTACTTACGCACCAACCAGAGAGATGTCACTTCGGTTTTGGTCTCCGGGATAATGATCTGAGACTGTTCGATCACCTTTTTCTTTATGGCGTGAAGAGGAATTTGGATTTCGAAGTGTGGATTCATGGATAAAAACGCCTGAAGCAAATACTGTTCTGTCCAAAAAAACCTGTGTTGTTTAAGCCACTTTTCTGGGTAGTCATAAGGGAAGAAAATATCGTGTACATGCACCAAAACTCCCGGTTGAAGTCGAGGGAGTATCTCCAATATTTCATAAACAACGTCACTATCAAAGCGAACGACGTGGGTCGAATCGATGAACAGGATGTCTCCGGCTTCCAGAGCCAAAAAAATATCGAGAGGGACCTCTTGCAGCGGCTTTTCAATCACTCGGTTGACGACGTTGCGTCTCGTTTGAAGATAGTCGGGCAGATATGGCTCTATGCAAGTAAGATCAACTTCGAGTCGCGCATCCTCGATCGCGGCTAACATTGCTAGCGTGCTCATTCCGGAGCCAATCTCTACGATACGTTTTGGTTTCGCTTCGCAAATGATACTATAAAGGACCGCAGCATCCAGAGGCGCAAAGCTGTCGTTGTCCGCGCGATACCCTCGCGAGCCGGAGCAAAGAGAGACGATACCGTCCCGTCGGCGCTGGATCAGCCCTACAGCACACGAGATACCCGTTTCGAGATTGAGCGGCACGCCTGTCATGCTACTTTGCCGCCGCCTTTTGAGATCCGCCGCGGTTGGAATCGGGGTGTAGTAATGAACCGGAAGGATATGAAGTCCCTTCGTCTCAGCAAGATCAAACAAATCCGATCTCCAAACATCCCAGTATCCAGAATATACTCCGGACGTTCGAAGAAAATAGAGTCCCACTATTGCCAAAAGGCGTTTGGCTCGACTGATGAGACTAGAAGTTGGGACCATTAGAAAACTTACTCAGTTAGAGGGCTGACCAGAGCCTTACCCTGACGAGTTCGCCTGCTTGCATACACGCAGGATTCGTCCAATTACTCGACCCTATCTGATGACTTCATAGCTTGGAGATCGGTCGAATCAATGAGGCCTGCGATCTCTCCACGATAAGCCCTCTCAGTAGCGTGTTCTAAACTCTCTTCGAAAAGCTTTGCGCTGGCCTGCCAAGAGGTCTCGGCTACGGTCGCGAATGCGTTGCGGGACAACCGACGCCATTCGTCTTTTCCAGTTCCGAGGATCCAAGCAATCCCATTCGATAGTTCAGCAACATCATCAATTTCCGTAAGCCACCCATTCCAACCCGATACGATGGCCTCAGCCGGCCAGCCAGTCCGAGTCGAAACGACTGGAGTGCGACACGCCATTGCCTCCATTGCGGGGAGGTTGAACCCCTCGCTCTTGCTGGCCGTTATCCAAACATCACAGCGGCTGTATATGTCACGAATCCGATCTTGCGGAGGTGAGAAAAAATACTCCGCTCCTTGACTCAGCGGAAGCTTTCGAGTCGGGCGATGCGCTCCGAATGACAGTATACGAAGATTGGGAATCTTTGCTTTGGCAGATTCGATTGCGGCCAGGGCCGTGGCAACGCCCTTAAAATCGACTGGTGAGTAGAGAAGCCCGATCGTCGGTACATCCTGTTTGGACCGGACCTCAGCGAAGAATTGGGATTTATCCACGCTATTGGGAACCAAATCTACGTCGACGTCGTCATACTCGGTATTCATGACTTCCTTAAGCCAGCCCGCAACGACGATCTTATGAAAAGGGAGGAGGTAGGTCGCACGGCAACGCGCCTGCGGAAGGTGATCGAATATCTCATGGTGCTGAATGAAATACACTTTCGCGCCTTTCCTTGCGCTGAGCGCATTCACCCATTCCGCCGTCTCCCACCATGTAGCAACAACTACATCTGCGTCGGGAACATCATCATCAACGACAGGCCGCCATTGCTCTAGGACTTGCCAGTCGACGCCACTCGCGACCAAGTGAGACCGCTGGCGGTCAGCCTCTGCGACCCAGCCGTATCCCTTTGCCCATCGTTTTAGCTTCTGCTGCAACGGAATTGGCTGAGGTGGCGGACACACCACGCGCACCGAGTGCCCCATTCGTGTTAGCTCACGCGCGTAGATCGCGACGACCCGAGTCCCGCCACTCAAATTCGCCACAGGCAAAACAAACGTTATGCGCACCCGCTCGTTTCCCAATCCTTGTCACTAAACTATATCATCAGATACTAGTTTTCATTCACTGGAGCCACATTTAAGATACCGGGTCTGTTCTGTATTTGGATAATAAGATGAACAAAGTTAAGTGGGCCATCGCCGCTGCTCTTGACACACTTTTGCCGGAGCAACTGAAAAAATCTCTTCTGCATCTCTCTTTTCACTTAGCAAGATCCGAATTTGACCGGTTCGCTTATGAATATTCCTTTGCGCCAAACATGGAGTTTGCTCTGACCTCAGCCGCCAAACGGGGACTGCAGCCGGCGACAATAATTGACGTAGGAGCATTTGAAGGAAACTGGAGTCTGCTGGCCAGCTCTATCTGGCCCAGCAGCCGCTTTGCCATGATCGAACCAAATCGTTCAAAACGTGAGATGCTGACGAGGGTCGCCGACCGGATCGGAGCAACAGTATTTTCCGAGCTACTGGGGGCGCAGGACGATGCTGTCGTATCTTTCAATGTCATGGAAACAGGATCGTCGGTATACGGCGAGCGCAGCCCCCTTCCAAGATCAACTGAAACTCGGCGGCTCAGACGGCTGGATACGATGCTAACAGACTTCCAGGGCCCGGGCTTTCTTAAAATCGATACGCAAGGGTACGAGCTCGAGGTGCTTAGAGGGGCAACCAAACTGCTGGACAAGATCGATGCTATATTGTTGGAAGTTGCGCTCATCGAGATCAATCAAGGCGCCCCGCTGTTGCACGATGTTCTTCCTTTCATGCACAACATTGGATTCGTCACGTACGACGTCATGGAAATTCATCGTAGACCACTCGACCGAGCGATGAACCAGATTGACATCCTTTTCCTCCGACCTACCTCCTCGCTGTTGTCCGATAAACGTCATTTCGCGTGATTGTTTTCGGCTCCCACCGTTCAATGGAGGATGCGAGTTGCAGCAAACCTCACCATCCCTCCTGCGAGCAGTCCGACAAGCATTACCGGAATTGGCCTAAGTTCGCTCCTCAGTCTAAATAATCCCACTGATCGCGCATAAATGAGCACCAGTGGAATGCTCGAGAAGTATGAAGCTACTACTCCCCAAACTGCACCTGCAAAGCCCCCTACAGCAAATCCAACGGGCAGCGCGACGAACAAAGTTACCACCCGCACTGATTGCAGATAGAAATAGCTCTTACCGAGGTTGAAAGCCAAGAATGCTTGCGTGGCAATTCGATAGGGCACGGTGAGAAGCCCAAGAGCCAAAACTTGCAGGATCCAGCCAGCCTGCTGATATCGCTGATCGTACAATACTGAAATTATTGCTCCTCCTGAGATCGCCAATACTCCGGCGCAAAAATACGCAACAGATGCTATGGCAAAGTGAAACCTGTAGTAGGCTTCTTGCACCTGATGGCGCCGGCTTCTAACAATTTCGGTGAGGGCGGGGAACGAGACGTCAACAATTATCTTGGTCAAAACCTGATCGATCGAGCTGTAGATCAAGAATGCAATTGCGTAAGCACCAAGAGTGCGAGAATCGACCAAGGCGCCCAGAACAACTCGGTCGCCACTTGTAGCAATGAAATAGAGCACTGACGAGAGAAACAACCATTTTCCAAACCGGACAATTTCGACGAATGCTGATCGGTCCCACTGAACCCGGTTAGCGAGGCCAGGAAGCCAAACATGCGAAAGAGTCATTCTAGACAGCGATGTAGCAAGAGCACCCGCGACAAGTGCCCATATTGAATGATCAACACTAGCCCATCCTATCATGAGGACGAATCCGAAGATCTGAGAAGCGAGGTCAAGACGGGTAATGCGCGCGAGCTGAAGGTTACGACTAGCCTCAAGCAACCTAGTTGATTCAAAGCCGGCGATCGCCGTTGTAAGTGAAAGGACTGCGATTACGTACGGTAGACTGGGATCAGCGTAAACGCTTCCGTGCGGAGCCAAATCAAGCGCACGGGAGATGCCAATGATAAGGCTAATGAACACGGCTAACGCGCAGAGCAACAGACCACGCACAATCTGAACTAGCCAAGCGGTGTTGAGAAAAACGCCCTCATGGCCCCGTCGATTCTGCACAACACTTGGTTTGAGCCCCAGATCGGACAACATTGCCAGACCGACAAGTACCAAGTTGGCAATGGCAATGACCCCGAATGCGTCTGGGATCAACAGTCGACTCAATAGTAGATTGCTGGCCAGGCGAAGGATGTAACTTAAGGTGTAACCGGCGAGCGTCCATACTCCGGCCCTTATCGCGCGATTCCGAAGGCTATCGAGTTTCTCAGACACCACTCAACCGAACGCCCGATCAATTAGAGCGGATGGAAATGCCGGATTGGCTGCCGATTCGACCTTGCGGTGGCGACGGCGATGGAATGGAGCTAGGCACTGCCGCTCTGATACCCACGCATCGCCCGAGAAGGGCGCCTGCCAGCAGCCAATTCCATGCGCTTATAGATGCGTTCGGTATCTGCTCGAGTGCGGAAACAGCTACGATCAAACTGAGACAACAAAGAAACAACAATTCACGATGACTCCGCACGCCTTTTGCAGTTCGAGCCGCTTGAAAAACTGGAAGCGTCAGCAATCCGAATTGAGCCAGGAATCCAACAAATCCGAACTGTCCAAGCGTCAGAATCCATTGCCCATCGGTTATGCTCGTATCGTTACCCATTTCGTCGTAGACACGATTCCGCCCGTACCTACCCCATCCGAACCAGAAACGTTCCGACGCGTGCGCGAGCAGTCGTTCTTCTTGGTCAAAACGAAAGTTCAAAGACTTGGCCCTTTCGGCGTTAAACCAGGTCGCCACATTAACGATTTCCTGTACCGGCATGAAATTGGCCATGCGCAGCATAGGGTACATGATAGAAATGCCTGCAAGCAACACCGCAGTTCGGAGCTGAGCCTTTGGACTGAACCACCGTAGCAAACTGCCAACTACGATTGCGTAGACCAAAGCTCCTGCGGACTTACAAAGGACAACGAGTATTCCAAGGTATGCGCTCGTACCGGCCGTCGGTATCTTGAAAATTTTGGTATTCGTGCGCCAAAGCGTCGCTGCAGCAAGGAACGCCGTCGAGGCAAAGAAAGCGGCGGCCAGTCCGTTGATCATAAATACGACCGGCCGAAATCCCCCATACCTCATTTCAACTGCGAATTTTGAGGAAAACGCACCATAGATCCAGCTCGAAAGCTGTGGGCTAATCCGGACTTCGATCAACATCGGTACGGAGTAAATTAGTGCAGCAGCGACCAGCGTGCGGAGTAAAATTTCCGCATCTTCCGCGAGCCTAAAAAACCGAAACCCGACGAGGAAAGGTAAACAAGAGATGCACTGAAGAAGTAGCGCAGAAACTCCGTCGTAGTAACCTACCCCTGGAATAACCATGAATCTTCTTACGATTGCATCGTCATTCAGTAGGGACGTAACTATCGGAGAAACAATGAAAAGAGCAGCCAAGGCTCCCATCAGACCGAGAATGCCGGCTGGAACTCTCTTCATTCTCATTCGCGGTCCGAAGAAAAACGTTCCGAGAAGCACCGAAACGCTCGCGACCGAGTTTTTGTCGATGGCGGGTACCATTGAAAACTTTACCGCAAGTTGTGCCGGTAAGAAGAGAAGAGCCCCTAGAATCGTCCATGCTGTGGCCTCTTTGAACGACCACAATTGATACAACATGAAAGCCACGAGCGGCCATGCGAGAATCATCGCATAGGCGAGCCAATTACCTCCGGACTCTTCCATTAGCCCCGCCCCTTGCTGTCGGCCGCCCATTTATTGCGCAACTCACGATCCACAATATTGGATCTCAGGGCGAGGTGCCAGGCATTTGGGGGCGTGAAGTGCTCCTCGAGATAAGGCCAGCCGATGCCGAATTTTCAGGGCAAGGTGATCTGTCACTGAAGTTTCATCCAGCGGCAGGTCACGGCAGTTAGAGTCTGGGTCTTTTTACGCCGGAGTGGCGTGGGTGGAGCAACGGACGATCAGCGCGCTGGTTGGGGTCGCCTGGCGTTGCAGGACCAGATCAAGGCCGGTGGCCTTGCGGCGAGCTCGCCGCTTGCGGACCTTGTCCCTGCTCGCGTTAAGGCCGGTAGACCCGATTTATCCGTGAGCGTCACGAGGGTATCACCGGTGCCCGGGCTTGACTTGCGCGGAATGCTCTGGATAGCGCGGTCGGGATGATTGACGCCGCCGGCGCGCGGTGATGGGTTGATGCCGGTTCGGAGCGGGCAACGGGGATCAGAATGACCAGCGAGTCGCAGCTGCGCGAGAAGCTTCGGAAGATCGAGGCGTTGTTCGTGGGTGCCGGAACTGCTGGTGAGCGGCTTGCAGCGGAAGCCGCGCTGCAGCGGGTGCGGGCCCGGGTCGAGGAACTCGCTCGGCACGATCCACCGATCGAACAGCAATTCTCACTTCCCGACCAGTGGTCTCGGCACCTTTTTCTGGCGCTTTGCCGACGATATGGGCTGCGGCCGTTTCGTTATCGCCGGCAGCGACGCAACACGGTGATGGTCCGTGCGTCACGTGGCTTCGTCGATCGAGTCCTGCTGCCCGAGTTCACCGAACTGGAGGGTGCGCTGCAAGTGTATCTGCACGATGTAACGCTGCGCGTGATCCGCGAAGAGATCTACGACGACGCCAGCGATGCGCAGGAAGTTCCCGACGCGTTGCCGTCGATCTGATCGAGCGGCGAGCTTTGCCTCCGAACCATCGCGCTCGGCTTTCCAATTCCACGGCAACAGCGTGTTCAGCTGATTGGTCTTGGTGCGCCCGGAGCCGATGCGCTCGAGAACATCAGTGAGATAGTGCCGCGGGTCGATATCGTGAGCTTTGCCGAGTTGATGAGCGATGCGAGAGTGGCCCAGGTTTCGGCGCCGTCCTCACTGCCTGCGAACAGATAGTTTTTCTTTCCCAATCCGACCGGCTTGATGCTGCGTTCGACCGTATTGTTGTCGATCTCGATGCGCCCATCATCGATGAATCGCGTCAGGCCCTCTCAATGGTTGAGGGTGTAGCGGACCGCCTTGCCAAGGCCGGATTTCTTCGAGACTTCCAGCAGTCGCGCCTCGAGCCAGGGCTTGAAGTCCTCGATCAGCGGTCTGGTGTCGGATTGTCGCGCCGCAGCTCGCTGCGTCGCTGGCAAACCGCGAATGCGATCCTCAATGGCGTAGAACATCGCGATCCGCTGCAGCGCTTCCGCGGCAATCGGCGATTTCGTCGCGACGTGGACGTCCCAGAACTTCCGCCGCGCATGCGCGAAGCAGAACGCCAGTTGTACCAGACGGCCCCCGTTCTTGATTAACCCCTTGCGGCATAGCCATCGACCTGCAGGATGCCGTCTAGTCTCCAAACAGCTGCCTGGCGCGGATTGCCTTGCGATCCTCGGCGAACACGTAGACTACTGCCGGCGGCGCCGGGCCGCCCCACGGGCGGTCGTCGGTGGCGATCGCCCAGAACTGGCAGACTTTGGTTCTGCCACGGCCGGGATCGAGAACTGGCAGCGGCGTCTCATCGGCAGACAACCACGGGTAGGACATCACTGCGCGGCGCAACAGCGCGTGAAGCTGCTTCAGCCACCAGGCGACGCGGCCCATCCACGAGGCCAGCGTTTGCCGGTCGAGCGTGATGCCTTGGGCGGCAAACATCTGTTCTTGGCGATACATCGGCAGCTGGTAGGCGTATTTCACCACCGCGACGTGGGCCAGCAAGACGTCCGTCACCATTCCACCGTCGATCGCCTGGGCCGGCGCGGGTGCCTGCAGTACACCCTGGCGGCATCCCCGGCAGCCGTACCGTGGACGCATGATGCGCTTGACCCGATACTGCATCGGAATGACGTCGAAGGCTTCCTTGACGGTCTCCCCGATCTTGTGCAGCTGCTCGCCGCAGCAGAGACAGACGTGGCTCTCGATATCGATCACGACATCGATGCGCGGCAAATGCTCCGGAAGCTTCCCGCGGTTGCGTCGCGCTGGTCGCTTTCCACGGCCCTCCGCTCCGTCAGGCAGCCTACCTCCTCCGGTCACGTCGTCGTTTGCGGCGGCACGCGCCACCTGTTCCCTGATGGTGAAGAGAGACAGCTGTCCGATATCCAGTGTCTCGGAGCGCGGACCGAAGATCGTGCGCTTGTACTGGGACAGGATCATCAGGAGCTTGTCGTTCTCTTGGATCGCAGCATTACGTTGGGCGATCGCGGCATCACGCTCGGTCGCCAGCGTGCTGCATTCCTCCGACAACACCGCGAGATCGAACAGCACCGAGAGCTGAGCATGAGATAGCGACATGACGCCTTCCTTGATCGGCGGCCAGGTGAACTGCCCATCGACTCTTTTGTAGTAAAGAACAAGACCGCTTCCATCCCAGGTTAGGATCTTCACGCGATCTCGGCGTTTGGAGCGGAAGACATAAAGTCCGCCGTCGAACGGATCGGCTCCAAAGGCCTCGCTCACCAGCATCGCCAGCGAGTCCATTGCCGCGGCGGAAATCGACCGGTTGCGTCGCAATCCAGATCGACAACCCATCTCGAAGCCCGATCATCGACCAACCGTCCCGACCGCTGCCAGCACCTCGCACAGTGCCTGCCGGTCGACTGTCCCCCTGACACGGATGCGAACCGCGCCGACCTCGATCTCGATTGCCGCCTGCTCCTCACTCG
>NZ_LBJX01000071.1:0-42755 GCF_028128895.1 Bradyrhizobium sp. CCBAU 11434
CGCGGGCGCGGCCGCCTGGGCCGATGCCGCAGCCGGAGCACGTTGGGCCGCAGCCGGTGTTGCCGCCGCATTGGCGGGCGGCGGCTGGCGCGTGGCCGCCGTCGGCGGCTCCGGACTCATGATGCTCACCGGCGGGGTCGACGAGGCGCTCGGGAACTCGGCATTGGTCGGCTTGCCCGTAGGCATCGATGGCGGCAGCGCCGCGATCGGGTTGGGCGGCAGCGCTCCGGGCGCTGCTGCGGGCGAATTCCAGGTCGGCGCGTAGCGCGCGACCATCTGATCGTAAAGATGGGAATCCATGTTGGCAGCGACCTGCTGCTGGTCCGTCAGCGAGCGGAACGCGGCGCAATCGAACTGGGTGCAGCCGTCGCGCGCGACCAGCACCTGCGCCACGAGGCCGAAGCGATCACGCTCCAGCGCCTTGCGCAGCACCTTCGTGTCGAGCGTCAGGCTTTTGTCGGCGGTCGGGGCATCGCCGAGCGCGGTCAGCCGATCGATCCGGGCCGCCGTATAGGCGACGGCGGCAGCCGCCGTGTCAGGCGCGCCGAACAGCGCCTTCTCACAGCCGGTGGCCACGGCATCGCCGGCGAGGTCGTCGAGGCAGGCCAGCGCCGGGAGGGTCGCGGTCACCGTGGCTTGCGTGCGGGCTTCGGTCGGCGCCGCCTGCCCCACTGGCCCATAGATGCGCATAGTGGCGGCCACCGCGATGCCGATCGAGAGCAGCGTGATGACAGTCAGCGCGCCGTTGGCGACCGATTTCTCGGCGCGCAACAGCGTGATCAGCATGATCAACCCGAAGAAGCCGGCGGCTGCCAGCGTCATCCACATCGGGAAGGATGGCGAGCGCCAGATTTGGTCGAGCGACGAGGCCCATGCCCAGTTCATGCGCGATGTCCCCTCACGCGAGCAAAGAGCTGATGGTCAAGCGAGCACCGCGAGTCGGCAACTGCCCCCGGCCCACCTTGCCGAGGCGAAGCGGGCCTTTTGACGGCGAGCGGCGCAAATTCGTCCGCGATGTCAATGCGTGGCGAGCGCCAGCGCATTACGAGAGCGCGAGCTGGCTTTCCTTGGCGACCCGTTCGAAAGCCTCAGTGGAGCTCTTGATCCGATACTGGCAGTCGTCGCCTTCCGTCGGCAGCAGGCGAATGATCTCGTAGGAACCACTCGCAGCCGGCCGCGCGACGTTGCTAGCAGTGAACAATACGCGCGTTCCCACGGGGAATTTATGCTTCAACGCCCATCTCCATCACTCAAACAGCGCCGGCCGTGCCCAGGGTCCCACTGCGACGGACCGGCTGAAAACCCGGTGTGACCTATAGCACGCGCTGCGGCGTTTTGGCCAGCAGTATGCCGGCATGGCAAATACGCGAAACCCGCAGTGTTTTCAAGATGATAGCCGGCGAACGGCGGCCGATGATACCGCCGGAACCGGTCCTCTCAGGCGCCGTGGGGCAGATGGCCGTTCGGGCTTGCCTGGTCCACGGCCTTGGGCAGCTCCTGGGCCAGGATCTCGCCGAGCTCGTCGACCGGGATGTTGTAGCGCGCCGCGAGCTGGCGGACGGTGTCGTTGCCGAGCACGGCGCGGAGCTGGTCGGCCGAGATCGACATGTTCTGGCCATTGCCGAGCCAGGACTTCACCTGGTCACCGAGGCCCGCCTGCTGGAGCTTGGCGACGATCGCGCCCAAGCCGCCCTGGTTGTTGCTGCCCATCACCTCGCTCAGCACGGCCGGCAGGACGGCGGCGCCGAGCTGGCCAAGCGCGCTGCGCAGTGCGGGATTGTTTTCCAGCGAGTCCAGAATTCCCATGGCCGTCCCCTCTTTCGTTGTTCCCTATGATTGAGCGCCGCCGATCGGCACGCCGTCAAGCGGCGCCCATTCACATTCTCGGCTACACGTTCTCGAACTTTTCGATAACAAGTGTTTCGGCGAGACCGTCGCGGGTCCATTCCTGGAACGCCGGCATCGCCATCATCGTATCCATATAGGCCTTGGTCTCCGGCGTGACTTCGATGGCGTAGGTGCGGAAGCGATGCACGACCGGGGCGTACATCGCGTCGGCCGCGCCGAAGCGGCCGAACAGGAACGGCCCGCCGGCGCCGTAGCGGGTCAGACATGTGCGCCAGATCTCCTGCACGCGCGCGACATTGGCCTTGGCGTCCGCCGACAGCGTCACGGGCCGCACCGGACGGTGCAGGTTCATGCCGCATTCGCTGCGCAGGGCCATGAAGCCGGAATGCATCTCGGCGCACACCGAACGGGCAAACGCGCGCGCGGCAACGTCGTCGGGCCACAGCTTCTTCTCCGGATAGCGCTCGGCGATGTACTCGATGATCGCCAGCGAATCCCACACCGTGATGTCGCCGTCGACCAGCACCGGTACCTTGCCGGCGCGGCTAAAGGACAGAATCTGCTCCTTGTCCGCGGGATCGTCGGTGTAGAGCGGGATCACGGTCTCCACGAACGGGATGTCGTTGGCGCGCAGCGCAAGCCAGGGCCGCATCGACCATGACGAGTAGTTCTTGTTACCGATTGCGAGCTTGAGCGCTGCCATGTCCGTGGTCCTTCCATAAGTCCGTCTGTGCGGCTGCTTTTAACGCCATCGTCCGCCGCCAATCAATCGTTGCCGCCCCCCACCATGCATGGCAATCGTGATGGCTCGCGAGGAGAGTGACATGAGCAGGCATTGGGTCGACATCACCGCCGTCGGCTTCTTCATTATCGAGTGGCTGGTCTATGCCGTAACTCTCGAGCATTCCGCCTATGGCAGCGACAGCCTGTCGGCCCGGATGAATCGCTACCGCGAGGTCTGGGTGCGCCGCCTGCTCGACCGCGAGGCCCGCATGGTCGACATGCAGATCATGGCCTCGCTCCAGAACGGCACCGCCTTCTTCGCCTCCACCAGCCTGTTCGCGCTCGGCGGCACGCTCGCGCTGCTGCACGCCACCAACGATGCCATCACGATCCTGGGCAAGCTGCCGATCGATCTCAGCACCTCGCCGGCAATGTGGGAGCTGAAATGCGTCGGCCTCGTGCTGATCTGCGTCTACGCCTTCTTCAAATTCGCCTGGGCCTATCGGCTGTTCAACTATGTCGCCATCCTCTACGGCGGCATGCCGCCGGCCTCGCAGCGCGACACGCCGGAGGCCGAGGCCCATGTCGTGCGCACCACACGCGTGTTCGAATCCGCCGGCCGCCATTTCAACCGCGGCCAGCGCGCCTTCTTCTTCGCACTCGGCTATCTCGGCTGGTTCGTCAGCCCCTGGGTGCTGTTCGTGACCACGGCCGCGGTAGTGGTCGTGACATGGCGGCGGCAGTTCGCGTCCAGTGCATGGGCCGCAATGGCGCCGGAGGTGCCGCACGCGACGACTACGAGCCGAAATCCCGCGGCGTGAACGAAAGGTCCATCACCTTCCATTCCTCGTACTTGTCGACGGGCAACATCTTGTAGGGCTGGCAGGCTTGCGTCGCGCTTATCGCTGATTTCACGATGGCCACGCCCTTCGCCGACGGCGGTGCCTCAATCAGGATCGGCTCGCGCGCCAGCGTGCCGTCGGTGGCCATCACCACGCGCAGCCTGATGCGAACGGCATCGGTCGGCGCGACGCCCGCGGGCAGTTTCGAACAGCTTCTGAGGTGACGCCGAAGCTCGGCAACGACCTCCGGCGGCAGCTTGGCGGCGATCGAATCCTTGGCATCGCCGCCATCATCCTTTGGGGCGTCTTTCGGCGCGGGCGGCAGTTCGGGCGGCAAGCCCAGCATCACGCCATACTTGATGGTGACATCGGGCTCGGGTGGCTGATAGGCCGGAGGGGCGGCCTGCGGCTGCGACATTGCGGGCGGCGGCTGCTGCATCTGAGATTGCTGAGGTTGCGGCTGCGCATTGGCCTCTTCCTGCTTTGCCGCCTGCGACGGCGGAGGCTGTGGTTGCTTCTGTTGCGTCTCGCGCGAGGCCTGCTTCTGCTGAGGCGGCGCCTTCTCCTTGGCCGCAGGCTTAAGCGATGTGTCCGGCTTGTCCTTATCGGTGAAGTCGAGCTTCGGCAGCTTCAGGTCAGGGAGCGGCTCGGGCGGCTTCTCCTTGGCCTTTTCCTCGGCCTTTTCCTCCGCCTTGGCCTCTTCCTGCTTCACCTGCTCCGGCGTGACGATGTCGACCGCAACGGTCTCGGGCGGCGCGGAATGAAATGGATGGACCTCGCTGATCACGATGATCAGCGCGACCAGCGTCAGATGCGCGATCGCCGACGCCGCAATGTCCGTCCGGATGATCTTCCGCAGTTCCATCGCCCGATCTTGGGTTGCCGCCCTGCTCCTAGCATACCCAACTTCCCCCTCAATCCCATTTCGGCGCGAAGCCGAAATCGGTCAGGCGCCCCTTGGGACTGGCCAGTGCGGCGATCGCCGCCATCTCGTCATCCGAGAGCTCGAAATCGAAGATCTCGATGTTTTCCGACAGACGTTCGACACGCGAGGTTCTGGGAATGGCAGCGACATTCTGTTGCACGAGCCAGCGCAGGCAGATCTGCGCCGGCGTCTTGCGATGGGCGTGGCCGATGTCCACGAGCGTCTGGTCGGACTTGATGCGGCCCTTGGCGATCGGGCTGTAGGCAACGAGCGCCATCCCGTGCCGGTCGCAGGCCGCCCTCACCTTCGCCTGGTCGAGATAGGGATGATATTCGACCTGGTTGCAGACCAGCGGCTCGCTTGACAGGGCGACCGCCTGCTCGATCAACGCCACCGTGAAATTGGAGACGCCGATGTGGCGCGTGAGGCCCATGCGCTTGGCATGCGCCAGTGCGCCCATCGTCTCCTCAAGCGGTACGTGCGGATTCGGCCAGTGCAACAGTACGAGGTCGACCTGGGGAAGCCTCAAGTGCACCAGGCTCTCCTTGATCGACCGTTCGAGATCGTGGGGCGCGAAATGGTTGGTCCAGACCTTGGTGGTGACAAAGACGTCGTCGCGGCGCACGCCGGAGGCGCGCAATCCGTCGCCGACCTCGCGCTCATTGTCATAGACCTGGGCGGTATCGATATGACGGTAGCCGAGCCGCAGCGCCTGCTCGACCACGCGGGCGCAGGTCCGGCCGCTCAGCTCCCAGGTCCCGAGCCCGATCGCCGGGATTTTCGCGCCATTGGCCTCGACGAACAGCATGAGGAATCCTCTCTGTTGCGGCAGCCCCGGGAGTCGTCAACGCCGTCATTATGGACCTGGTCCGCCAGAGTGCAACGGACGAGACTGGCTGTGGATGCGTATCTTCAGCCGCAATGCTGACGTCAGGCTTTGGCGAGCGCCTGGAAGACCGTGTCAGGCGCATGCGCGATCACGGCCAGCAGCGCGCGGGCGGGTCCGCGCGGAGCGCGCTTGCCCTGCTCCCAATTGCGGATGGTCTCGACGGGCACGCCAAGCTTGGCGGCAAACTCCATCTGGGTCAGACAGGCGCGCCGGCGCAAATCGCGCACCCCGAGTGCGCCGGCTTCCGCCGGCGGAGTCTCGACCGCAGACTGGACCGGCTGGACGGAAAACGGCTGAACTGGAAGCTCCTGCCCATCCCGCAACTCAACGACCCGTCCGTCCGCCTTCAGCCGCAACCGCATGCTCATTCCCCCAAGCGCGAGGGAATCATGCGGGAGGTCGCTTAAGGTCGAATTAAAGACGCGAGTCGGTAGCCAGCAGCCCGGCAGACAAGACCTACTTCAACCCGAACCACAGCGTTGCGATGCCGAGGAAGGAGAAGAAGCCGACCACGTCAGTCACCGTCGTCACGAACGTGCCCGAGGCCACGGCCGGATCGGCCCTGACGCGTTCAAGCGCCATCGGGATCAGGATGCCGCCGAGCGCACCGGCGACGAGGTTCACGATGATCGCAAGCCCGATGACGATTCCGAGGCCCGGGATCTTGAACCAGGCTACCGCGGCGATGCCCGTGATCACGGCGAAGCCAATGCCGTTGACGAGACCGACCAGCGTCTCGCGGATCACCACGCGCCAGGCGTTGGAGGAGCCGAGCTCGCGGGTGGCGAGCGCGCGCACTGCGACCGTCATGGTCTGGGTCGCGGCATTGCCGCCCTGGCTCGCGACAATCGGCGCCAGCACGGCGAGCGCCACCATCTTCTCGAGCTGGCCCTCGAACAGGCCGAGCACAGACGACGCCAGGAAGGCGGTGGCGAGGTTGATCAGCAGCCAGTTGAAGCGGCCGCGCGCAATGGTGAGAAACGTGTCCGACAGCTCTTCGTCGCTGGTGACGCCGCCGAGCGCCTTGAGGTCCTCGTCCGCCTCCTCCTCGATGACGTCGACGACATCGTCGACGGTGATGACGCCGACGAGGCGGTCCTGGGTGTCGAGCACGGGAGCCGCGACCAGATTGTACTTGCCGAACATGCGAGCCACCTCCTCCTGGTCCTCCAGGACGGAGACGCGGCGGCGATCCTCGTCGGTCAACTCGGTCAGCGGCACCGGGCGGCGTGCGCGCAGGAGCACGTCGAGCGGAACCGCGCCCTGCCAGTGCTGGTCCTTGTCGACGACATAGATCTCGTAGAAGCGGTCCGGCAGATCGGGCGTGTCGCGCATGTAGTCGATCGCCTGCCCGACGGTGAAATCCTGCGGCACGGCGATGAACTCGGTCTGCATGCGCCGGCCGGCGGAGTTTTCCGGATACAGCAGGCTGCGCTCGAGCGCGACACGCTCCTTGAGCGGCAGCTTCTCGAGGATCTCCTCCTGCTCCTGCTCGTCGAGAGTTTCGAGCAGCTCGACTGCATCGTCGGACTCGAGCTCGCGGACACCCTCGGCTACCGTTTCCGCCGGCAATTCGTCGAGGATTTCCTCGCGAACGGCCTCGTCGACCTCGTTCAGCGCGGAAAAGTCGAAGTCGGCGCCGGTCAGCTCGACCAGGCGGACCCGGTTGTCGGGCGCGAGCGCCGCGATGAGATCACCGAGGTCGGCCTCGTGCAGATCGGCGATGCAGGCACGTAGCGTAGCGCTATCGCCGGCCTCGATCGCGTGGGCAATTTCCTCGACGAATTCATGCCTGATTTCGCCGTCTTCATTGCGCATGGGGACGTGGTCGAGTACCAATGTCTCGGCGGAAGCAGCGCCATCGATCTGTTCATCCATGGGAACGCCTCGCCGTTTGACAGGTTGATGGTTGGGGCTGACGGTCCCGCAATACCCACAAGACAATCGCAAGCGCAATGGCAAATATGTACCGGCCGAAATGGATCTCGATCGCGACGAGCCTGGCTCTCGCCGGCCTCACCGTGATCGGCTCGGCCCGGGCGGCTGATTGCCCCCGAAGCGATGCGCTCGGCACCTCGCGGGTCCTGAGCGTCGATGCCAAGTCGACGCCACGCGTCGGCTTGAAGAGCTTTCCGCAGACGCTGCCGCTTGAAGATCACGAGGTGGTGCTGACCTTTGACGACGGTCCGCGTCCGCCCTCGACCAACAAGGTGCTGGCGGCGCTGGCGCAGGAATGCGTGCGCGCGACCTTCTTCCTGGTCGGTCGGAGCGCCACCGAATTCCCTGATCTCGTCAAGCGTATCGCGCGCGAGGGGCACACCATCGGTCACCACACCTGGTCGCATCCGTACATGGCGCGGATTCCGGCCGATACGGCGAAGTACGAGATCGACCACGGCATCGCCTCCGACGAGAAGGCGTTGCACGGGGTCTCGACCACGACACCGTCGACGCCGTTCTTCCGCTTCCCCTATTTCGAGTCCACGCCGGCCCAGCTCGACATGCTCGAGCAGCGGGGCATCGTCGTGTTCGGCGCCGATTTCTGGGCCAGCGACTGGAACGACATGACGCCGGAGCAGGAACTCAAGCTGATCACCGACCGCGTAACCGCCGCCCGCAAGGGTATCATCCTGTTCCACGATGCCCAGGCGCGCACGGCGGCCATGATGCCGGACTTCCTGCGGTGGTTGCGGGAGAACGGCTATCGCGTGGTCCACATCGTGCCGGCGGGCACGTCACAGAAGAACGCCGACGCACATTGATGCCGGAATGTCACGGCTGACCAAAATGGGGTGATTTGAGCCCTATTAACACTCTGTTCATGCTACGCCATGCAATGATTGAGGGGCACCTCGGGCGGAAAAGGTCTTTGCGCCTGAACCGTTTTCTGATGTCTCCGACCTACCGATATCGTAGCCAACGCAGATGAGGGCAGACGGGGTTTCATGATCGGAAGTAGCGTTGTTTTTCGGGCGCGATCGTGGACCGTCCTGCTGCTGGGCTTGCTGACCACCGCATCTCCGGCTGCCTTGGCGGCCGAGTGCCCCGGACATCCCGATGCGCTCGGTACCTCGCGCACGCTCGTCGTCGACCCGCGCGAACATCCGCGCATTGGCACCATGCAGTACCGCGAGACGCTGCCGTTGAAGGACCACGAAGTGGTGCTGACCTTCGACGACGGTCCGCTGCCGAAATATTCCAACCAGGTGCTCCAGATCCTCGCCAACGAATGCATCAAGGCGACCTTTTTCATCATCGGCGAGCAGGCCAAGGCGAACCCGGAAGGCGTGCGCAAACTGGTCGCGGCGGGTCATACCGTCGGCACGCACAGCATGACCCATCCGCTGACGATGAACAGGATGCCAATCGAGAAGGCCGAGGCCGAGATCAACGGTGGCATCGAGTGGACCTCGGCGGCAATGACGGACCCATCCAAGCTGGCGCCGTTCTTCCGCATTCCCGGCCTGATGCGCGCCGATGGCGTTGAGAATTATCTGATCTCACGCGGCATCCAGGTATGGAGCGCCGACTTCCCGGCCGACGACTGGCGCCACGTCTCGCCCGATCGCGTCTACCAGCTCGCGATCCAGCGGCTGGAGGCCAAGGGCAAGGGCATCCTGCTGCTGCACGACATCCAGGCGCGCACCGTGGCGGCGCTGCCCAAGATCATCCGCGACCTCAAGGCGCGCGGCTATCGCATCGTGCATGTGGTGCCCGCAACCGCCGACCAGCCGGCGACACCGACCACGGCAGTGGAATGGCTGCTGCATCCACCGACGGAGACCACGCCGATCGTGCGCTGGCCTCAAGTGCCGAATTTCGTATTCGCGCAGACCGCGACGCTGCCGGCGCCGGGCTTAGCCGATCTCGGCGCCGAGACCGCGCGCCAGCCACAGGTGCTACCGCGCAAAACCATGGCGCAGGCCGATATCGCCTCCACCCTGCCCGCACCCGGCCGCGATCTCTTCGCGATCCCCGAGGGCTCAATCGAGGTGCTGCTGTCGACGACCTTATCGCGGCGCGCCGCCACGCGGCTCGCGATGGCGGCCGAGGCGCCGCGCGCAGGAAAGGACAAGGCTGGCAAGATCCGGGGGCAGCGAACGGCGCGTGGTGCACACCCCGCGGCGAGGCACGCCACGGCGCCCCGCCCGACCCGCGTCGCCACCAGCGTGAAGAAGCGCGCCTGAGTGAAGCGCAGTTACTGCCGCATGATGTTGGCGACGCAGAGCAGCACGATCAGCGCCAGGAAGAACAGGTCCATATAGGACTTGAGCTCGCCGTCACGGCGCAGCCGCGCAACGTCAGCCACGACCTGCTTACGCGTGTTGGTCCCCCCCGAGCCGTCATTGATCGGCGCCTGAAGGCGCTTGGTCTCGGTCTCCAGCTTCTCGATCTTCTGAAAGAAATAGAACGCCCGCAGCGTCGAGGCTGCGCGCATGCCGCTATAGACCAGCACCAGGATCGCGAGGATCGCTCGGTTCTGGTACTTTTCCATGAAGTTCAGGCTGAAATAGACCAGCGCCATAAACGCAAAGTTGGTCAGGAAGCGGTAGACGAAGCTTAGAAAGACCATGCTGGCTCCAGCCGAGAGAGGTCGCGCGAGGCCCGTCTACGCCAATATTGTTTCAACAAGGATACTGTCGCCCGCGCGCCGCCGCCTTTTAGCCACGTGCCGCCATAATGCAAGCGAGAGCACAGATTGGCCGGTCCTGTTCCACGCGGCACGCCCATTGCTGCTCGATGGAGATTCGAGGAAAGCTACGGTAGACTGCTGCCGCCGCTGACGCGTGAGGTCTGCCGATGCCGAAGAAGGGAATCACGGGCCACGACGAGTGGGTTCTGACCGAGGCGCTCGCAACCGCCCTGGTCGCGCTGGAGCAACTCGAGGCGAAGCACCAGCCAAGCGCGCATATGGACGACATCCGCAAGATGCTGTCGAGCGGCAAGGAGCCGGCGGCGGTGAGCCTGCACTTGGCCCAGGCGAAATGCCGTCTCTTCCCCGACCTCGACCCGCTCGAGATCTACCGGGAATACGGGATCGGCGAGGAATATGGCTGAGAGGCCCCGTGCGGGCCGCTGGCTTCCAAAATGAGATATGAAGGCGATGCGCTCGGGAGAGCGTTCGCATCTACTGTGTTTTCAACGGCTTACCGCGATGGCCGGATCGAAAGATTCCCTCCGAAAGGAGACCTTTCGACGCCCCGTTTTGCAAGCGGCTGAGATCGGGTCGAGCCCAAGCGGCCCTACACCTGGCGCAATCCCGCAAACAGCGCCTCGAATTCGCTGTCCGCCCGGTAGAACGCCGGTGGTCGCCCCAACGGTGCGGCGACCGATATCTCCTGTCCGCCGGCAAATGACTTGCCGGTCCAGACATGAATCCAGTCGGTCCCTGACGGAAGATAGAGGCTCCGCTGATCCTGGGCAGCCTGCCAGACGGGCGCGACGAGCAGATCGCGGCCATAAAGATAGCAATCCTGAATGCCGTAGGTTCGCCTGTCATCTTCGTGATGAAGAAACAGCGGACGTTGGATTGGAAGACCCCGGCGCGCAGCTTCCAGCGACAACGTCCGGAGATAAGGCGAGAGGTGAACGTAGATCGCCGTCATCCTGGCAAAATGCTCGAGCACCGCCGGATCGCCGTCGAGCTGAAGATTGTCACGAGGCCTGTTGCCTTCGTGGCTGCGCATGACAGGCGTGAAGGCCGCCATCTCGCTCCAACGCATCATCAGCTCGGGCGTGCGCAAATTGCCAAACAGGCTTGTGTAGCCGCCGATGTCGGAGTGGTGATACGCGTTGCCGAGCAATCCCGACGACAGGGCGGCGCAGATGACCGTGACAAGCCCGTCATGCCTGGAAAAGTCGACCGATTGATCGCCGGCCCAGAGCCACGGGCACCACTTCTGCACGCCCGTGAAGCCGGACCGCATGAAGAACACGGCCTCGCCGGTGCGGCCGCGGCTCGCCACCGCCTTCGCGTTCGCTTCGGCCCACAGCGTTGGCCAGAGGTTGTGCGCAAGCCTTGCATCGATGCCGCTGGCGAGACGCACGTCGACCGGCAGATACTCGCCGAAATCTGCCATCCAGCCGGACAGGCCGTAATCGAGCATCCTCTTGCCGATGATTTCCTCGGAGAACCACGCTGCGGCGTCCGGATTGGTGAAATCGACGGTGCCGCAGTGGAACTCACCGAAATCGATCAGGGCCGTTTGTCCCGAGGCATCCTTGACGAAGTATCCGGCATTCTCGGCCTCCTCGAAGAGGACGCCGTCGTTGCAGAGATACGGGTTCACGTAACCAAGAAAGCGGATGCCCTGGTCGTTCAATTCGGCGATGCGCTGCCGCAGGCCCGGATAGCGCGTCTCGTTGGCCTTCCAGTCCCAGAACAGTCGCGCGCCAAAGGCGGTCGGCCGAATCCCGACCCAATCCTCGCACCAGAGACCGGAAACCTTGACGCCGGCCGCGCGCATTGTCGCGAGGCGGGCGAACGAGTTCGCGCCGTCCTTCAGGCCGATGATCGCGCCGTTGTAAATCCACTCCGGAAGCGGCGGCTGACGGCCGAAGCGCGCAGACAACGTCTCCACCAGAGCCACGAACGACGGCGCGGCAAACAGCTGGATGCTCTCAGGGACGGACCAGACCTCGATCTCGTGAAACTCACCCTCGCGAAAATCCAACACGCTGTAGGCTGACGTCTCGACGTGAAGAGCATAGCGCGCCGAGGAGATGTAGGTCGGTTGCGGATAGTTGGTGTGATAGTAGTCGCCGCCGGCCTGGCCGGCGGCGTCCGCCTTGAAGGTGATCTCGGTGGTCTTGTCGCGCCCGACGCCCGGCTCCGAACTCCACAACGGAAACCGTCGTCCACGCAGATCGAAATAGGAGAATTGCTCGCCGCCGCCCCAGACATGCTCGTCACGGTCCGCCATGACGCGCAGCCAAAACCGGTTCACGGAGGAATCGAGCGACCGCAGCTTCAGCGCTTTGCCCTCAAGCGTCACCGCGAGGCGCGGAGGCTGCCCCTTGGTCGCGGACAGCATGATCGTGTCACCGTCGATCTTGGCATGCGCGAGCGGACAACGTTCGGTCAGGCGATCCTCGATTGCAAAGCGGCCACGGTGCATTTCGATGCTGTCGTTGCCCTGCCCGACGAAGAAACACGGCGCCGCAGCACTGTGGGCGAGAATCTGGCGGCCTGAAATCGATAGCGCAAAGCCAGACGGGGTCGTGTCGAGTTTCAAGTCCATTCCACTTGGCCTTTCCTTGGCCTTTCCGTCAGCCCTTGACGCCGCCTGTGGTCAGCCCCGAGACGACGCGCTCCTGGAAGATCACGATCAGGATCGCGACGGGCACGATGCCGACAACGAGCGCGGCCGAGATCACCGGCCAGGGAAACGCAAACTCACCCTGATAGAGCTGTATGCCGACCGGCAGCGTCCGCAGTCCCGGATTGGAGTTAAACGACAGGGCCAGCAAGAATTCGTCCCAGGCGTTGACGAAGGCGAGGATGCCGGCGGTGAAGACGCCCGGCGCCGACAGCGGCACCACCACCCTGAACAGTGCACCAAACCGTGTGCAGCCATCGATCATGGCGGCGTTCTCTAGATCGCGCGGAATGCCTTCGAAGAAGGATGTCAGCACCAGGGTGCATACGGGCAGGCTCAGCACGGTGTAAGGCAGGATCAGCGCCGTCCACGAGTTCAGCAAATTGAGCGCGCGCATGGTCTCGAACAGGGGCACCAGCAGCGTCACCAGCGGAAAGGTCGAGACCGCGATGATGACGGACATGATCAGCCCCCTGAACCGCAAGTTCAGCCGCGCGAGCGCATAGGCTGCGAGCACCGAGACCAGCAGTGTGAGAGCGGTCGAGAGCAGCGCGACCATGAAGCTGTTGAACAGGAAGGTGAGCAGCGGCTGATCGGAGAACGCCTGGATATAGTTTCGCAGCGTCGCTGCGTGCGGCATCCAGGTGATCGGTTTTTGCGTGAGCTCGGCCTCCGTCTTGAACGAGGTCAGCAGGATCCACAGAGCCGGAAACAGGCCGTTGACGACGAGAATGAACGCAGCGATAGCCCGCAGCGGCTTGCCTGATAGAGCCGAGTCGAGTGTGGAGGCGACAGCCGTGCTCATGATGCAGCCCCGCTGCCGCGGATCATACGCAGGTAAAGCGCTGTGACCAGCATCGACAGGCCGAACATCACCACTGCGAGCGCCGATCCGTAGCCGAGATCGAGGAACGACACCGTGTTCTGATGAATGTACATGGCGAGCGTCGCGGTTTCGGTGCCCGGCCCCCCGCCCGTCATCATGTAGGGAATGTCGAAAGTCTGCAGCGCGGTGATGGTGCGGAAGATCAGCGCGACGACGATCGTGGGCTTCAGTAGCGGCAGCGTGATCTCGAAGAACCGGCGCACGCGCCCGGCGCCGTCGACGTCGGCAGCCTCGTAAAGCGAACGCGGAATGGTTTGCAGGCCTGCGAGAATGATCATCGCCATGAAGGACGAGGCCTTCCAGATGATGGCAAGGCAGATCGCGGCGAAGGCGAGCCGCGGCGAATTGAACCAGATCACGCTCGGCAGGCCGATCCGGTTGAGCACATCGTTGACGACGCCGTACTCGGAATGGAAGAACCAGCCGAAGATCAGACCGGCGAAGGAGAGCGGCAGCGCCCACGGGATCAGCAGAGAGAGCCTCACCGGCCATTTCATCTGGAACGGCAGATTGGCGAGCAGCGCGAGTGCGAACCCCACGACGAGCGAGCCGGGCACGGTGATGAGCGTGATCAGCACCGTGTTCCAGGTCGCCTGCCAGAACACCGGATCATCAGGCATCTGCCTGAAGTTCGCGAGCCCCGCGAACCGCGCCGGCAGGCCTGAGGTCAGCGACAGGTCGAGAAAGCTCGTGTAGATCAGCCGGCTCACCGGATAGACGATCATCACGCTGAGCAGGATCGCCGCGGGCGCCAAAAGTATCACGGCAAGCGTGGTGTCATCAGGATCGGACCAACGCGACAGCCATGGACGCCGCGCGAGCGGGCGATCGGCCTCGCTTTTGAACGTCGATGTCGTCGTCATCAGGTCTGATCCGGATTGCAATACGCGCCTTAGCGGTTGTTTGCGCATGATCTCATCGGAAAACCGCTTCGCACTTTTCCGGATCATGCTTCAGCGGATGATCCGCTTCAGCCGTGCCTCGATCTGGGCGGCGCCATCAGCCGGAGTGGTCGCACCCGCAAGCACCGCATTGACCGTGGTCCGGATCACTTCACTCACCTCGTTGTAGCGTGGCGTCACCGGCCGCGGCTTTGCGGTCTCGACGATCGGCTGGGCGTCGGCAAACCACGGCACCGCCTTGGTCACATCGGCGTCCTTGTAGAGCTTGCCGTAGGTCGGAAGCAGCGAGCCGTTGATGGCCATGTATTTGGAAACTTCGGGACTCGACAGATATTCGACCAGCTTCTTCGCCTCGTCCTGATGTTTGGAAAAAGCGGAAACGCCCCACTCCCAGCCGCCAAGGCAGGTCGCCTGTTCGCCGCCCTTGATTGCCGGAAGCCGTGCGACGCCGACCTTGCCTGATACCGCGGACTCGGCCCCCTGCGACATCGCCCATGCATAGGCCCAGTTCACCGCGAACAGGACATTGCCGGCCTGGAATTCCTTGCGCGTATCGTCGGTCGCGACCTCGGCAATGTTCTTCTTGGCAACGCCGCTGTCGGCAAAGCCCTTCCAGAGCGCGAGCGATTTGGTCGCCGCCTCGCGATCAAAATCGAGCTTGCCGTCCTTGGTCACCACCTTGCCCTGGCTCCAGTAGGGCACGAGGAAGGTGCAGACCGCGCCTTCGATCGCCTTGCCCTGGAACGACAGACCCTGCAAATTCGGATTCTTCTCGCCATCCGCGACCTTCTTCGCGGCGTCCGCGAGCTCGTCCCAGGTTTTTGGCGGCTGAAGCCCGTATTTGTCCAGCAGGTCCTTGCGATAATAGAGGAACATGGAATCGGCAAAGGCGGGCAGCGCCACCACCTTGCCGTCGATCGTGTTCGCCTCGGCATAGGCACGGAGATAAGCCGACATGTCGGTTGCGATCGGGCTGGTCCAGCCCGCCGCAGCAAACTGCGCCGGGCGGATCACGTCGAGCATCAACACGTCGAGTGAAGAGTCTTTCGCTGTGAGCACCGTGTTGAGATATTGGGCCTGCATATCCGAGGTCGTACCGCCCAGCTCGACGCTGACCTTGATGCCCGGATTGCGCGCTTCGTACTGATCGAGCAGCGTGCGCCAGATGGCGGGCTGCCCTTGGCTCGTGACGAAGACCTTCAAATTGGTCTCGGCGGATGCACCGGTTGCGCACCCGGCCGCTGCACACGCGAGCAGCAATCCCGCCAGCTTTGAAATGCGTCCTGAACTCATGCCGTCCTCCCGGAAAAAATCGCCGCTTGTTGCGGCTTGACTGGCTTGCTGTTGGTGGTCTCGCTTCGCACTCTTTAATGCAAGGCGCGCTCCGTCTCCGGATCGAACAGGTGAATCTTCGCGGGGTCCAGCCCCAGCTTGATCGCCTCGCCGGCCTGCGGGCGCAACTCTGGCGGCAGCCGTGCCGTCAATGTCGCGCCGCCCACCGCAAAATGCACCAGCGTATCGGAACCCAGCGGCTCGACGACCTGAACCTGGCTGTTCAGGCCGACATCGGACGTCAGGGACGTGAAATGCTCGGGCCTGATGCCGACGATGAAATCACGCCCGTCGGCCGCCGAGAGTTTTGTGCCGGCGACGCCCGCAAGCGGCAGACGGTTGCCGTCGGCGAAATCGAGATAGCCTCGGGCGGCCCTGGCCTTCGCAAAATTCATGGACGGAGCGCCGACGAAGCCACCGACGAAAACGCTCGCCGGATGATTGTAGACTTGGTCGGGCGTTCCGATCTGTTCGATGTCGCCACCGCGCAGGATGACGATGCGATCGGCCAAGGTCATCGCCTCGACCTGGTCGTGGGTGACGTAGACGATGGTGGTCCCGATCGTCTGATGCAGCCGCTTGATCTCCGTACGCACCTGACCACGCAGTTTTGCGTCGAGATTGGAGAGCGGTTCATCGAACAGGAAGACCTGCGGCCGCCGAACGATGGCGCGGCCCATCGCGACCCGTTGACGTTGACCGCCGGAGAGCTGTCCCGGCCGCCGGTCGAGCAGATGGGAGATGCCGAGCATCTCCGCCGCGTCCCTGATTTTGGAGTCCGCGTCCGCCGCATTCGCGCCGCGCACCTTCAGGCTGAAGCCCATGTTCTCGCGAACCGTCTTGTGCGGGTAGAGCGCGTAGTCCTGGAAAACCATGGCAATGTCGCGCTCGCGCGGCGGCAGATCGTTGACGATGCGATCGCCGATCCGAATCTCGCCGCCGCTGATGCGTTCGAGGCCGGCGATCATGCGCAGCGTGGTCGACTTGCCGCAGCCGGACGGACCGACCAGGACGACAAACTCGCCATCCATGATCTCGAGGTCGATCGCCTTGACGACGCGAAGCGCGCCGTAGCTCTTCTCAAGCTTGCGCAGGCTGACCGAAGCCATGAGCCCTTATCTCCCGTCCCGACGGTTCTTGCAGCCGCGGTGATTATTCATAGTAGCGCTGCGATTTTTAGAAATCAACGACAGAGCCATCTCAGCTCGATCCCGCGGATTAAGGCCGGAGTTTCGTCTTATCTTGCTGATTATAATAATGATATCGCTCGACGGGCACAATGCGGTTGTACCGCTTCAGAGCTTCAGCTACATAATAGCGCTATTATCTTGAGCCACGATGGCAATGGTCGCATCAAAGCCCCTACGCACCCGGCGCAAGATGCAACGGGTCACGATCATGGATGTGGCGGCGCGCGCAGAGCTGTCGCCCTCCACGGTGTCCCTCTATTTCAGAAAGCCAGATGCGGTCTCGGCGGCGGCGAGCGAGGCGATCGCACGCGCCATCGAAGCACTCGACTACGTGCCGAACCTGATGGCCGGTGGACTGGCAGCCGCCTCATCGCGCGTCGTGAGCATCATCGTGCCATCGGTCCGCAATGCGTTCTTCGCCGAGACCGTCACGGCCCTGCAGGACGAACTCGGCAAGCAGCGACTGCAGGTTATGCTCAGCCACACCGAGTACAAGGAGCACGACGAGGAGAATTTGGTCCGCACGGCACTGTCCTGGGCCCCTGCCGCAGTCGTCTTGACTGGCCTCTCTCACAGCGCTGCAACGCGCAGGCTGCTGCGCGACAGCAAGGTGCCTGTTGTCGAGATTTGGGAGCTTGGTTCCCCGACCATGGATATGGCGGTCGGTTTTCACCACGACCAGGTCGGTCATGCCGCTGCGTCGCACCTTCTTCAGCGCGGGCGCAAGCGATTGTTGTTTCTTGGCGCCCGCCTGCATGAGGATCGCCGCGCGGCTCGGCGCGCCCAAGGCTTCGTCGAAGCGGCGCGAAACGCACCTGACGTCACCGCAGAGATCATCCAGCACCCTGCACCAGCGAGCGCCGAAGTCGGCGCCATGCTGCTCGGCGAGGCCCTGCACCGCTTTCCGAACGTCGACGGGATCGCCTGCTCCAACGACCATATCGCCCTTGGCGTGATCTTCGAATGTCAGCGCTCTGGTGTTGCGATCCCCGAGCGCCTGTCGGTGATGGGCTTCGGCGATTTGAGCTTCAGCGCGGCCGCAAATCCGTCGTTGACGACGATCCGCCCGCCCGGCGACCTGATCGGGAAGGAAGCCGCGCGGCTGATCATCGCGCGGCTCGCGCACCCTGGTGCCGAACCGGAACAAGCCGTCATCGACACGCGCTTCACCCTGCTTCATCGGCAAAGCAGCTGATGATCGGAAAGAGGTCGCCTTTGCTGTAGGATCCCCAATCACCCGCATGGCGCCGTGCCGACGCCGCAAGTTCATATGGATTTATGGTGCGCTCGGAGGGACTCGAACCCCCACGGTGTTACCCACTGCCACCTCAAGGCAGCGCGTCTACCAGTTCCGCCACGAGCGCAAGAAGATACCGGCCTGAGGTCGTTTGGCTGGCCGGATCAGCGGCCGCCGATCTAACAAATCCATCAGGGGGATACAAGCCTGCAAAGGCCCAGAATTCCACAGGCTTGGCAGGAAAGTCTCATCCCCGCCCGGATCGGCCCTATCAAGTGTGTCGAAAGCCCTTGGCGCGTCGCCGGCTTCCCGCGTACCCCCTACCGCGTGCCCGGGGCGCTACCGCGTACCCGGCGTCCGGGGCAGCATCTGCTTGACCTCGACCGCGATCCGGTTGCGGTCGACCAGCACGACGCCGGAGGCGACAGGCAGATTGTTGGCGAGAACCTTGACCTCGTCGGCCTCGGTTGCGTCCAGCTCGATGATGGCGCCGCGGGAAAGACGTAATACTTGATGGATCGGCATGGTGGTCGTCCCGAGGACGACCATGAGATCCACGGTGACTTTATCGAGTGTGGGCACTGTCAGGACCGCCGCAACTGGAGACAACACACCAAGGGACTTGGCATTTGCGCCTGCAATCATCACCACGTTATGGTTAGCCAATGGTTAATTCGCCTCAAAACCCGCGCCAAGCGCTCGATTTGACGTCGTTTTCCGCCGCAGGCGGCTCCCCCGTCGAATGGCGCATCTCGGACGCGTCGGTACCCTATCCGGAGGCTGTGGCCGACATGGAGGCGCGGGTCGCCGCGATCGCAGCAGGCGAGGCACCGGAGCTGGTCTGGCTGCTTGAGCACCCCCCGCTCTACACCTCAGGGACATCAGGCAAGGAGACCGACCTGCTCGATCCCCGCTTCCCGACCTTCGCGACCGGACGCGGCGGCCAGCTCACCTATCACGGGCCCGGCCAGCGGGTGGCCTATATCATGCTCGACCTCAAGCGCCGCCGGCCGGACGTTCGCGCCTATGTCGCGATTCTGGAGGAACTGATCCTGAAGACGCTCGCCGCCTTCAACGTCCGCGGCGAGCGGCGCGAGGACCGGGTCGGCGTCTGGGTGAAGCGCCCGGACAAGGGCGAGGGGCGCGAGGACAAGATCGCGGCGATCGGCGTGCGGCTGAAGCGCTGGGTCTCGTTCCACGGCATCGCCATCAATGTCGAGCCGGAGCTGGAGCACTTTGCAGGCATCGTCCCCTGCGGTGTGGCTGATCCCCGCTACGGCGTCACCTCGCTGGTCGATCTCGGTCAGCTCGTGACCATGGAAGACGTCGACATCGCGCTCCGGCAGGCCTTCGAGGAGCTATTCGGGCCGACCCGCGCGCTGCTGCCGGAAGCCACCGCCTGACCCTTTCCTGTTGGCGACACGCCGTGCGCGTTCTCCAGCTGCGTGGAATCGGTTACGCTTGGCTCAGGTGCCGCCCACGCCTCCCCCCTCCGCCGGGAAAGTACAGATCATGCCGGGCGACTAAGCCAACGGACCGACTGTTCGAGCATCGGGCATAAGGAGGGATTGCGCTTTCTGCTCGCATCAGGAGGTTCTGACGATGAAGCTGTCTGCACCGATCTATCATCTCAAGCGAAAAGCAAAGCGCCTGTCCCGCGAGGAAGGTATTCCGCTGCACGACGCGCTCGACCGCGTCGCCACAACGGAAGGGTTTTCCGCCTGGAGCTTGCTCGCCGCGAAAGCTGCGGCATTAACGCCGGCCATCAGGCTGTTTCCGCAGCTCCAACCGGGCGACCTGGTGCTGGTCGGCGCCCGCCCCGGTCAGGGCAAGACGCTGATGAGCCTCGAACTCGCCGTGGAGGCCATGAAGTACGGCCATCGCGCCGCGTTCTTCTCGCTCGAATATACCGAGAGAGACGTGCTGAACCGCATGCGCGCGATCGGCGTGGAGCCCACGCAATTCCGTGAGCTCTTTGAGGTCGATTGCTCCGATGCCATCAGTGCCGATTATGTCGTGAAGCAGATGGCCGCGGCACCGCGTGGCACGGTCGTGGTGGTCGATTATCTGCAACTGCTGGACCAGCGGCGGGAAAACCCTGATCTCACCGTCCAGGTGCGCGCGCTGAAATCCTTTGCACGCGACAAGGGGCTGATCGTCGTCTTCATCTCGCAGATCGATCGGTCCTATGACCCGATGGTCAAACCCTGCCCTGACATCAACGATGTCAGGCTGCCGAACCCGCTGGACTTGAGGCTGTTCGACAAGACCTGCTTCATCAACAACGCCGAGGTTGAGTTCCGGGCAGCAAGCTGACCAACGAGCCGCGGGTGAGATGGCTCACCCGCGGCTCGATGCCCTCACGCCGCCTTCAGCGACACAGCGAGCTTGCCGGCAATGTAGCGCCGCTCCTGGGTCAGGCCGCCGAAGCCGTAGGCGTCGCCCTTGACCTCGTCGACATGCAAGTACGTCTCAGGATGCAGCGGCCCCAAAATCTCGGCCATGCGCTTGAACATCGCGGCGAGATAGGCCGCCTTCTCGTCCTTGGTGTTGGTGCCCTCGGTGATATGGATGTCGATCCAGTAGCTGGCCAGCTTTTGGTCTGCGAGCGACCTGCCGCCGGCGAACCAGTCGTCCGCGTCCACGGACTTCACGATGATGGCGGTGACCTTTGGATCCTTGTGCAGGATTTTCGCGGTGAGCTCGGACACGGCGCCTGCGATGTCGGCCTTCAGCGAGGGTGACTGACGGGAGGTGGTGTAGGACACGGTGATCAGGGGCATTGTCGTTCTCCTCAAGATGCCAGCGCTGTTTGCGCGGCGTTGGGGAAAAGCTAGACCTTCCCGCATCATTTTGGTATCTTATCTCATAGGATATCAGTGATAACCATTCATAATGACAGCCACGATCGACATCGCCACCGTCCAAGCCTTTCTGCTGGTCGCCGACCTCCAGAGCTTTACCCGTGCCGCCGAAGCGCTCGGCACGACCCAGGCTGCTGTCAGCCTCAAGCTGCAACGGCTCGAGACCTTGCTGGGCAAACGTCTCGTCGAGCGTTCGCCGCGCGCGGTCCGGCTCACGGCCGAAGGCGCGAACTTCCTTGATCGCGCCCGCGCGCTGATGGCGGCACACGACCGCGCGCTGTCGGGCGAGGCACCGGCCGCGCAATCGCTCTCCCTCGGCATCTCCGATCATGCCGCAGGCCCCGAGCTAGTGCCCTTACTCGAACGGCTGCATGCGATGTCGTCAAACCTCACCCTCGCCGTCACCATCGGCTTCTCGCGCGAGATGCAGGATGCTTATGACGCGGGCGAGCTCGATGCGGTGATCGTGCGCCAGGAAGGCAGCCGCCGCGGCGGCGAGAAGCTGACCGAGGATGAGTTTGGCTGGTTCGCGTCCCGACGCCTCATGCTGCCGAAGGGCGAGCCGTTGCCGCTCGCAACGCTCGCTCCGCCCTGCGGCGTCCGGGCGATCGCAGTGCGCGCGCTCGACAAGACCGGCACCGCCTGGCGCGAGCGTTTCGTCGGCGGCGGCGTGACAGCGGTGGTCGCGGCCGCGCTGGCCGGTCTTGCGATTGCACCGCTGGCGCGGCGGATTGCTCCGGCCGGACTGATCGACATCGGGCCTGCGCACAAGCTGCCGAAACTCGGCAGCTCGAAGGTGATGCTGCATTCGAAGGTCAGCGATCCCGCCAAACTCGCGGCGCTGCGCGCGGTGGCGGCGACGTTCCGGAGCGCGGCAGGAGCTAACTAGCGCCCGCGTCCCTTCCCGCAGTAGACCAATAGGCGACCCCGGCCAGACATCCGGCCAACGCAAACAGCGCATCCATCTCAACGAGAGTCCCGAAGATGCCGTTCGCAATCAAGGCGCCCATCGCGGCGCCGGCGGCCGCGTAGAATAGCACTGAGCGAACTCGAAATGACTCACCGAGCCATATCACAAGCGCTGATGGCATCCCGCTCAGCAGGCAGGTGAGGATCAATGCGATTGGTAAGGCAAACAAGACCAGGGCGACGATAGGAGCTAATCCATCGGGAAAGCCTCGATCTGGAAGAGACAGAATTGTGGCGAGAAACGGCAACACTCCCAATGTCGCAGTTGCCGCCAGGCATCCGCGAAACCAGCCGTTAAGAGCACGAGGACATGCGGCGCAAGCCATGACATCACCTCACAATATCGCCTCGAATGCGCTACGCAGCGTCTCATGCCGGAACACAAAGCCGCGGCTCAGCGCCTTGTTCGGCAGCACGCGCTGACCGCCGAGCAGCAGCTCGTCGGCAAACCCGCCGCCGATCCGGCGCAAGAGGCCGCCAGGAATGCGGAACACCGCAGGCCGATGCAGGCGACGACCGAGCTCCTCGGTGAACTTTGCGTTGGTGACTGGGATTGGCGCCGTCGCGTTGACGGGCCCGACGAGATCCGGCGTCGCCATCACGTAGGCGATCAGGCGAATGAGATCGTCCCGCTCGATCCACGACATCCATTGCCGCCCCGTCCCGAGCGGTCCGCCGAGCCCGAACTCGAACGGCGTCAGCATGCGCGTGATGAAGCCGCCTTCCGTGCCGAGCACGAGGCCGATACGCAGATTGACAACACGGACGCCGAGCTCCTCCGCCGGCCGCGCCGCTTTCTCCCAGGCCGCGCACAGCTCGTGGCTGAAGCAGGCGTGAGACTTTGCGGACTCGGTCAGCACCTGATCCGCCCACAGGCCATACCAGCCGATCGCGGAGCCGCTGACGAGCACCTCCGGCTTGCGTTCGAGCCGCGCGATCAGCTTGACGACCTCGCCGGTCATATCGACGCGCGAGCCGATGATCTTTGCGCGCTTGGCCTCGGTCCACAGGCCGTTGCCGATCGGCTCGCCGGCGAGATTGACGATCGCGTCGATATGCGTGTCGGCTGTGAGCTGATCGAGGCCAGTGATCAGCGTCACCGGCGGCGGCAGTATCTCGGCTTTGGCTGGGTTGCGGATCAGCGCGATGACGTGGTGCCCTGCTCCGCTGAGGCTTGCCGCAAGGCGGCTGCCGATGAAGCCGGTGGCGCCTGTTATCAATACGGTCTTGCGGCCAGGCAGCTTTTCGACGAGATCGTCCGCGGGAACGCTTCGCATGCGGCCAAGCCGGCGCATCGCGGCAAAATCCCTGAGACCGCAGAGCGCCGCGCCGACCGCGCAGGCGGTCGCGGCGATGCTGAGCAGGCCCTGATTCACGACCGCTACACCGATGGGCTGCATCGCCCAGCCGATCAGCACCGGCAACAGCAGCACCAGGATGGCGCCGTAATTGATCGCGAGCAACGTGTGATTGATCCGCTCGCTCGGCGGCAGCTTGCGGCTCAAATCCTCCTCGACGAAATCCATCAGCGTGATGACGATCTCGGCAGCCAGCACGGCGACGATCAGCAGCGCCAGCACGCCATAGGCCTCGAGCCAGCCGAGTATGAGGAACAGCAGCGCATAAAACATGTTGCGGATGCCGTGCAGCTTCAGCTCGAAGCGCTGCGACGGACGCCAGGCGAGGCGCTCGGTGAACTCGTGGTGATAAAAGGTGTCGAATACGCCCATCACGATTTGGATGGCTATGAGCGTCCACAACAGCGCCGTCATGATACGGCCTCCCTGAACAAGGCGGACTGGTGGATCAGCGCGCCGTAACGTGGATGAATGACATCGAGGGTGAAGCGGAAGGCGCCCTCGCCGAGATCGCTGTGCGTCACGGTGAGGTCACCCGGCGTGAGCCATTGCGGCAGCGGGATCCAGAGGCGCCCGAGCTGCAGGCCGTAGCCTGCACTGCGGAAGGTCAGCGCCTCGCCTTCGACGGCGATGCGCAGGGCCATGGAGACGCCGAAGCCAACATATTCCTCCAGCCTGGTCGGGCCGGCGAAACGCTTGGCCGAATGGATCACCTGTGGAAAGCCGCGCTTGCGCGCGCAGATGCGGGTCCAGGTCTGACCGCCTGTCACACCGTCCTCGGTGACAGTCACGATCATCGGCACGCCGGTGTCACGCCCCGTGGGAAGTGGCCCGCCGATCAGGCGCGCGGCTTGCGCAAACCACCAGCCGATGTCGCTGAAGACGACCTCGTCGACCACGCCGACATAGACTACGCTGTCGCCATCGGCGACGCGTTTTGAAAAACGCCGCCAGGTTGCAAGCGGCAAACGGCCCCAATCCTCGTCCGACAGTAGCGAACGGAAGCGGCGGTCATCGAGCAGTTTGATGTGAGCGGAAGTTGGTGCGTTGGAGCCTGATAATCTTGCCGACGTCATCGCACCCTCCTCACACCTATTTGGCCTTGCCCAGCGGCAGCAGGTTGGCGATCTTCTCGCCAAGCCGCATCAAGGCGACCACCCGTGGCCGGGGCACTTTCAGCATCTGCATGAACCAGTGGTCGGCGAGCTCGGTGAAGGCGAGCATCTCCTTCAGCCGTTTGCTCGCGACCGGATTGATGGTCGGATCGTCGGCCGCATCGGTCACGCAGGCCCGCAGCGCAGTGATCGCAGGATCGAGCTCGCGCTCCTTGCGTCGCGCCGCAATGCGGGCTGCGACCTCCCAGATGTCGGTCTCCGCCTCGTAGTGATCGCGGCGATCGCCGAGGATCGGCGCGCGCCGGATCAGGTTCCAGGCGAGCAGCTCCTTCAGCGAATTGGAGACGTTGGACCTGGCCATGCCGAGCGTGTCGGCGATGTCCTCCGCCGTCATCGGCGCCTCGGCGAGATAGAGCAGCCCGTGGATCTGGCTGACCGAGCGGTTGACACCCCACTGATCGCCCATGTCGCCCCAATGCAGGATGAAGCGCTCAACCGCGGCGGGGAGTTTCTTCTTTCCGGTTATTTCTGTCATAACAGAAATATCTGACATGTGCGATTGCGTGTCAAGTGCCGTTGGAAGCCTTGCCTCCTGCATACCGTCCGCAATATTTGCCTAAAAACGTCCCAGAAAGCGGGAACCAAACGCCCTTCAGGACGTTTGCCCCCGTCGAGGCGGGGTCCGTAATGGTCAAAAAATCCAGTCAACAGAGAGACTTGTTCGAAAGCGAACGGAGTTTCCGGCTGTTGGTTGAAGGAGTCGCGGACTACGCGCTCTACATGCTCGATCCCAACGGGATCATCACGAGCTGGAACATCGGCGGCGAGCGGATCAAGGGCTATTCGCCCGACGAGATTCTCGGCCAGCATTTCTCGCGCTTCTATACCGAGACCGATCGGGCCAAGGGCAGGCCCGCCCGTGCGCTCCGCATCGCGCGCGACCAGGGCCGCTATGAGGAGGAAGGCTGGCGCGTCCGCAAGGATGGCACCTTCTTCTGGGCCAGCGTGGTGATCGACCCGATCTATGAGGACGGAACCCTGGTCGGCTTCGCCAAGATCACGCGCGACATCACTGAGCGCCGCAACACGCAGCTGAAGCTCGACGCGATGCAGACGCAGCTCGCGGAGTCGCAGAAGTTCGATGCGCTCGGCCAGCTCACCGGCGGCGTCGCACACGACTTCAACAATCTCTTGATGATCATCACCGGCAGCCTTCACATCCTCAAGAAGGGCGATCCCGACGATTCCAGGTTCCAGCGCGCAATCTCGGCGATCGAGACCGCCGCCAAGCGCGGCGCCGCGCTGACGGGACAACTCCTGACCTTCGCGCGGCGGCAGAGCGTCAATCCGCAGGCGATCCGTCTGGCTGACCGCATCGAGGCGATCCGCGAAGTGCTTTACGCCGGCGTCGGCAGCGCCGTTCGCCTGGCCTTCGACATCGAGCGCGACGTCTGGCCGGTCAAGGCCGACGTCTCGGAGTTCGAGACGGGGCTGCTCAATCTCGTCATCAACGCGCGCGATGCTATGCCCGACGGCGGCACAGTGACGATCGGCGCGCACAACATCATCCTCGACGATCCGCTCCATAGCGGCGAATACGTCGCCATCACCGTCGCCGATACCGGGCTCGGCATCCCTTCCGACGTCGTCGACAAGATCTTCGAGCCGTTCTTCACGACGAAGCCGGTCGGAAAGGGCACTGGCCTCGGCCTGTCACAGGTGCACGGCTTCGCGCATCAGGCCGGCGGCACGATCAAGGTCGCAAGCGAGCTCGGCAAGGGCACGACCTTCACCATCCTGCTGCCGCGCGAAACTGGGACCGCACCGAGCCAAACGCCCGAGGTGGCGCCAGCGCGCGGCAGCGGCACGGTGCTGCTGGTCGAGGACAACCCAGATGTCGCCAACGTCAGCATCGGACTGCTGGAGCAGCTCGGCTACAGCGTGCGCCGCGTTTCGGATGCCGAGTCCGCGCTACGCGAGCTCGAGAAAAACGGCGTCGACTTCGTCTTCTCCGACATCGTCATGCCCGGCAAGATGGACGGACTCGGCCTTGCCCATCTCCTGCGCCAAACGCGCCCAGATCTGCCAATCCTGCTCGCCAGCGGCTACAGCGAAGCCGCCGCTGGCGTCCGCGGCGACTTCCCGATCCTGCGCAAGCCGTATGAGATCCACGAACTGAGCGAGGCGATCTCGAAGCTGCCGCGGTGATGGCTCACCTCCCCGAAGGAAGTGAAAACCGCAGGCTCACCTACACCGTCGGCAAAACCGAGAATGCTTCCCCTGCCCGGCGCAGGTTCAGCTCATCGACGCTGGCCGTCTCGCTGGTCACGCTGTCCACGCGCGATGACGGCGGGCCGTGGCGGCACAGCGCGACCATGTCGGCAACATGCTTCGGCGCCCCCGCGAACAGCGCCTCGACGCTGCCGTCGCGGCGATTGCGGACCCAGCCTTCGAGGCCGCTCGCGCTGGCCTGATATTCGACCCAGGCCCGATAGCCCACGCCCTGAACGCGCCCACGGATCATCACCTGGAGGATCGCCCGGCTCATTTTTTCAGCCCAAGAAGATCGGCGCTGCGCGCTTTGACCTCGGCCTCCCGCATGATGCGATTGGTCAGCTCCGCCGATGGCAATCCCTTCAGCGCCTTCGGCGATGTGCCCTCGCGCAACGCCTTCTGGACGTCGTAGACGGCCTGCGTGGCGGCTGCGATCGGCGCGTGGCCCTGAAGCGCGATGCGCACGCGCTGGCTGGTGAGATAATCGATCGCGCTCAATTCGTCGGGCGCGCCACCGAGCACGATCGGAAGACGCGTCGCGGCCACGACGGCTTCGAGCTCCGCGCGCGACCTGATACCGGTGAAGAACAGCGCATCGACGCCAACAGCTTCATAGGCCCTCGCGCGGCGGATGGCATCCTCGATCGAGCTCATCGAGGCAGCTCCGGTTCGCCCCATGATGACCAGCGAGGAATCGCCGCGCGCATCGAGCGCCGCCTTCATCTTGCCGAGGCCCTCCTCCAGCGAGATCAGCTGCGTCTTGGCTTCGCCAAAGGCCGCCGGCAACAGCGTGTCCTCGATGGTGAGGCCGGCGGCGCCCGCCGTCTCCAGCTCCTGCACCGTGCGGCGCACGTTGAGCGCATTGCCATAGCCGTGATCGGCATCGACCAGCACCGGCAGGCTTGCGGCGCGCGACATCCGCCTCATTTGCTCGGCAAGCTCGGTGAGTGTAATCAGTGTGACATCGGGATCGCCGAGCACAGCGAGCGAGGCGACCGAGCCGCCGAACATGCCGAGCGGAAAGCCAAGATCCTCGGCAATGCGGATCGAGATCGCGTCATAGACCGAGCCGGGATGGACGCAAGCCGAGCCCGACAGGATGGAGCGCAATTTCTCGCGGCGAGAACGAAAGGCCATAGTGCCCTCTCAATTGTTGCGACGCAGCCGCAACATACTCCGTCATTGCGAGCGCTGCGAAGCAATCCAGAGTCTTTCCGCGGAGGCAGTCTGGATTGCTTCGCTGCGCTCGCACTGACGGCATTGGTGGGGCCCGCTAAGGGCCTCACTCACACCCTTACGCAAACTCCAAAATCAGCGCGTCCACCGCGAGCGTCGCGCCGGCGCTGGCGTGGATCTTCTTCACAGTGCCGTCCTGCTCGGCGCGCAGCACGTTTTGCATCTTCATGGCTTCGACCACGGCCAGCGTCTCGCCGGCCTTGACCTCCTGCCCTTCGGTCACCGCGATCGAGACGACCAGGCCCGGCATCGGACAGAGCAGCTTCTTACCGGTGTCGGAGGCGGTCGTCACCGGCATCAACCTTGCCGAGGCCGCTTCCGCTTCGGTCCAGACATAGACCGGCACCTCGACGCCCTGATGCGCGAGGCGGATGCCGTTCGGAATCGGCCGAGTTTGCACCGCGACGAAGTGACCGTCGATAGTGCCCTGCCAGACCGGGTCGCCCGGCTTCCACGACGACTGCAACAGATGCGCCTTGCCGGCCTTGCCGTCAGCATCGACGAAGCGGATCGCGATCGCATCGCCCTCGCGGGCAACCTCGAGCGGGATCTCCTGGCGGTCAAGCCAGACCGCGCGGCGGCGCTCGCGCTGCACGACACGCCCGCCCAGTTGCCCCGAGATCTGCCGCTTGCGCTCACCCAGCACGTGATCGATGGCGGCGCCTACCGCGGCGATGCGACGCGCAACCTCGCCCTCGGGCACGCGCACGGAAAAGCCCTTGGGGAATTCTTCTGCGATGAAGCCGGTCGACAGATTGCCTTCGCGCCAGCGCGGATGATGCATCAGCGCAGACAGGAACGGGATGTTGTGCCTGATGCCGTCGACATAGAATGAGTCGAGGGCGGTCGCCTGCGCCTCGATCGCGGCCGCGCGCGACGGCGCATGGGTGACGAGCTTTGCGATCATCGGATCGTAATAGATCGAGATCTCACCGCCTTCCTGCACGCCGGTGTCGTTGCGCACGGTGATGCCGTCCTTGCTCACTTCCGCCGGCGGGCGATACTTCACCAGGCGGCCGATCGAGGGCAGGAAGTTGCGGAACGGGTCTTCGGCGTAGAGGCGCGATTCCACCGCCCAACCCGTGAGCGTGACGTCCTTCTGCGTCAACGCGAGCTTCTCGCCGGCGGCGACGCGGATCATCTGCTCGACGAGGTCGACGCCGGTGACGAGCTCGGTAACGGGATGCTCGACCTGGAGACGCGTATTCATTTCCAGGAAGTAGAAGCTCTTGTCTTGCCCTGCGACGAACTCGACGGTGCCGGCGGAATCATAGTTCACGGCCTTCGCCAGTGCGACCGCCTGCTCGCCCATCTTGCGGCGGGTGGCCTCGTCGAGCAGCGGCGACGGCGCTTCCTCGATAACCTTCTGGTTGCGGCGCTGGATCGAGCATTCGCGCTCGCCGAGATAGATGACGTTGCCGTGCTTGTCGCCCAACACCTGGATCTCGATATGGCGGGGATCGACGATGAACTTTTCAACGAAGACGCGGTCGTCGCCGAACGAGGCTTTGGCTTCGGCCTTGGCAAGATTGAAGCCCTCGGCAACCTCGGCCTTGGAATGGGCAATGCGCATGCCCTTGCCGCCTCCGCCGGCGGAGGCCTTGATCATCACGGGGTAACCGATCTCGTCGGCGATGCGGACCGCATGCTTGTCGTCCTCGATCACGCCGAGATAGCCAGGCACGGTCGAGACCTTGGCTTTGGCGGCCGCCTTCTTGGATTCGATCTTGTCGCCCATTGCGGCGATCGCGCCGGGGTTCGGGCCGATGAAGACGATGCCGGCCGCTTCCAGCGCCCGCGGAAACGCCTCTCGCTCGGACAGGAAGCCGTAGCCGGGATGCACGGCCTCGGCGCCGGTCTTTTTGCATGCCTCGACGATCTTCTCGATCACCAGATAGCTCTCGGCCGCGGCCGGCGGGCCGATCAACACGGCCTCGTCGGCCATCTCGACATGGACGGCGTCGCGGTCGGCCTCGGAATAGACGGCAACCGTCTGAATTCCCATCTTGCGGGCGGTCTTGATGACCCTGCAGGCGATTTCGCCGCGGTTGGCGATCAGGATGCGTTTGAACATGATTTTCTTGAGCTTCGTCCCCTGGGCGGGACCCTACCCCACGCCTTGGCGGGCCGGTGGGACGGGGCCGTATCCTGTCGTGGTACAGCAAAATTGGCCGGAGGCAACGGGCAAAATCCAGCCCGCTCTGGCGTACCAGCGCAAGACCGGCACGGGCCTGGCGAGCCCCTGGCCGCCCTATGGCTTCCCGGCTTTGGCCACGTTGCGGACCAGGCTGTGAATAAAGCCGAGCTTGGCGACCACGGCCGGCGACAGGATGAAGGGATAGAGGTCGCGCAGGCCCATGGCGCGGTTGACGCTGTTCATGGCGAAGGTGAAGGGCAGCCATGCGTCGACGATCGCCTCGACGCCTTTAGCCTCATAAGGATTGAAACGGATCCGCGTCGACAACTCCCCGTCGCGGTCGACCTTGGGGCGCACCTCCATGCCGAACTCGCCAGCCATCTCCAGCGTATCGACGATGTGAAGGTAGTGCGCCCAAGTCTCAGCGAAATCTTCCCACGGGTGCATCGTCGCATAGGCCGAGACATAGTTCTGCTGCCAATCCGGCGGCGGCCCTTCGGCATAGTGCCGCTGCAGGGCCTCACCGTAATCGGCGGAATCGTCGCCGAATACGGCACGGCATTCGTCCAGTCTGCCGCCCTCGCGCACCAGCACGTCCCAGAAATAGTGCCCGACTTCGTGGCGGAAATGCCCGAGCAGCGTGCGGTACGGCTCGCCCATCTCCAGCCTGCGCCGCTCGCGCTCGATGGTATCAGTCTCGGTGAGCGCGATCGTAATCAGGCCATTGTCATGGCCGGTCATGATCCTTTGCCCGGTGTTGGGATCATCGGCGAGGAAATTGAAGATCAGGCCGTGCTCGGGATTGTCCTGCCGGGTCTGAAGCGGCAGATTCCAGCGGACCAGCGAATAAAACAGCCGGTGTTTTGCCACCTCCAGCTCGCGCCAGCCGGCGAGCTGCGCGGGGTCTGAGAGATCAGGCACGATGCCGTTATGGCGGCAGGCACGGCAATAGCCGGTGGAATCGCCTGCATCGGTCAGCCAGTTGCAGGCATCGTAATCGGCATTGCGGCAGAGCATCCGGCGTTCGCCCTTGTCCGCAAGCGTCTTCCAACCCTCCCCGTCAGGCTCGATCGCTGGCATCGTCTCCTTGTCCGGCAGGAAGGCGACCCGGTGGCCGCAGCGTTCGCAGGCTCGGTTCTCGAAATAGAGAACGTTGCCGCAATCCTGGCAAACAAAGAGCTTCAAGATTGAGCCTCTTGGGAAAGGGTGTCTTACTGATATCAAATGGGGCGCCACGCACATACGCGCGCAGACCGCTCATCGTTCCTTCTTCGGGAACAAATAGCCAGCCCCCGCGTTCGTTCATACCCGCCCCATGCAGTGCGGCGGGCCTTTCCTTGACCTATTCCCTTTTGAGCAATGGCTATCGCGCTTTGTCTGTGTGAATATCGCTTCGGCACGTGCGCCCCCGCATCACAACGGCCGACGCCTTGAACGATCCTTTGCCCGAGACCATTGCCGCCGAAAGGCTGCGCCAGCACCTCGAAGAGATCGCGCGCGAGCGCGACAATGCCTATCATGCGCTTCAGGAGCGCGAGGCGGAGCTGGCGCGCATCCAGCGCATCAGCAAGGTGGGCGGGCTCGAGGTCGATTTCCGCGAAGGCTTCAAGAACCGCCGCTCGCCAGAATATCTGATGATCCACGGGCTGCCGCCCGAGGGCGCCGACGAGACGCATGAGGATTGGGTCAGCCGCATTCACCCCGACGACCGCGATGCCACCGTCAAGCATTTCTTCGATGCGCTGGCCAGCACCAGCGAGGACTATACCGCCGAATATCGCATCATCCGCCCAAGCGACGGCCAGACCCGCTGGATCCGTGTCGTCGCCAAGATCGAGCGCGACCGCGACGGCCGCGCCAGCCGCCTCGTCGGCGCCCATATCGACATCACCGACCAGGCGCTCGCGCGCGAGACGCTGCGGGAGAGCGAGGAGCGGTTTCGGCTGATCGCCGACAGCGCGCCGGTGCCGATCTGGGTGACGAAGCTCGACCGCACGCGCTCCTTCGCCAACCAGGCCTATGTCGACTTCGTCGGCCTGCCCTACGAGCAGGCTATCGCCTTCGACTGGCGCAAGGTGCTGCACCCTGACGACCTGCCGCATGTGTTGCAGCAATCGGTTCAGGGCGAAGCGTCGCTCAAACCGTTCGTGCTCGAGGCCCGCTATAGGGACGCGTCAGGCGAATGGCGCTGGCTGCGCTCGGAATCGCAGCCGCGCTGGGACCCGACCGGCAAGCATATCGGCTTCATCGGCGTCGCCCACGACATCACCGTCGCCAAGCAGGCCGAGATCGAGCTGCGAAAGCTCAACGAGACGCTGGAAGAGCGCATCGCCGAGCGCACCGCCGAGCTCGAATCCAACGAGGCCCGGCTGCGCGCCATCCTGGAGACCAGCAACCAGTATCAGGGTCTGGTCAACCTGAAGGGCGAGCTGCTCTACGCCAACAAGACCGCGCTCGACGGCATCAAGGCGAGTTCTGCTGAGGTCATCGGCAAGCCGTTCTGGGACACGCCCTGGTTCACCGGCACGGAACGCATGAGCGCAACCGTGCGTGAGGCCTTCGACACCGTGCTGAAAGGCGAAGCAGTGCGACTTGAGATGCGGCTGCGCCTGCCCATCGGCGAGCGTGATTTCGAGTTCGGCATGCGCCCCGTGCTCGACCGCCACGGCAACATCACCGGCGCGGTGCCAGAGGCCGTCGACATCACCGAGCGTCGCCGCGGCGAGGAAGCGCTGCGGCAGTCACAGAAGATGGAGGCGATCGGCCAGCTCACCGGCGGCGTCGCGCACGATTTCAACAACCTCCTCACCATCATCCGCTCGGCCACAGACTTCCTGCGGCGGCGCGAGCTGCCGGAGGAGCGCCGCCGCCGCTATGTCGATGCCATCTCCGACACCGTCGAGCGCGCCTCGAAATTGACCGCGCAGCTGCTGGCCTTCGCGCGCCGACAGCCGCTGAAGCCGCAGATCTTCAATGTCGGCAGCCAGGTCGAGGGCGTGGCCCAGCTGGTCCGGCCGCTGGTCGGTGGCCGCATCGAGATTGCCGTCGAGATCAACGATGCCGATTGCTTCACCGTCGCCGACATCGCGCAGTTCGAGACCGCGCTGATCAACCTCGCCATCAATGCCCGCGACGCCATGGACGGTGAAGGCCGGCTCACCATTTCAGTGCGCAAGGTCCAGGGCATCCCGAACCTGCGGGCACAGTCGGCGCGCGGCGGCGACTATGTCGCGATCTCGGTCGCCGATACCGGCAGCGGCATCGCGCCGGAAAATATCGACGCGATCTTCGAGCCCTTCTTCACCACCAAGGAGGTCGGCAAGGGCACCGGCCTCGGCCTCAGCCAGGCTTTTGGGTTCGCAAAGCAGTCCGAAGGCGATATCGCCGTGACGAGCACGGCAGGCCAAGGCGCGACCTTCACCATCTACCTGCCGCAGGCTCAAAGCCCCGCGGCCGAGAAGGAAGCCGCCGCGCTCACTAGCGAAGGCGCCACCACCGGACGCGGCTATCGCGTGCTTGTGGTCGAGGACAATGACGATGTCGGCCAGTTCTCGACCGAGCTGCTGGAAGACCTCGGCTACGTCACCCGCCGCGTCGCCAGCGCGTCGGCCGCGCTCGCTATCCTCGGCGAGAACGAGTTTGCGGTCGATCTGGTGTTCTCCGACGTCATCATGCCCGGCATGAACGGCGTCGAGCTCGCCGGCGTCATCCGAGAGCGCTATCCGGGCCTTCCCGTCGTGCTCACCTCCGGCTACAGTAACGTGCTCGCTGAAAACGCCCATCGCGGATTTGAGTTGATTCAGAAGCCGTATTCGGTGGAATCGCTCTCGCGCATCCTGCGCAAGGCGATCTCGGAGAAGCTGTCGGTGGCGAGGTAAGAGAGATCTCCCATGAAACCGGCCCTCTTCTCCGCCTGGCAAACCTGGGCGCTGCTCTCCGCCTGCTTTGCCGCATTGACCGCGATCTTCGCAAAAGTCGGCATCGAGAATATCAATCCCGACCTCGCGACCTTCATCCGCACCATCGTCGTGCTTCTCGCGTTCTCGGTGCTGCTGTTCTTCACCGGACAGCTCACCGTCCCCTCTGCGGTCTCGTCCAAGACCTGGTTGTTCCTGGTGCTGTCGGGGCTCGCAACCGGCGCGTCGTGGCTGTGTTATTTCCGCGCCCTGAAGCTCGGCCCAGCGACGCTGGTGGCGCCAATCGACAAGCTCAGCGTCGTGCTGGTCGCGTTGTTCGCTTTCGCCTTTCTCGGCGAGCGGCCGACAGCGCAGGGCTGGATCGGGATCACCATGATCGGTGCCGGCGCTGTTCTCCTAGCCGTGAAGTTCTAGCCGGGAACCAAGGTCATGAGGGATCGGTTTCTGCCGGGGCGCTTTCCTGCCTCGATCGAGACACCGATGCCGAACGAAAACTCCGATCAGGCAACGCAGGCAGGCCGCGCGCTGGATGCGGCGAACTTCTTCCTCGCCGACGTCCGCGACGGGCTCGGGCCCTATCTCGCGGTCTATCTCCTCACCGAGCAGCATTGGGACGAGGCGCGGATCGGCCTCGTGATGTCGATCGCGACTATCGCGGGCATCGTAGCGCAGACACCGGCCGGCGCGCTGGTCGATGCCATCAGGGCGAAACGGTCAGTCATGGCAGCCGCCGCCATTCTCGTGACGCTGGCGGCACTGTCGTTGCCCCTGTTTCCCGCTTTCCTTCCGGTCGCGATCTCGCAAGGCATCGCGCAGGCTGCCGCCGTGATCTTTCCACCCGCGATCGCCGCCGTCTCGCTCGGCATTTTCGGCCATGCCGCCTTCACCCGTCGAATTGGTCGCAACGAGACCTTCAACCACGCCGGCAACGCGGTCGCGGCCGGGCTTGCCGGTGTCTCCGCTTACTGGTTCGAGCCGACCGTCGTGTTTTATCTTCTTGGTGCCATGGCGGTTGCGAGCCTCGTCAGCATTCTCGCAATCCCCGAACGGGCCATCGACCACGAGCTTGCACGCGGGCTGGACGACGCCAATGCATCGCGCGAACAGCCCTCAGGTCTTGCCGTGCTCCTGACCTGCCGCCCTCTCCTCGTCTTCGCCATCTGTGTTTTGCTCTTCCACCTCTCCAACGCGGCGATGCTGCCGCTGGTCGGACAGAAGCTCGCGCTCCAGGACAAGAACATGGGCACCACCCTGATGTCGGCCTGAATCGTCGCGGCTCAATTGGTGATGGTGCCCTTCGCGATGCTGGTCGGCGCAAGAGCCGATCGCTGGGGCCATAAGCGCTTCTTCCTCGCCGCGCTGCTGATCCTGCCCATCCGTGGGGCGCTCTACACACTCTCGGACAATGCGCTCTGGTTGGTCGGCGTGCAGCTGCTCGACGGCGTCGGCGCCGGCATTTTTGGCGCGATCTTTCCCGTCATCGTCGCCGATCTCATGCGCAACACCGGCCGCTTCAACGTCGCGCAGGGCGCCGTGATCACCGCCCAGAGCATTGGCGCCGCGCTGTCGACCACCCTCGCCGGTTTCGTCGTGGTCGGCGCCGGCTACAGCGCGGCCTTCATTACCCTCGGAGCCATCGCCGCGATCGGCGCGGCCATTTGCCTGCTCGCCCTCCCCGAGACGCGACAAGTCGCCGACGGCGCCCCGCGCCGGCAGGGGAAGACATCAGCGCCGGCTTCCGCTATCGCTGCCGAATGAACTCTTTCCATAGGGATTGAACGTGCCGTCTCACGCCATCTGGGCCTGGAGCATCATCGTCGCCGCGACCGCCGGCGTCATCATCCGCCCTTTCCGCCTGCCCGAGGCGATCTGGGCCGTGCTCGGCGCCGGCGCGCTGGTGCTGTTCGGCTTCCTGCCGTGGCAGGATGCACTTGACGGCATCGAGAAGGGTGTTGACGTCTACCTCTTCCTGATCGGCATGATGCTGATCGCCGAGCTGGCTCGGCTCGAAGGCCTGTTCGACTATCTCGCTGCACTTGCGGTGGAATATGCCGGTGGCTCGCCGCAACGGCTGTTCCTGCTGATTTACATCGTCGGCACCGTCGTCACCGTGCTGCTCTCCAACGACGCCACCGCCATCGTGCTGACGCCGGCCGTCTATGCGGCGACACGGGCGGCCGGCGCCAAGCCGCTGCCTTATCTCTTCGTCTGCGCCTTCATCGCCAATGCCGCGAGCTTCGTGCTGCCGATCTCCAATCCCGCCAACCTCGTCGTGTTCGGTGCGCGCATGCCGCAGCTCACCGAATGGCTGCGTCTGTTCGCACTGCCCTCGGCCGCATCGATCCTGCTCACCTACATCGTACTGCGCCTGACCCAGCACCGCGCACTGAAGGACGAGACCATCGCGCGCAGCGTGCTGCATCCCGAGCTCGGCCGCGGCGGCAAGCTGACGGCCGCGGGCATCGTCGCGATCGGTATCGTGCTGGTCACGGCCTCGGCGCTGGACAAGCAGCTCGGCCTGCCGACCTTCATCTGCGGCGTGGTGACGGCCGCCATCGTGCTGCTGATCAGCCGCCAATCGCCGCTGCCGGTGCTCAGGGGCGTGTCCTGGAGCGTCCTGCCGCTGGTCGGCGGTCTCTTCGTGATGGTGGAGGCGCTGATCAAGACGGGTGTGATCGGCCAGCTCAGCGCACTGCTGCATCAGGCTGTGGAACAATCCGTGACGAAAGCCGCCTGGAGTGTCGGCATCGCCACCGCGATCGCCGGCAACATCGCTAACAATCTGCCAGTCGGACTCGTCGCAGGCTCGGTCACCGCCAGCGACCATCTGCCCGCGCCCGTTATCAGCTCCATCCTGATCGGCGTCGATCTCGGACCCAACCTGTCGGTCACAGGATCCCTCGCCACCATCCTCTGGTTGGTCGCGTTGCGGCGGGAGAAGATCGAGGTCGGCGCATGGCCGTTCCTCAAGCTCGGACTGCTGGTGATGCCGCCAGCCCTCATCGCGGCGCTCGCGGCGGCGATCCATTAATCGCGCGCAGTTTGCGGCGCATCAATGTGGCGCGGATAGCCGAACCTATACTGCACCTTGTCGCGCAGCCTCTTGGGGCGCGGCAAGGAGGTTCATCATGCAAATTCAATCAAAGGCATTGCCGCAGAGCTTTTCCCTGCGTCGCTCGCTTCACGGCTTTTCGGCGCCGGGCGAAGCATCCCCTCCGATGCTGGTCCTCAGCACCGTCGTGTTGCTGGTCCTGTTAGCCGTCGTGCAGATCGACCTGCACAGCGCCCAGCTTCAGGCCATCGGCCTGCTCGGCCACACCGCGACCGGGATCGATCCCGTCTTCCTGAGCCCGTAGGCTTGGGGCAAACCGATCGCGGCCATGAGGCCGCGACCGGATAGCTTGTCGTCAGTCGTTCTCGTAGCCGTAGACTTCCGGCAGGATGAAGATTGCAGCAAGCAATCCGATCAGCGGGAAGATCGCGACGAACAGTGTCGCGCTGGCCTGCCCGATCGCCGCGAACAGCGACGGGAACAGGAAGATCGCCAGGAACGACGGCAGCTTCACGAACATGTAGGCGAAGCCGCTGGCGGTGCCGCGGTACTTCGGCTTGGCGACCATGGTCGGGATCGTCATACAGTTCGACGCATCCCAATAATGGCCCCAGAGCATCGCGGCGGCCGCGAACGGCAGCAGCATCTTGTTGTCGGTGTAGAGCGCGAAGGCCGCGACTAGCAGCGAAGCCAGCACGATGGAGAAGCCCGCAATCGCAATGCCGCGATGGCCGATCTTGGGCGTCAGCAGGGGGCCGACCCAGCCCGACAGCGCGGCGAAGCAGAACAGGCCCATCGTCACCAGATTGTTGCCGAGCACGCTCGACACGCCGACCATCACGAACAGCACCGGCAGATAGAACGCGAAGGTCGAGAACTCGCTGCCTTGCGCGAAGCAGGCGATCCAGCCGTAGATGGTGGCGCGCCAGCGGATCGGATCCTTTTTGAGGTCGGCGAGAAATGCGCGGGTCGATACCTTCGGCACCTCGACGTCCTGGTCCGGCAGCATGGCGAGATCGTCGTTGAACATCTCGCGCGCGACCTGCTTGGCCTCGCGGTAGCGTCCCTTCTGCACCAGCCACACCGCCGTCTCCGGCACGTCGTGGCGCATCACCAGGATGATCAGCGCCGGCACCGCGCCGAGGCCGAGCGTCACGCGCCACAGCATCTCGTGCTGGATGTCGAGCAGCAGGAAGATGACGATGACGCCGATGGTCAGCACCTCGCCGACGGCGAACATGAATTGCCAGCGGTTGCCCATGACCTCGCGCTCACCTTTGGCCATGGATTCCATGATGTAAGTGTAGCCGGTCGAGATGTCGGAGCCGAGCGGAACGCCGAGCAGGAAGCGGATCACGACCAGCCAGCCGACGCTGGGCACGAAGGCCTGCGCCAGGGCCAGTATGATGAACATCACCATGGTGATCAGGAACATGACGCGGCGGCCGATCTTGTCGGACAGCCAGCCGCCGAGCAGCGCACCGACCAGCGCGCCGCCCTGCGTGCCCGCGGCGGCAAGGCCGAGCATCAGCGGATCGGGATTGTACTGCTCCTTGATGAAGATCAGCACGAAGGCGATCGAATAGAGGTCCCAGGCCTCGACCAGGATCGAGGCCATCATCAGCCAGCCGACCTTGTTGCCCTTGGGGCTGTAATTGGTGATGAGGTAGCGGACCGCGGTTTCGCTCGCGGTCGGTTGCGGCATGGCCATAGTCGACATGTTTGATCCCTTCTTCAAAACTCTTTTGGTGCCGAGTCCTCTTAAGCGCCGAGCAGCGGCTCGATGCTGCAGTCGAGCAAACGCGGATCGATCCCCGTCTCCATGCCCGTGAACATCTGGCCCATGTAGTCGATCAGCGCATCGCTCGCCTTGACGGCGTCCTCGACGCGGCGGTTCGCAACGGCACTGAGAATACCGAGGTGATGGTCGATCGTTCCCGAGAGATCGGCCTGTCCCGGCATGAAGCGGTGATGGATGTAGCCGATGCGGCGATACAACGTGTGCAGCGGCCGCAGCGTGTGCACCAGGAACGGCTCGCCCGCAGCTTCCAGCACCAGCGCATCGATGCGGCGGTCGATGCTGTTGAACTCGTCGAGGGTCAGGGTGGCGCGACGCTCGCGCAGCAGGCGCTCGATGTGCAGAGCCTGATTGCGATGCGACAGGCTGGCGCGATCTGCCGCGAGGCGAATGACAAAACGCTCCATATCGCGGCGCAGGTCCAGCAGCATGCGCTCGCGCGCCAGATCGATCGGCGCGATGTGCAGGCCGTGACGCGGACGGATGATGATAAGCGTATCGGCGGACAGACGATTGACGGCGTGATGCACCGGCGTGCGGCCGAAGCCGGTGATCTGCTGCAATTCCAGCATGGTCATGAACTGGCCAGGCTTCAGCTCGCAATGAACCAGGAGCTCTTCAATCCTTTGATAGGCCAGCTCGAAGAAGTTGAGACGGTTGCGCCGAGAGGGCTTGCCCACTCCGTCCTCCGATCTCACCACCTCGAGCGCCCGCTTGCGCCGTGCCATCGAATTTCCTCCCGTCGGCCTGTGCTCTCGCATTGCAGGGCGGCGCCTTGTTTGTGGCATCCTTAAAACATGTTGTGATATATTACAAGCGGCGCTAAGACTTCCGCCGACACCTCATCATGCTGCGGTGCGAAATGAAAACACGACGGGCGCGAGGCGCCTTTGACGGGAGGACTTGCCGTGAAGATCACGTCGATCGAGACGCTGCGAACCGAGGAATTCTCCAACGTCATCTGGGTGCGCGTTCACACCGATAGCGGCGTGATTGGTCTCGGCGAGACCTTCTATGGCGCGGGCGCAGTCGAGGCGCAGATTCACGACACCTTTGCCGGCCGCCTGCTCGGCCGTAATCCCCTGCACATCGAAGCGATCCATCGCGACATGCTGAACCTGCCGATGGCGCAGTCGTCGACCGGCGTTGAATATCGTGCAGCGTCAGCGATCGACATCGCGCTGTGGGATTTGTTCGGCAAGGTCTGCAATCAGCCGGTACACCAGATGCTCGGCGGCCTCTGCCGCGACAAGCAGCGCATCTACAACACCTGCGCCGGCACGCAATATGTCCGCTCCACCAATATCAGCCCGGTCTCGAACTGGAATCTCGGCGCGTCCAAGGGTCCTTACGAAGATCTCGACGGCTTCATGAACCGCGCCGATGCGCTGGCCGAAAGCCTGCTGGAAAGCGGCATTTCCGCGATGAAGATCTGGCCGTTCGATCCGGCGGCCCAGGAGAACAAGGGTCTCTACATCACTGCCGCGCAGATGAAACAGGCGATCGAACCGTTCGAGAAGATCCGCAAAGCGGTCGGCGACAAGATGGAGATCATGGTCGAGCTCCACTCGCTGTGGAATCTGCCGACCGCCAAGCAGATCGCGCGGGCGCTCGAGCCCTACAAGCCGACCTGGTACGAAGACCCGATCCGCATGAACTCGCCGCAGGCGCTGGCCGAATATGCCCGTTCGACCAATGTCTGGGTCTGCGCCAGCGAGACGCTGGGCTCGCGCTTCCCCTACAAGGACATGCTCGATCGCGACGCCATGCATGTGGTGATGGCCGATCTTTGCTGGACCGGCGGCCTCACCGAGGGCCGCAAGATCGCGGCCATGGCCGAGACCTATCACCGGCCTTTTGCTCCTCATGACTGTATTGGCCCGATCGGCTTCATCGCCGCCATCCACATGTCCTTCAGCCAGCCCAACACGCTGATCCAGGAATCGGTGCGCGCCTTCTACAAGGGCTGGTACAATGAGCTCGTCACCACGATGCCCGTGATCAAGGACGGTTACGTCTTCCCGATGGAAGGCCCCGGCCTTGGCGTCGACCTTCTGCCCGCCGTCTTCGAGCGCTCCGATCTGATCGCGCGCCGCTCCAACGTTTGAGGATTTTGAGATGAGCACCGCCCTGTTCGACCTTTCCGGCCGCACCGCACTCGTGACCGGCTCCTCCCGCGGGCTTGGCCGCGCCATCGCCGAAGGCATGGCCAAGGCCGGCGCCAGGATCATCATCAACGGCGTCGATCCCAAGCGCGTCGAGCAAGCCGTCGCCGAATTTCGTGCGGCCGGCCATCAGGCCGAAGGTGCGGCATTCAACGTCACCGACGAGCCCGCGATCGTCGCCGCCTTCAACGACTTCGACAAGAAGGGCATTGCCGTCGACATCCTCGTCAACAATGCCGGCATCCAGCACCGCAAGCCGCTGGTCGAGTTCACCACTGACGAATGGCGCAAGGTGATCGAGACCGATCTCACCAGCGCCTTTGTGATCGGCCGCGAGGCCGGCAAGCGGATGATCCCGCGCAAGCACGGCAAGATCATCAATATCGGCTCGCTCGGCAGCGAGCTGGCGCGCCCGACGATTGCGCCCTACACCGCGGCCAAGGGCGGCATCAAGAACCTGACCCGCTCGATGGCGGTGGAATGGGCTCAGCACGGCATCCAGGCCAATGCGATCGGCCCCGGCTACATGCTCACCGACATGAACGAGGCGCTGGTCAACAACCCCGATTTCAACAATTGGCTGATGGGCCGCATCCCCTCCAAGCGCTGGGGCAAGCCGGACGAGCTGGTCGGCGCGGCGATCTTCCTCGCCTCCGACGCCTCCACCTATGTCAACGGCCAGATCATCTATGTCGATGGCGGCATGATCGCCGCGATGTAATCGCGAACACCAGGAAACAAGACCATGCGCGCCGTCGTCATTCACGCCCCCAAGGATCTGCGGATCGACAATTATCCTGATCCGGCGCCCGGCCCGGGCGAGGTCCGTGTCAAGATCGCCAATGGCGGCATCTGCGGCTCCGACCTGCACTATTACCATCACGGCGGCTTCGGCGTTGTTCGCATTCAGCAGCCGATGGCGCTGGGTCACGAGATCGCCGGCGTGGTCGCGGCGGTCGGCGACGGCGTCAGCGGCGTGAAATCTGGGACGCGCGTTGCGGTCAATCCGAGCAAGCCGTGCGGCCAGTGCCTGCATTGCCAGGAGGGCATGCGCAACCAGTGCCTCGACATGCGCTTCCTCGGCAGCGCGATGCGCTTTCCCCATGTCCAGGGTGGCTTTCGCGAATTCATCACGGTCGACGCAACGCAGGCCGTGCCAATCTCCGACAAGCTGTCGCTGGCGGAAGCCGCGGTCGCCGAGCCGCTCGCAGTCTGCCTGCATGCCGGCAAGCAGGCCGGCCCCCTCCTCGGCAAGCGCGTGCTGATCACCGGCTGCGGCCCGATCGGTGCCTTGATGATTTTGGTCTCGCGCTTCGGCGGTGCCTCTGAGATCGTTGTCACTGACGTGGCTGATGCACCGCTCTCCGTTGCCAGCAAGCTCGGCGCCACGCACGCGATCAACGTCGCCACCAATGCCACCGCGCTCGATCCCTGGCGCGCCGGCAAGGGCGTGTTCGACACGCTGTTCGAAGCCTCCGGCAATCAGGCCGCGCTCCGCACCGCGCTCGACGTGCTCCGCCCCGGCGCAACGCTGGTGCAGCTCGGCCTTGGCGGTGAAATGACGCTGCCGATCAATTCCATCGTCGCCAAGGAATTGCAGCTGCGCGGCACCTTCCGCTTCGATCCCGAGTTCGAACTCGCGGTCCGGCTGATGGGCGAAGGCCTGATCGACGTGAAGCCGCTGATCACGGCGACCATGCCGTTCGAGAACGCAGTCGCCGCGTTTGAGCTCGCCAGCGATCGCTCTCAGTCGATGAAGGTGCAGCTGACCTTCTGA
>NZ_LBJX01000072.1:0-42843 GCF_028128895.1 Bradyrhizobium sp. CCBAU 11434
ATCTCCGAATCTTCTCTTCGGAGCCAATGAATCACCGTCACCGGTCGGCGGCGAGCGCCTTTTTTCAACAGCCTGCTAGGCCAGCAACACATCGGCACGTAAATCTGATAGATCATCATGGTCTCTCCCTCTGCCGAACCGACCGGTGCGTCACCCAACCTAACATAAGTTTGGAATTGCCAGATTTTCCCGGCATTCATCAGATTCTTGTTGGCAAAAGCGAATCATCTTGGCATGCTCTTATGACCGGGGCTGGCACGTTCCATCCGCATCTATTTTGATCCCGGGTTCTGAAGCAACGGCAACGCTGCGGCAGGCGTTTTATTACGAGTTTTTTAGCGCACCTTGATGAACTCTGGAGGCCGCCTTTAGGTGGCCTCTTTGTTGAGCATTCAATTCTGCGGGGACATTGCAATGGCAAAACCAGCCGTTTCCCGAGATGCTTTTCGTGGTTTATTCGCTCTCTACGCGGCGAAAGCTCATCACGACCATAAAGCCGAAGGCGAGGAATGCCTTTTGAGGTTGTTCGGGTCTGCAGAATACATTCCCGATCGCCTCTTGCAGCAATGGTCGGCAACGGCTGATCTAGTCGGTCCAGAAATCGTCGGTGCTGTAGTGGAGCCGCGCGCTCATGAACTAGCGAGCGGCGGCGCGCGGTACGACCATGCGAGTGATTTTCTGCACGCGCTCCTGAGAGACATCGCGCGAAAAGTGCAGTGATCAGAGCGCAGATTTCGGCGTGGCCGCGCCTCTGATCAACTTTGGCCTCCTAGGGCATCTTCTGCCGCTCACGCAGGTTCGTTAGACCGATGCGTTCGCCTATTAGCCTCTCGATTTCAAGCCGCGCTCCCTCTCTGGGTGTGGGGGAAGTGCGTAGCGCCTCACGCTTCGAGGCGAGCGAGACCAGGCCATCGGTGGAATTTGATTTCGATACGGTGCAGCCAATAACATCTGGAATATCTCCCTGCTGGCTTTGTAACGAGCTGCAGCCCTGCTGCGCTCACTCCCCTTCAACAAAGGGTTGCCTGACCGGTCAATGACGGCCCATCGCCAACCACGACCGCGCCTCTGTATCGAAACATCAAAGAGATCAAAATCGCCAGCGTTCATCCGAAACACCTTCAAAGGCGCACCTGGAAATAGAGATAGACTAGACACATAACAAATTTGACAGAAGAACCTTCGGGCCGGGGTAGAGTTCCACCTTAGATAAGCTTGTTGTTAGTCGAAGCTTAAAACGTTTGAGCTCCTCGACGATCTCCGGTAGCTATCCATATAGAATGCGACCCAGATTTCTGTGTCGCGAATTTCGCAATGCTTCAAACCGCGACTTGCTCACCGAAAGCCAGATAGATGTCTCATTCACCTTCGGACAAGATCGCGCTCTTCATCGACGGGGCCAATCTTTACGCAACGGCGAAAACTCTCGGCTTCGACATCGACTACAAGCGCCTTCTGAAGGAATTTCAGAGCCGCGGGACGCTGCTGCGGGCGTTCTACTACACAGCGATCATCGAGGATCAGGAATATTCGTCGATCCGTCCGCTGATCGACTGGCTCGATTACAACGGCTACACCGTCGTCACCAAGGCGACCAAGGAGTTCATCGACGCCTCCGGCCGCCGCAAGGTCAAGGGCAGGGGGGGGGGGGGGGGGGGGGGGGGGGGGGGGGGGGGGGGGGGGGGGGGGGGGGGGGGGGGGGGGGGGGGGGGGGGGGGGGGGGGGGGGGGGGGGGGGGGGGGGGGGGGGGGGGGGGGGGGGGGGGGGGGGGGGGGGGGGGGGGGGGGGGGGGGGGGGGGGGGGGGGGGGGGGGGGGGGGGGGGGGGGGGGGGGGGGGGGGGGGGGGGGGGGGGGGGGGGGGGGGGGGGGGGGGGGGGGGGGGGGGGGGGGGGGGGGGGGGGGGGGGGGGGGGGGGGGGGGGGGGGGGGGGGGGGGGGGGGGGGGGGGGGGGGGGGGGGGGGGCGATGCCATGGAGCTCGCCGAACACATCGACCAGATGGTGCTGTTCTCCGGTGACGGCGACTTCCGCTCGCTGGTCGAGGCCGTGCAGCGCCGCGGTGTCAGGGTCACCGTGATCTCCACCATCGCCAGCCAGCCGCCGATGATCGCCGACGAGCTGCGCCGCCAAGCCGACGTCTTCACCGACTTGATCGAGCTGCAGTCCAAGCTCGGCCGCGACCCGTCCGAACGCGCGACCCCGCGTGAACGCGGACACGCTCCCAAATTTCTGCAAGATCCAAAGGGAAACGATCCCCTCTACAAAACGACCTAGGCGGCCGTCTCATTGGTCAGCTCGTTCTTTGTAAGGTCTCAGAGAGAAGGCCCCAGCTTTGGGCAATGATCGACAGCCGGCGTCGCTCACCTCAAGCCTTGGAGCCGGCAGCACTTAACCCTCCTCTAAGTTTCATGTTCCTAATTCCCCAGACACGCTGCATAATTCTTCCGGAATTTGAGCTGGTCATTTTATACGAGGTCTTTGCCATGTCCCCAGGCGTCGAAGATCTTCAGATGCTCCGTCTAATCAAAGCCTTCCAGAAACTTACAGGTCAAGACGCGCGACGGTTGGTCCTGAGTTCTGCTCGGGGAGGGAAAAGCTAGGCCGGACGGAGCACTAGGCCCGGGGAGTACGCTTTTTCACCTGCACGTTGAAGGACCGCTCAGCAATTCCAGTGGGGGAGCAAATGTTGACTGGATTTCTGATCGGGGTGTTAGCTTGTAGCGCTGCTTTAATCGCAAGTCGCGCACGGAAGCGCGTGCAAGCAACAACAATGGAGCATCGCGAATTCAAGACGAATATCTGGTCGCGAGACGTGGCGGCCACGGTTAGTGGGGTTGGTTCACAAGCGCCTCGAAGGTTGCATTTTCGTTTGGCCAACGATGGCGGACGGCGTGATGCGGATGTCGCGGGAAGTAACTGCTTGCCGCCCTTCTTGTTCGCGTTCGCTGTTGACCAGCTTGCTCGGGGTGTGCCCATCCGGGCCCGGCGGCCGCGGCTCCTTCGTGGCTTCACTGCAACCGGAATTAGGGTCTCGTCGATCAATGCGCCCCGCACAGCGCCAATACTCGCTCTAGGTGCAGGATCTCGGCGAACAGCTTCTCGTCGAGACGGCCCGGTGCGACGCCTCACGGAAGCGCCAGATCGTCGTATGATCAGGGATCTCGTCGCTAAGCACAAAGCCGCAGAAATCGTGGACCGAGGCGCATCGAGCGCTTCTTCAAGCTCCGGATCGGACAGCCCGTACCATTGCTGCAGCAGCAGTCCCTTGAACATCCTAGCCGCGGATAGGGTCGGCGAGCCGCGCTCCAGTCCGGAAGACCGCCCTGCATGCGCTCCACAGAATCCAGTCAGCCAATTCGCAAATCAGTCTCAGCACCGGGTTTCCTTTCCACCGTTGACGCGACACCAACGCGTGGGCGAAGCTCGGTCGCCCAACCTGCCCATACCACTCCAAGTCCCCTCTAAAGCCTGGTCCTAGAGAATCGCAGATCCACTTTGTGCAACGATCTTTCAAGTGGGAGGGGCCTCACCCCCGTCATGCTCGGCGGCGTATTTCGGCTCGAGTTTGTATCTCGATGAGGGGCGCACCACCGCAGCGGCGGACCTCGCGCTCAGTATCACTATTGTGCTTCTGGTCCAATCCGTCTCCGCGCTCCCAATATCCCGGTTTCGGCATCGTCCCTGGGGTTGACCCACGCTGGGTGATATGGCCAAGAGAAGGCAGGAATGCGCTTCGTTCGGCCCTCTGTGCGCATCCAAAAATTTCGATGCTGCGGGAACAAGGTTGGCCATGACTCAACGCATTGCTCTCATCACCGGCGTGACCGGCCAGGACGGCGCTTATCTTGCGGAACATCTGCTGTCGCTCGGCTATGTCGTGCACGGCATCAAGCGGCGCTCGTCCTCATTCAACACCGCGCGCGTCGATCACCTCTACCAGGACCCGCATGTCGGCCACGTGCCGTTCCTGATGCATTACGGCGACATGACGGATTCCACCAACCTGATCCGCCTGGTGCAGCAGATCCGGCCGACCGAAATCTACAATCTCGCCGCCCAGAGCCACGTCGCCGTCAGCTTCGAGAGCCCGGAATACACCGCCAACGCCGATGCCATCGGCGTGCTGCGCCTTTTGGAGGCGATCCGCATCCTCGGCATGGAGAAGGAGACGCGGTTCTACCAGGCCTCGACCTCCGAGCTTTATGGCCTCGTGCAGGAGATCCCGCAGAAGGAAACCACGCCGTTCTATCCGCGCTCGCCTTATGGCGTCGCCAAGCTCTATGGCTACTGGATCACGGTGAACTACCGCGAAGCTTACGGCATGTTTGCCTCGAACGGCATCTTGTTCAACCATGAGAGCCCAATCCGCGGCGAGACCTTCGTCACCCGAAAGATCACCCGCGGCGTCGCGCGGATCGAGCTTGGGCTTGAGCAGACGCTCTATCTCGGCAATCTCGAAGCCAAGCGCGACTGGGGCCACGCCAAGGATTATGTCGAGGGCATGCACATGATCCTACAGGCCGACAAGCCCGACGACTTCGTACTCGCCACGGGTGAGATGCACTCGGTGCGCCAGATGGTCGAGCTGGCTTTCGCGCAGGTCAGCCGCCGCATAGAATGGCGCGGCGCAGGCGTGGACGAAACCGGCATCGACGCGAAGACTGGCAAGACCGTGGTGAAAATTGATCCTACCTATTTCCGCCCAACCGAGGTCGATCTCCTCGTCGGCGACGCCAGCAAGGCGCGCGAGGTGCTGGGCTGGAAGCCGAAACGCACCTTTGCGCAGCTCGTCGCCGAGATGATGTCTAGCGACCTGGTGGAGGCCAAGCGGGACCTCGCACATGGCAAGCGCGTTTGAGGCGAAGGACGGAAGCGTCGTCGGCCAACGTGGCGGTCGATATCTCCTGCCAGAGTTGGCGCAGGAGGAAGTCGAGCCCTTAAGCTAAAGGGTTGCTCTAGCCAGCTATCCAGCCTGCCGCGAGGATGACGCCGCGGCCCAAAATGTAAAGCCACGGCCATAGCGACGCTGACGCTCACAAAGAAGCCCACGACGACGATATGGTCGTGCACTGATTTGTGATTGTTACGTATTTCCGAGGCGACGAGATCGGCTTCACGTTGCATTTTCCACGCACTCCAGCGGAAGGGAGGTCTTCAAGAGTGTGTGGTCCCAATATTGCAAGCCATTGACAACAAGACGCGGACCTCGCGGCGGCATCAAGGCGCAAGGGTGATTTGGGAACAAAAGCGCCGATGATGCGCGGGAGCGCCATATCGGGGGCAAATGTGAACCCAATCTAGTAGCGGTGTATGGCGTTCGATCCCCAGCTTCGGACAACGAGTCCAAGTAGGTAGCCGCTGCCAATGAGGGCGGGTTCTGGCTACCTATCGATGAGAAATACGCTAGAGTTCCAATACTTCGCTCTCTTAGGTGCGTTGATCAGCAGCCTCATCCTTTGAGATATCCTTGAGGTGCTCGACAAGCAGTTCGTTGATCATGGCTGCAACAGACATGCGCCTAGCTTTAGCAGCCCTCTCTGCTGCAGCTTTAACGTCGTCGGGACTCGGAGAGACGTGGCTGAATGTTTCGGCATGTCGCCACAAGCTTGTTTTCCGACAGCTACCCCTCATGCCCCACAGGGATTTGCTGCACAACGGGAAAGTTGTGAAAATTATTTCGCCGCGGGCTGGGCCGCGGAGCAGTATGTTGACGGTTCTGCTGATCAGGCTCGCGCTAGGAAACGTCAATCTAGCTGGAGGTGGCGGTCTACGTCTCTTCTGGTACTACAGACAAGGAAGGCTTTTGATCCATCCTCAGATGTTCAAAGCCTCGCATGGCGTCTCCTGAAAATGCTCGGGCCACTCGATTGGATTGCAGAAGAGACCCCGGTGCTCGATCTCCCTAAGTAGATTGTCGGCGCGGCGCTTTGCGGGCGGGCCCACGAGCCGGGCGCCGGATAAGCTGTCAGCTTGGACCTCCTGCCGGATGAATTCGTACATCCGCAGAACAAAGTGATCGGATAGGCCACCAAATTCGCTCATTGCCGATACGCCTAACTAAAATACCAGGCGAGAAGAATGTGAAGGGGCTGCCAGGCGACCCAACCGATCGCCGCGAACCAAAGGGCTGTAAAGAGAATGGCAGCTACGCCGAAACAAGCGGGAAAGACCAAATCAAATAGACCAGGTCGCTCGCGCGGCTCGGAGGCTTGATCTGCAGTTAAATCGGACATTCGGGTCTCCCTCTCGCAAGGACATACCGAACCCATTGAGCGTCGCAAGCCGTCCTGAAGATTAACCTGAGCAGTAAACCTTAATCGCTTTACTTTACTCCTCCGAGCTGAGTGCTGCTTCCGTTCGCTGCTCTTGGGGCTGCAGAGCCCGCAAATTAGCGAGCAGCCGCTTCTCTAAGTTGAAGAGGCCGCCAATCGATGCGGCCTCTAAACTCGCGAGCAGTTCTGCTTGGCGAACTCAGAAGGGCGGCTGCCCCGGTCCCGAGCCCGGGCCGAACGGGCCGCGCAGGTTGCCCGGGCCCTGCAAGCCGCCGAAGATCAGTCCGCCGACCCACTCGGCGGCATCCCTGATGGCGCCGCCGATGGCACGGAAGGCGTCTCCGAGCCAGTTGCCGCCGACAACCGCTTCGAGGTCCGCATCATTCAGTTCGATGATTTCAGGGTTGGCACGTTTTGGGTTCAGCATGTTGGCCGCTCCTTTTCAAATGTTGATGTGATGAAGGGTTTGAACGCTTGGTCTTTTAGCGGTGGAAGATGCCACCTGGCAGCCAGGGATTCGGGCCCATGGGCTGATGGGTCGTGATCTTCCCATCCACAATCCACGGCCCAATGCAGCCTCCGTCATTGATGAAGCCGCCGGACACGGAGCTCAATTCGCGGTCGTCCAACTCTCTACGGTCTTGATTGCTACGCTCGGTCATTTGTGTCTCCCGTTGTAGTGGAGGGTCTATCCCCTCTCATCTCGTGGCCACAGGAGTACCCCGGCCCGCGTGGATAGACCGTGAGAGGGGTCACACAGGTGCAATTGAGTGAAATTAGGGGGGCACCGCGTCCGACCTTGAGAGGGTCTTGAATCTCGTCAGACCGGTGGTCCTTTCTAACAATGACTTGAGCCAGCCGGGTCGTTGCGCCCAGCAGCTCAAAGCCGGGAGCGAATGGAACTCAAAATCCCAGTCGTCGCATCAACAACCTGAAGGGCCTGCTGGGATTTTGCCACCGCAACAGCCGATCGGGTGCATTGATCGGGAAGTTGCGCAATCTTTTTACGCTGGCTGGACAGAATATTGGCCGACTGCTCAATGGCAAACTTGACCACATCGCGCGTGGGGTCATTCTCGCCGACGTTGGTCAGCTCCTTCTCGATCGTAATCAGATACTCGTAACTTGAGAGCTCCTGGGAAATCTCGACCAGATTTTGCACGGTGGCTTTGACGCAATCTGCGTCCACAGCAGGAATGTCGGTCCGTTTGGAGGTTTGGACGAGGTCCGCCATCAAGCCGGCGAACATTGGCCTGAGATCTTCGACGCGCTTCAAGTCGGCGGGACTCAAGACACCGGCCACGCACATTTTCGTTGCGACCAGCAACCCCAAGCATGGCCACGCCAGTCGGGTGGCTATCACACGAACCGGTCCGGCACGTTTCACGCTGTCCGCTTGCCATATCATCGAGACGCTCGAATTTTCTGCGTCAACAAGCCCGCCGTCCTCAAGGCCGACAATAGCGCCGCACAATGGAACCCTCAATCCTATTCTTTCCATAAGCCTTGCACGCGCGCCGGGAATTCGGAACCGTTGTAGGAAAATCGTCTCCTATGTATCATTGGCGCGTGCGCCGGTCTTTTCAGGCCCATCTTTGACGAACTGAAAGTTATTGCGCCGAGATCGTTGCGAGGGATTTGAACCGTGACCGACGGCCCCGAACGTATTTTCCGTGCAAGCGCGTTGCAACGCGCGGCATCTCCGGACGAACTCGACCATCTCGTCGCGATTACCAAGCCGGCCGACTGGATCCTGGCCGTCGTCGTAACGGTCGCTCTGATTGCGGCGCTTATCTGGGGGATCTACGGCCGGATTCCCTCGCGCGTGTCGGGGCAAGGAATTCTGGTCGGTAGCGGCCGCGTTGTCGATGCAGTCTCTGCCGCGGAAGGGCGGCTCGCTTCGCTCGGCATTTCCGTCGGGGACCATGTTGAGCGTGGTCAGATCATTGCGCAGATCTCGCAGACCGACATCGAGCAGAAATACGCAAACGCGGTCGAGGCCTACAAAGAGCGCCAGCGTGAGCATGATGACATGGCCGGCAAGGTGAGGTCGGAGCTCGCCGTCAAGGCCGCCAATCTCGATAAGCTCGAGGCGGCCTTCAACAAGGTCATCGAGGCAACCGGGCAGCGCGTTCAGTCCCTGGACATCGACGTGAAGAATCTCGAGCAGCTCATGGCCAAGGGCCTGACGACGCGGAAGACGCTGGAGGATCGTCGTCTCGAGTTGACCGAGGCGCAGCAGCGACGAACGGACTCGCAGAACGAGATCCTCAAATTGCATGCGCAGCAATCCGACCTCGAAACCCAGCGCGAGCACGAATTGCAGCAGGCCGAATTCGCGGCCAACAACGCGCGCCGCGAGATGCAGGCACTCGCCGGGACCCTGGGGCGCAATTCGCAGGTCATCAGCCCGATCACGGGTCGCGTGCTGGAGATCAAGATATCGACCGGTTCGGTCCTCGCCGTCGGCACGGCGGTCGTCGCGATTGAAGATGAGGGCTCGAAGCTCGAGGCGGTCATTTATATCCCCGCCGAGCAAGGCAAGAGCGTCAAGCCAGGCTCTCAAGTGCGCATCGCGCCCAGCACCGTCAAGCGCGAGGAGTTCGGCATGATGATCGGGACGGTCTCCAGCGTGTCGGAGTTTCCCGTGACACCGCAGGGAATGACCGCGGTGCTTCACAACGATCAATTGGTCAAGGTGTTCTCCCACGACGGCGCGCCCTATGCCGTCACCGTATCCCTGGAAAAGGACGACTCGACGGCGAGCGGCTATCGATGGGCTGTCGGTCAAGGACCTCCGGTGCACCTGACCAGCGGCACGCTGGCCCAGGCCGAGATCACCACCCGGAATCGGCGTCCGCTGGATCTCGTTGTTCCTCTCATCAGGAAGCTGACTGGGATCGATGGATAGTTCTGCCAAGCCTAGTCCGGGAGTCAAGAAAACACCCACCGTCCTGCAGATGGAGGCGGCGGAATGCGGCGCGGCCTGTCTCGCCATGGTGCTGGCGCATTATGGCAGGTGGGTGCCGCTCGAGCAGTTGCGTGTCGAATGCGGCGTGTCACGCGATGGCAGCAAGGCCAGCAACGTCGTCAGGGCCGCGCGGCGCTTCGGCCTGTCCGCCAAGGGATTCCGGCAGGAAATCGCGACGCTGCGCGCGACGCCGACGCCCTGCATCATCCACTGGAACTTCAATCATTTCGTTGTTCTCGATGGGATCGATGGAAAGTTCGCCTACATCAACGACCCGGCCTTCGGGCGCAGGCGAATTGGCCTCGACGAGCTGGACAGGAGTTTTACCGGCGTCGTGCTCACCATGGAGCCGACGGCGGCGTTCATCGCGCAGGGAAGCAAGCCCGGCGGACTGCGCCTGTTGGTCCGCGAGCTGCGCGGCTCAAAGGCGGCAGTGGGGTTGCTCATCCTGCTCAGCTTCGTCATGGTCCTTCCGGGCCTCGTCGCCGCGAGCTTCTCGAAAATCTTCATCGACGACGTCCTGATCCAGCATCTGGACGGGTGGCTGCGTCCGCTCCTGGTCGGCATGGCCGTCACCGCTCTGATCCGCACGATCCTGACGCTGCTTCAACAATCATTGCTGTTGCGGCTGCAGACGAAGCTCTCGGTGGTGATGATCAGTCGCTTTCTCTGGCGGGTGATGGCGCTACCGATGGAGTTCTTCACTCAGCGCCACGCCGGCGATATCGCAACGCGCGTTGCGGCCAACGAGCAGATTGCGCGGCTGCTTGCGGGCGGCATTGCGGCCAACGTACTCAACCTCACCTCGGTCGTGTTCTTTGCGTTTGCGATGGTGGTCTACGATCCGTGGCTTGCCACGATCTGCGTCGCCCTGTCGATGCTCAACGTCCTATCCTTGCGCCTGTCGCACCGGCGCCGGGAGGACCTCAGCCGAGGGCTCTCGCAAGAGCGTGGAAAGTCTTTGGGAGCGGTGGTCAGCATCGTCAGGACCATCGAGACGATCAAGGCAAGCGGTCTTGAAGACGAGGCTTTCGGACATTGGTCCGGTGTCCACGCCAAGCTTCTCAATGCCGAGCGCGAGCTCGCCTCGTCATCAATCCTGCTCGATATGATCCCGACCCTCATCTCCGGATTGAGCATGACGGCGATACTTATCCTCGGAGGGCTGCGGGTGATCGAGGGCTCGCTGACGCTTGGCAGCCTCGTCGCCTTCCAGTCGCTGATGGCAAGCTTCTCGGAGCCTGTCGCAACGCTGGTCAATCAGGCCAGCGGCTTTCAGTTGATCCGGGGCGCCCTCGATCGCCTCGAAGATGTCTACAACTATCCACTGGGCGACAAGCCGAGCCGGCACGGATCTGAAAGACGCTTTCCCGCCAAGCTTGCCGGGCGCATCGAACTCAGGAATGTGCAGTTCGGCTATTCACTGCTTGAACCTCCCCTCATCTCCGAGCTTTCGATCAACATCAGCCCGGGATCACGCGTTGCGATTGTGGGCTCGTCCGGAAGCGGTAAATCGACGCTGGGACGCCTGATTTGCGGCCTCAACAAGCCTTGGGCCGGAGAGATAATGATCGACGGGGCTCTGCTTTCGGACGTTCCTCCCGAAATCCTCGCCAACTCCATCGCCTATGTGGATCAGGATATCTTCCTGTTCGAGGGCACAGTGCGCGACAATCTTACGCTCTGGGACCGGACTACGCCGGATGCCGAGCTCACCAGAGCCCTGAAAGACGGGCAAATCCAGGACGAGATCGCCATCAGGGCTGGCAATTACGACTCCTATGTGAGCGAGGGTGGAACGAATTTCAGCGGCGGGCAGCGACAGCGCATCGAGATCGCGCGCGCCCTCGTCGGCCGTCCCTCCGTTGTCGTTCTCGACGAAGCCACGGCTGCGCTCGATCCGGTCACCGAAAAGGCAATCGACGAAAATCTGCGCCGTACCGGCTGCACCTGCATCATCATCGCACATCGCCTGAGCACGATCAGGGATTGCGACGAGATCATCGTGTTGAGGCAGGGCAAGATCGTGGAGCGGGGGACGCATGAGAGCCTGCTGGCGCACCAGGGCGAATATGCGAGGCTGGTGTCCCAGGAATGATCCGTCCGGCTGAAAACATTGTGTCTGGTGCGAGCCTCGTCAGGTCGGCGGAATTCCCGATTGATATGACGCTCGATGGTCGCTGCCCCATTTTGCTCGATCACCACGGCTACGTGTTCGAGGTCGTTGCCGGTCATCTCGATATCTTCGCGGTCGATACCGACGAGGGCGAATACGGGAAGAGACACCATCTCTTTCGGATCGAAAGCGGCGACATCGTTGCCGATCTCCCGGAGATCGCCGTCTCAACGGAACGTGGCGCAGGCTTCATTGCAGTGGGGACCGAAGCCACGCGTGCGTCTGCACGGTCCAGATCCGATCTGCCTCCCGCGCAGGTCATGCGCTGGATCGAACGGCTCGCGCGCTTCGTCGCGGGGCCAGCACCGCTGTGGCAAATGCCCGAGCTGCCGGAAGGCAAGGCCGAACTTGCAGCGAACGAAGCTGGCCGCGGTCTCATGCGTGGTCTGCTGTGGCTGACCGTCGAGCGCGGCGACCTCAGATTGATGGGCATTTCCCCGCCATACGCAGCCGGAAGCCAGCCTCTGCCGCTCACATCAGGCTTGTGGGTCGAGGCGGGCGCGGAGGGCTGCGGCGTGGTCGCAGACGGCGCAATGCCGGCCGCGATCTGGCCGGCGGTCGATCAGTTTCACCAAAGCTTCGCTGCCTGCGTCCAACGCATTCTGGTTCACGAGAGGCAAAGCGAGAGCGAGCGGCTGATGAGCCGGAATGCACTCGCGGCGTCGCAGTCCATGGAAGCCTTCGATCGCCTCTCCGGCATTATCGTGCGGCGCTTCGATCATGAGGCAGCCGATGCATCCTATTCCGATCGACTTGCGGGCGCCTGCCAGCTCGTCGGAAGCGCGATGCGTATGCCGATCGCGATCTCTGGGCGGGCGGATGGCAGCCGGCAGGAATTCGCTGGGCTGACGCAGATCGCGCTGGATTCTCGGCTGCGGCTCCGGCAGGTTCTGCTCAGGTCGGACTGGTGGAGAACCGATGCAGGCCCGCTGGTCGGCTGGTTCGGCGAGAAGCGCGAGCCGGTCGCCCTGGTCTATGAGCCACGCCGTGGCTACGTGATGATCGATCCGCTGACGAAGGCGCGCCTGTCGGTCAATCGCAGCGTGGCGGCACAAATTGCTCCGGAAGCGGCGATGTTGTATCCACCGCTGCCGTCAAGCTCGCTGAAGTTCAGGGAGCTTTTGCAATTTGCCCTGCGCTATGCGCGTGGCAGCGGACTGCGTATCGCCCTGGTGGTCGTGGTGATCGGGCTTCTGTCCTTGGTGACGCCCTTCGTCACCAATTTGCTGATCAGTTCGATCATCCCGAGATCCGAACTCGACCAGCTGGTCTTTTGTGGCCTCGCGCTAGGCTTGACGGCCCTTTCGGTCGCCGGCGTCCAGGTCATGCAGGGCCTTGTCATGCTCCGCATGGAAGCCTTGATCGACTGGCGATTACAGTCAGCGATGATCGATCGCATACTCAGGCTGCCAACTGCCGTCTTCCGAAAATTCACGACGGGCGAGCTGGTCGACCGCGCGACGGGCATCGACGCCGCACGTCGTGCCCTGACGGGCCACGCGGTCCGCGGCATGATCGCCGGCCTTTTCTGCATCTTCAGCCTCGGCTTGATGATCTACTATAGTCCGAAACTGGCGCTGCTCGCGATTGGGCTGACATTCGTCAGGGCGGCCGCCATCATCTCGACCAACCTGCTGCGGCTCTATTTCGAGAACAAGCACTTCAACCAGCAGGGCAAGGTCAGCGGATTCGTCCTCCAACTGCTGACGGGTGTCGGCAAATTGCGGGTGTCCGGGGCAACCGGGCGCGCCCTCGGGATCTGGTCGAGGCAGTTCGCGACGCAAAAACAGTATTTCGTGTCGTCGCAGCTCGCCAGCAACGGCCTTGGCGCGTTCGAGACGGCATTTCCGACGATCGCGACGCTGATCATCTTTGGTTATGCGTCCTATTCGAACAGCAATCTGCTGACGGATCTCGGCAGATTCTTCGCCTTCTTTTCCGCCTTCGGGCAATCCATGGGTGCCGTCGGCTCCTGGGCGGGCGGCGTCAGTGAAGCGCTGATCGCGATACCGCCACTGCTCCGGTTGCGTCCCCTCATCGCCAGCCCGACGGAGATCTCCGACGACAGAAAGGCGCCGGGAGAGCTGTCGGGTTCGGTCGAGCTTGCGCGCGTTTCGTTCCGGTATCTGTCCAGCGGCCCGCTGGTGCTCGATAATGTCTCATTGAAGATCGCACCGGGCGAATATGTTGCGATCGTCGGGCCGTCCGGAAGCGGCAAGTCGTCCTTGTTTCGACTGCTGCTCGGTTTCGAGTGGCCGGAGTCGGGTGCGGTGTTCTACGACGGAAAATCAATCGAGACGCTGGATGTGAGTGCTTTGCGGCGGCAGCTCGGCGTTGTCTTGCAGAGCGCGCGGCTCGCGAATGGCAACATCTACGAAAATATTTGTGGTGGACTTCGGCTTCCGCTCGACCAGGTGTGGGACGCCGCCCGACTTGCGGGAATTGAGGAAGACATCAAGGCCATGCCGATGGGCATGCTGACCCAGATATCCGAAGGTGTCAGTACTCTCTCCGGGGGACAACGGCAGCGCATCATGATCGCGCGCGCCATCGCGCGACGGCCGCGCGTCCTGCTGTTCGATGAGGCGACGAGCTCACTCGACAATCGATCCCAGGCCATCGTCAGTGATGCGCTGGAAAATTTGAACGTCACCCGAATCGTCATCGCTCACAGGCTGAGCACCGTCAGGAATGCCGACCGCATCATCGTGCTGGTTGACGGCAAGATCGTCGAAGCAGGGACGTTCGAGGAATTAACCGCCGCAGCTGGTGCCTTTGCAGCGTTCGCGCAGCGGCAGATGCTTTGATCCGCCGCAGAGCCACTCTCTCACTCCCCAGAAGCAAGTCGAACCAGTGTTTAGGCCTCAGAGCCTAACTCAACGCTGGCCTTCCGGACCTGTACCATAATGGCGCCCGCTGGAACTGCACTGCGGAACCGGGCCTTCGTTTGCCCAAAAAATCCAGTCTCTGGGCTCTGTGACCCGCCTCACGGTGTTAGCGCGCGGGCCGCGGTACTCCTGTGGCCACGAGATGAGAGGGGATGGACCCTCCACAACAGCGGGAGACACAAATGACCGAGCGTAGCAACCAAGACCGTAAAGAGTTGGACGAGCGCGAATTGAGCTCTGTGTGCGGCGGCTTCATCAATGACGGAGGCTGCATCGGGCCGTGGATTGTGGATGGGAAGATCACGACCCATCAGCCCATGGGTCCGAACCCCTGGCTGCCCGGTGGCATCTTCCACCGCTGAGAACCACGCATTCAAACAATCCATCACATCCATCATTTGAAGAGGAGCGACCAACATGCTGAACCCAAAACATGCAAAACCTGAAATCATCGAACTGAACGATGCGGAACTCGAAGCGGTCGTCGGCGGCAACTGGCTCGGTGACGCCTTCCGTGCCATCGGCGGCGCCATCAAGGACGCCGTCGAATGGGTCGGCGGACTGATCTTTGGCGGCTTGCAGGGCCCGGGCAACCAGCGCGGCCCGTTCGGCCCCGGCTCTGGCCCGGGACAGCCACCGTTCTGAGTTCGCCAGCGCAGAGTAGCTTGCAAATTTGGAGGCCGCCTCGTTAGCGGCCTCTTTCGCTTCGACGGACGGTTGCTTCCGCTCGCCACTCGACGAAAGGCCGTTACCCCAGCGGCGCTCCAGGATGAATGGGTCCGCAAGCAACCGCTTCCGGGACTTCGGCCCAGCCAATATCGAAGAGCCGCCTGTAGTTCGCTTGTGCGCGTTTATCACCCTGTCCTTCCCTGTAGGACGTCGAGAAATTCCTGGTTCTCTCGTGTCACCACCGCTATCGCGACTGGTGTTTATCGAGCATTTCGGGTCTTTCGAATTGGACACCTCCCGGCTGTGTGCCATGCTTTCGCTGTTCATTTCCCTGATTGCAGGGAATAAGATAGGCGCTGATCCGATTTTTCCAGGATGGCGGAGTTGTCAAAGCGAAACTGGGAGTGACTGCGGATCGTGACCAATGGCGACGATTTTCACTGCATCCGCAGCGGCTCCCTCGCCGCGACCATCAAGGCACAGGGCGCCGAGATGTGCTCGCTCAGGCACAAGGACGGTATCGAATTCGTGTGGCAGGCCGAACCGGTCTGGCCGCGCCATGCGCCCTTGCTATTTCCGATCGTCGGGCGTCTCGCCAATGACGAATTGCGCCATCGGGGCAAGACATACCGGATGACCCAGCACGGCTTTGCGCGCGACAGCCGATTTGTATGGGGGGCACGTGAAGAGAACAGGTGCACGCTGGTGCTCGAAGACAGCGAGACGACACGCGAGCGATATCCGTTCGCGTTCCGGCTGACCGCGACCTATGCGCTCGATGATGCCGGTCTCGATCTCACACTCGCGGTCGAGAACACCGGCAACGAGACGCTTCCGGTGTCGCTCGGTGGCCATCCCGCTTTCAACTGGCCGCTTCAGGCTGGGATGCCGAAGGAAAGCTATGCGCTGACGTTCACGCAGGAGGAGCCGTCTCCGATTTGCCGTGTCGAAGGCGGGCTCCTGCTTGCGGCTGCGGATCCTAGTCCGGTTCAGGGCACTGTGCTCCCTCTGTCGGAAGCCCTGTTCACCAATGACGCCGTCATCCTCAATCCCGTCAACAGCTCTGCGGTCCGCTATGCGGCCGGGCAGGGCGCCGGGCCTTGGCTCAAAATGTCATGGCGCGGCTTTCGCGAGCTCGGAATCTGGTCGAAGCCGTCGGGCGCGCCGTTCGTCTGCATCGAGCCCTGGCGCGGTTACGCGAGCCCCGTCGGCTTTGACGGTGAGTTCACCGACAAGCCGGGCCTGATGCACATGGCGCCCGGCGCGGAGGAGCAGCTCTCGTTCCGGATGGAGGTCGGAACGGCGTAAGCTCTCAAACCTCGATGCGCGTGAGGTCTTCGCCGAGTACGACGGGACCCGCATAGTCCTGCCTGACGTCCGCGAGCAGCGCGTTCAGCATGGCATCGTCGGTGCGGGGACGGTGATGGGTCAGCGCCAGCTTCTTGACGCCGGCCTTGGCTGCGACCTTGCCGACCGTGTCACCGCAGGCGATCGTGTATTTCGCCAGCCGCCGGAAATGCTCATTGTCGATCTCCGGCGTCGCCAGAACGCAGACCTGCACGAGCAAGTCGGCGCCCTCCGCCAGCCGCTCGAGGCCGGGGCAGGGGACGGTGTCGCCTGAAATGGCAATGACCTTGCCTTCCGCTTCGAAGCGATAGCCGAGGCACATCCAGCGCGCGAGAAACGCCGGCGACATGTCGAGCCCATCGCCATGTGAAACGAGCTCGGCGCTGATCTTCCAGCGGCCGGTGTCGAGGACGGGGCCGGGAATGATGTCGGTCGCAACGACCGGCTTCCACCCGCCGAAAGTCGGCTCGCCCTGATCGCGCCAGGCGATGTCCTTGTCGTACACCTGCGTCACCAGCGTGTTGACGAGCCGTTCGGTGTCCGGAGGCCCAAAGATCCGCAGATCGTCCTTGCGCCCATCCATCCACGAATTGAGCATCACATCGTAGAGGTCGCCGATGTGATCGAAATGATGATGTGTGAGAAAGACCGTGTTGATGGCGCCGAGCGGCACACCGGCCTTGCTGAGCTGCACCATGACGCCGCGGCCGGCGTCGAACAGGATGTTCTCCTCACCGAGCCTGATCAACGTGGTCGTTGCCATGCGGCGCGGGTCCGGGCGCGGGCCTCCGGTGCCGAGCAGAATGACTTCCATGGCGTCTGTTCCCGCGTGAGGTCGGTCGATTGGTCACACTAGGATCGAAGATAGCAGCGCGGCAAGCTGCATCGGCCCCCGGAGCGCAGCGCTCGGCGCATGCCGGGATCCTGTCCGGCCCGCTCGACCAAACGTCAGGTCGCGCGCGACGAGAGCGCGTAGTCCAAGACGAAGGCTGAGGTCGAAGCCTTCCCGCGCGCTAGTCAGTGGTTGGATAGAAATTCGAATAAGCAGAATTTGTCGGTGCCGGAACCCGCCGAGTTGTTCTACTGGGATATCGATGCGCTGAATGAGAAGTGTGGGGCAATTCATAGTAAATACTTCAGTACCGTGACCTATATTGTTTGCGCGGCACAACACGCCTAGTATTCGGCAGTCAATTTCGGGGGCTCGAACAAGCCGTGAATGTTCGTTCACAGGACAGCGCATCACGCGGCCACTTGAATTTTCAAGCCCAGTCGCAGGCACACAGGACATCCAGCACCGTGGCTGATTCCACACTTCAGGAATTGCGGCCGGTCGGGCGCGAGCGGCTGATCGTCGTCGAAGACGATCCCGTGACGCGAACGATGCTGGTCGGTTACTTCAGCGAAAATAATTTCGATGTGGTCGGCGCGGGCACCTGCGCCGAATGCCGCCAGGCGCTACGCGCGCACACCGACCTCGTCTTCCTCGACCTGCAATTGCCCGACGGCGATGGCTTCGAGCTCGCCAAGGAGATCCAGGCGACCAGCAACGCCGGCGTCATCTTCGTGACCCGCCGCGACACCGACGTCGATCGCATCCTCGGCCTCGAGATCGCGGGTGATCATTACGTCACCAAGCCGATCAACCTGCGCGATCTCCTCGCGCGTGCGCGCAGCGTGCTGCGGCGGCGCTCGATCGACCGCAAGGCGGCGCGCAGCCACAATTCGATCGCCTTCGGCGACTGGATCATCGACCTGACGCGGCGCGAGCTGCTCGGCAGCGACGGCAAGCCGGTGGCGCTGACCCGTGCCGAGTTCGACCTGCTCGCTGCTCTTGTCGGCGCCGACGGACGGCCTCTCAGCCGCGACTATCTGATCGAGGTCGTCAGCAACCGTCAGGCCGAGGTCGACATCCGCACGGTCGATGCGCTGGTGGCGCGGCTGCGCCGCAAGCTCGTGGGCAGCGGCACGCCTGTCATCGCCACAGTCACCGGCGTCGGCTACAAGCTCGCTCTCAGCGAGCGCCTCTAGGCACGAGTGATCAAGGGCGCGTCGTGCCGGCCAAGGGCCGGCCGGCACCGTTTGCTTCAGCCGCTGAACCCGACCAAAAACCGGATGGCGATGAAGGTCGAGGTGGCCACGGCCGCCGTTGCGAAGATCGCAAACAAAACTCTCAAACTGCTGTGCATGGTCTTTATTCGGGTTACGCAAAAAACTGTTGGCTTAATCGCTGCAGCTGCCCCGAAAAGGGGAGCATCCGTAGTATTCCATCGACCATGACGGTCTCGTCAAGAGCCGGGTCCGCTTTGTGACGAACGACCGTTAACGCGAGGCCGTCCGCTTCCACCTTGCCTCGATCCGGGCCTTGATGCGGCTGACCCTGGCCTCATGCGCGGCCCAATAGGCCCGGCTTGCGGCGGCCGTGCCCCTGATGTAGCGGGCATAGACGTCCTTCGGCCGTGCCGCCCTGGGCTGCGTCCGCGGCTTTTCAGTTTTGGCTGATGTTGTTGCCGGTACGGGGTCCGCCGCGGGTGCCAGCGGTGTAACGGCCGCAGCCGGGGTGATCGCTGCCGTCGAGCCCATCGCGAGCAGCCGGTTGCGGGCGCGATTGCAGTAGACCTGCGAACGAGGGGTCATCTCTTCCTCGTCGTGGCTGGCTCGATATTTCATCAGCGTGCGGCAGAGGTCACCGCCGGCGAGGCGCCATGCACGGCTGAGATGAAGCACACCGTAGTGGATGTTGATGTCAGGCTCGGCGAGCTCGGCGGCGTTTCCTTTGAACCCGAGCGTCGCCGCGGTCTCGAGCCGCAGCTGCATCAGGCCGAGCTCGCCGGCGCTGCCGACGACCGCCGAGTTGTAGCCGCTCTCGACGAAGACGACCGCCTCCGCAATGTCGGCGGGCAGATTGGTCCTCGCCGTCTCGCGCTCGATGATCTTGCGGATCTCGGCGCGCGACGTCACGGTTTCGCCGGCGCCGAGGTCGGCATCTTGAGCCCGCGCGCAGGTCGAGGCGGACAACAGCAACGCGGCCACGACGTGCGTCCACGTCGCGCTCGGATTTCGTCGTGCCGGGCCCCTCAGCATGGAGCCCGTCCTACATCTTTCGAGTTAACAACCGATGTGCCCGCCGACGCTCCCTGCGCGCCACGAGGGCTATCGCGCACGCGAGACCTGGTCCGTGGCCGTTCCCTGCGCGCTGCCGGAGGCGAGTTGGTCGTCGACCGCATAGAGCGTGCAGGTCGGCGACCATTTCATGCAGGCCGCGAGCGAATCGCGTTGCGCATCGTCCACGGTGTTGCGCCCCGAACGCCAGCCGTAGCCGCCATTCGGCGACACCGCGAAAGCCTTGTGCGGCATGGTGCTGGCGAGATAGCGCGCGAACTCGGCTTTCGCCGCGTCGTTGAAATGGTCCGGCGGCGGCAGCGGATCGGGCGCGCTCAGCGCGTCGTGGCCGAGCCCGCGCTCGCGCAGGAAGGCGTCGATGTAGGGCGTCCATTGCGGGCGGGCCACCACGGAATAGAGATAATGGCCGTCATCGCCGTAGGCCGGCGCCGCAATGAATTTCGCGTTGCCGCCGCCGGAGCGAAATCCGTCATAGAACCGGCGCGCCAGATCGGGCCCGAAATACAGGTCGTTGGTGGCGTAGACCCACAGCATCGGCACGCGCGAGGTCTTGCCGAAGGTGGCGATGGCCTGCACGAGCCCGTCCGGATTGCAGACGTCGTCATCGTCGCGCGAGCCGCGGCCGCCGGCGAAGCTGATCGCGGCGACGAGGCCGCTCGGTGCCTGCGCGGTCAGCGCAACGGTGGCGAGCCCTCCGGCGGAATGGCCGGCCGCGATCATGCCTGACGTGGTGACGTCGGTCCGCCGGGCCATCGCATCGATCGTCGCGCGCAAATCCGCAACCGCGACCGCGGCCGCCGGCAGATAGGCGGCGTTGGTGCAGCCACCGACGCTGTCGACGCGTCCGCCGGGCGAGGTGCCATAACCGCGCCGCATCACGATCAGCGCGGCAAAACCGCGCCGGGCATATTCCAGCGCGATGCCGTAATATTTGTGCGCCGACATCGTGGCGCGGTCCTCGAAGCTGCGTGGTGAGCCGTGGCTGAGCAGCGCCAGCGGATAGCGCTTGGTCCCCGCGGGGCGGACCAGGAACGCTTCCAGCCCCTGCGGTCCGGCCTCCGCCATCGGGATGCGCAGGTCCTCGGTGTAGAACTGGGCGGCGCGCGCCGGTGTGCCGGCCAGGGTAAGGCCCAAGCCAAGGTCCAACACGCCAAGGCCCAACACGCCAAGACCCAACACGCCAAGGCTGGCGATCAGCAAGGACAGTAGCTTGCGCGAAAGAGCCATGGGACGATTCGAGGCGGTCGGAACACGCGAACCATAGCATGTTCCCAAGACCGCCGGCGCGGTCGGAGCTGGGAAAGACGCCGCCGATTGCCGTCAGCGCGTGATGGCAGGAGGGGAGGACGCTGCTGTGCTGTCCGATGCGGAGCTGTGGAGCGCCCGCTCGATCCGCCGCTTCACCTTGGCGAGGTCGTGATCCACCGCCGCATAGCCCAGCATCGGGTTGCGCTCGACGTCGGCCGCCCTGACATGGTCTGGCGACGGGGATGCCAAGGAACTGGCGAGCAGTACGGCCGCTGCGAAAATGATCATGCCTGCATTGACGGACCAAAATGCGGCCATTTGTTGCCGTGGTTGACCCCAAGGGCTTTTGGTGGCGTAGACCCACAGAATCGGCACGCGCGAGGTCGTTCGGATCGGTCTACCGTCCGCCCCGATCGTTCACTTCAGCGTCTGAAGATAAGCGATGACATTGGCCCGATCTGCGGGGTTCGGTAGCCCCTTGAAGAACATCTTGACGCCATGGACGTCGCCTCGGGGATCGGCGAGATAGGCCTCCAGCGCTGTCGGCGTCCAGGCTTCCTTGTTGGCCTTCATGGCATCAGAATAGGCGAAGTCCGGAACGGCGGCAGGCTTGCGGCCGACGACATTCCAGAGACTTGGGCCGACCTTGTTCACCCCGATCACGGCCGCGTGGCAGTTCTCGCAGGTTCGCTGGAATACGGCCTTCCCCGCGGCCGGATCGCCCTCCGCGGCGGAGGCGGACGATGCGGCGCCGGCCAGCATTAGCGTGAAAATCAAACGTCCAATCATGGTGATCGCCCCACTCACGGGATCTGCCGGTGAATCCTGCAAGTCCCCGCGTTCCGTCATCAAACGGGCAGCATCGTGCTCCACGCCAGGCAACGACGTCCTTGTCCTGCATCAACCGAGACTCGGCACCAAAGTACGAGATCGCCCTGTGCAATTTCCGATGGATCGCTCCGTGGAGGATCGGCGTTGTCGATTGATCGTTGACCGGGGCGTGGCATCTGACCGGTCCGCCAATTGGCTTGGCGGCGGGACGGCCGATGCTATGGTGGGGCTGCAATCTGTTCAGGACAGGACGAGGATATCCAGTGGCTGATGTTCATCCCGCGGCGGGCAAGCTGGTTTCGCCGGACGCGCTCGCCAACATTCCGCGGCTCGTGACCGCCTATTTCGCCGGCAAGCCGGACGCGGCCGATCCGGCGCAGCGGGTGGCGTTCGGCACGTCGGGCCATCGCGGCACCTCGTTCAAGAACACCTTCAATGAAGGCCACATCCTGGCGACCACGCAGGCCATCTGCGACTACAGGAAAGAGAAGGGGCTGACCGGTCCGCTCTTCATCGGCATCGACACCCATGCACTGGCCGAGCCGGCGCTCGCGAGCGCGGTGGAGGTGTTCGCGGCGAACGGCGTCGAGGTCATGATCGACAAGGATCACGGCTACACGCCGACGCCCGTCATCTCGCATGCGATCCTGACCTACAACAAGGGCCGCGCCAGCGGCCTCGCCGACGGCGTCGTCGTCACGCCCTCGCACAATCCGCCCGAAGACGGCGGCTACAAATACAATCCGCCGCACGGCGGGCCGGCCGATACCGACGCGACCTCGGTCATCGAGAAGCGCGCCAACGCCTATCTCGCCGATGGCCTCAAGGGCATCAAGCGGATCGACTATGCCAGGGCGCTGAAATCATCGACCGTTCATGGCTATGACTACATCACGCCCTACGTCGCCGATCTCGGCAACGTCGTCGACCTCGAGCTGATCAAATCCGCGGGGGTCAACATCGGCATCGATCCGCTCGGCGGCGCCGCCGTGCATTACTGGCATTCGATCATCGCGCGCTACGGGTTGAAGGCGACCGTGGTGAACGAGGCGATCGACCCGACCTTCCGCTTCATGACGGTGGACTGGGACGGCAAGATCCGCATGGACTGCTCCTCGCCTTACGCGATGGCGAGCCTGATCGCGATGCGGGACCGTTTCGACGTCGCCTTCGCCAACGACACCGATGCCGACCGACACGGCATCGTCACCCGCACCGGCGGGCTGATGAACCCGAACCATTATCTGGCGACCGCGATCTCCTATTTGTTCGCGCATCGCCCCAATTGGGGCAAGGATGCCGCGATCGGCAAGACCGTGGTGTCGAGCTCGATCATCGACCGCGTCGCCAAGAAGCTCGGCCGCAAGCTGGTCGAGACGCCGGTCGGCTTCAAATGGTTCGTCGATGGTCTCCTCACGGGCGGCTTCGGCTTCGGCGGCGAGGAGAGCGCAGGGGCCTCGTTCCTGCGCCGCGACGGCACGGTGTGGACCACCGACAAGGACGGCATCATCCTCGGTCTGCTTGCCGCCGAGATCATGGCCAAGACCGGCCGCGATCCGAGCCAGCTGTTTGGCGATCTCACCGCCGAGTTCGGCATGCCCCATTACGCCCGCATCGATGTCGCCGCGACCGGGCCGCAGAAGAACATCCTGAAGTCAGTCACGCCCGAGCAGCTCGGCCTCAAGGACCTCGCCGGCGATCCGGTTCGCTCCACGCTGAGCAAGGCGCCCGGCAACGGCCAACCCTTCGGCGGCATCAAGGTCGAAACGGACCATGGCTGGTTCGCGGCGCGCCCCTCGGGGACGGAGGACGTCTACAAGATCTACGCCGAGAGTTTCCGCAGCACCGAGCACCTGAAGCGGATTCAGGAAGAGGCGCAGGCCGGGCTCGCGAAGGTGTTCGGGGCTTAACTGCCGACGCGCAGCGCTGACGCTTCTCCTCCAAGGAGGCTTGCCGTATCGATAGGTGTCATCGCCTGCCTTGTGCGCGCTTGCGTACTGGATTCCCCGCTTTCGCGGGAATGACAGCGAGTCCATACTGTATACATTTTAGCACAATTGGGTATTATGGTAAGCTAATTTTAGCCTTGATGGTCGTCCATCTCGTCTGTATTGTATACATAACGCATACAGCAGCCTGGGAGACCGCCCATGACAAAACCCCTCCCCATGAACGCCTGGTACGCCGCCGCTTGGGACGCCGAGGTGAAGCCGGCGCTGTTGCCGCGGACGATCTGCGGCAAGCACGTCGTGATGTATCGCAAGGCCGATGGTTCGGTGGCCGCGCTGGAGGATGCCTGCTGGCACCGCCTGGTGCCGCTCTCCAAGGGCCGGCTCGAAGGCGACACCGTCGTCTGCGGCTATCACGGCCTGAAATACAATGCGCAGGGCCGCTGCACCTTCATGCCCTCGCAGGAGACCATCAACCCGTCCGCCTGCGTGCGCGCCTATCCCGTCGTCGAGCGTCACCGCTACATCTGGCTCTGGATGGGCGATCCTGCCTTGGCCGATCCGGCGCTGGTGCCCGACATGCACTGGAATCACGATCCGGCCTGGGCCGGTGACGGCAAGACCATCCGCGTGAACTGCGACTACCGTCTCGTGCTCGACAATCTCATGGACCTCACCCACGAGACTTTCGTGCACGGCTCCTCCATCGGCAACGATGCGGTGGCCGAAGCGCCGTTCGACGTCACCCATGGCGAGAAGACGGTCACCGTGACGCGCTGGATGTGCGGCATCGAGGCGCCGCCATTCTGGGCGAAGCAGCTCGGCAAGCCCGGTCTCGTCGACCGCTGGCAGATCATCCGCTTCGAGGCGCCGTGCACCATCGCCATCGACGTCGGCGTGGCGCCCACAGGCACCGGCGCGCCTGAGGGCGACCGCTCGCAGGGCGTCAACGGCTTCGTGCTCAACACCATCACGCCGGAGACCGAGAAGACCTGCCATTATTTCTGGGCCTTCGTCCGCAACTACCAGATCGGCGAGCAGCGTATCACCACCGAGATCCGCGAGGGCGTCTCCGGCATCTTCCGCGAGGACGAGCTCATCCTCGAGGCACAGCAGCGCGCGATGGACGAGAACCCGGATCGCATCTTCTACAATCTCAACATCGACGCCGGCGCGATGTGGATGCGCAAGCTGATCGACAAGATGGTGGCGAAGGAAAACGGACCGCAGCATCTGCAGGCCGCGGAGTAGGGGCATGGCCGAGGTCGACCGCTCCGTCTCGCAGACCGTGAAGGCGCAGCTCGCGCTGCGCGACCAGATATTGTCCGGATCGTTGCGTCCGGGCGAGCGCATCTCCGAGCTTCAGGCGGTGGAAACCACAGGCGCCTCGCGGACGCCGGTGCGCATGGCGCTGGTGCGGCTGGAGGAGGAGGGCCTCCTGGAGGCGATCCCCTCTGGCGGCTTCATGGTGAAGGCGTTCTCCGAGCGCGACATCTCCGATTCCATCGAGCTGCGCGGCACGCTGGAAGGCCTCGCCGCGCGCTTTGCCGCCGAGCGCGGCGTTTCCGCGCGCGAGCTCGAGCCGCTCAAGGAGTGTCTCGCGGCGATCGACGAATTGCTGCGGCAGGTGCCGATCTCGATCGAAGCCTTCTCGTCCTATGTCGCGCTGAATGCGCGCTTCCATGCGCTGCTCACCGAAATCTCGCGCAGCCCGCCGCTGGTCCGCCAGATCGACCGTGCCTCGGCGCTGCCGTTTGCCTCGCCGAGCGGCTTCGTGATGGCGCAGTCGGCGCTGCCCGAGGCGCAGCAGATCCTGATCATCGGGCAGGAACACCATCGCGTCGTGATCGATGCCATCGAGAACCGCGAGGGCGCGCGGGCCGAAGCGATCATGCGCGAGCACGCCCGGCTTGCCGTGCGCAATCTCCGCCTCGCGCTGCGCAATCGCACCCATCTCGACCTCTTGCCGGCGCTCGCGCTGATCAAGACCGCAACCGATTGAGGGCACCATGCGCTTCATCGAAACCTGGATTCCCGCAACGCTGGTCGCGACGCGCGATCTGTCGCCTGATATCCGCGAATTCCTGATCAGGCCCGACCAGTTCGATGGTGCCGCCTATCCGGTCGGCAGCCACATCAATGTCAGCGTCACCATCGACGGCCAGCCGGAGACGCGGTCCTATTCGCTGGTCGGTGAAGCGACCTCGCAAGGCTTCAGGATCGCGGTGCGCCGCGCCGAAGATTCCCGTGGCGGCTCGCGCTACATGTGGCAGTTGGCACCGGGCGCGCGGCTCGACATCACGCGGCCGGCTTCGCTCGTCGCGGTCGACTGGGAGCGCGAAAACTATTGCCTGATCGCCGGCGGCATCGGCATCACCCCGATCCTCGGCGCCGCGCAGGCGCTGGCGCGCCGCGGCGCTGATGTCAGGCTGCACTACGCCGTGCGCGGGCGCGCGGATGCCGCCTATCTCGATGACCTCGCAAGCCTGCTGGGCGACCGGCTGGTCGTCCATGCCAGCGATGAGAGCAAACGGCTCGATCTCGACGCCCTGTTCGCCTCGCTGCCGAAGGGCACGCTGACACTGTTCTGCGGCCCGATGCGCATGCTCGATGCCGCCCGCCACGCCTGGATCGGCGCCGGCCATCCGCTCGCCGATCTTCGCTACGAGACGTTCGGCTCCAGCGGCACGCTGCCGACCGAAACCTTTCGCGTGCGCCTGAAGGATTCTGACATCGAGCTCGAAATCCCGCGGGAGCGATCGATGCTCGATGTCCTCAACGCCAGCGGCTTTGAGGTGATAGCCGACTGCAAGCGCGGCGAATGCGGCCTCTGCGCCATCGACGTCGTCGCCGTCGACGGCGAGATCGACCACCGCGACGTCTTTTTCAGCGACCATCAGAAGCAGAGCAACGCGAAGATCTGCACCTGCGTCTCCCGCGCGCGGGGCACGATCACGGTGGATACGCTGCTGCGGGCGGATGCGGTCTGAGGATGTCTACGCCGCAAAAATCGCCCGAAGCTTCCTCGTATCCAACAGCGCCCGCACGGCATCGGCCGACACCGGTCGGCCGATCAGATAGCCCTGCACTTCGTCGCAAGCGATCTGCCTGAGATAGTCGAGCTGGTCGGCGGTCTCGACGCCTTCGGCGACGACCTCGATGTTGAGGTCGCGCGCCAGCGAGACCACCGATTTCACGATTGCGGCGCAGTCCGGCTGCACCAGCATGTCGCGGATGAAGGATTGGTCGATCTTGATGCGGCTGAACGGCAGCTTGCGCAAATAGGTCAGCGACGAGAAGCCGGTGCCGAAATCGTCCAGCGCCACGGTGGCACCCAGCTCCAGCAGCGCATTCAGGATCGAGGCGGCCGAGCCGTATTTCGACAGCAGCATCGATTCCGTGATCTCGATCTCGAGTCTATCAGGGGCGACCTTCGCATCGGCCAGCGCCTGCACGATGGTCTGGAGAATGCCGTTGTTTTGAAACTGCGCCGCCGAGAAGTTCACGGCGACGCGGATGTCCTCCGGCCACTCCTTCAGCGTCGCGCAGGCGCGCCTGATCACCCATTCGCCGATCTCGTGGATCAGTCCGGTTTCTTCAGCGATCGGAATGAACTCGCTCGGCGGCACCAGGCCGCGCGAGGGATGCTGCCAGCGCAGCAGCGCCTCAAAACCGGTGATGCGGTTTTCGTCGAGATCGAGGAACGGCTGGAACACCAAAAACAGCTCGTCGCGCGCGATGGCGCCGGCGAGGTCCGCCTGCAGCGCCTTGCGGTCGCGCGAGACCTTGTCGTCCGCCTCCTCGAAGAAGCGGACCGTGCCGGGTCCGGCCTTCTTGGCGCGATAGAGCGCGGCGTCGGCGTTCTTCATGATATCGAGCGCCGTATTGCCGTCGCGCGGCACGAGCACGATGCCGACGCTGGTGGCACCAACGAACTCGCAGCCCTCGATCAGGAACGGTTCCGTGAAGGCCGCGACGAAGCGCTCGGCGATCTCGAGCGCATCCTCGGGCCGCGTCAGATTGGCCATCACCAGTGCGAATTCGTCGCCGCCGATACGCGCGACGTGTTCGGCCGCGCGGGTGCAGCGTTGCAGCCGGCTTGCGACCTGCACCAGGAATTCGTCGCCGGCAGGGTGGCCGAAGCGGTCGTTGACCTCCTTGAAACGGTCGAGGTCGAGCAGCAGCACGGCGAATTCCTCGCCTGATAGCGTGAGCCGCCTCAAGGCGGCATCGAGCGTCTCGTTGAAGGCGAAGCGGTTGGGCAGATGCGTGAGCGGATCCTGCCGTACCGTGCGCTCGGCCTCGATCTGCCGGATGACGCGCCGGGCGAAGTTGAACGAATTGACGAACACGCCGCGCAGCAGCACGCTGCCATAGACCACGACGAGGAAGGCGATCAGCAGGAAGGCGAGGTCGCCGTTTCTGCCGAGGCAAATCGCGATGCCGACGAAGATGGGAGCGGTGAAGGCGATGGCCGCGATCGGGATGGTGGCAAAGGCGAGCGCGCCGCCGGCCAGCATGCCCGAGCACAGGCAGGTGATGACGAGCTGACCGCCGGTCGAGGCGTCCGCGAAGAAGGCGACAGGGACGATACCCCAGGCGATTCCGAGCACGAAGGCGTTGCGGACCAGCCGATGGATGGCCCGGCGGGAGACGAATTGCGGCTTCGTGATCCGGCGGGAGGCATGGGACTGCACGCCGAACGCGATCGCGGCGCCGGCGACGATGATCGCCCAGATCGCGGCGAAGGTCCGGTCGGGCGACTGCCACAGCGCGATCGCGAGCACCGTGGCATTGCAGGCATTGGCCAGCATGATGCCGACCGAATAGCCGAGCACCAGCGACATCTGTTCGGCGCGAATATGTCCGGCGACGGTTTCGTCGGTTGCGGGACCGCGAAAGGCTGACAGATCGCCGGCAAACAGCCGCGCGAAATAATTGGTCAGTTGAATCCGCATTCCAGAGCCTGCAGCAGCATCGGCCGTTTGTCCGGCTCGATCGGGAGAATTCGCCGCAAATCTTTGACGAACTATGAATTATCCCCGATTGCTGCTGTCGCCGCGACCACTTCTGCGTGTTCGATCGCGTATATCGATAACAAATCGATATAAATGCGGCGCCGTGCGTTACGGCTGTAACGGCGCGAAGAATGTACACCACTCATTCGGCTGTTATGCCGGGCGATGACAGCGGTGCGTTTGGCGCATCACCGCCCAAGCTGCTTCGGGTCGTAAAAGAACCTCTCCTCGATCAGCTTGTCGCCTTGCCAGGTCTGCCAGGCGATCTCCTCCAGCGTTCGTGTCACGCCTTCGGCGTTGGTGAAGCTGAAGATCCAGCGCGAGGCGACGTTATCGCCTTCGATCAGGCTCGGCCCGACGCGCACGGCCTTGACCTCTTTGGAAGCCGCCAGCACGCCACGCTCCTTGGCGACGAGATTGTCGCGGCCGACCGTTGGCGCGGCGTTGTTCTCATAGGTCGCGGCATCGGGCGTGTAGTACTGCTCGATCGCTTCGACGAACTCCCCGTCCTCCAGCCGCCTTGCAAAGGCTTCAACGACGTCACGGCTCGGCATGGACCACCTCGCATTAAAACCGACTGCTAGTCGGTAAATACCGACCGATAGTCGAAAAGTCAACTGGTGGCGCGGAGTGAATTCGATTAGACCAAATTCATGGCCAAACAAGCGGAGCGGCGAGCAGCAACAACAGAGGCGATTCTGACGGCGGCGCGCCGGCTGTTCGGGACGCAGGGCTTTGCCGCCACCACCATGGACGAGATCGCCGAAGGCGCCGGCATCGCCAAGGGCGCGGTCTATCATCATTTCAAGACCAAGGAAGCCGTGTTCGAGGCGGTGTTCGACCTGGTCTCGCGCCATCTCGTCGTCGAGATCGACAGCGCCGCGCGGGCCGAGAAGGACGTGCTGGCCGCCATGGTCGCCGGCACGCAGCATTACTTTGCCGCGACCGCCAAGGGTCCGGCCGGCCAGATCATCTTGCGCGACGGACCTGCCGTGCTCGGCTGGGAGCGCTGGCGCGAGATCGATGCAAAGCACTTTGGCGGCAAGATGCCGCGTGCGATTGCCGCTGCCATGGAGGCCGGCCTGATCGCAAAGCAGCCGGTCGAGCCGCTGGCGCGGTTGCTGCTCGGCGCAGTGACGGAGGCCGCGGTCGCCTGCGCCGGTCGAACCGATATCGCAAGGGCGGGCGCGGAATATGCCCGTGCGTTCAAGTCGCTGGTCGAGGCGCTGCGTCTGCGCGCATGATTGTGCTAGTCATACAGCGGGAACGCTCACACCAAGAAAAAGAACCATAGCGCATGAACGCAAATTCCGCCCTCGCACCGTCAGATCCCGAATTCGATTACATCATCGTCGGCGCCGGCTCTGCCGGCTGCGTGCTCGCGAACCGGCTCTCGGCGAGCGGCAAGCACAGCGTGCTGCTGCTCGAGGCGGGCCCGAAGGATTCCAACATCTGGATCCACGTGCCGCTCGGCTATGGAAAGCTGTTCAAGGAGAAGTCCGTCAACTGGATGTACCAGACCGAGCCGGAGCCCGAGCTGAAGGGCCGGCAGGTCTTCCAGCCGCGCGGCAAGACGCTGGGCGGATCGAGCTCGATCAACGGCCTGCTGTATGTGCGCGGCCAGCACGAGGATTACGACCGCTGGCGCCAGCACGGCAATGCCGGCTGGGGTTATGACGACGTGTTGCCCTATTTCAAGAAAGCCGAGAACCAGGCGCGCGGCGCCGATCAATATCACGGCACCGGCGGGCCGCTGCCTGTCTCCAACATGGTCGTGACCGATCCGCTGTCGAAGGCCTTTATGGATGCCGCAGTCGAAACCGGTCTGCCCTACAATCCTGATTTCAACGGCGCCACCCAGGAAGGCGTCGGCCTGTTCCAGACCACCACCCGCAACGGCCGTCGTGCTTCGACGGCGGTCGCCTATCTCGGCCCTGCGAAGACCCGCGGCAATCTCAAGGTCGAGACCGAGGCGCTGGGCCAGCGCGTGCTGTTCGAGGGCCGCCGCGCCGTCGGCGTCGAATATCGGCAGGGTGCAACCGTGCGCCGAGCCCGCGCGCGCAAGGAGGTCGTGCTGTCGAGCGGTGCCTACAACTCGCCGCAGCTGTTGCAGCTCTCCGGCGTCGGCCCCGCCGATCTCTTGCGCAAGCACGGCATCGATGTGGTGCTCGATGCGCCGGGCGTCGGCCACGATCTCCAGGACCACATGCAGGTCCGCATCGTGATGAAATGCTCGCAGAAGATCACGCTCAACGACACCGTCAACAATCCGCTCCGCCGAACGCTGGCCGGTGCGCGCTATGCGCTGTTCCGCAAGGGCTGGCTGACGATTGCGGCCGGCACCGCAGGCGCGTTCTTCAAGACCAATCCGCGGCTCGCTTCGCCCGACATCCAGGTGCACTTCCTGCCGTTCTCGACCGACAAGATGGGTGAGAAGCTCCACGACTTCTCCGGCTTCACGGCGTCGGTGTGCCAGCTCCGGCCCGAAAGCCGGGGCTCTTTGCGCATCCGAAGCGCGGACCCGACCGTGCCGCCGGAAATCCGCATCAACTACATGTCGACCGAGACCGACCGCACCACCAATGTCGAAGCCATCAAGATCCTGCGCAGGATCCTGAATGCGCCGGCATTGAAGCCGTTCGTGGTCAGCGAGTACGATCCCGGCACGAAGGTATCCACGGACGCCGAAATCCTGGATTATTGCCGGGAGCGCGGCAGCACCATCTACCATCCGACCTCGACCTGTCGTATGGGCAACGACGCGCTCGCGGTGGTGGACCAGCGGCTGAAGGTGAAGGGGCTCGAGGGCCTTCGCGTCGTCGACGGCTCGATCATGCCGGACCTCGTGTCGGGGAACACCAACGCGCCGATCATCATGATCGCGGAGAAGGCGTCCGATATGATATTGCAGGACGCGCGTTAATTCGCGGCTCGAAAGGACAATGGCTTGGCTACGCGACTGAAGATCGGCACCCGCAAGAGCGCGATGGCGCTGGCGCAGACAGAAGAGATTGCGCGCCGCCTGACTGCGGCCGTGCCCGGTCTCGACGTCGAGATCATCAAGTTCGACACCACGGGCGATCTCGACCAGACCAGCAAGCTGTTGCCGCACGGCGGCAAGGGCGGCGCCTTCGTCGCGCAGATCCGCGCTGCCGTGCTCGCGGGCGAATTGCAGGCCGCGATGCATTCGCTGAAGGACATGCCCGGCAACGAGGACACGCCGGGCCTCGTCATCGGCGCGACCTTGTCGCGCGATCCGCCCGGCGATGCGCTGGTGTTGCGCGCCGGTGTGACGCTGGAGGCGCTGCGCCAGTCCCGCGGCAAAGGCTTCAAGATCGGCACCAACGCCGTTCGTCGCGCGGCTTATGCGCGGCGTCTGTTTCCGGATGTCGAAGTGATCCACTTCCGCGGCGCCGCCGACACGCGCGTGCGAAAGCTCGATCATCGCGAGATGCAGAAGCTGCCCGACGGCGGCGCGGTCGGGCCGGCCGATGCGTTGATCATGGCGCGCTCCGGCCTCGATCGCGTCGGGCTCGCCGATCGTATCGCCTACGAGTTCACCGCGGCGGAGATGCTGCCCGCCGCAGGGCAGGGCATCGTGGCGGTCGAATGCGCAGCGCAGGACTGGCCAACGCGACAAATCCTGTCATCGATCGACGACCCCGCCGCGCACGCCTCTGCCGATGCCGAGCGCGAGGTGCTGTGGGTGCTGAACGGTCACTGCAATTCGCCGGTGGCCGGTTTCTCGACCATCTCAGGCGATCAGATGTCGCTGACCGCTTCGGTGCTGGATCTTTCCGGCAACACCATCATCGAAGCCTCGCGCACAGGTCCTGCGAACCGGCCGCGCGAGCTCGGCCGTGCCGTGGGACTGGATCTGCTCGGCAAGGGCGCCGCCGAGATCATCGAGCGCAGCCGGCCGCGCTAGGCCATGTGCCCATGAGTTCAAGGGCATGTGAGATACGCGGATAGCGCGCTAGCGCGATATCAGCTCAGGGTCGCAAGCTGACGAATGGCGCAATGGGCCGTAGGCCAGACATTCGGGCGTGTCGTCAGCCGTACGGATGTTCGCCCTTGGCTACCATCAGGTGATGCTGCTGGTGATGCATCCCGCGTGTCATGGTGCCAATGAAGCCAAGCGCCTTCAACTTATCCATATCCTGCGGCGGCACGCGGACTTCAAAGATGGAACCCTCGTCAGTGTCCTTCGCGACGAAGTGCCAGCCACCCACGCCGTCCATGGTTGCCGCGTGTGCTGACGTCATTCGCCGGATGGAATCGCGGACAGCACCGTTACCTGTGACGACAAATTTCATCCCACCATCGATTGCTTCGTTGCTGACATGGGCTGCCAGAGTGACGTTATTCATGTCGATCAGGTGCTGGCGTAGGGCTTCGATGTTGACCTTCGACCAATCCGTTTGCGGATCATCTTCCAGAATTTGAACGATCTCCTGAATTGCTGCGAAGGCGGACTGTCCCGGCTCGGTCGGCCCTCGGGTGCCTTTGTGCGCATCCGTTTCGTTGATGCTCCCACTGTGCATCATCTGCATATGGTTCATCATTTGCGTCTGGCCCATCGGCATGGGCTTACCGGACATACTCTCGCCGCGCATCGAATGTTGGTGCTGTTGCTCAGGCTGCTGGGCCAGTGCTGCCATTGGAAGGAGCAAAAGTGCGAATGCGAGCAGGCGCATGGAGGACTCTCCTGTTAAGGCATCTTGCCACAGCGGTCGTTTCAAGAACATGATTGCTATCATGTTCTCCGATCTTGCCCCGCTACTGAACGGCCTCGACCGACGCCAATTAGGCTTTCAGCCCGGCGAGACTGTATTCCGCCAGGGGGACCCGGTCCGGTATATCTTCATTGTGACCGGCGGGGCTATCGATCTGGTGCGACATCAGGCGTCCGGAGCCTCACTTGTGCTCCAGCACGCTGGACCGGGGACAATGCTCGCGGAGGCGTCAATCGATTCCCCGACATATCACTGTGCCGCAGTCGCGGTTTCGAGTTCAACAGCTTGGGCCGTCTCGAAGAGAGAGTTCCTGAACCGCCTCGCGCAAGACCCCACACTTGCATTGGCTCTCATCCGACACTTCGCTCATGAGCTTCAAAATGCGCGCTTCCACGCGGAGATCTTGTCCATGAAAACCGTTGCCGAGCGCCTCGATGCATGGATTGCGTGGCGCGGTCCTCTCCCATCCAAGGGGCAGTGGGTGCGCCTTGCTGCCGAACTGGGTGTTAGCCCCGAGTCGCTGTATCGCGAAATCGCCAAGCGCAACTAGCCATACCCCTCTTGGCGGCTGCGAGGACCAGCGGCCGAAGGTCCGCAACGAGGTCAGAGGCTGCCCTCGGCAGCCGCCATGGTGCGGAGAACGCATCTGAGACGATTAAGGCCGCCTCAGTTGGCGGCCTCTTTCGTATGTCCAATACGTATTGCGTCCCGAAAATCCTGCGAACGTGAAACTCGTACTCATTCTTATCGCGCGATACTTGAGCGATGCCTTTATAATGAATGGTATCGCCTCTCTGCTGAACTAAGCATTTTGACCACCTAATCGACGACTGGTCCTCCTGATTTAACGGGATCATCGCTGGTACGCCGCGCCAGCGAGCGATGACTCTCGTCCGCGGCTAATCTAAAGGAACGGAACAATGCCCACGATCACGACGACAGACGGCGTAAACATCTTCTACAAGGACTGGGGCTCAGGCCAGCCGATTGTTTTCAGCCACGGCTGGCCGCTGACAGCGGACGACTGGGACGCCCAGATGAGCTTCTTCCTTCGCCACGGCTACCGGGTGATCGCCCACGACCGGCGCGGCCACGGCAGGTCCGACCAGCCCGGCACCGGCAACGACATGGACCACTGGGTTGCCGACCTCGCGGCCCTGACTGAGCACCTCAACCTGCGCGGCGCGATCCATATCGGCCACTCCACAGGTGGCGGTGAGGTGGCTCGCTATGTCGCTCGCCATCAGGAGCGCGTTGCGAAGGCGGTGCTGGTCGCTTCACTGACGCCGAACATGTACCGGAGCGAAGGCAACCCATCCGGTCAGCCGCCGGAGTGGTTCGAGGCGATCCGGGCAGGCGTGCTGGGCAACCGGTCGGAGTTCTATCGTTTCGTCCCCGAGAATCCGTTCTACGGCTACAACCGAGAAGGGGCGAAGCCTTCGGAGGCGATCATTGCGAACTGGTGGCGCCAAGGCATGGCCGGCGGTGCCCTCGCTCATTATGCAACCGTCGACTCCTGGCTCGAAGATTATACCGAAGACCTCAAGAAGATCACCGTGCCGGTGCTGGTGATGCATGGCGAGGCTGATCAAGTCGTCCCGTTCGCAAGTTCAGTGCCGCGTGCGGTCAACCTGCTCAAGAACGGGTCGCTGAAGACCTATCCGGGCTATCCCCATGGCATGCTCACCACGCATGCGGATGTCCTCAACCCCGACCTGCTCTCGTTCATCAGGTCTTGACGACATCTCTCATGCATTATCGCCGATGGTAGACATTTATGGGCGTATATTGAGGAGGGGTCCGCGTTTCGCCGTAGTGACGAAGGAACGAACAGAAGCTCAAACCCTCCTCAAGAATTCATCGGCCAAGGTCTCGATCGAAGCGGCGGCCTTGGCAGCGTTGCTCGGCCTCGAGGTCACTCCGCGTTTGCTCATGGGCGAGATGGACTCGCTGAGACTGAGCCACCTCGTGCTCTCTTGGACGTCCGCTATGGGGCACTTCAAGAGATCGCCCGCTGGGTATAGAGAGGACCATCGTCCACCCGGAGAACAGCAAGTGGGCCGAATAGCAGCCTTCCTATGCATCCTAACGACTTTCACAATCATTGTGGTCGCCGCTCCACTCCGGGCTCAGGCAACACCGGAATCGTCAGCGTGCGGATACCTCGCTGGTCTGATCGACAAGGCAGCGCCGTCAGGGCCGTTATTCCTGCCCAGCTATCCGACCGTCGAATCGGGGCCTCTCCATGGCGCCGCCTACCTCTATGATAATGCGGTAGCCGCCATCGCATTGGTCGGTTGCGGCGAGCGAGACAAGGCGCATCGAATTGGCTCGGCGATTCTCTCGGCCATCGATAACGACCGCACCTGGCATGATGGGCGGCTCCGGAACGCATACGCCGCGGGTGCGGTGGCCAGTGGCTCCGCCAAACTTCCGGGTTGGTGGGACAATACGCAGAACAAGTGGTTGGAAGATCGATATCAGGTGGGCAGCGATGTCGGTAACATGGCATGGGCCATGTTGGCGTTGCTGTCGATTGATGATGTGAACACCGGCTCTCGGTTCCGCGAGGGTGCGGCACGGCTGGGCACCTGGGTCGCGCAATGGGCCGACGCGCGCGGCACTGGCGGTTTCACGGGCGGTACGTTTGGGCACGAACCGACGCCCGAGTTGCGGACATGGAAATCAACCGAGCACAATACTGACCTCGCCGCCGCGTTTGGCCTTCTTGCAACCCGCACCGGCGATCCGCGCTGGCGTGATATGGCGACAGCTGCTGAGCGCTTCGTCGATACGATGTGGGATCCGGCATGCGCCTGTTTCGCCGCAGGGACCGCTGAAGACGGCGTCACGCGCAATCCGATTTTGGCCCTTGATGCTCAAGTCTGGCCGTTAACGGCGCTCCCCGGAGCGGCCGAGAAATTTGCACCGGCAATTACGACCGCCGAACAGCGAATGAGTGTCGACAAGGGCTTTTCCTACGGTGAAGACCGCGACGGCGTGTGGACCGAGGGGACGAGCCAGATGGCTCTCTTGTTGAAATTGCTCGGCAGGACTGGGAGGGCAGAGTCGTTGATCGCGGTCATAGAATCCCAGAGGTCGCCGGATGGCGGGTTCTTTGCCACAAGTGTCCGCGCGCTACCGACTGGGTTCATGTTGGATACCGATCCGGCCAGGCCACGCCTCTATTTCCGATTGCCACATCTTGGCGCAGCTTCGTGGGCTGCCCTCGCGGAACGTGGGTTCAATCCCTTTACGGCGACAAAAGGACTTCCGTAGTTGAGGCCGCGCTGCGTTTCTCGGCCTCTCCGATCTTCTTGATTTCGATATGTCGGCTACAGGTCTTGGGTGTGTGCAAACGGATAGGTCGGCACGCTGCCGTGGTCGCTAATCGTTGCAGGCGGCCGATGTCTCGCGTCGGAGCGTCCAATGACCGGCCAAAGTGGGGTACCGCGACGCGATATTGCGCTTTTGGAGGCACTTTCCGGCCTTCAGGCGGCGCGGATGGCTGCAATCAGGCGCGGTTTGCCGACGATGTTCATCACCCGTGTGAGGTTATAGGCCAGAACATGCAGCGCCATCTCGGCGGCGACATTCCGTAGGCGCTTCATCAAGAAGTGGGTCGCACCCATACGGGCTTTGATCGTGCCGAAGGGATGCTCGACCGTCTCGCGCCGCGTCCGCATGGCGTCGGGATTGGAATCGAGCCGTCTCTGGACCTCCTCGACCACATGCTCTTGCTCCCAGCGCGTGATGCGGCGCTCCTTTGACGGCGTGCATTGGCTCTTGATCGCGCAGCCTTGGCACGCTGCTGTCGACCAGTAACGGCGCAGCGTCATTCCGTGCTCGATGTTGGTGTAGTGATAGGGCAGCAGCTGGCCGGACGGGCAGCGGTAAACGTCCTCATCAGGCAGGTAGGCGAAGTCCTGCTTGCCGAACCGACCCTCCGCCTTGGCGTTCGACGTCATGGGCTTGGGCAGCGTGACTGCCACGCCAGCCTCTTTGCAAGCCAATATCTCCTCTCCGTCGAAGTAGCCACGGTCAGCGACCGCCTCGAGTTTGTCCACTTCGAGCACTTCTTTGGCTTGCTTCGACGTCCGAGCAAGCTGCCCACGGTCGTTGCCGACGTTTATGACCTCATGCGTAACAATCAGATGGTGTTCGGTGTCCACCGCGGGGGACCTGGACATTGTAGCCGACGACACCCGATCCGCGTCCGCTGGTGGCCATCGAACGGGCATCCGGGTCGGTCAGCGATATCTGTTGATCCGGCGTGTTGCGCATCTGCGCATCAAGCACTTCCAGGCGGCTCATCTCCTGCTTCAGCCGAGCGATCTTTTTCTTGATCCTCGTCGTCTTGATGCTGATCGCTTCCGATGGCTCCTGCCGATCGGCGCTATCGAGTTGGCGCAGATACCGCAGATGAATTCTTGCGTTACCTTCAGGACCTCGCTGATGGGGCGCCGGATTCAGTCAAAGCCTGTGCTAGTCGCATTTATGGAATTTTGTAAGTCGTTAAGATTCAATCGTACCAATCTTTTCGGTCACGCGGCAGCACGCGACCACGCGCGTAGCCTGGCGAAGCAAGCTCCTCTAGCCGCCGCTCAAGAAATTCGTTGGCAACGATCAAGGCTTTGACAGCTTCACGCGCGTCTCCGCCGCAAGCTTCTATCGCCTGATCGGCCGCGGCTTCGAGGTGGTCGGAATCGGGCTGGCTCGAAGCGGAAACAGGCATCCGAGGAGTGTACCAGTTTTGTTCATGTTCGCAATATGTTCTTATGAGAGGTGGGGCGCTGGCCTATTTCCGAGCGCAGTGATCTGCCTCACGGCACGTTGCGCGGTGGGGCATCTAGTCTCCTCAACCGAACGAGGCGGGTGGTCGCTTCGTTGAACAACAGGAGACAGAGACATGGAACGCGAAATCAATCTGCTTTCGTGCGACGAACTGGAAATGATTTCGGGCGGGGAACCGAATCTTCTCCTCCAGATCCATATTCCTGGGTTTGATTTCAAGTACTATGATAACGGGTCAGGAATAGGCTATTCGTGGGGGCATGTGTGCGCCACCAACGGATCAAGCATAAGATGCGATTAGCAGATAAATGGGCGCTGAAAGAGGCCGCCTCAGTTGGCGGCCTCTTTCACTTAAAGACGACTGATTTATCCGCGCGCAAAACAAAGGCCCCGGTACTCGCGATAGCCGGGGCCTTATCCGCGAGTGGGGGTTGAGAGCATCCCACCCGTCCCCGGACAGCCTGAGGCTAGCCGTCGTCTCCTAATTTCAGGTTATGAATGCTGCGTGGTCGAAGGACGAGAGGGTGTTGGCGCGAAGAATCTGCGTCTTACTACGGATTGCGCGTCTGTCTACGAGCGGTTCATCGTTTGCTTTTTTCATGGCAACTGGATTGCGCCATATGAGCGTGAAGGCGATGCTGGCCAAACTTCTTGAAAGCGAGCTTGCCGCACGTGGCGTGAATTCGCTCGCTCCATCTGATTGCGAAGAAATTGTAGAGCGGCTGATCGAACGGCTAACCGATTTGGAGCTAAGTCTGGCGGCCAACAAAATCAACGGCGAGTCGTGACCTGATGTCGGCATCCAACTCGCGAGCATTTGCAGGAAATACAACTAACGGATAAATGACGAAAATTTGTGCGCCAATGCTGTGAATTGCTTCACAGCGACTTGGCAGACCAAACCTAAAATGGTGTGGCGCAACGAAGCGCCATTTCAGACAGGGAATTTGGTCATGGCAATTGCACACACCATTCCGTCTTCTGTTCGCAGCCACGATGGCTTGATTATTCGTAAGCGCTCAGCCGGAACCCTTGCTTCGGGATCTGGATATCTATGCGAAGAAGCCTCCGGCTTGGGACGGAGGTTTGGCCTTGATCCTCGTCGTCTTGATGCTGATCGCTTCCGATGGCTCCTGCCGATCGGCGCTATCGAGTTGGCGCAGATATCGACCCACGCTTTCCTCGATCTGCGCCATCCGCCTCGCCATCTTGGCATGCGTGAAGTTGCGATCGCGGTTGTTCACTGCCTTGAACTTGCTGCCATCGATTGCGACGCTTGGGGTCTGCAACAGGCCCATTTGCCGGCATAGCGCAACGAACTTCGCACAAACCTTCCGGATCGCCGCGCCATTATCCTTCCGGAAATCGGCGATCGTCTTGTGATCGGGAGCCAGGCGCCCGATCAGCCACATCACCTCGACATTGCGGCACGCATCACGTTCCAGGCGGCGACTGGATTGCACCCGATTGAGATAACCGTAGATGTAAAGCTTCAGAAGGACTGCTGGATGATAGGAGGGCCGGCCCGTCTCCTTGGCGATCACACGCTCAAATCCAATTCCATGCAGGTCGAGCGCCTCGACAAACACATCGATCACATGGACCGCGTTGCCCTCGTCTACCCAATCCTCCAGACATTCCGGCAAGAGCGTCAGCTGGGATCTGTCCGCGCCTTCAACGAAGCGTCCCATCCGTATCCCCCATCAGGAAACGGAGGAATCGTAACCGACTCGTGGCTTTTCACACAGCCAGGGTCAAAAGCGGCCGTCGTGCACCATGCCGTGATTGGTCCGCTAAGGGGCCAAAAAGCGACATGGCCGTTTAGTGGGTAAGGGCGCGAAGAGACGAAGCCCTTCAAACGGTTGGGGAGGCCGGCGGCGCGGCGTTCAGCAGGTTGGAAAGGGCGGTGACAAGCTGCGCGGGCGCGAACGGCTTCGCCAACATTATGCTGTTAGGGACACCCTGTGACGCCCAGTCGTCAGCGTCCTTTCCGCTCATATAAACGATGGGAAAGTTGGGGTCGATTTTTCTAGCGTGGCGTGCGACATGCCACCCGTCTGCCTTTCCGGCACGCAGATTGATGTCTGTGACAAGCGCCCGGTATTTGCCTTCGGCGATATCAAGCAGTTCGATGGCACGCTCGCCAGACGAAGTTACGACGGCTTCAAATCCTCCGTCGCTGAGGCTTTCCTGGACGATGTTTTGAACATCCTGGTCGTCTTCAACGACCAGGATAAGCAGTTGGCTTGTCATTTGGCGACCCCACGCGCGCCGCCATGACAGCAGCGGGGGTATACGCGGTCAGGGGATCATCGTTCCGAAGAAAGTGCGCAAAAGTGCACATAAATGGAAATCGGCAGTTCGAATTCGACTTGGGCTGACGCGGGTTAGATGCGGATGCCGAATTGGAGCATTCGGCGAGGCTCAGAACACCCTTCGAACGAAGCATGTCTGTTGACGTAACGCCCCGGGACGTCCCTTTTTCGCCGACGAGCGGACATCTCAGCGAGCCGTTGCCAAGTCGGGTGAGGGCCCATGTGTGGAACGGCTCCGGGTTGGCAAGGAGAATCTTCACTTTGCGGCGTTGGTCGGAGCGGCCATGTGTTCGGCCTGTTTGCGCGGTTCACGTGACCGCTGGCCATAATGCCCTCCGCAGATCAGGTCCCGATCAAAAGCACGCATTCGAAGATGCCATGGCCCATGTGGGTTGTCCTGATCGCCGGATCGACCGGCGCTGCATTAAGTGCTGTTCGCCCTTCCAACCGTTACGTCACACCCGAATGTCCGGCTGTGATCTCGTTCACGCCGTGAGAGCGGCGGGTTCCCTGTAGCATTCGTTCCTGGCCATCATCGCCCATGCCATCCTGGCGAGCTTGTTGGCGAGCGCGATCGCGGCGACCTTGGTGGGACGCCGCGTCAACAACGCTGTGAGCCAGGGCCGATGCCGCGCGCCATGGATCTTGGCATAGCGGATCACGGCGAGTGCACCTGCCGTGAACAGGCTGCGTAAGTAGCGATCGCCTTGCTTACTAATACCGCCAAGCCTGTCCTTGCCCCCACTGGAGTTCTGCTTCGGCACGAGCCCGACCCAGGCCGAGAAGTCCCGCCCCGATCGGAAGGCATTGGCATCGGCAACGCTCGCGACACGACTAGCGCCGTTGCCAGTGCTGGACCGACGCCGGGGATCGCATCCAGTCGCTTGCTCATCGCGTTTGATCGATGCCAGGCGATAATGCGCCGGTCGAACTCCAGGATCTGAGCCTTCAGTGCCCGCAACTGACTGCCGAGAGCCGCAAGACACGCACGGGCCGTCTCCGGAAGGCGGCGTTCAGCTGGATCGGCGACGACTTCCAAGAGCTGTTCGACACCCCTGCGCCCGACAGGGGCGACGATCCCGAACTCGGCCAGATAAGCGCGAATTGAGTTAATGACGGCAGTCTGCTGGCGAATGAAGAGATGGCGCACGCGATGAAGCATCAGACAGCTCTGTTGCTCGATCGTTTTGATCGGCACGAACCGCATGTTGGGTCTCGTGACCGCCTCGCAAATCGCCTCCGCGTCGGTGCTGTCGTTCTTCTGCCGCTTGACGTAGGGCTTCACATAGGCCGGAGGCATCAATCGCACCGTATGCCCCAACGCCCGCAGCTCGCGGGACCAATAATGGGATGACGCGCAAGCCTCGATTCCCACCAGGCACGGCGGCAACTTCTCAAAGAAGGACAGCACGAAACGGCGCTTGAGCTGACGGCGTATGACCACCTGGCCGGCTGCATCGACGCCATGCACTTGAAAGACCCACTTCGCGATATCCAGACCAATCGTTGAAATTGACTGCATAGGCTGCTCCTCCGAATCGTGGGAGCTTCAAGCGGCGCCCACTCCTTGGCACTCTCGTGCCCTTGGAGGAGCCGTCCACAGCATCAGAAGCGGACTAAGCATCCGCACGCGAGCGACGATGTGCCAGCCAATAGTCAATCTGCCAGCCCTCGTAGCCAAGCAATTCGCAAGAGCGCCGTTCATGATCTTCGGACCATGCGTCGAGTTCGTTTGGGAGCGCGAGCATGGCGTCTATCCGCCACTGGTGGTCAGGTAACGCGTAGAGCAGCCTTCGGTGTGGCAGTTCAACGAATTCGCGTCTTATCAACCGACCCGCAGCCAGGTGTCTGTCGAACGTCGGAATATTGACGTCGAACTCGCGGGGGACAAAATTCAGGAAATAGGCAAGAGGCTTGATGCCCCTCAGCATCAGGCAAAGTTCTCTGCCGTTATGTCCCAAGTAGGGCAGTTCAGGAGGTTGCTCTGAACCCATGCCGAGCATGTCGGTCGCTTGCGTGAGGCTACTCACAGTAGAACCAACAGAATTCGTGATAAGGATGCCGCACATCTCAACAGGAGGCTCACGATGTCGACGAACGCCAAGACTGACTTTACGCCGCTGCGCGATGACGAAATGGCCGCCGTCTCCGGCGGACGATGCCCGATTACGAATGGCGACGACCCACGTTTTCAGCTGACCATGCAAGTCATGCAGTACACGTATCGGCAGGCGACCTACTTCGGCAACGGAACCTGCCCGTAAGCAAGGGCGCGAAAACTCAAGCTGTCGCGCACAGCCCCCTAGAGCATGATCCGGAAAAGTGTGCAGAGGTTTTCCGAAAAGATCATGTTAAAAAAACAACCTAAAGCGCGATGACGATTCATCCCAATCTCATCGCGCTTTAGTTGTTTTGGCTGGATCTTGGCGAACTCGCGATGCGAAGGTTCTGGTCCGCCTCCGACAACGGACATTGTAAGACCCTGCCGGCATGTCTCGAACGGGCCAG
>NZ_LBJX01000073.1:0-43395 GCF_028128895.1 Bradyrhizobium sp. CCBAU 11434
AGCGGCCGCACCGGCGCCCGTGGCGGCCGCACCGCCCGTGGCGACAGCACCGACCTTGCCGCTGAGCGCGGCGGCCGACAGCTCGGCGGCGGCGGTCGACAGCGCCGCCGCGGAGGTGTCCAGTGCGACAGCCGAGGCTGGCAGGCCAAAGCCGGTCATCAGGCCCGAGATCAGGCTATAGGTCGCAACGCCTCCGACCGCCGCGCCGCCGGCGAGCGCGGTACCGCCGGCCCATTTGGCGAGATCGGGATGCTCCTTGTTGAAGCCGGCGAGACTCTCGCTGAAGCTGCCGATCGCGGTGGCGAGGCCCGACATCACGCCGGCGGCGTTCTGCATCACCGGGCTGGTCAGCACGCCGGCGAAATTTGAGATCGACGTCGTCAGCGAATTCATCGCCACGAACGGATCCTGCTGATTGTTGCCGATGGCGTTGAGGCCCTGCGCCTCGCCGTAGAGCTTGGCGTGATTGGCGAAGCTCTCGCGCTGGGTGATCAACTTGGAGACGACGTCGGCGGCGCGGCCCGACGGGAACATGCGCCGGACCTGGGCGATCTGCGCATTCTGGTCGGTGATGCCGGCCTTCTCCAGCGCCGGCAGCAGCCGCTCATAAACGTAGCGGTCGGGATCGGTCTGGGCGAGATCGGCGCCCGGGATCTTGCGGCCCGGCTTCATGCCCTTGATCTCGCCGGTCTTGGTGGTCTCGAAATCGTCCTTGTTGGCAAGGCCGAGCGCGACGAACTCCTTGGCCGCCGAATGCTGGTTGCCCTGGAAGCCGCCGGTGATCTGCTTGACGAACTGGTCGAGCGAGACGCCGGTGGTGGCGCCGCCCAATTCCTGCGACAGCGACATCGCCGTGGTGTTGAGGAAGCGGTCGGACAGCGTCGAGCCGGAGGCCTTGGTGTACTTGGCGAGCTCGTACATCTGCTCCGGCGTGATGGTCTTGCCCATCACCTGCTGGGCCTTGATGAAGCTGTCGAGATAATGCTCGAACTTCTTGGGATCCTGGGCGCGACCGAGCACCTCGGCGCCCTTGACCGCGAAGCCGAGTCCCTCGGCGAGCTGGCCGGAGCGATCGAGCGCGTTCATGGCAGCGTTGGCCTTCACCGTCGGCTCGAGCAGCTGGTGCGCCTCCTCCGGATGCAGCAGCACCGAGCGCAGCTCCTTGAACCGCTCCAGCGAGGTCGCCTGCTTGACGTTGGTGTATTTCGGCATCAGCTCGGCGCTCTCGCCGATCGCGCGCTGGATGTCGGCCTCCGGAATGCCGGCGGCGCGCATCTTCACGATCTCGGACTGGATCTCCGCACCCGACCGCGCCGCCTCCTTGGTGCCGTGCAGGATCGCCGGCCCGGCAAACGGCAGGGTCGAACCGATGCCGCGGGCGGCGGCCCGGGCCGCGCGGGAGACCCGGCCAGGCTGGCGCTCCAGCGCGGAATTGGCGCGGTCGACCGCGGCGCGCAGCCGGTCCTGGTGCGCGATCGCGCCGCTGATGGGAACGCCGAGCTCGGACAGCGCCCGCCGGGCATTGAGCGCGGCATTGCGCTCGCGATCGAGCGCCTTCGAGGCCGCATCGGTCGCGGCCGCGATCCGCTTCATCTCGGCGGCGGCCGCCTTCTGGTCGACCGAGGCACCGAGGCCCTTGACCATGCTGTCAACGCGTTTGGCCTCGGCCTCGAGGTAGCGCATCTGCTTCAGCGCGGCGTCATAGCGGGTGCGCGTGCCGGAGAAGCGGTCGATCGCGGCCATCTGCTTCTGCACCGAGTCCATCGACTTGGCGAGCCGCTCGACCGCGACCGAGGACCGCGCCGATTTGGCGATGCCGTCGATCTTCTTGGCGATTTTGTCGAACACGGCGCCGGTGCGGTCCTCCGCACTGATGACCGCCTTCGCCTCGATGATCTTGGCCATAGAGCTTTATCGCCGTGTCGTGGGTTTCGGTTTCGGCCGCTTAGTCCAGGCGACCGCGCGGCTATGCCAATATTGCAGCTCGGAGATCGTGAGCTGCTGCAGATCGTGAAAGGAGTTGCGCCCGACGCCGCCGAAGGCGAGCTCGTCGGCGAGGTCTCTCAGGCCTCGCTCGAGTCCTCGCTTGCCGCCGCGTCGGGGTGGAAAAAACTGAGCAGCGCCTCCTTCATCTCCTTGGCGAGGCGCGCCTTGCCCTGGCGCAACACTTGCGGATCCTTCGGTTCGACCAGGCAGAGCTTCATGTACTGCGCGATCACCTCCGGGTTCTCGGCGGCGAATGGCACGCCGCCAACCGAGCGCGCCACGGTGTAGGGATCGCCGTGCACGAGAAACTCGTCGAAGGTCGGCTCGCGCAGCACCACCTGGTTGACCGGCCCTTCCGGCGCGATCAACGGCTTCTTCAGCGGAATCGTGATGGTCTCGCCCATAATCCAATCCCTACCCGTTCAGCGTCTTGTAGCTGTCGGCGGCAAGGCCAAGGCCGGAGACCTCGCCGCTCGAAGTGTCGTGCTGCGGGCTGCCGGTGAAGAAGCCGCCGGACAGGATGTGGGTGATGTTGGTGTCGTCCTCGACGAAGGTGATGCCGAGATTGGTGAGAAGCATGATGCTTTCATCCCAGCGCAGCGGTTCGTCATTGACGGTGACGAAGCTGTCGAAGGTGATCTCCGCCGTGCGCGCCTTGGGCGCCACGTTACGATAGACCGTGCCGTCCTGGTTGACGCCTGATGTCACCGAGATGTTGGACGGGTCGAGCGTGATGACGCCGCGCGCCGAATAGGCAATGCCGCCGATCACCGTGGAGACGCGGCCGCCGGAAGTGTGGGACATGGATGAAACTCCTCAGGAGGTTTGAGCGTGGGGTGCGCGCCGCGACGAGCCAACTGGCTCGCGCGGTCGCGATCGCGATAGGGCCTTCGGCCTTACGCGGGGAATTGCAGGAACGTCGTCGCGTTGGCGGCGAACACGCGGAACTGGTTGACGACGTCGACCGGCAGATAGGCGTTGACGCGGTCCGGATCGCTCGAGCGCTCCACCACCAGCGACTTGGCGAACAGGTTGGAGTTCTCGACCAGGCCGCCGAACTCGAGCTCGTTGTAGACGTGCACGCATTCGGCCTTGAGGATCTTGGCCGTGACGATCGCCGGGTTGGCGCTCGGGTTGTCGTCGGCGAGCGCACAGCGGCCGTATTTCTGGGTGATGCGCTGGCGCATGTAGCGGATGAAGTAGACCATCTGCAGCCGGGTCTCGATGTCGAGCCAGGTGATGTCCGGCTGCGCGTAACTGTTGAGCTGGTAGGTGGTGACGACGCGGTCGAGCATCACCGTGCCGTCGGGCGCAACCTTGAAGCCGGCGATGCCATCCTGGTACAGCGTCTGGCGCTGGGTGATGTTGAACCAGTTGACGCGGCTCGCCGGTGGCTTGATGCCGACCAGATCCAGCGTCTGCACCGGCACGCTGATGCGGTAGGCCTGGTCGACCTCGCCGCCGAGATTCTTGTCGCCGGCGATGCGCGCGCCGTAGGCCGCGGCCCAGCGCCAGGGCGGCGACGGACTTTCGGCGACGCCGAGGATCGACACGTTCGGATCGTTGCGGCCGGTGCCGAACGCGGCGAGGTTCGAGAAGGTGTCGAACATCACGGTGAGGTAGTGGCCGTAGATCTGCTGGATCGGCGACCAGCGGCCCGAGGTACCCCCGAGGAAGTCCTTGATGACGTCGAGCGAGGTGGTGTCGGCATAGGGCGAGCAGATGTAGTCGAACTCCATGTCGCCGAGCGCGGCGAGCGCCGTGCCAAGCGTCGGCGTGCCGGTGCCGGCTGTGCCGGCGGCAACCGTGAGGTACGTTTGCAGCGGCCCTTCGTCGCCAACCAGGTTGGTGAGGATCGATAGCTTTGCGGCAAGAGCGCCGGCGTTGCGCGCGGTCAGCGTCACGACGTTGGTGGTGGCTGCGGCGATCACCGGGAAGGCCAGCACCCGGCCGAACTTAACATAGCCGGCGTTGATGGCGGCCGCGAGGTTGGTGGCGACATTGGCGTTGGTGTCGGTCGGCGCCACCGCGATCGAGACCTTCTCGCCGGCGACATAGACCGAGACGGTGCCGCTGGAGCCGAGGATGCCGCTGGCGATGGTGATAGTGTTGGTCTGGGTGGCGCCGCCGGGATCGGCCAGCGGCAGCATCCAGATCTCGCCGAACGGATTGTTTTGCCGGGCCCAGATCGCCATCTCCGACAGCATCGCGCCGGTGCCCATCAGGGGCTGCGGATCGCCGGAGAGGATGACGGGCGTGTTCGCGGCCGCCGAGCCGGCGGCGGTCTTCTGCCCGATCAGCAGCGTGCGCGACGGGCCCGAATAAGGCGACTGTCCGGCGTTGACCTCCGCATAGAACAGCGGCACGCGCAGGTTCGACGGGATCTGGTTGAAAGCCACGGTCATGGGTTATTTCTCCTTGGTTGACCGCGGCGCGCGCGGGGTGAGCTGGGATTCTTCGACCGGCATGGGGCCGCTGTCGGCAACGGGCGATGCCTCCTCGATCACGGGCTCGGGCTCCTCGGCGGGAGGATCACAAACTTCGAGATCTTTGGTGATGATGAGCCGCTCGTAATAGTCGATGCGCGGCACCGTCGCGCCCTTGGCATCCATCGGCATGAAGTTGCGATCGGGCATGCGCACCCGGCCGCCCGGCTGCGGCCGGACATAGACGTACTCGGTCATGGGAAAAGGCCTCTGGGTTTTGCGCCGGTGGGCGCGCTACTGCGGCAGATCGATATTCGCCCCGACCTTGTGCGATGGATCATCCACGCCTGTCGGAGTCTTGTTGTCGAACACCGCGTCAAAGCCCTCCAGGGGCCCGGCGGAAAGCGGCGGATTGAGCGCAGCCGCAATGGCGTTGCAGACCTCGAGCTCACTGGAGCCGTCGGCAAGCGCCTTGGCGACGCTCTTCAACGGCTCCGGCAGCAGGTCGAGCCCGGTGGGCTGGGTCTTGCTGCTGTTATAGATCTCGACGCGGTCGTCAGTGACCTCGCAGGTCAGCGTCAGGAGCCGGCAGGCCAGCTTGACGCCGGTGTCGTCGGTGACCTGGCGATGGCAGTCGTGCTTGCGGATCCGCACGAATTTTCGGAACAGCACCGGCAGCGGCGCCGGGTCATAGGACAGCCGCCGCATCACCTGGAATTCCAGCAGATCGAGCGAGGCCTCGAGCCGGCGGTCGGTGTCGGGATAGCCGACAATGTAGCCGCCCCCCTCGTCCGCCGTCGCGGCGATCGCCTGCACCATGCCGAGCTCGATGACGAGCTCGATCAGCCGGTGGAACGGCGAGCCGCCATTCTGCTCGGACAGCGCCTCGCCCTCGTCGCCGTCGGTCAGCAGGATCCCGACCGGCTTGGCATCGTCGACCACGCTCTCGGGCGCGAGGTCCGAGATCCTGGAATCATAGAACCGCCCCTCCGCAATGGTCGGCCGCGCCCCGCCCGCCCCCTTCAGGGCAGCCGACACGACCAGGCGCAGCGCGGTACGGGCAAGGGTCACGGATCAAGGCCTCAGTGATGAAACAGCATCTGCCATAGGCTGGCGCAGCCGCAGACGAGCTGGCCGGCCAGCAGGAAGATCGCCCAGGCGGCGAAGAGGATGCGGATGAGCATGGGGCGCGGCTGCGGCCGTTAACTTCATGTTGTCAAGGGGCTGGGCGCGAAGAACAACGCACGGTAGTATTCGACGCCGCTTTTTTCCAAGGGGATTGGCGGTGGTGGCTACTGGGGGTAATGTTCAAAATTCATGAAACGCTCTGTATGGCTGCTCAACAACAGGACGGGCATTAGGCCTGGCCCTCTCGTAATCGAATTGGCAGATGGCCGCAGCACGACGGTAACGCTCAACTCCAATTACTTTTTTGTCACAGAAGAAGTTCCACCACCTGGATTTGCAATCTATGTCAGCCCTTTCGAAGAAGAGACTGCACCGCGCGATTAGATTTAACAGCTTCGTCGAGCGCGCCCAGCAGATTGTGCGTTTGAACAGCCGCCTTGACCTCCCCGAAATCGGCCTCTCTATCAATATAGAGAGAGGAGACGTCCTCATTGATTGCGGGGCGAACATAGGTGGTGTGACCTCCGCATTTGCGAGAACAGGCGCTCAAGTCTACTCATTTGAGCCGAACCCGCTCTGCTTCTCAGTTCTCAGGAGCCGGTTTGCAAGGACTCCAAACGTCGAACTATTTCATCAGGGCGTCATGGACCGCAACTGCACCTTGACGCTTACGGCGCCAAAAGCCCACGCGAAGTGGGACGATGTGGATGCAACGGTGTCCGGGTCCTTCCACCATGGAACGCCGGTTGAGGCGGAAACGACAGACGTGGCCTGCATCGACCTGAGCCAATTCATCCTCTCACTGAACAAAGACGTTCGCCTGCTCAAGCTCGATATCGAAGGCTCAGAGATCGAAGTACTCAACAGGCTAATCGACACAGGAGCGATCAGCCGTGTTGGGCTTGCAGTCGCGGAGACTCACGAGAAACAACATCCGGAACTGACCGAGGCAACAGATAACCTGCGAGCGAGAATTGAGGGAGCCGGTCTTGCCAGCAAGATCAGGCTTGATTGGACCTGAAGGAGCTCTTTGATGTCAGTAATCGTGTTCGCGATCTTATTGTGTTTCTGTCTCGCTTGGTGCTTCGCCATCAGGTCAGACGACGGGCGTCTTTCTGCAGCACGACGAGCCGAGATCGAGAGATTGAGGATGGAAGAACCGACATCGCATCCTCATAGACTTTAGGTGCTAACAACCAAACGGCTCTTGCCCGCATTGAACAGCCGGATCGCGTCGTACTGCGGTGTGTTCGCCTGATAGATCGTCTCAAGGACAGCCCACGCATAATCCGATGGCTGGTTTCCGACGAAGAAATAGCAAGACGGGAACGACGCGACGAAGCCGGAAGGATAACTGATCGTCGTCCCTTGTCCGCAAAACTCCCGATAGACGTTTGATAATTGTATCACGAGGTCGGGGCAGTATTTGGTAGCCTGCCGAAACTGCGCCGTCAATGTTGACCCGGAAGCGGAGGGGAAGTCAGGAGAGTATCCGCCCTCATAGCCAAACATCTTTTTGACGCCAAATCCGTTCGCCCAATTCGCCCAATTTTGGAAGAACGTGTATGCCTTCGGAATATTGAAAGAGCCGGCGCCGGTGAGGTTGGTGGCGATGTATGCTTTCTCAGTGCTGCGTCGCGTTGCAGTGTCTCCACCATAAATCGCCGCTGGAGCGCCAGCGCTCGCGTAGGTCTGCGACGTATCCACGACGTAATCGGCCCCCGATCCGCTGACGATCTTCGTGCCTACTACGATGCCGTAACCGTTGATCTCCTGTCCCGCGGAAAAGCCACTCCCGATAGAATAAGTGCTCATATGGAGCGCGGTCCCGGAGATGTACCCGGTCCCCTGAACAGATGCCCAATTTGCAATGTCGGTTGTTTCGTTGGCTGTGTTGTAGTCCGAAGGGGTGAAATATTGAGCCGTGCAGATCGCAGTGACCCAATTGTAGGCGGCCGATCCGCCAGCCCACACGCTGGAATAAGAAGCAAGGCGCGTGTTGCTACTATTGCAGCCACCGCTGGTCGATCCGTTTGCCGTCTGCACGCCGCATACTACTTCGTACTTCGTTCGATCGTTGCCGAACGCCGCACTGACAGCTTGTCCGATCTTTGAGATATGCGTGCCGTACCAATCCTCGAAATCCACGAGATTGGCAACAATGGTGCCACCCGAAGTGTACGCGCCGGCATACTGCTTATTCACGGTGATCTTGTTCGGATTGCCTCCGACGTTAACAGCCGTGACGTACGCCGTGAATAGCGTTCCGGAGCTTCCCCACCCGGAGCCCATGCCGCCAAAGTTGTTGCCGTTGACGAGGCCACCAACCTGAACTGCAGGAGCGGCAGAGAAGATTATATCCGTCTTGGCGGCATCACTTCCATTCACCGCAACAGCGGTGACGTTATAGGTCGTCGCGCTCTGCACCCCCGAAGGCCACGGCGCGCCATTGATGATGCCCTGCTTTGCGCTGGCGTATCCGTTCGCGTGGAAGCTAGCAAAGCCGTTGAATATTTCGTTCTGCCCCTCAAAAAAGGGCTTCATCCAAGGCACGTTGTTCGTGCTGATCCAATCGCGAGCATAAGCTGCGAGGTTCGGGCAGAAGTCGTTCAGGTCATCCGACAAGAACGGAATGTTTAACCAGGGATGCGTGCCCGTCTCAGCACACAGTCGCAGCATTACGTCAAACGGTGCACCATTGACGAAACCAGGATAGTTGTTCCCGAAAGCTGCGTCGCCTCCGTACTTGATCCAAGCATTAAGACCTGCATCGTAAACGAGCGTCGCCCAACTATTGGAGGCATTGCCTACAATCAGCGAGTTGCCGCCGCTCGATAGCGGAACGCTGTTGTGAGAGATTATGTTGATGTCGCCGGTGGAATTGACATTGAGAGTGCAGGCGCCGGCTTGGCTGCGGTCGAAATAGACTTGGACGATTGCTTTGTCGACGAGCGTGAAGCCGGGAAACGCCAGCGTGAACGCCGTTCCGGTTCCTCCAGTCGTTAGCCCCGAGGGTGATTGGAACGCCGCTCGCCACTCAGGCAACACCCACGACCAGTACGAAGTAGGTTTGCGATCCGACCACTTCGTGATGCGACATATATTGGTGTATGTCCAATCCATGAAGCGGATAACGCCGACCCCGAGGTCGGCAATCCTGTTCTTGAATTGCGTCTGGAAGATCTTCCCAGCATCAAGGTCCGCTTCGTCGTCTGCGTGGCAAACACGAATATTTCTAATGTGGTCTGGCGACGCGCTTAAGGACGAGATCGTCACAAACAGTGTCCGCGTAAAGTTCGCATCAGGGGTCGGGTCGAAAGTGATACGACCACCCCCGGTACCGGAAGTTAGGCTACCTCCCGTGACGGTTCCCCCCGGCGCGATAAACGTACCTGCGCCGTCCCACTTCATGACGTAGTGGTTGGAGCGCGAAGCCGAGGAAGGTATTTTGATAGACGTATAGTAGCCCGCTGAACCGCCAGTCACACCAGTCGGCTGTCCGTTAGCATCACGAAGCGTGGGATCGACGATCCAGTTCGCCTTCGTGCCAGTGCGATTTGACCAGTCAGTAGAGCAAGCCCTCATATAGTCGATAAAAGGAAACTGCGCGGCCGTCGTGTTGAGGCCGAGTTGCGTCTTGCCGCCGTTATGTTGAGTTGCGAAGGGCATCGCGGATACCGAAATCGGATTATGCGATCGTAAGAACGCCGTTCGTCGCGTCAAAGCTAACGGTGAACGTATCGCCGTTTGCTAATGAAATGCTGCTGCCGTAGTCCCACCAACCGATCAGCTCGTGGCCGGTTGCCGTCGCGTCAATCAAGACAACGTAGCGGAACGGTCCTACCGCACCCGTTGCCGTCAGCGTCACGTTGACGCAAACTAGCTTTTCGGTGCCGGATGAGTTCGATAATGTCGGCGTAGTCGCCAAGCCTCCTGTCGTGTAGCCGTTTCCGTTCGCGACCTCGCTCGTCAGATCGGTGTAGGCGACGTTTGTCGCAACCGGAGCGGCATTGGTGAACACGACTTTCATTGTGTCGGAGCTGAGGTTGAGCAATTTTTTGCTCAGCGCGTCGACCGTCGAGTTGAATTTGTTGAATGGCGCTGTCATGCGTCAGTCCTCTAGGTGAGAGAAGCGAACAGCTGTCGCATATTGTTGGTGGCTGTGCCTGAGTTTGAGATCACAGTGGCACTGCCACCTACTTCCAACTCATAGCCATTCGAGGATGGGTGGAGGCCATCGCTGCCGACGGCATAAAGCGCCGTTCCGTTGGTAAACCACTTCCAGTAGTCACCAGAGCCACCACCGTCGCGCATCCCCAGGGGATCGACCCACGTGAAGTCCGACGCAACCAGCGCCTGCATTGCCGTGTTGAATGTCGCCATCCCGCCGCCCGGTCCATAGCCTGATGCATAGGTCTGACCGCCCGCCGTTGTGAAGGAGTCCGATGACGTATCTGATGGCGTGATGCTGATGCGATAAATACCGACGATGCCACCCGCTCGCATCTGAGCATGGATAGCCGTCGAAAAGCTCACCGTTGGATTGTTGGCGCCATACGCTTCAATCCCGTACTTCGCGTACTTCAAATAGGCGAGGATCTTGGCTGGTGTGCCATTGGCCCAATCCGATCCGATGCCGCCCGGGCACGCAAAGTTGAGGCATGCGAGTACGTTGACCGACGATCCAATGCCCCGAGGGAACATGGCTCGCGTATAGCCGGAGGCCGCCATGCTGTTGCCGGTGTTGTCCTGAAAACCGGCCATGATGCTGTCCCCGGCCATAAAGAAGGTGGCGAAGCGACCGGGCTGCACGAAATTTCCGAGGACGATAGGCGTATAGAAGTTGGTCTGATGCACAGCGTCGGTGCCGTCAACACCGCTGTTGATCATGCTGTATGTGATCGGACCCGTAGCATCCACGCCATTCGTCACGCTGACCTTGTTTGGGTCGAACAGGACTGCTGGTATGGTGTCCGATGAATGCCTGTAAGAATTCTGCGGAAACTGATCGGTGGCCGGGGTGCTAAAGCTAAGCTGGCAGCGAATGTAGCCTATCGACCCCTGCGTAAACGCGCTAAGGCCAAACGCAGATGCTGAAAGTGGATCGGCCTGAATGTCGGTGTCGCCAGCATTGATCGCCTTGTTGCGCAAGCCGCCGAAAGTCACGTTCTGGTGGGCGCCGTTGTATTCTATCGCGCACGAATCGATGACGAAGCCATTGCCGAGCGCCGTGACGCCGACATTCTTCTGCAAATACCAGGCGAGATTGCTGAGCGTTATCGAGCTGACGTCGCCACCCCCGATCAAAAACGGATGGCGGAATAGCAGCTTAGTCGTGGTTGCCGAGCCGATGGCGGCGCTGGCGACGGTCGATGGACCATAGTTGATTGCCGAGACGGTCTGAAGGTTATGGGCGCTGTTGGGGGCGAAACGCATCGATCCAGTCATTTACCACCCACTGCTGCCGTAGCCGTAAGGGCCGTGCTGGTTGGCGTAGAGGTTGTTGCGATCGGTCGCTGTCGAGGTCACCGTCCACATCCCGACTTCCGCCACGTGCCCCATGAACTGAAGTGAACCGGCGCGCAGCAGGCGCATATTGGTGCTAGCCCATGTTTGCGTACCCATGCTGAGCCCGGCCGTGTCCGAGCCGCCGACGTTAAGTGCTGAAGATGTCGTATTGACCAGCGCTTGAAGCGCGTACCAAGCGTTGTCAGTAGCCGCCTTCGTAACCTGCGCGCCGGCTGACGCCATAGCAAGGTTTGCACCGGTGCCGCAGCCAGCGAACGTCGCGCCGTTTGCCGCACCGATGGAGCCGCCATTTGCCGTTCCGGACGTGCGCTTCTGGACAGCCGAATAGGTCATCGGCTGCGAAATGCTGAACGTCGAAGCCGTCTGCAAGTAGCAGGTAGTGCCGGATGTGCCGTCGAGCACTGGTAGCGTCCCGAGCGGCGTCGCGCTCAGCACGAGGCGCGGCATATTGGCGAGCGTCGCTTGCACCACATCACGGCCATTGCCGGATTGGTCATAGAGCTTTTTGACGCAAACCGATGTGACCGAATGCGCGGAGATCCACGCATTGAGCGATGCCACGTCAACGAATCCGGTCGATAGAATGTTGATCGTAATCTGGTTGGCGCCCGCTTGGTCGACCACGTCCATCACGGGGCCAAGCCCCGCCGCATAAGCAGAGCTGTACGCTCGCGCCGGGCTGTACCAAGCCCACGCCGAACTGAACACGTCACCCGGACCGTTGTAAGCGGCTGCGACCTTTGACAGCGTGGCCGGGAATCCTGTGACGTTGAATATGCCAGGCGCGACGGCCAAAACGCGATCGACCCCCGTCACCATCGGCGTGCCAGTTATCACAAAGGCTCCAGTACCTGCTTGCAGAGTCAGATTCTGAGCCGCCGCGATGGTGAACGGCTGCACATTCGAATAGCCACTATAGTTCGGAGGTGAATGCGCGAACTTGCAACGCGCCTCCCAATTGCCGCTCGCCAGTGCACCAATGCCTAAAGAGACCTGAATGCCGCTGATTTCGCCGCTCAGAACAGTATGATGCACGACCGTTGGAGACGACCACCCAGCCCCGGGAGTCTGATATTCAAACTGGAGATCATCCCCGCCGCCGACTGCGAACGCAGCATCGATATCGAAGATCGGACGGGCTTGAGATGAATTCCAGGATGGATCCATCGCAAGCACAGGCGCAGCCGGACCACCGCTGCCTGTCGTTTCAAGGGTGGCAGCCGGCAGCGCCAGCATCAACGGCTGCGTCAGCGGCAATGTGATCGGCTGGCCGACGCTAGCCACTGAATACACCGCAGGAATCGCTGCCGGCCGTGCGGCTGAAGCGATAGGTGCCAGCCGCAACGATCATCAGCGCCGGCGTACGATAGGTCAGGCCGTCGACTTGCCGATATTGTCCGGCGTCATCCTTCAGGAGGATGTTGACCTGCGCCGCACTGCCCAACACTTGACCTGCCGATACCTTCAAACACACGGTCAGAGGTGCCCCCGCCGCAACGACCTGGTCCGCAGAATTGGCCGCGCCAGTCCCGATCGCAAGGATTTCACTCGGCATCTCGAGCTCCTCAGCGCTTGCGCGCGGTCAGATGAAAGATCGTGCGCTTGACGCCGTCGGGCATCGGGCGCGAGATTTCGAACACTTCGCCGGTCTTCTGGCGCGTGCAGCGGTCGCCGGTGACAACAGCCCATTGCAGATTGGCGTTGTCGATCGAGACCAGCGGCTGCGAGGCCACTGTCTTCTGCACGTGGTCGTCGGCGATCGACCCGCGGGCATGCGGATAGAGCGCCGACGTCACGGCGACATAGGCTCCGATCGCATCGAACGCCGGCCGATCGGGATCCGCGATGCGCGCGGCGTCGACGTCGTCGCCGGTCTTCATGCCGACGAAGGTGAATGGCTCGCCGAACACGCTGTCGACCGCCGCGGAGGTCTGCGCGGCGGCAAGCTCGAAGGGAGTAGACATCGATCGGGAGCCTCAAAAGACATGCGCGGCCTTCATGCCACCGGCGCCGCGCGAGTACCGGCCGAATCCCCTCTCCTGTCCGGGTCAGCGAGAGGGTGACAGCTCAGTTGCTCGTCTTGACCTCGACCAGCGCCTCGGGCCGCTTGCACAGCGCAAGGCAGTTCGACTGCGACTTCAGCTCGACGCCCTCGCCGTGGTCGAGGATCTTCGGGCTCACCCAGATGTCCTGGCCGGGCTGGTTGACGACGCGGATATCGTCGGCCGGCGCGTTCCAGGTCTCGAACATGTTCTGGGTGCCGGCCGGATAGGCATAGCCGTAGTTGGCCGGCACGAACGGCGTCGAAACCGGCGGCTTGCCGACCGGTGCGACGCCGTAATATTCGCGCCAGAGGATCTGCTGAAACTCGAACACGCGGCCGAGCTGTCCGCCCGCCAGGTCATATTTGGCGCGTGCGAGCTCGCTCGCCGCGTTCCAGTTGAGCCAGAATTTCTCGACCTTGGGATGCTGCACGAACTTGTTGAAGAAGTTGGTGTCGACGATGACCTCCGGCCGGGTCATGGTCTCGCCCTTCAGGTTGGTGGCGATCGACTGGCGCAGCTGCTGGCACAGCGAGATGATGTCCGTGGTGGTTGTGCCGAGCGTGAAGTCGATGGTGTTCTTGGTGATGCCGAAGAAAGCGTAGAGATCGAGCAGCGTGTCGCCGTTGCCGTCGGTGATCAGGCCCTTCAGCGCGCCCATCCGGATCCATTCCAGGGTGATGGAATGCTTGTTGCGGATGGTGAAGAGGCGCTTGGCCATCTCATCGTCAAGCGTGCGCGGCGTCTTCGACTGCGCGACGATGGTCAGCATGTTCTGCAGGTCGCGCGGCGTGATCAGGTCCTCCATCGGGAAGTGAGGCACCTCGACCCAGAACGACTTGCGCGGCAGGCGATCGTTCGAGGTGCCGGGCGCGCCCCGCTCCTTGGCGGCGAGCACGCGGATGGTGCCGTCCTCAATCGTGACCTCGACAATAGTCGAGATCGAGCCCGAGGTCGGGAACAGGCCGAGCGCGTTGAGCAGTCCGTAATTGTTGGGAATGCGGTTCACCGCGTTCGAGAGCTGAATCGCGGTGAACGGAAAATTGACGGTGTCAAGTTCGGACATTGCCGGTGATCCTCATGAGAGAATGCCGCCGGCAATGCCGGGGCTTAGGTTGACGGGAAGAAGCGAATTTCCGCGAAACCGAGCGTCAGCTCGGTCGCTGCACGATCATGTTGGTGAGCGCCTGGGCGAGCGCTGCGGCCTGCTGGCCCGCGGTCGCGCCGGCTGGCCAGATCAGGTAGTTCGGATCGATGCAGGCCAGGCGGCGGAGCACGAGGATATTCTGGTCGGAACCGCCGTTCGCAGCGATCTTCTTCTGCAGCGCGATGCCGAAGAAGTTCTGGCTGCCATCGGTCGCGGCGAAGTTGATCGGCACCACCTTGACGGTCGAGACGGCCGCAGCCGTCACCGTGATGTCGGCGGCGTCGCCGGCCACGGCGGCCGTGCCGCCGGCGGTGATGGTGAACTTGAGCTGGTTGGTGAAGGCGACGCCCGTCGTGCCTTCGCCGAGCTCGGTGCCGTTGGGATCCTCGACCCGGAACCGGGTCGCGGTCAGGAAGGTGACGGTGTAGACGCCGGTCGGTGAGCCAGGCGCCACCGCCGGGTTGGCGAAGGCGTTGGTGAAGTTGCCGGTGTTGCCGGCGCGCGCGGCATAGGCCGCGCTGAGCGCGCCGACCGTGATGGCGCCGAGCACCGTGCCGACATCGGCGACGTTGTCTGAGCCGGAGCCGGCCTGCAGGATCTCCTGCGCCTTGGAGATGAAATCGTCGACGACGTACTTGAGCACATTGGTTTCAATGCGCGGCTCGGTCAGCGAGAGGGTCTTGAGGACCATGGATGGATTCCTTGTGGATCAGAGGGTTGAGGTGAAGCCGGCAGAAATCTTCAGGCGACGCGCTTGGCGCGATCGGCGATCAGCCGGTCGACCGCGCTGGCGAGCCCCTCGCCAGGCTTCTGGGTTTCCGCGCTGGCGGACTCGACCTTCGGATCCGGCACCTGGCCGTCGAGGCGCGATGTCTTGACCTCGGCCGCTTTCGGCGCCTTGGCCAGCATCGCGGTCGCGGCCTCCGCGCTCATGTCGGTCTCGAAGGCGAGATGGTGCGCGAGGTCCTCGCGGCCCTTGGCGTCGGCATGGCCGAGGATCAACTTGGCGCGGCTGCGCTCCTTGCCGATCGCGTCCAGCGCAATCTTGCCGGCATCATTGCCGGCCTTGATCACGCCGGCCTTCTCGCCCTCGGCGAGCGCCGCATTGATCGCGCTGTCGAGGGCGGCCCGCGGCACTGCATCCTTCGATTCCGCACTCAGACCGATCGCCGCAAGCACGGCGGCAATTCCAGAAAGTCCTGACATCTTCAGGCTCCTTGTTGTGGCTCGCCGTCGCGAGACCGTTGGTGATGACGATCAGCCGATCAGCGAGACGAACTGGCTGAAGGCTTCCGAAGGCCGCGCGACGCCATCGGCGAGACCCGCCTTGACCGCGGCCTCGCCGTAGAAAACGTCCGCCTCGGTCGCGAGCGCGGCGGCCTTGGACAGGCGCGGCCCGCGGAACTGGCCGACCATGGCCGCGAACTCGTCACGCATGGCATCGACACGGTTCTGAATCTTCGCCGCGACGTCAGGCGGAAGCTCGCCGAAGGGATGACCATCGGCCTTGTGCTTGCCGGAATGGATCACCGTCACCTTGGTGCCGGCGCGTTCGAGCCGCTTGGAATGATCGAGGTGCATGGTGACGACGCCGATCGAGCCGACGCCACCGGCACTGCCAAGCACGATTTGGCGCGCAGCCGAGGCCAGCGCGTAGCCGGCCGAATAGGCGAAGTCATTGACGATCGCGAGCGTCGGCTTCTCGCGGCTGAGTTCGGCGATCATGTGCGCTGTGTCGAACAGGCCGGCGCCCTCGCCGCCGAAGGTGTCGACCTCAAACAAAGCGCCGCGCACCGAGGCATCGCGGCGCGCCGCACTGATCTGGGCCTGCAGTCCCTCATATGAGGTCTCGCCCGAGGACTGCCCGAGGAAGGCGCCCTTGTGAATCAGCGTGCCTTCGATCGGGATGATCGCGGTGCCGCCGACCTGATCAAACATGCGGCCACCGTCGCGCGCCCGCGCCCGGCCCAGGCGATCGCCGAGCCGGCCGAGCTGCTCGGAGGGCCGGCCCGCCGCGAACGCGCTGTGCTCGATTGCCGCGATGTCGCCGAGCTCGACACCGCCCTCGACGATGCGGCCGCCGAGGCCGGCCAGAATCGCCGCCAGCTTGCCGGCGTCGATCATCAGCGGCGTGTTGAACATGCGCGAGGCGATATGCGGCATCAGCAAGGTCATGCGTTCGCCTTCCTGTCCTGCTTCTGCTCGTTGGGATCTTCGTCATTGCCCACGTCGGACGGATCCGGCTGGATGCCGCTGCCGGCGGAGATGGTGCGCGTCAGGCTGCGCTCCTTCAGCATCTCCTCCTCGTTCGCGATCTGGTCGAGGGTGTCCTCAAGATCGCGGCCGAGGTCGGCGCATTCGTCTTCCAGCGTCGAGATCATCGCGCCCATGCGCAGGCTCGCGCCTTGCGCTTCCTTGACCGGGTCGACATAGCCGCGGCCAGGGCCAATCCAGCGCGCGCGCAAATAGGCGCCCGGCACGTCCCAGAAATCGGGGCAGCCCGCCGGCGGCTTGATATAGCCGCGGTCGAACGCCTCCTCGAGCTGGCAATAGTGAATCGGCAGCACGACCTGGTCGACGAAGGCGGCAAACAGCATCTGGATGTGCCGCCACACCTCGTTGAGCGCGGCGCGCGCGCTGGAATAGTTGATGCTCTCCCAATCGCCGGAGAGCTGCTGGTAGGAGATGCCGAGCGCCGCCGCGATCGACTGCAGGAACGCCTTCTGGAAGTCGGGGAACGCCGTGGTCTGCCGCGGCGAGGAATTGATCTGGATCTCGTCGCCGATCGGCATCACCGGGATGCGCACGCCGCCAATCCGAGCCGGATTCTCGGCCCAGTAGTTCAGCCGCTTGCCCTCCAGCGTCGACACCGTCTGCGGCGTGAACGCGGCGGTGGCCTCGCCGACCGGAAGCGACGACTTCACGAAGGCGGCGAACAGGGCGTTCACAGTCGCCGATGCGAGCTCGGTGTCGGAGAACTTGCCGACCATGTGCAGCCGCTTCACCAGCGCCGCGAACGGCGTCATGGCGCGGGCCTGATCCTCGCGCTCGGGCTCGAAGCCGTGGACGAACACGGGCCGGCCGCTTGCCGTGCGCGCCGGAATCCGGGTCCAGGTCAGCGGCGGCGGCACGATGTACCAGTCGGCGGGATGACCGTTGCGCAAATGATAACCGAGCGGCACGCCGTCGTCGTCGAACTCGATGCCGCCGCGCAAATGTTGCGTGGTCGGCTGGCTGTAGGGGTTCGACAGCCGGTCGGGATCGACGGCGCGAACGCAGGTGGCATAGCGGCCACCGCGCGCCGGCTTCCACTTCATCACCGCCGTGGTCTCGTTCAGCGTCGCGAAGGTGCGCGCCAAAAGGCGGAAGATGCCGTTGATCGACAGCCGCTGCTGCGCGTCGCAGCGCCGCTGCGGATCGTTGCCGAACTGGTACCATTCGGACTCGATCGCGCCGGAGAGATCGCGCAGGATCTTGCGATGGCCCTTGTCGGTGGCGTCCAGGCCGAGCGCGCGGGCATCCGGCTTGCTCGACAGCGTCAGCTTGGCGCCGACCAGCATCTCGACCAGGCGCGCGACGCCCGAGGCCGCGGTCGGATCGTTCCGCACCACGTCGCGGGTGCGCGCCACCGACAGGTTGCGATAGGGCAGCACCGCGGAATCGGCCGAGGTCGGCGGCGGCGCCCAGGCCGCGAACTCCTGCCCGCGGTAACTGCCGGCGCGATAGGCCGGCTCGGGCACGTCGCCAGAGCCCGACCGGATCGCAGCAATGCGCTCCGCCGAGACTGGCCGACCGGCATCGTCGTAGATGGCGAGGGTCATCTCAGAACACAAATCCCATGGCGCCGCGGAACGGCTGGCCGGCGATGCGCGCCTCGAGCTCGGCGATGTAGGCGCGCAGCCGGTCGGCATTGGCGACCGAGAACTTGGTGCGCTGGCCTTGCCATTCGCACTCGACGACAGCGACGCCCATCATCAGCTGATGCAGCGCCGCCTTGGCCTGGTCGAGCATCTCCTGGTCGGTCATTCATAGGCCTCGATCGAGACAAGTGCGCCGGCGGCGTCAAAGTACAGGCAGGACACGAAGCCGACATAACCACGTTCGATCACGAGCTCGGTGCAGCCCGCGTGCTGCAAATCGGCGTCGACAATGCTCCGTTCGAACGCAATCTTGGCGCGTTCCAACATGGCAAGCATGAACTCGAGGTCGGTCATCAGTTGGATCTGCTCGCAAAGAAATCGCGGATCGTCTGGCGATCACGCGACAGCAACGCTGCGTCGAGATCATCGACGACCTTCCCAAACGTCATCCCTCCGGCCCGAGCGAGCTGTCGCATAAGAGCGTCGCCGTACAGTTCGACCTCCCGATATTCTTGAAGGAGATCCAACCTGGTCCTGATTGCGTCGATCGACATTCAAATGCCTCGGTTCATCTCGGCGAGCCGCGCCCACGGATCATCGGCCTTCGGCGTCTCGATCGGCATCTCGCCCGTCACCATGTCGGCGCCGCGCTGGAAGGCGCGTGGTGAGAACAGATCCGGCTTGCGCAGATCTTCCGGGATGCCACGCTCAGAGGCGAGCAGCGCCCAATCGTCGGCAGTGAAGCTGGCGAAATACGCGTCCAGCGCCGCCATGTTGTAGATCCGGCAATCGAGGTAGTGGTTGTCGAGGCCTTTGGCCCGCACGTCCCACACCTGTTGCTTGCGGATCTTCGCCGACTTGCCGCCCTTCTTCTGCTCGACCAGGTGCTCGCTGGTGATCTGCTTGAAGTAGGCCTCGTCCTGGAACTGGCCGAAATGGCAATAGCCGACCGGATAAACCAGCGCCGAGCCGTCGGCCTTCGCGGTCAGGCTCACATAGGCATAGAACGTGCTCTTCAGCGGCCAGGTGCCGACGAAGCGCACGGTGGCGCCGCCCTTGATGGTCTTGCCGCGGTAGTCGATGTCCTGCGGCGTCGCCGCCGACAGCGGCGGGCGCCCCCAGCCGTCGCGGCCGATCACGGCTTGCGTGCCCGGATGCATCCGCGTCCAGGTCTTGACCGCGCCGGTGTTGTAGTTGGCGTCGATCACGAAGGTGTCGGGGCGGCGCATGTTGTCGTACGCGTCCGGCCAGGAGCGATGATAGAGCTTGGTCAGCTCCAGGAACGCGCCATCATCGTGATCGGTCGTCGTTCCCGGCAGGAAGTCCGCGTCGATCACCCAGCTTTCGCGGTTCGGCGCGACCGCGAGCACCTCGTAATAGATCCCGGTCTTCTGCACGTCGGCCGCGATCGCCAGCAGCAGCGCCGGCGGCGGCACGTGGCCGCGGCGGTAATCCTCGCGGCGCTCGAACAGCCGCATGTGGTCCGGCGCGTCGCCGCGGAAGCGGTAGGCCCGGCCCATCTTCAGGGTCGAGAAATCCTTTTTCGCGGTCTCGCTTTTGCGCGAGCCGAGATAGTCTTCCGCGATCGCCTCGTAGCTCATCATCAGCGAGATGAAGGCGTCGATGTGGAAGCTCGGCTGCCGCGCGAACTCGTCGGCGATCTCCGGCACCCAGAGGCCGGACCGAACCGCATCAAGGCGCTCGCTCTCGCTGACGCTGTGGCCGCAATCGCACAGATAGACCGAGCGTTGCGGGTGCTTTTCGTCGATCTGGAAGCGCTCGAACCGGTGCACGAAGAATTTTCGGCACTCCGGACAGAGGCAATTCCAGTAGCGCTGGTCGCCGCGCTCGAATTTCAGCGTGATGCGGCAATGGCCCTCGGTATCGCCTGAGGAATCGCCGGTGTCGACCTCGGGCGTCGAGATGTTCAGGATCTTGAAGTTCTTGCGCCGGCGGAACGCGGTGAAGCGCCCCTTGAACAGCGTGTCCGGATCGCCGAAGCCCGGAATGTTCTGCCACTTCGAAAACTCGTCGCGCACGCCCTTCTTCGCGGTCTTGCCGCTCATGTCCATCACGGAATGCGCGTTGGCGAGCCACAGCCGGCCGCCGGCAAACACCTTCTCGAAGGTCGTCGAGCCCGCGACGTTGCGCGCCAAGGGATAAATCACCGGCGGCTTGTTGCTGCCGATGCCATCGCGCCTGGTGTGCTTCTGCCAGGCCTCGATCATCGGCTGCAGTTTTGCGTTGTTCAGGTCACGCAAAAACTCGATGCCGGGCGTGGCGTAGAGCGTGTTGGCCGGCTCGCAGTCGGCGATGTAGAGGCACCAGGCCAAACCGAGGATCGAGGCACCCGACTGCTCGCTCTTGCGGATGCTCACCTCCGTGCAGGGGTGATCATCGCTCAGGCAACGCGCAATCTCGACCAGGTACGGCGCGCCGGCGGCACTCCACAGCTCGCCGGCATTGGGCCCGTCGACCAGCTTGACGTTCTTCGGCAGCCAGTCGGCGAAGGAGATCTCTTCGCGGGGCGACAACGCCCCGTCAAACACCGACGCCAGCCGATCATACGCCGTCTGCAGGAACTGGATCGTCATCGGCCAGTATCATCTCGGCCTGGATCGGGACGGCGCCGGCGGCGGCTTGCGCGCGGGCCCGGGCGGTCATCGCCATGTCCTTCATCGCGCGCACGATCGCTTCCCGATTGGCGCGGCAGATGCGCTTCAGCGCCGCGCGCATGCCGTTCTCGCCCTCCTTCACCGCGATCGCGGTCAATTCCGAGTCCCGCGCCATCAGGCCGTCGACGACGTCGGCGATGCGACCGGCGGCATCCTCGGCGACCGCATCGAATTCGGCGACCGGCAGCAGATTGCCGCGGGCGCGTTCCAGCTCGATGAACTTCAGGTCGGCCGAATAGGCCTTGTCGCGGGCCTGCTCGTCGCGGTACCGGCCGCTATCTGCGTTCGGCGCAGTCGTTGCGGCCGGAGAGCGCCCCGCAATGGCGGCTTTGGTCGCAGCGCCGAGCTCCCGCGCGCCGTCCCCAACCTCCCCGACCGCAAGATCGTACTGCGCCAGGTTAACGAGCTTGGTCCTGCCCTTCCCCGCCCTCACCGTCAGCCGCCCAGCATCAACCAGCCGGCTAACTTTCTCGGAAATCGACTGCTTCTTGACGCCCTTCAGCCCCGCCAGCTCCGAGATGCTGACCCAGAGCCCCGTGTCCGGCGCGTCAGGGCGTGTGTCAGGGGTCATGTGTCAGCCGTGTCAGGCGTGTCAGGTCAGTTTCAAACCCCGTCCAACTGGCGAACCCCCGGGCCCATTTCGGGCCGCGGTGGAGGGGTGGCTGGGAAGGACCCGCTAGCCGAGGACGCGATAGAGCTCATGGGCAATACGTCCCGGGAGATCCCGGTCGATGACCGCGAAGAAGGCGGCTTCGGACTGCCCCTTCACCATCTCCTCGGGGATGAACAGGCCGGAGCGGATGGTCTCGAGCGGATGGCGGCTCTTGCCGACGCGCTTGAGCACGGCGCCGCCGAGATTGAGCGGCTTGCGATTGGGGAAACGGCCGCCCTTCATGAACGTCCCCGGATAGATACGGCGGCTGTTCCAGGGCGCAGCCGACACACCCTTGCGTGTCTCGCGCGCCGCGAAGAACTTCAGCCTGATATCGCCGCCCTTGCTGCGGATCACATAGGCGCCGGCGCCGAAGGCCCTCGTGCTCTTGAGCGCGCGCACCAGCGTGCGGCGCTTCAGCCCGGTCTGACCGACCAGGACGCTCCGCATCTGCGTCAACGCCTTGTCGCCGGTGTGGTTGATGGCGCGGTTGAGCACAAACGGCATCTTGTCGCCGGCGGCATGCAGCGCGTTGCTGATGTTCTTCAGGCTCGACAGATCGTAGTTGATCGACAGCATCAGCGCCTCGTCATCCGCGCCGCAGCCGCGGCCACCTTGGCCCGAAACAGGCTCGAGGCATCCTCGACCGTCGACGTCACCACGAAGCGCGCCTGCTCAGCAGCCTGCTCGGCATCGCCGCGCACGACAGCGCGCACGCCGTGCACGATGGCGATCCGTCGTTCGTTGCAGCGGCAGCCCATACCCTGCAAATGCGAAAGCCCTCCGCGAGGACGCGAAGGGCTTTTCCTATGCAGTAGCACGCCGCCGTGGCTGAGAGCGTGGCTGATGCCGGGGCTTGATCGGGGCTGCTTACCGGTTCCGCCGGCTTAGCCTTGGCTCCGAGGCCTATACCTTTTCGATCTGGGCCGCCGGAAGATTGATCCGCGACGACCGACCGAACAGGCTCATTAGAAGTCCCACCCTCACCGATTCGTCAAGCTGGTCGAGCGTAAGATCACCAAGCTTCGCTTCGGACAGGCCCGACAGATCCTCGACGACCGCGCTAAACCCTGCAAACGGCCCGTCCGCGATGCGCACGGTCTCCCCGATCTCGAAGGCGAAGTCGGCGAGCTTCTCGGTCGACGGCACGGCGCCATCGATTTCACGCGCGCGAATGCTTTCGATCATCTCCGTCTTCACCTCGACCGGACGGCCGCCGGCGCAGACGAGCCCGGTGATGCGCACCATCTTGAACACTTCGCGCCAGCGATCGTCATCCTCCGGAAACGTCAGGAAGATGTAGCCGGGGAAGAACGGCTCGACCTTTTCGCGCGTCGGCCGCAGCGCGTTGCGGCGCTGCGAATGCGACAGCTTGTTGCGCGGCACGAAAACGAGGCTGCGCACCAACGGCTGATAGATCTCGACCTGCATCTTTTCGAGCAGCCGCATGTCGCTCTTGTAGAGCCGATCCGGTACCTGCATCAGGCGCCAGCGCTGTTTCTGATCCTTGGTCCGACGCTTGCCGACATACTCCACAAAGCCCGCAAAATCGCCGATGGCGAGCAGCACTGGCTCTTTCGGTTCGTTCATCGTGATGCTCCAACATCTCGTTTTGCAGCCGATTTGTTGGCCGTCCCCCGCTGGTCAGCGGGGCTTCGAAAAACTGTACCCGGCGGGAACAGTTTCTCAGGACCGATATCGAAAGCTTGCCTAAGGCCTCAATAACGATCCCAAAACCTATCCAGTTATCTCTTGCGAGGGTTTGCGAGGGTTTTGCGAGAGTCTGGAGAGGGTTTAATATTTGAGTTTCTGAAATGATCTCCGATGGTTGGAAGGAAGATGCGAGGGTTGCGAGGGTTTGCCTCGTATGAAGCCTGAATTTTGTCTGGCTGTTTTCAGCGCCCCTCCGCCCTGCATGCTGCGCGTCCGCTCCCTCCTCGCACGTGTATGCGCGCGCGAGACCCTCGCAACCCTCGCAACACAAACGCATGCCGTTGAACGCCAACAACAATTCGGCGCGCGAGGGTTTTTGACCAACCCTCGCCAAACCCTCGCGCACACGCGAACCCTCGGTGTCCGTTCTGCAACACTCACCTCAAAACTCCTGCTCTCCGGGGTCATCGCGATGCGGCGGCACCTGGTCGTGCGCCGGCGGTCCGCTGCTGCTTTCCGGCACGTCGTGCAGCATCACGTCGACATAGACGTGCACGCGCTTGCTGTCGTCGCGCCGGATCTTCTTCTTCATGGTGCGGCCGAAGCGGGTCTCGTGCATGTGCGCCTTGCCGTTGACCTCGCACCAGGCCTTGTAGGCGTGGAACATCGCGCGCGCCGGCACCCCTAGCCCGCCGGGATCGGCGCGCACATGCGCCTCGGCGAATTGCCCGACCGGATCCATCTCGGCGAAATGCTCGGCCGTGGTCTGAAGCACATCCTCGGAGATGATCAGCCCGCTGTTGAGGAAATCCTCGGCGCCCTGGATCAGCCAGTTGAGAATGCCGGATCCTTCCGCGGCGATCTCCGCCACCACATCTTCGAAGTCGCGGTGCTTCTCGGTCGGCAGCGTCACGCTCCAGGGCACGATGATCAGGCGCCGCTGCATGCCGCCGTCCGAGCCGTCGAACTTCGGCTCGCCATTGCCGCTCATATGCGGCTTGGCGGTCGGCTTGAACTCGAAATAACCCTTGTACATGGTGCGCACCGGCCATCGCTCGCCGCCGGTCAGCTTCTTGATGGTCTCCATCTTCAGCGGCGCATCCTTCGGCAGCTCGGCGATGCGCAGATATCGCTTGGCGTAGCAGCGCGCGATGTCGGGCGTCGGCGCGCTCGGATTGTTCTGCGCCTGGCCGGAGACGGTTTCCGCCGGCACGCCGACCGACAGCCCGTCGCCGAGCACGCGGCTGAGCACCTCGAGATAGACGCTCTTGCCGTTGCCGCCGGTGCCGGTGTGGTACATCACGCGCTGCACAGGCTGCGCCGTCAGGCTCATCCCCGAATATTGCTGCACGGTGCGCCGCTTCTGCGGCTCCGGCTGGAACAGATCCAGGAACGCATCGAAGTGCGGCCGCTTGGCCTTCGGATCGTATTTGTAGGGAACGACGGCGGTCAGCATGTCGGCGCGATCGTGGCCGCGCGTGGCGCGCAGGCGGTATTGCACCCGGCCATTCTCGCGGTCAACCAGGAGACGGCCGCCGCCCTCCTCCGGATCCTCCTCATCGATGACGGGCACGAAGGTCAGCGTGTGCGACAGCGTCGCCACTTTCAAGGGATCGGCGTTGAAGGCGTCGGGATGCCGGCGCAGATGCGGCGCGGCGCATTTCAACATCGCTGCGATCCGCCCCGCGTTCTTGGTGGAGACACCCCATTTGCGGCGGTTGGTCTTGCGCGTCGACAGCGCCGTGCGGGCCTTCTTGCCGGCGGCGATGATGTCCTCGAGCTGCTCGATGCGTGCAAACGCTTCCGGCGCATCGGGCGGCCCGAGCTGCTTCAGCTCCTTGGCCGCCGCATCGGCCGCGGCCACGGCGCGCGCTTCCGATGGCGTGAGCTCGAGATAATCGGCCTCGAGCTTGATCATGTCGCCGACGCGCTGGCCGATCAGATGCGCCAGCGCCTCGCCGCCGGCGAGATCCCAATGCGTGCCGGTCCAGGCCAGCATTTGCCCGGCGGCGACATCGTCTTCCTGCCGCACCAGGAGGTCGCGCCCGAAATAGGCGATCAGCCGCTTGCCGTTATCGACATCGGACTGATCCAGCGCCGCACACTCCCGGAACGTCTCCGCGCTGATCTCGTCCGCCGGCGGCAGATCCTCGCCGTCATCATCCTCGTTTGCGAGGGTTTTGCTTTCTTCGCTCTCGCCCCCAAGGGGGGACCGGGGGGACGAAGAGGACGAAAAGGAAGATGCGAGGGTTGTGCCTGGCGGCGCCTCGTCGCCGGAGAAGGAAGACAGGCGGTCAGCTGCGCTATTCCGGGCTTCGCCCGGGCGCAGCTGGCTTTGAAAAGAATCCCCCGCGGCCGCGGCAGCGAGTGCGATGAGATCTCGCGGCGCCCTCTTGCCGACCTTCAGCCCGGCCGCGATCGCCGCCTTGACGGGCCTGGCGCCGAGATCGCGGATCAGGCCGGCGCCGGCGGCCGCCTCCTCGAGCGAAGCCTTGGCGAAGGCCTCGACGATCGCGCCGGCGCCGACCAGCTGGCCGAGCTGCTCGGCGATCGCGCGCAGGGTCGGCTCGCGCGCCTCGCTCTCGGCCGCGCGCAGCTGTGCCAGCGCGCTGGTGAGTTCGGCCAGGCCGGCGCGGCGCAGATCTTCGGCCGACAATGGTTCTGGCTCGGCGAATTCAGGCGCAGCGTCGATCAGTTCGAGGACGGCTTCTGTGGTCATGCTTGCAGCACCAAGGGATGATGCTGGCGCTTGACCACCCATGGGTATTGCTCGCAGGCATAGGCAAACGCCAGTTTCGCGTTCTCGCGCGCCGTCTCAGGCGTCAGCACCTCCGGACCGAATCCGCCGACGTAAAAGCCGGAGTTGGAGGCGCCACGGCAATCGACGCTATTGTCCCACCAAAAGAACGCATACCAGAGATCGTCGCGGCCGCCGCAGGTCCAGAACACCCTGCCGTCATAGACGTCGCGATGCTTGCCGTTCTTGAGAAGCCCGCCATCCATCAACGCCAACGTCCACCAATCGCACTCCCGCGGAGGATCCCAGATGACGCGGGTGCCTTCGTGAAGGTAGTGACCGCACTCATTGCGGCAGCCGAAGTAAAGCGCACGCTTGGTCACGCAACCTCCCGCGCCTGAAGCACGTTGTTGAAATCCATCTCCGCCGGCGCCATCGCAATCCGGATGACCCGGCCCGGCCGGCTGTACCGCCTGGCCGCGCGCAGCATGGCGAACCTGGTCAGCACCGGCTCGCTGTCGCCATCACCGAGCAGGATCAGCTCGGTGACGCTGTCCGGAATCGACAGGCCCGGATCATCGGGATCCGGCATGTCGTTCGGCACGCTCATGGTGCGGCCGTTGGGGTGCGTCAGGGTCGGATGCGGCACCGACTTGATCGCGCGGCCGGCCATGTTGCCGAGGTCGCCGGCGGCCCAAAAGGCGGTGTCCTCGATCGAGCGGCCCGCTTCCGCCCATGCGGTATAGACCGCCAGCACCGTCTCGATCCCCTCGCCGACGATCAATCGCGCCGGCGCATCGCGCATTACGATCGCGATATGGGCGCCGGCCTTGGAGCCGCGCATCTTCTTGGCGTTGAGCAGCTCGCCCGTCTCAGGATCATTGAGCTCGATCTTCCTCGGCGAATCCTCGGAGGAGAGATAGGTGGTATGCAGCCCGCCGAACTTGCCGTCCGGCCGGATGAAGGCGGCCAGCATCGCCGGACCTTTGTGCAGCACAACGGGCGATTTGCGGCCGTGTCCGTCGACCTCCTCGCCGTGGAAATAGGGCGCATGCGGATTGAAGCGCAGCCCCGAGCAGGCGATCGGCAGCTGCAGGCCGCGCGCGGCGAGATAAACTTCGGCCACGCTGCCGTGAATCGGCTCCGCCTTCGACCATGCCTGCCACAGCCGCTTGCGCTCGGCCTCGCGATACTTCTCGCTCGCCGCATCGCGCGCCATGCGTTTCTTCTCGCGCGCCTCGAATAGGCGCCTGGCCTGCGCGGCATCGATCTCGCGCCGGCCGCCTAACCGCTCGATCGCGCCCCTGAAGTCGCAACCCTCGACCTTTTCGACCAGGCGGATGACGTCGCCGCCGTCAGGACACACCGCGCAGGCCCAGCTCGCATCCTTCTCGAACACCTCGAAGCGACTGGACGTGACTCGGCCGCCGCAGATCGGGCACGGCCCGACCAGCCGCCCCGCCATGCGCCGCAGTTTTGTGTAGCCGGCCGCGATCTCGGCGATCGGGTTGCGCGCCTTGATGTCGTCGAGCTCGGCGGTGGTGAGGCGGCTCATTCGTCGGCCTCGATTTCGATCGCGCCGGCGCCGGCCTCGATCGCAGCGGCCGCCTTCTCTGCACTGAACTTCGCGGCAAACTTCTTGCGGTAGTCGAGCTGCTCCAGGATGACCGGATCGCTCTGGATCATGTCGAGCAGCCGCACGATGCCGGCAAAGGCATCGCGGCGCTCGACGATGCTGGCGTCTGGCTCCTTCAGCAGGCCTTCCGCGACCAGCGCGTCCTGGCCGATCTCGATCCGCTCGACCTCGAGCTGGGCGTGATACTGCATCTTGAACAGCGTGGCGGGGCCTGGCGGCTTCATCGATCACCCATTTGGGCGCGAGAGCGCGAGTGCCGCGCGGATTTCGCTGACGGCACCTGACCATTTATCGGAAACGCCGGGTTCAAACTGATCGCCGCGTCGGACCGCGTAGCCGAAACCGTCGTCGTCAATGGAGATGGCGACGTCCGGACGGCCCCATTCAATCAGCAACTCGTCGTCGAGAAGCGACACGCGCGGTGACTGCGGTTCACCGCGTAACTGGCCCCGAAGGATTTCAGCGAACTTCGCGCGAAGCGCTGGACGGGATGTCGTGGCGCGGTCAAGGGTGGCAAGCATTAAGCTGCTGAGGATAGGTTCCAAGCCTCGCGCCTGCACGGTTTCGGCAGATGAGTGAGCGACTAACCTATCTTCCGCCATCACGCCCCTCCCGCCGGCACCAGCCCGGCCGCGTTGAGCCAATCGTTGATCTTGATCAGCGCCAGGCGCCGCGCCTCGACGACGTCGCGCGCCGGGCGCCAGGTCGTCGACGCCGAGGCCTCAGGCAGCATCAGGCGAAAGCAGGCCTGGTGGCGCGCGCCATCGTTGCGCATGATCTCGCCGACCTGGACGCGCCCGAGCAGGATCACCTCGCGCCCGATCGTCTCGGGCCGAAACTCCACCACGCCGTCATGCGCCTCGCCCGCCATGGCGCTACTTCTTCTTCGCCGGCTTTTTGGCGGGCTTCTTAGCCACCCTCTTCGCGACCTTGGCCACCGCGGTCTTCGCCGGTGCCTTGGCCTTACCAGCCGCCTTCTTCGCCGCCGGCGCGACGTAGTGCACCGTGCGCAGCTCCTTCGGCAGCCAGCCGGCCTTGGCGACGTTTGTCATGGCGAACTTGACCAGGTCGGCCTTGCTGCCGGCGCCGGCCTTGCGCGCCTCGTCGGCATTGATGGTCTCCGCGATCGCCTTGGTGACGAGCTTCTTCGGCGCGTTCTTGAAGTAATCCTCGGCATCGAAGCGCTTGGCGATCGCTCCATTGACAAGGATCGCCGGCAGAGCCTCACGGATCGCAGGCAGCTTGTCCTTGGTGCCGTGGCTATAGATATGAACCGACATCCCGTTGACATTGATCTGGCTCGACACAAGCCGCGCCAGGATGTGTGACAGCGGCGACTTGAGCAGTTCGGTGTCGATCGCGGCCAGCAGCGCATCCTTGGTCGCGTCGATCAGCACCGCCTCGAGGCGATCGCGCAGGGCATTTGAGATATCGGTCGGCTCCGGCGCCGGCTTCCGGCTCGCGGCCGTGCCGACACCCTCTCCATGATCGGCCGCGGCGTCGGCGTCGGCTCGCTTGACCGCGCGCGCGGCCGCTGCCTTCTCTGCGGCCTTGACCCAGCCGTAGGAAATCTCCAGCAACCCGTCATCGTCGATCGAGACGAAGCACCCGGCCTTTTCCCGCAGCGCTGGAGTGAACGGCCGCTGCTGAATATCCTGCTCGATCTGGCGCTTGCGCAGGTACGCCGCGCGCTGCCTGCCAGTCATCGCCCCGTAAGGGATGGGATCATCGTAAAGCGGATCTTCAGGCAGGATCGCCTCGAGCTGATCGAGCTCAACCCTCTCCTGGGCGGTCGGTTCGGCGTCCGCGATATTGAGCGGTGAATGATTCTGCCGGAAATTCTTCACCGCATCCTGCGGCAGCGCCCAGCTCCAGCCGGCCGCCATGAGTGCCTTGCATTCCTCCTGCAGCTTTTCGTCAGCGAGACGTTTGGCCAGCTTGGCGTTGGACACCTTGTGGTCGACGCCGAACAGATCCAGCGTGACCTTGCCGCCGGCCTTGACATACTGCTCGACGCCGACGAATTCGACAAGCTTGCCGGCGTCATCGATCTTCAGTTCGTTCTTGATGCGCCAGGCCGACAGATCCTCGTAATCGCCCTCGGGTTCCAGCTTCTTGAGCAAGGCGTCCTGGGCCTTATGGTCACCGACCATCGGCAGGGCATGCGCCACCTCGGCATCGATCTTGCCTTGCCGCCAGAGATCGCGCACATGCGGCGAAAGGCTGCCGCCGAGCGCGAGCGCTTGCTGCACCTCGCGGGTGGTCATGCCGTACTGCCGGGCGATTTCCTCCTCGCTCTTGCCGTGCTCGGTCTTGAGTCGGGCATAGGCCTCGAATTCGTCGACCGGATGGAATTTCTTCGCCGTCACCGAGACGGCCAGCGAGTCCTCGAAAGCCCGCTCGGCCGTGGTCAACTTGCAATCGACCAGCTCAGAGGACTCCTCGCCATAGATCATCCGCAGCGCAGCCAGCGAACGGTTGCCGTTGGCGACGAAATAGATGTCGGGCACGCCGTCGTCATAGACCAGGAGATCATCGATCTTGCCGCGGGCGTGAATGTGCGCAGCGAGCTCCGCTATGCCGTCCTCGCGGCCGGTGACGCGCGCATTGCCAGGATGGTTCGGCGCTTCGTGACCTGGACGGAGGTTCTTGATGGGCACCTTCAGGTAAATCGATCGCACTGTCAGTCTCCCTTGGGTTGATTGCCGTTGGCGACGGCATCGCTGCGCGAAGCCTGCTCGGACTGTTCAATGAGGTAACTGGCCGCCACACCGAGCGGTGACGCCGGCGTGCCATTGGGGTTGCGCTTCATGGCATGGCAAATGACGTCGGGCGGGCAGCCGTGCTGCAGCAGCAGCGACATCAGGATCGCGCCGTCGGAGGCCAGCACGTCGAGCGACGAGTTCACCTTCTGCGCGTTGAGGAACACCTCGACGATCGGGCCAAGCGTCTGTCCTGGCTGCAGCTCGCGGCCGAGGCCGATCTTGTAGCGCTGGTTGCCGTGCTCGATGGCGATGGTTTCATGGGCGCGGCGATCGGCAGGGCGCTGGCGATGGGTCATGCCGCCCGCTCCTGCCGGATCCGGCGTGCACCGCGGCGCATCCACCAGCGTCGGGGCTCGCCCGGGGCGTTGGCCCAGAGCACGCGGCCGCCACTGACCTGGAAGACGTCGCCCTTGAACGACACGCATTCGTCCCATCGGAAGCGGGTCTCGAGTTGATCCCACTCCTCGAAGCCGCCGCCGGGCGAGCAATGCGTGAGACGGCCGTGGCTTTCGTAGATCCTGCGCCATGGCCGCACGATGTAGGGCCTGTGATAGAAGATCACGGTGTTGATGTAGCAGCACCATGCCTGCGCCAAATGCGGGCCCGGCGCCTTGGTCAGGATCGGCTCCCAGATCGCGAGAAGATGGGGCCGGGGACGTGCGACCAGGCAGTCGCTGAGATCCGGCGCCGGCGGCACACCGAGCCAGCCGAGCTCGCCGCGCACGCCGCAGGGCCGCACCTCGTGCTCGCTCCAGGCATCGCGATCGCGCCAGAGCCGCGGCCGGAAGCGATGGGGCTCAATCGTAGCCGCCGTCATGCCGCCACCCTCCGCGTCACTGGGTTTGTGGTGAACCGCTCCGCATCGTCGGCCCTGGTCAGCTCTGCGACGACGACAGGCGGGATCCAGAACGGCGCCTGCGGCTTGCGGCCCTTGATCCAGACGAGCCAGATGTAGGCCGTGGCGGTGCCGCCTTCGGGATCCCAGCGGCCCTTGCACAGCGCGATGCGCTCCGAGAAGAAGGCGATGCAGGTCGGCGGCGTCATGGCGGGATCGAAGATGCGCTCATAGCGCCCCTCGCCTTCCAGCCATTGCAGCCGGACGAACATGGCGACCCCGACGCGGGCGAGCGCGAGCATGCGGGTCAGGAAGCTTTCTGCCTTGTCGTCGAACGGCGGGTTGGTGATGAACCAGTCGGCCGTCTGGCTGGTGTGCTCGTCGAGGAAGTTTGCGACGTCGCCGTAGCCGTAGTCGAAGATGTCGGAGGCGAACACCTCGGCAAAATACTCGCGCAGCACCTCGGCAATGTGCCCCTCGCCGCAGGCCGGCTCGCGCGCCCTGGCATCGGACACGGTCACCTTCAGGTGCGGCAGCACGATCTCGATCAGCGCCCGCGTGGCGCATGGCGGCGTCGGGAAATAGTCCAGGCTGTCGTCGGGCTCAATCCGGCTGGACATGATCGACCGGGCGCCATGGATGATGCCGGCATTGTCGATCGGATCGACCAGGATGGCGCGGCCGGCGAACAGTTTTTCGCGCGTCGCCTGGCACAGCGCGGCGAACTCCGCCGCCGGCATCGCGGCGGCCTGTTGCGACCGCGCCGACAGTTTGCGCGCGATGCCGATCTCCTCGAGCGTGACGCGCGCTGTGTCGCCCTTCGGCCGCCGGCCCTCCGCGATCTGGCCGGATGCGAGCAGCTGACGCAGCATGCCGCCCAGCGTGCGCTCGGCCTCCATCTGCAGCACCGTCGCCTCAATCAGCACCTCGCGGTTCTGCACACTCTTCGCATGCAGCTTGACGTGCTCGAGCTGCAGCCGGATCTCCAGGACGTCCCTGACCTCTCTGGCCTCAACCAGCGCGGCTCGGGCGCGATCGTAGGCGGCAAGCAGGGTCATGCTGGCCTCGCCTGGTCGAGGAGGCCTTGCGCAATCGACTTGCATTCGGCCGATAGGCGATAACCGCGCCCCCATACCGTCTCGATCTCGACACCGAAACGCTTCAGCTTCTTCCGGGCCTTGCAGACATAGACGTCGACGATCTTGATCTCGGGATCGAGGTTCGGTCGGTCGCCGTAGAGACCAACCATCGCCATTTCCTTGGTGACGAGATCGCGCTTCAACAGCAGCCCGAATAGCATGGCCTCGTGGCTGGTGAGGCCGAAAACGAGCGGCACCTCGATCCGAATCCCGACCATCTCCTCGAGCACGCGGATGCGCTCGCGGAGCTCGTCGTTCTCCTGCTCCAGCCTTTCGACAAGGTCGTCGCGCAGCGTACTCATGCGTCATGGCTCCGATCGATCCTGCGGAGCCAGCGGTTTGCAACTTCACGGAAGATCGGCTGCCCCTCGGTCTTGGCCTTGGCGTGCGCCCTTAGAAGTCCGTCAGTCCCCTCAATCCGCATCGCTGCCGTCAGAGCATCGAGATCAATGTTCTTCCGCTCCTCGCAAAGGATGTATTCGGAGGCGAGGATCTCGGCCCCAGTGATCGGCGCTCGCTTGGCCTTGACCAAGCACTGCAGCACCTTGCGCGCCGGAACGACGCCGCGCTTTTTGACGAGCCGGCGCACCAGGCCGAGCGCGGCCGTATCGCCTTCGGCGATCGCCGACGACGGTGAGATCACCCGAATGCGGACTCCGGCTCGTTTGCAGACATTGTCGACATCGACGGCATCTTCATCACCGGAGGCCAGGAGTGCCCGATAGATGTCGAATGGCGTAACCTTGATGCGGTCGAGATTGTGGCCGACGAAGGCCCGCGCCCGCTCGTCGACGCTCTCGGCGCCGACGATGAGGATCAAGATCTCCGGAATCTTCAGGGTCGCTGCGATGATCGCGGTGTGCTGTCCATCGATCACATGCAGCGTCGCAGGCCCGGTCTGCACCGCGATCGGCGGCTTGTAGCGGTTCCAGCGGAAAGTCTCGATGGTGCGGCGGATCAACCTGATCGATCGCTCGGAGAGATCACGCTGATAGGTGCCATCGACCATCAAGCTGGTTGGTGCCACCCATTTTGCTCGGGGCTTCGGCCCAAACTCGGTCGCAGGTTTCAGATCCGGCACGCTCATTGCCTTTATAGCGCGAAGTTTAGACGCTTGCGCCATCACCGCCCTCCTCCGGTCTTGTCCTTCGGCACCAGCGCGAGGCCGGCGCGGTCGAGCATGGCGCGCAGCGTTTCGACCGATGACGGCATGCCGAGTGCATTCGATCGCGCCGCATGCAGCGCGACTTCAAGCCGCGCCTCGACGAGCCTGACGGTGTCGGGGTGATCGGGGTCGTGTGTCATTGCGCCCTCGCCTCGCTCAGCGCCTTCTCGATCGACTCCGCCGACGCCGAGATCAACGGGCAATTTTCACAGACGCGATCGAGCGCAACGCTCTCCATCGCGCCGTAATGATCGAGCGCAACGCCAGCGAGGCACTGGCCGCAGCACTGGTCGAACTCGGCCTGGGACATCGGAGCTGGCGCGTTCATTTCAGCGCCTCCAGCACTTCCTGGACGGAGACACAGATGTCGGTCGCGAGCAGGGCCATCAGCTCGGGCTCTTCACCGTCGCGGGTAAGAATGATGCAGCGTTTGCCTTGGCCGCAGAACCAGCCGGCCTCAAGGTGGGCCGAGCGGCCGCACGGAAGCACCAGCACGCACGTGTCGGCCCATTCCATCGCGCGCTTGTCGTTCACGAATCCGCGCGCGGCGATTGGCGACGTCGTCAGAAGCCGGCGATATTCTTCCGCCGACCAAGCCTGCCATTGCGGATCTATTTCCGACCAGGCAAAGCCGGGAATACCGTTGAAGGGGTTGCGAAAGTCGTAGACCTGATGGCCGACCATACGCAGGTGCGCAACCAGATCGGGCTGATAGGAGTTGCGCCAGGACGACGCCACATAGATCCGCCTCATCGCCGGTACTCCTCCGGCGCCGATTGCGCCTTCTCGTTGCGCAGGGCCTGCCAGGCTTCCGTCCGCAGCAGAGGGAGCGCCGCGCCGACGGCCGAGAGCCAGGGCGAGGTTGCTTCGCAATCGCTGGCGTAGAAGGCCTCCAGCAGATGCACGATCGCCATCGCGGCGTTGGTGCAGCGGGCGTGCTCGGCGGGCTTGGCGTCGAACACGCGGATCTCGGCGGCGAGATCGGGAAACTTCCGGTCGGCCACGATGGTCTGGTACCGCGCCGGCCTGGTCAGCGTGTCCTCGACGACAAGGATCAGATCATTGAGCGTGCGCGAGAGGGTCCTCATGCCGAGACCTCGTGCTCGCGCGCGAAACGCCTGCGCTCATCGTCGACGAGCTCGACCAGCGAGTTCATCACCTGCAGCCAGCGCCACGCCCGGCTGTCCAGCGCGGACTGCGGGTCGGCGAGATAGGCGCGGGCCGTCCGCATCATGGCGACGTTGAGCAGCCGCACGGGATCGAGCAGGCTGCTCGATGCGGGATCGGCGATCATCAGATCCAGCTGCAGCCTGTCGGCATGGGCGGCGAGCGCGGCCGCATCGTCCTTACTCGCCCGGAAGTCCGCGGCGTGACGCATGGCGCGCACGGCCAGCATGTTGGCGATACGATGGGTGGCAAACGCGATCTCAGCCATCGCGCCCTCCCCTGACCACCGAGAAACTGCGGACGGCGGAGTACCCCGGCTGCACCAGGCCCCCGCCGTCCGCCTCACCGGCGGAGGGCGACCGCGCGGAGCTGAAAAAGAGAGGGCGCCTTAAACCAAGCGGATCGGCCGCGGCCCGCGCATCGGCGCGCGATGTCAGCGCCTCGAGCTCGGCGCGCGCGTAGCCGAACGAAGGGTGCTTGGCCGACGGCTGTCGCGACCGTCGGCCAAGCGTCATCGCGGATGCCAAACTGAGCGCGATGAAAACCAATGCGAGCGAGATCAGGAGCTTCGCCATGATCATGAGACACGTCTCCTCGTTCGCCGGATGAGGTCCGGCGCTGGTGGATGCGAAACGCGTGGTGGTTACTGAGGCGGGCGAAGGGCTAGATCGTCGGCCCCTCGCGAATGTCGGTCAGGCGCGGCGCGCCGATGTTCGAAAACCCCTTGAAATGCAGGCCGGGAACGTGTTTTCCACAGCCGTCCACAGTGGCCCTCAACGCCCGTCTAATTCGGGAAAGCGAGATATCCACAGGGCTAAATTTGCCGCGAATTGGGGCGCTTGCCGCCTCGCGGGTTCCGAAGCGGGAACATAGGGTGCGGCTCATCGGATTTCTCCAGCCAGCAGCGAGGTCTTGGCGTGCATCAGCGTGAGGCATTCATAGGTCAGCCACTCGACGTTGAGGGCCGCGCCCTCGGCCACGATCGCCGGCCAAAGGCCAACCGAGATGCTCTCGCGCCGCTTCATCTCGGAAGCCGTCGAAGGATTCTTCAGACCGAAGGTGCGGGCGAATGCCGCCGGACCGCCGAACACGGCGAACACGTCGGCGACCGTCTTGTCTGAAGCGGCGGTGCCCGAACCGATGATGCGCGAATCAGCTTGTGCCATGTCAACGGCCTACATGATTCGTGTTGATGCGGTCAACATGACTTGTGTCAACACGATTTGTGATTATGGCCCCATGGACACCATGGGCGAGCGACTGCGCGCGGCGCGAAAAAAGGCTGGATTTAGCTCGGCGATGGCTGCGGCGAAGAAGTTCGGCTGGCCGGCGTCGACCTATGCCGCGCACGAAAACGGGCAGAACGAATTTTCTGTGGATGTCGCCGAGAAGTATGCCCGCGCCTTCAAGGTCACGGCCAGCTGGCTGCTGACCGAGGAGGGTTCGCAGGCCCGGCGCAACGTCGTCATCGTCGAGGGCCTGGTCGGCGCCGGCGGCGTCATCGACACCAGCGCCGAGAATGTCGGCCCGGACGGTCTCGAGGAGATCGAGGTCCCCTTCCCGCTGCCGGACAACGCCGCCGCCTATCGCGTTTCCGGCGATTCCATGTTCCCGCGCTATGATGACGGCGACGTCATCATCGTGCTGAAGCGCGAGCAGCCGCCGTTCGAGCTGCTCAACTTCGAAAGCCTGGTGACCACGTCGGAGGGAAACCGGTTCCTGAAGCGCATCGTGCATGGCGCGCGCAAGGGCCAGTTCGACCTCGAGAGCTTCAACGCGCCGGTGATGCGCAACGTCAAGATCGCGAGCGCCACCGAGGTGCATTCGGTCGTGCGCCGCGGCAAGTGGAAGAGCCTGGATGCCGCCGGCAAGCGCCGGCTGCTGCAGCGGGCGCTGAAAGGCACCAGCTGATGGGCGCGCTGGTCGTCATCGCCGTCGGCTCGATCATGCTGGCGCTGATCATGGCGGCCGTGCGAATCATCATCGGCTGGACGATGCCGGCCACCGCTGGCCAGCGCTTCGACCGTGCCGTCCGGGCCGGCGGCGGCATCATCGTCAAGCTCTGGATCCTGGCGCTGGCCGGGCTTCTGATCGCGGCGATGGTCGGCGCTTGGTGGCATTCAACATAATTCATGTTGACATCTTTCATGTAGAGATCGACATTCCCTCCCGCTTCGCCAACGGGAGACGGACATGCCGCGCCAGGCCACCACCACCGACATTTCAGAAAGCGATTTCAAGTATCAGCTGAAGCTGCACAGCCTCGCCTGGCTGCCGAACATCCGCCGATTCCTCGATCTTGCGCACCCGAAAGCCGGCCGCCACGTCCTGCCGGTGATGGATGAAACCGGCCGGCGCATGCTGCGCGGCGCCTCGCTTCACTCCTGCCTCGCCGCCCGCAGCGCCTATGAAGCCGAGCTCGCCGAGCAGGCCGAGGCGGAGCGGCAGAAGCTTGATTTGGCGGAGCGCCTCGCCCCCAGCGCACTGCCGCCCTGTCGCGCCGACCTCGACGGGCCGGCGGCTGTCAGCCAGCTCGCCGACGATTTCATCGTGCAGACCACCCGCAACGACGGCGTCGTCTTCGGCGACCTGATCCGGATGGGCTGGACCGGTGCGCAGCTGAAAGCCCACACCGATGCCGCCCGCATCGTCGCGCAGCGGCGGCAGGACAAGCAGATGGCGGAGGTGGTGGCATGACGAGCTGGCCAAAGGACCAATTGCTGCGACACGGCCCCGAATTGCCAATGGACGAACGCGTGCGGCGCTTCCAGCACAACATCCGCACCATTCGAGCTGCGGGTTGCGAGGTGCCGACGGTTGCCATGCCGGACACGCTCGATGCGGCCGAGATCGAGGAATGGTTCAGGGAGGGCGCAGCATTCAGCCAACGTCTTCGCAACCTGATCGAACGTCTCGCCGAGCTCCCAGACGACACAATCATTACCTCGAGCCTGCCATGAAGCCAGCCAACGCCAAGGACATCGTCGCCGCCATGGCCGAGCAGCTGCGCAAGGCCGGCATTCCCGAAACCGAGCGTGAGGCCATCCGCATCCTCACGGCGCACGGCTTTCGCTATGGCGACGTGCTCGCGCTTGCCGACGATGCGCTGGTCGCGGCCCGGCAGGCCGCGGTCACCGAGGCCATGGCAGGAGGCTCCGATGCGGCAGCCTGACAGCTATCCGCTGCTGCGCACGGCGCTGGTCTATCTGCGCTGGGAAGGTTTTCTGTCGGCGCGCGAGATCGCCGGCTTGCTGGAGCGCTGGTCGGTCGACGCGGTGCGTGCCCAGCTGCAGCTGCTCGAGGCCGAAGGGCTGCTGTGGTCGATCGCGGAAGGCGGCCATCTGATGACGCACAAATTCGCTCATGTTCGATCCGACACGGGCGAGATGATCGTGAGGGCCAGGCCGCAAGGCGGCGTCCGCCGCTCCTGGCGGCCGATGCAGAGGAGCGCCGCATGAGCATCACCCCCGCGCGCGCCACCACCGCCATGGCGATGATCCTCCAGGTCGAGCTTGCCCGCGCAGGCCTCGCTCTGCCGCTCGGCCGGTGCGAAGATGTGATGGCGCGGGTGATGGACGACACCGGCGAGCTGTGCCGCCGCATCGCCGTGCAGGTGATCGAGGCGCCGCTCGGCCAGACGCCCCGGGCGGAGGTCTGATGCCCCCGCCCCCCGCCGAGCGCGTCAAGGTCGCCTATGCCGTCGCCCTGCTCGGCCTCGAGGCGCGCACGGTACGGGACATGGCCCAGCGCGGCGAAATCCCGGGGGCGGCCAAGCCCCGGGGCATCTGGACGTTTGACCTCGCACTGCTGCAGGATTACCAGCGAGCTTGCGAGGAGGCCGCATGCCAAAGAGCACGAGACCTAAAGCCCCGAAGGGCTGTTTCTGGCGTGGTGACGTCCTCTATGGCCGCGTCCAGGTCGGCGGCCAGGACCTCAAATGGTCACTACGGACAGACGATCCAAAAATTGCGGCAGCTCGCCGCCGCACGGAGCGCGACCGCCAGGTAGCGCTGTTCCGCTACGGCGACGCGCGGCGGACCTTTGCCGAGGCCATGGACGGCTGGGCCACCTTCATCGCCTCCCAGATCAGCCCCAAGACGCTGACGCGCTATGCGAGCTCGCTGGCGACGCTGCAGGGGCATCTGGAAGGCCTCTATGTCGACGAGATCGACACCAGGCTGATCGGCGACATCGTCCGCGATCGCCAGACTGTCGCGCGCGTGCCGACCAACCGGAAGCATCCGGTCACCGCCTCGATCGCCACCATCAAGCGGGATCTCACCGCGCTGTCCTCGGTGATGGATTGGTGCGTCGACGAAGGCTGGCGCAACGACAATCCGGTGATGGCCTGGCTGAAGCCGGCCGGCCGGCGCAAGTCACGCCTGAAGGAGCGCCGCGATCCCATCGTGCTGCCGGAGCTCGCGCATGTGCAGATGGTGATCGATGCGGCGCCGGGCCTGAAGGCCGCGCTGATCGTGTCCGCCATGAAGACCGGCGCGCGCTATGACGAGCTGGTCAAAGCCGATCGGCGCCACCTCGATCGCGACCGCAGGCAGCTCACGATCGTCGGCAAGCGCAGCAAGCTGCGCGTCATCGACCTGGTCGACGACGGCGAGGACTATGGCTGGGCGACGCTGTCGACGCTGCCGGCGTCGATCGAGACCAAGGCCCTGTTCTGGCACCGGCGCGAGGCGAAGACACGCTCCAGGCTCGGCCAGCGGCCGGCGGAGCGCTATTCAAACCTGAACTTCGATCGCCTGGTCAAACGCGTCGCCGCCCAGGCCCAAAAACAGGATCAGGATTTTCGCCCCTTCCGCTTCCACGATCTGCGGCACCTGCACGCCGTTCTTTGGCTGAAAAGCGGCCGCTCCATCTACATTTTGCAGCAGCGGCTAGGCCACACCTCGGTCAAGACCACCGAGATGTATCTGGCCTATCTGACGCCCGAGGAGAAGCAGCGCGTCATGCTCGGCCGAACCCAAACAGGATCAAATTCAGGATCTGAGGCTGCGGTTTCGAAGGCCTGAAAACGCAAAAAGCCCCTGCGCTGCAGGGGCTTTTGTGTTTGCAGATCGACGGGCCTGATGGGTTTTGTAAACCGAAGGTCGGGGGTTCAATCCCCTCAGCCGGCACCATTGGTTTAGCCGACACAACGGACTTACCTATGCGGGCCGATCTGCCCCCCATAGTTAAGGCCGCCTGCACGGCCTCAGGGCGCCCAACGGGCGCCCCAATCAATGCTGCCAGCCGGCCACGGGTTTCCACTGTGTAAGGCTCACCGGGCTTTCTGGGCAGCACCACGACGCTTTCAACTAGCTCCCGAAAGCTGGCCGCGATTTGAGGGTCTGCGCGATCCCCAGCACCGGCGATTTGCTCCAAATTCTGCCTAAAGCGAGCCACGGCAGTGGGATGCAGGTCTACCGAAACGATCTTCTCGTCTGCCGTTGCCAACTCCCGCTCTAACCGCGCCTTCTCAGCGCGTTGAGGCTCCAGCCGAGAAGCAATTTCCTCCATTCCGAGGAGCCCCTTCTCGACGGCGGCAATCAAGTTGTCGATTGCCTTCTGACAGCCCACAATCTGCGCCGTGATCTTTGTCCTATCGCGGCGCGCGCTCGCGGATAGCGCCCTCCTCTCGGCGAGATAGGCTTCGACAAACTTGCCCATTTGCTTGGGGTTGTCGATCTGCGCTTTCAGCCGGGTAAGAACAAGCCCCTCGATTTTCTCGACATAGTACCGCGTGCCGTTGTCGCAGGAACCGCTTTCCCGATGGCGCGTGCATTGGACGCGCGGGCCGGAGCGGTCATGGCCCATCAACGACATGCCGGAACCGCAGGCACCGCAGCAGAGCAAACCAGACAGAAGGCGGGTAGACTTAGGCCGCCTGCGAGAGGCAGGCGTTCCAGCCTCAAGGCGTCGTGCTCGGACCGCGTCGAACAGTTCGTCGTCAAGGATGCGCAACGCATGCACCTCCTGAACAACCCACTCGCTTTCAGGATTGGTTCGGGTCACGCGTCGCGCGGTTTTTGGGTCTTTAATCGACCGCCTCTTGTTCCAAACCACACGACCCACGTACCGCTCGTTTAGAAGTAAGCCCTGCCCGCGCGCGGTGTTGCCGTTGATCGTGGAAGCGTTCCACTTACCGCCACGAGGCGCGGGAATGTTGTCCGCATTCAGCCCTGCAGCTATGGCGCGCGGCGACGAACCGGCAGCGTATTCTTCGAAGATGCGCTGCACGATTGCGGAGGTCTCCGGATTGATATCGAGAACGCCGGCTTCGCCCTTTCGTGGTGTGTAGCCGTATAGATCGCCGCCCGCACTACGCCCCTGACGAACTACGCCACCGAGTCCGCGCCTAACCTTCTGAGCAAGCCCCTTCAAGAACAAGGCGCTCATGGTGCCTTTGACACCAATGTGCATTTCATTGATCAGACCGTCAGCCATCGTATGAATCTCCACTTCCGCGAAATTCATATCTTCGAATAGCTGTGCAATATCCGACTGGCTACGCGACAGTCTGTCTAGGTCTTCCGATAGGATAATATCGAACGATCCTGCGTGCGCTTCACTGACCATCTTTGCGAACTGGGGCCGACCAAAAATCGAAGCACCCGACGCGGCGCGATCATAGAAGTTTCCTACGACCTTCCAGCCCTGCTTCGCTGCAAACTTTTCGCAGACAGCAATTTGGTCTTCGATAGACCTATCGTTTTGCAAGTCAGACGAATAACGCGAGTAGATCGCGGCCCGCTTAGTGGATCGTGTTGTCATCGGCTGCGCTCATTGCCTGAAGGTGGTCGATACGGGCTTGGTTGCGGGCGAGCGCAATTACGAACTGATCCAACGCGGTTTCCAGGTGAGCATCTAAGACGGCGCTCCCGGCAAACAAAAAGGCCGGAGAAACATTGTTATTGGCCGGTGTCGGCAATTGATTTGGCTGCATATTTTCTCCAATAATCGTCCGATTCATTATCCGACGATTGGTCGGATTTCAATGTGTCCGCAGAAATAATGGTTGAGCGAGATTTCTCCCTGTTGGCAGCGCAGATTAGGGCCGCGCGCGGGTTGCTTGGTTGGTCGCAGGATTACCTATCCAAAGGCTGCAAGATACATCGCAGCACGCTAGCCGATCTTGAAACTGGCAAGCGCGAGCCGCATGAAGCGACGCTGTTGGTTCTAATGAGCGAGCTAGCCGCAGCGGGTGTCGTCTTCACAGAGACAGGCGTTGAGTTTCGGAAGTGGCCGCCGAAGGCTTATGTGCCAGCCGGTATCAAGAACCCGAAGAAGAAGTGATCGCCTGCAGGACGGCCTGTCCCGAGACACCACGCCAAACCGAAAACGGAAAAACCCTAGCTCCGGCCAGAGCTAGGGCTTCATTTCCAGAAGGTGCGTTCAGCAGGATGGGGCCAGCAGAACGCGCCTGCACTCTCTCACGTTCCACGTTCAAGCTAACTCATCGTTACTATGCGCAGAGCGCAAAGCCCGGACCCCGCAGATGCTGCCAATTTTCGATAATCGGCAGTATTCGACCGGAGGTGCGCTCGGAATTCCAAAACCTTAAGGTGCCCGCTTTTTAAGGGCATTTGAATGAGGCGGGCCGATCCTCCTATTCTCATTTGCAGGCAAATGCAGGCGGCCCATGGAGTACCTTGCGACACTCCCAAAGATTGCAGGTTTGCCGGCTGTGTATGCCTACCGCTGCTTGCCCTGCCTGAGGGTCGACACGATCCCTATACCAGCGCGGTAGGATTTCTGCGTACTTGGAAGGCCGCTGCCTCGAACGCAGCGTCGATTGTCGTGAACTGCACTTCTGCTCTCGCGCGCTTCGGCGTCGATGCTCTAGTGATTAGCCACATGCTGCTAGCACAGCCAGCACATTCATAGAGCTTTAGCTCGCATCCTTCAGCCATCGGAAAAAGCGCAATCAGCGCTCTGGCTCGGCAGCAAACGATGCATCCGGCTTCGCCGTGCACGCGAGTCCCCCCAATTCCGACCCCAACCAAAAGAAGTCTGAGTCTGGAATCGAGAGCAATGCCGTACAGCTAGTAATTCAGCGGCGTGCTAAAATCGCCACACCGACGTGTGTTCCTCTGACGGAACAACGATTTAATGTGCGACGAAATCATCCTGAAACAATCTGCCGCTTCAATCCGTACGTCCGGGAGCGAGATTTCATCCTTAAACGTATTTCACCCGGGGCTGGATTTAAGACCGATCATTTTGACCAGCGGAAAGGGTCGTCCGATCAGGCGGCCCTTTCTTCTTCGTTAGCGCTTTCCCCGCACAAGCAACGTCCAAACAGGTGACGCACCGTCCCAGCGTCGCAGGCGTCCGTCGAACCGCACTCGTACCCCAGCTTCCCGCAGCCGCTCGACGACAAGATGAAGCGCGATCACGTCGCCCTCTGCCAATTCTAAGCAGCCGCGCTTGCGAGACCACACCGCACCTGGGAAACGAAAAAGATTGTGCTTTAGCCATCGGCCGCCGCGCTTGGAGAGCGTAGCAGGTCTACCTGCGCGCCTTTCCGTGGCCTCACTCCGACATCCGGCAGGCGAAGCCAATTCGCAATCCATCCCATCTGCACCCCCAGCCCTCTCGGCTTGCACGAAGCCGAATGAACTTGTCAATTTCGACGAAGGGTCAAATAGAGTTGCAGCCCTACGCGTATCGCTGCTTGCCCTGTCGGAGGGTCGACACGATTGCCATCCCTGCCGAGACAGATCGCGCGCTCCTGACTTGGCCCGGGAACCAGTTCAGCATGGGCCCGTTCACGTCAATGACGTTCACGGTCGAAATCTACGGGACTGCCTTAGACGGTTCAGAGTGGCTTATTCACCGAACGACCGTTTGGGCCAA